>NZ_VDLZ02000005.1:0-484291 GCF_006334905.2 Streptomyces sp. 3MP-14
TTGATGGGGTAAGGCTCCCTGTAGACGACAGGGTTGATAGGCCGGAGATGGAAGCCTAGTGATGGGTGGAGTTGACCGGTACTAATAGGCCGAGGGCTTGTCCATAGATGCTCGCGTCCACTGTGAAATTTCTTGATTGATACTCGGGTGCCCTGTTAGGGTTCCGGTGGTCATGGCGGGAAGGAAACGCCCGGTTACATTCCGAACCCGGAAGCTAAGCTTTCCAGCGCCGATGGTACTGCATGGGGGACCGTGTGGGAGAGTAGGACACCGCCGGACATAACGCCCCAATAGCTCAGTCGGCAGAGCGTCTCCATGGTAAGGAGAAGGTCAACGGTTCGATTCCGTTTTGGGGCTCATAAAACAACCCTCGTCGAAAGACGGGGGTTGTTTTTTTGGCCGGACCCTTTCGGGTCCGGCCGTCTTTCTGCCTACTCCGGGATGCGCAGGGTCAGGATGGCCATGTCGTCCGACGGGGCGTCAGAGGCGAAGCGCTCGACGGCGCGTAGCACCCGTGCGGCCACCGCGCCGGCGGTCAGGCCGGTGCAGTTGCTGAGGACGTCGGCCAGGCCGTCGTCCCCCAACATCCGGGTGCCCTCCCGGCGTTCGGTCACCCCGTCGGTGACGCACAGCAGCACGTCGCCCGGGTCCAGGGTGGCCGTCTGCTCGAACAGCTCCAGGTCGTCCATCACGCCCAGCAGGGGCTGGGGGCTGGCCGCCGACTCGACGGTGCCGTCGGGGAGGAGGCGCATCGGGAGGGGATGGCCGGCGCAGACCATCTTCAGCAGGGCACCGCCCGAGGGCTGGGGCCACAACTCCCCGTAGAGCAGGGTGAGAAAGCGGGCCCGTGGGCCCTCCTCCAGGATCGCCGCGTTCAGCCGCTCCAGCACCGCGGGGCCGCCGAGGCCCTCCCGGGCCAGCAGGCGGAGCGCGTGCCGGGCGAGACCCGTCACGGCGGCGGCCTCCGGGCCCGTGCCGCAGACATCGCCGATGGCGAAGCCGTACACGCCCTCGCGGATCGGGAAGACGTCGTAGAAGTCGCCGCCGACCTCGTTGCCCTCGCCGGCCGCGCGGTAGATGACCTCGACCTCCACGCCGTCGATGGCGGGCAACTCCGGGGGCAGCAGGCTGCGTTGCAAGGACTGGCTGATAGCCGTGCGCTCGCTGTAGAGCCGGGCGTTGTCCAGGGCGAGCGCGGCCCGGCGGGAGAGGTCCTCGGCGAGTTCGAGGATGTCCTGGCGGAACCGTTCGTCGGTGGGCTTCCCCAGGGCGAGGAGGCCGATCACTCGGTTCCTCGCGACCAGCGGCAGGACCACGGTCTCGCCGCCCACGGCGGACGCGGTGGCCAGGCTGGTGCCCGGCGTCTCCGATGGCGGGCGCCCGCCCAGCGCGAGGCTGCGCAGGGAGGTGCGCAGCGCGGTGTTGCGCGCCGCGTCGGAGGGCGCGTTCCAGGGGCGCACGCCCAGCGTGAGATCCGGCGCGGGCGGCTCGACGCGCTCCAACAGGGCCTTGATCCCGTCGATGCGTTCCTCGTCCTCGTGCAGCACGTAGGAGAGGGTGGGCTCGGAGCCCGGCTCGGGGATCGTGTAGACGGCGCACCAGGTGGCCAGCGTGGGCACGGTCATCTGGGCCATCAGCGCGAGCGTCTGGTTGCGGTCCAGGGTGCCGGCGAGCAGCTCGGACGCCTCGACGAGAAAGGCCAGCGAGCCCCTGCGGAGGCGTTCCAGCTCGGTGAGGCGGGCGGACTCCACGGCCAGCGCGATCCGGTCGGCGGCGAACTGGAGGCGAAGCGCCTCCTCGTTGCTGTACCGGCCGGCGGTCTCCGAGGCGACGCCGAGGGAGCCGGTGAGGCGGCCCTCGACCTTCAGCGGCACGGTGACCACCGCGTGCATCCCGGTGCCGGAGAGCAGCGGGACGGCTCCGGGGGTGGTGGCCAGGTCCTCGTGGACCGAGGGCATCCGGGCCGATCCGTAACGGCCGCTGCCGGTCTCGACGGGGACGCGGGCGAAGCGCTGGCGGGCGGAGGGCAGCCCGGTGGTGGCGCGGACCTCAAGCTCGGTCTCGTCGTCCGTGGCGAGCAGCAGGAACGCGGCGTCGCCGTCGAGCATGTCGCGGGCGCGTTCCACGGTGCGCTGGAGCAGCCCGTCGAGGTCGTCGGGCGGCGGGGAGCCGATGAGGGCGTCCAGGGAGTCGCCGGAGCGGTCGCGCGGGTCGTGGGCGCCGCCGCCGTGGGCCGGCAGCCGGGCGGGGCTCTGGAGGATGGCGCGCTCGGAGTCGCGGACGATCAGGCAGACCGTGGACGGTTCGCCGTTGGCGTCGCGGACGCGCAGGTGGCAGGCGTAGACGGGCACGGTGCGGCCCTGGGAGTCGCGGACGCCGTAACTGCCCTCCCAGCGGGAGAGGAGCAGGGCCTCGGCGATGCCGGTGCCGGTGCCGGGGGTCTGGGGCCAGGCGGCGAGGTCGGCGAGCGGCTTGCCCACGACCTGCTCGGCCGCGTAGCCGAAGAGCTGCTGGGCGTCATCGTTCCAGCTGGTGATGGCGTCGGTGCGGTCGACCTCGACGACGGCGACGCGGACCCGGGCGTCGGTGACCGGCAGGGACTCGGCCGGCAGGACGGGGCCTGCGGTGCGGGTGCCGACGGGCACGGTCTGCTGGTCGAGGCGGAACCAGACGCACTTGTCGGTGGTGGTGTAGTCGACGCCCCAGCGGCTGGCGAGCGCGGCGCAGAGCATCAGGCCCCGGCCGCCCTCGCTGTTGAGGTCGACGCGGCCCCGGGTGACCTCGGCGAGCGGGAGTTCGCGTTCCGGGTGGCGGTCGACGACCTCGACGCGGACGCCCCGTTCGTCGCGCAGACACCGCACCTCGGCCGAGGTGCCGGCGTGCACCACGGCGTTGGTGACCAGCTCGCTGGTGAGGACGACGGCGTCCTCGATCAGCTCGGCCAGGCCCCATCCCTGGAGGGTGTCGCGGACGAAACCCCGCGCGGTCGCGACCGAGCGTCCAACCGGCTCGAAGGTGGCCGCTGCGCGCGCGGTGATCACGTCACTCCCCCAATGGTCGTTCTCGGCACGATGCGGTGCCGTGGGCTGCTCGGGTGCCCAGGTTACTGACGTCCGGCGGCTTGGCGGACGGTGCATCCTCGAATTCCCCCTGACCGGGAAATCGGTCGTGTGCGATGCTGCCGAACTGTTATCGCCCGGTCCTTCCGGAGTGAAACACTGGGAGGGCTCGATGTGAGGTGCCGGGCGAATTGATCGACCCCCGTGGGAGGGACACAGTGGTGTCTGACGGAGCAGTGTCGCGAGGTCAGCGGCGAGGCCGGGCGGTGAAGCCCCGGCCGGGTGCCACCGTCGAGGTGGACGCCGCCGCGCTGAACCGGCTGCTCTCGGCCCTGGAGTCCATGCGGGACGGTCACCTGCGGAAACGGCTGACGGTCACCGGCGAGGGGCCGATGGCGGAGATCGCCGCCGTGTACAACGAGGTTGCCGAGCGTGGTCTCCAGCTCACCGGCCAGCTGGCGCGGGTGCGTCGGGTGGTGGGTCGGGAGGGGAAGCTCTCGGAGCGGATGGAGACCGGGCTCTGCGAGGGGGCGTGGGGCAAGGCGATCGACGACGCCAACGACCTGGTGGAGGACCTGGTGCGCCCGGTGTCCGAGGTGGGCCGGGTGTTGACGGCGGTGGCCGAGGGCGATCTGCGGCAGCGGATGGACCTGCGGGCGCAGTCGGACTCGGGGGTCGGCCGGCCGCTGCGGGGCGAGTTCCTGAAGGTGGGGCGGACGGTCAACGGGCTGGTGGACCAGCTGTCGGGGTTCACGGACGAGGTGACGCGGGTCGCCAGCGAGGTGGGCACCGAGGGCAAGCTGGGTGGTCAGGCACGGGTGCCGGGGGTCTCGGGGACCTGGAAGGACCTGACGGACTCCGTCAACACCATGGCGAGCCGGTTGACGGCGCAGGTGCGGGACATCTCGATGGTGACCAAGGCGGTGGCCGACGGTGACCTGGGGCGCAAGGTCACGGTGCATGTGGCCGGCGAGATGCAGGAGTTGAAGAACACCGTCAACACGATGGTGGACCAGCTGTCCTCGTTCCAGTCCGAGGTGACGCGGGTGGCCCGCGAGGTGGGCACCGAGGGGCAGTTGGGCGGTCAGGCGCGGGTGGACGGGGTCTCGGGGGTCTGGAAGGACCTGACGGACTCGGTGAACCTGATGGCGGGGAACCTCACGGACCAGGTGCGGGAGATCGCCCGGGTGACCACGGCGGTGGCGGAGGGGGACCTCTCGCAGCGGGTGATGGTGAACGCGCGGGGCGAGGTGGCCCAGCTGGCGGAGACCATCAACGGGATGACGGAGACGCTGCGCGGCTTCGCCGACGAGGTGACGACGGCGGCCGTGCAGATCGGCACGCAGGGGATGTTGGGGAGCCAGGCGAAGGTGCCGGGCGTCTCGGGGCGTTGGAAGGAGTTGACCGACTCGGTCAACATGGCGTTCCGGAATCTGACGGATCAGGTGCGGGACATCGCGCAGGTGACGACGGCGGTGGCCAACGGCGACCTGTCGCAGCAGGTGACGGTTGATGTCTCCGGCGAGATGCTGGAGTTGAAGAACACCGTGAACACGATGGTGGACCAGCTGTCGTCGTTCCAGTCGCAGGTCACCCGGGTGGCGCGGGAGATCGGCGACGAGGGCGCGCTGGGCGGGCAGGCATCGGTGTTGGGGGTGGCGGGTGCCTGGAAGGACCTGACGGACTCGGTCAACACGGCGTTCCGCAACCTCACCGGGCAGGTGCGGAACATCGCGCAGGTGACGACGGCGGTGGCCAACGGCGACCTGTCGCAGAAGGTGACGGTTGATGTCTCCGGCGAGATGCTGGAGTTGAAGAACACCGTGAACCGGATGGTGGACCAGCTGTCCTCGTTCGCGGAGCAGGTGACGCGGGTCTCGACCGAGGTGGGGATCGAGGGGCGGCTGGGGGGCCAGGCCCAGGTGGACGGGGTGTCGGGGACCTGGAAGGACCTGACCAACTCCGTTAACCAGATGGCCGACAACCTGACGGATCAGGTGCGGAACATCGCGCAGGTGACCACGGCGGTGGCCAGGGGTGATCTGTCGCAGAAGATCGAGGTGGACGCGCGCGGCGAGATCCTCGAACTCAAGAACACCGTGAACCGGATGGTGGACCAGCTCTCGCTCTTCGCCGACCAGGTGACCCGGGTGGCCAGGGACGTGGGCACCGAGGGGCGGCTCGGCGGGCAGGCGCAGGTTCCGGGTGTGGCCGGGGTCTGGCGGGATCTGACCGACTCGGTCAATGGCATGGCGTCGAACCTGACCGACCAGGTGCGGAACATCGCCGGCGTTGCCACGGCGGTGGCCAGGGGCGACCTGTCGCAGAAGATCACCGTGGACGCCCAGGGCGAGATCCTGGAGTTGAAGGACACGTTGAACACGATGGTGGACCAGCTGTCGTCCTTCGCGGAGCAGGTGACGCGGGTGGCCGTCGAGGTGGGCACCGAGGGGCGGTTGGGCGGCCAGGCGCGGGTGGACGGCGTCTCGGGCACGTGGAAGGACCTGACCCAGTCCGTCAACAGCATGGCGAACAACCTGACCTCGCAGGTGCGGAACATCGCCGAGGTGACCACGGCGGTCGCCAGGGGTGATCTGACCAAGAAGATCACGGTGGACGCGCGGGGCGAGATCCTGGAGCTGGTGACCACGGTGAACACCATGGTCGACCAGCTGTCGTCGTTCGCCGAGCAGGTCACCCGGGTGGCGCGCGAGGTGGGCACCGAGGGGCAGTTGGGCGGCCAGGCGCAGGTGCGCGGGGTGTCGGGGACGTGGAAGGACCTGACGAACAACGTGAACCTGATGGCCAGGAACCTGACCAGCCAGGTGCGCAACATCTCGGAGGTCGCCACGGCGGTGGCCAACGGCGACCTGTCGAAGAAGGTCACGGTGCAGGCCAGCGGCGAGGTGGCGCAGCTCGCCGACACGGTCAACCGGATGGTGACCACGCTGTCGTCGTTCGCCGCCGAGGTGACGCGGGTGGCGCGCGAGGTCGGGACCGAGGGGCGGCTGGGCGGTCAGGCGCAGGTGCCGGGCGTCTCGGGGACCTGGCGGGACCTGACGGAGTCGGTCAACTCGATGGCCTCCAACCTCACCGGGCAGGTGCGCAACATCACCCAGGTGACGACGGCCATCGCCAAGGGCGATCTGACGAAGAAGATCGACATCGACGCCCGGGGCGAGATCCTGGAGCTGAAGGACACCCTCAACACGATGGTGGACCAGCTGTCGCTCTTCGCGGAGCAGGTCACCAAGGTGGCCCGCGAGGTGGGCACGGAGGGGCAGCTGGGCGGCCAGGCGCGGGTGCCGGGGGTGGCGGGCACCTGGAAGGACCTGACCGACTCGGTGAACGAGATGGCGGGGAACCTGACCCGTCAGGTGCGCGGCATCGCGCGGGTCGCGACGTTCGTGACCAGGGGCGACCACAGCGTGCGGATCGACACCGACGCGGCCGGCGAGATCCTGGTGGTGCAGGAGAACGTCAACACCATGATCAGCAACCTGCGGGAGGCCACGCTGGCCAACAAGGAGCAGGACTGGTTGAAGAGCAACCTGGCGCGGATCTCGGCGCTGATGCAGGGGCGGCGGGATCTGAAGGACGTGGCGCGGCTGATCATGAGCGAGCTGGCGCCGGCGGTGACGGCGCAGCACGGCGCGTTCTTCCTGGCGGTGCCGGCCGACGGGGACCGGGACGTGGTCGCGGGTCCCGGCGAGGGCGGCGACTACGAGCTGCGGATGATCGGTTCCTACGGGTACGCGGCGGGCAGCCAGGCGATGTCGTTCGGGCCGGGGGAGTCGTTGATCGGCACGGCGGCCGAGGAACGGCGGCCCATCGAGGTGGGGCCGACGCCGCCCGGCTATCTGAAGATCTCCTCGGGGCTCGGCGAGGCGCCACCGGTGAACGCGATCGTGCTGCCGGTGCTCTTCGAGAGCCGGGTGCTGGGCGTGCTGGAGCTGGCGTCGTTCAAGCCGTTCACCCAGATCGAGCGCGACTTCCTGAGCCAGATGGCCGAGATGATCGCGACGAGCGTGAACACCATCAGCGTCAACACGCGCACCGAGATGCTGCTGGAGCAGTCGCAGGAGCTGGCGGAGCAGCTCCAGGAGCGGTCGGGCGAGCTGGAGCGGCAGCGGAAGGCGCTCCAGGAGTCCAACGCGGAGCTGAAGCACAAGGCCGACCTGCTGGCCGAGACCAACCGCAACATCGAGGTGAAGAACTTCCAGATCGAGGAGGCCAGGCGCGGACTCCAGGAGCGGGCCGAGCAGTTGGCGGTCTCGATGCGGTACAAGTCGGAGTTCCTGGCGAACATGTCGCACGAGCTGCGCACGCCGTTGAACTCGCTGTTGATCCTGGCCAAGCTGCTGGCGGACAACGCGGAGGGCAACCTGTCGCCGAAGCAGGTGGAGTTCGCCGAGACGATCCACGGCGCGGGCTCGGACCTGTTGCAGCTGATCAACGACATCCTGGACCTGTCGAAGGTCGAGGCGGGCAAGATGGACGTGAGCCCGACCAGGATCGCGCTGGTGCAGCTGGTGGACTACATCGAGGCGTCGTTCCGGCCGTTGACGGCGGAGAAGAGCCTGGAGTTCTCGGTGCGGGTCTCGCCGGAGCTGCCGGCCACGTTGAACACGGACGAGCAGCGGCTGTTGCAGGTGCTGCGGAACCTGCTGTCGAACGCGGTGAAGTTCACGGAGACCGGCTCCGTGGAGCTGGTGATCCGGCCGGCGGGCAGCGAGGTCCCGGACCTGATCAGGGAGCAGATGCTGGAGAACGGCTCGGTGCTCTCGGCGGACGCGCCGCTGATCGCGTTCGCGGTCTCGGACACCGGGATCGGGATCGCCGCCAGCAAGATGCGGGTGATCTTCGAGGCGTTCAAGCAGGCCGACGGCACCACCAGCCGCAAGTACGGCGGGACGGGTCTCGGGCTGTCCATCAGCCGGGAGATCGCGCGGCTGCTGGGTGGCGAGATCCACGCGGCGAGCGAGCCGGGGCGCGGGTCGACGTTCACGCTGTTCCTGCCGCTTCAGCCGGCGGAGCTTCCGCCGCCCGGGTACGGGCAGTTGGCGGCGGGGCAGGGGGCGTCCGAGGGGACGGTGCTGCCGCCCCGGCCCAAGAGCCGCATCAGGGCGCTGCTGGCGGCGCCCGAGGAGGAGCAGGACGGCGCGCCGCCCTCGGGTGCGCCGGAGGGCGCCGAGGGGCGGGCGAACGGGGCGCGGCCGGCCGCATCGCAGGACCGGGAGGACGGCGAGGCGCAGCGCCGGCGGGCGTCGGCCGCGGCGGAGCAGGCCGCCGCCTCGCTGACGAGGCGGCACCGGGACCGGGAGCGCTACCAGGAGCCCAGCAACGGCCTCGGCGGCGAGCGGGCGCCGGAGCCGGTGGTCGAGCCGGTCGCCGAGGCGGAGGAAGTGCCGCACTACCAGCGGGACTTCGAGGGGCGGAAGGTGCTGATCGTCGACGACGACGTGCGCAACGTCTTCGCGTTGACGAGCGTGCTGGAGCACAGCGGCATCCGGGTGCTCTACGCGGAGAACGGGCGTGAGGGCATCGAGGTGTTGGAGTCCAACGAGGACGTGATGCTGGTCCTGATGGACATCATGATGCCGGAGATGGACGGCTACGCGACGACGGAGGCGATCCGGCGGATGCCGCAGTTCGCGGACCTGCCGATCATCGCGCTGACGGCCAAGGCGATGAAGGGCGATCTGGAGAAGACCATCGAGGCGGGCGCCTCGGCGTATGTGACCAAGCCGGTGGACGTCGCCGAACTCTTCTCCGTGATGGGTCGTTGGGTGCACAAGCGCGACGCGGAATGATCTGTCACGCTCCTCCCGGATGTGGAACCATCCGGGGGGAGCAACCGTTTTCCCGTTGGATGTGGTTGGTTCGCCGGGGCTTCTGGGGGCGTGTTATCGTGACGCAGCGCGATGCGCTGATCACCCGGTGCCCTGTGGTGCTGGCCGCTGGACGGGCGAAGGGATATTGCCGGTACGGTCGAGTCGCAGCCGGAGCGTTGTCAGCCTCTCGTGTGAGTCGCGGGGGTTCCCGATGATGTCGCACGTTTGGGGCGACGTACCGGGCTTGCTGGCACCAGCGCCAGTGGTGATGTCAACATGTCCGGCACAGGACCGGACGGCGTGAGGGTGCCGTCCACGATGGCGGTGCCTCACGGTGCCGCAGGGGCGAGGAGGACGGGCCATGGTGCAGAAGGCCAAGATCCTCCTGGTCGATGACCGGCCCGAGAATCTGCTTGCGCTGGAGGCGATCCTTTCAGCGCTCGATCAGACACTGGTCCGGGCGTCGTCAGGGGAGGAAGCGCTCAAGGCGCTGCTCACAGAGGACTTCGCGGTCATCCTGTTGGATGTCCAGATGCCGGGGATGGACGGCTTCGAGACCGCGGCCCACATCAAGCGCCGTGAGCGGACGCGCGACATTCCCATCATCTTTCTCACGGCGATCAACCACGGCCCGCACCACACGTTCCGTGGCTACGCGGCGGGCGCGGTCGACTACATCTCCAAGCCGTTCGACCCCTGGGTGCTGCGCGCCAAGGTCTCGGTCTTCGTCGACCTGCACATGAAGAACGTGCAGTTGCACGAGCAGGCGATGCTGTTGCGCAGGGAGTTGGAGGCCGGGCACGCCCACGGCGAGGGCGAGCAGAGCGCGGGCGGGCTGCTGCCCGAGCTGTCCGCCCGGCTGGCGGCCGCCGAGGAGCAGGCCGAGGCGCTGTCCAAGGAGTTGGCGGAGTCGGGTGGCGGCGCCGCCGTCTCCACCGCGGCCCATCTGGAACGCAAGCTGTCCGGGCTGCGGCGCGCGCTGGACGCCCTCCAGCCGGGGGCCAGCGAGCCGAAGTCCGTGGAGTCCCGGCAGGGTTGACGCCGCGTCGCCGCGCGGCGGCCATACGCCCGGGGTGTTCGGGGCACGTGTTCCGTGCCCCGGCTCCCAGACCCCGGTAGCCTCACCCTCATGGCCCCATCCACGTCCGGCAAGGGCTCCGCCGGCGCGCGCGGCACGGGAGCCCGGAAGTCGGCGCCCGCCAAGAAGGCGCCGGCGAAGAAGTCCTCGGCGAAACCGGCGGCGAAGCCCGCCGCGAAACGCGCGCCCGCCAGGAAGCCGCCGGCCAAGAAGGCCCCCCCGAAGAATCTCGCGCTGCGCCTGGGGCGCGGCCTCTGGCTCGGCCTGGCCCGCCCGCTCGGCGCCCTGCTCCGCGGCATAGGGCGCGGCGCCAAGGGCCTGGACCCCGCGCACCGCAAGGACGGGGTGGCGCTGCTGCTGCTGGGCCTGGCGCTGGTGGCGGCCGCCGGCACCTGGTCCAACCTCCAGGGCCCGGTCGGCGACCTGGTCACCATGCTGATCACCGGGGCGCTGGGCCGGCTCGACCTGGTCTTCCCGGTGTTGCTCGGCTTTGTCGCGGTGCGGCTGTTCGTGCATCCCGAGCGGCAGGAGGCCAACGGGCGGATCGTCATCGGGCTGACGGCGCTGCTGGTCGGCGTGCTGGGCCTGGTCCACGTCTTCACCGGGGCGCCCGGGCGCAGCGAGGGCACGCAGGCGCTGCGCGACACCGGCGGGCACATCGGCTGGGCCGCCTCCCGGCCGCTGATCCTGGCGATGGGCGAGCCGCTGGCGATGGCGCTGTTGACGCTGCTGACGGTCTTCGGGCTGCTGGTGGTGACCGCGACGCCGGTGAACGCGATCCCGCGCCGGCTGCGGCAGGGCCTGACCCGGCTCGGGCTGTTGGAGGAGCCGGAGCGGCGGGCGCACGACGGCATCGCGGACGAGGCGCTGGAGCGCCGGCCGCGCGGCCGGCGGCGGCCCGACCCGGACGACGAGTGGGACGACGGTCCCGAGCCCGACGAGACGGACTGGGCGGTCGGCCAGGGCGCGCCGGCCACCGGGCTCAGCGGGGAGGCGGCGGAGCGGCGCGCGCTGGAGGCGCGCCGTGCGCGCCGGGGCGCGCGCCGGCAGCCGGCGGGCGCCGACCCGGTGGACGTGGCGGCCGCTGCCGCCGCCTCGCTGGACGGGGCGGTGCTGCACGGGGTGCAGCCCTCGCCGGTGGTGGCCGACATCAGCAGCCGGATCTCGGCCAACGAGCGCCGCCGGGCCACCCGGGCGACGCCGCCCGACGCGGAGGAGTCGACGGGCCACCCGGCAACGGGCGTCGCGGGCCCGGGCGTTGAGCGGGCCACACAGGACACCGCCGGGCCGGCCGGCACGGTCCCCGACCTGACGAAGCCGGCGCCCGATCCGAGCGAACCGCTGCCGCCCCGGGCCGAGCAGCTCCAGCTGGCCGGGGACATCAGCTACGCCCTGCCGTCCGTCGAGCTGCTGACCCGGGGCGGTCCCGGCCGGACCCGCAGCGCCGCCAACGACGCCGTGGTGGAGTCGTTGACCACCGTCTTCGGCGAGTTCAAGGTGGACGCCCGGGTCACCGGCTTCACCCGGGGCCCGACGGTCACCCGCTACGAGGTGTCGCTGGGTCCCGCCGTCAAGGTGGAGAAGATCACCGCGCTGACCAAGAACATCGCCTACGCGGTGGCCAGCCCGGACGTGCGGATCATCAGCCCGATCCCGGGGAAGTCGGCGGTCGGCATCGAGATCCCCAACAGCGACCGCGAGATGGTCAACCTGGGCGACGTGCTGCGCACCACCGACGCGATGAGCGACGGGCGCCCGCTGCTGGTGGGGCTCGGCAAGGACGTCGAGGGCGGCTATGTGACGGCGGACCTGGCGCGGATGCCGCACCTGCTGGTGGCCGGCGCCACCGGCTCCGGCAAGTCGTCCTGCGTCAACTGCCTGATCACCTCGATCATGATGCGGTCGACTCCGGAGGAGGTGCGGCTGGTTCTGGTCGACCCGAAGCGGGTGGAGCTGACCGCCTACGAGGGCATCCCGCACCTGATCACGCCCATCATCACCAACCCCAAGCGGGCCGCCGAGGCGCTCCAGTGGGTGGTGCGCGAGATGGACCTGCGCTACGACGACCTGGCCGCGTTCGGCTACCGCCACATCGACGACTTCAACGCGGCCGTGCGCGCGGGGAAGTTGACGGTGCCGGAGGGCAGCGAACGTGAACTGACGCCCTACCCCTACCTGTTGGTGATCGTCGACGAGCTGGCCGACCTGATGATGGTGGCGCCGCGCGACGTGGAGGACGCCATCGTCCGCATCACCCAGCTCGCCAGGGCCGCCGGCATCCACCTGGTGCTGGCCACCCAGCGGCCGAGCGTGGACGTGGTGACCGGGCTGATCAAGGCCAACGTCCCGTCCCGACTCGCCTTCGCCACCTCGTCGTTGGCGGACAGCCGGGTCATCCTCGACCAGCAGGGCGCGGAGAAGCTGATCGGCAAGGGCGACGCCCTGTTCCTGCCGATGGGCGCCAACAAGCCGACGCGGATGCAGGGCGCCTTCGTCACGGAGGAGGAGGTCGCCCAGATCGTCGAGCACTGCAAGGCGCAGATGGCGCCCCGGTTCCGGGACGACGTGACGGTCGGCAGCCGGCAGAAGAAGGAGATCGACGAGGAGATCGGCGACGACCTCGATCTGCTGTGCCAGGCCGCCGAACTGGTGGTCTCCACGCAGTTCGGCTCCACATCCATGTTGCAGCGCAAGCTGCGGGTCGGCTTCGCCAAGGCGGGGCGGCTGATGGACCTCATGGAGTCCCGGGGCGTGGTGGGCCCCAGCGAGGGTTCCAAGGCCAGGGACGTGCTGATCAAACCCGACGAGCTGGATGGTGTGCTCGCGCTGATTCGTGGGGAGTAGCAGCGTAGGGCCCGACGGGTCCGACCGCGACGGGAGGGCGTCTTCCGGGCGGTCGGACGCGGGGAACGCCATCCCGTTGGCGGACAGAAGTCGCCCGCCCGGTTGCCCGTTCCTTTTCCGGCACCCCTAGACTGATAAGCACAGCAGGTGGCTTCACGCTCGAAAGGCGCCCCCGTGTCCAACGGCAACGAGAAAGCCAAGGACCGGCCTTCTGTCGGTCGTACCCTCCAGCAGGCGCGCATCGATGCGAAACTGACCGTGGATGAGGTCAGTTCGGCCACACGCGTGCGCGTTCCGATCGTTCAGGCCATCGAGGCGGACGACTTCTCCCGCTGCGGTGGCGACGTCTACGCGCGCGGTCATGTCAGGACCCTGGCCAGGGCGGTCGGCCTCGAACCGGCCGAGCTGATCGAGCTGTACAACGCCCAGCAGGGCCACCACGACGAGTCGTTGCCCAGCGGCCCGCTCTTCGAGGCGGAGCGCATCCGCCCCGAGCCGCGCCGCCCCAACTGGACCGCCGCCATGGTCGCCGCGATCGTCGTGGTGATCGGCTTCGTCGGCTTCACGTTCTTCAGCGCGGGCGACGAGGAGGGCGGCGGCTCGGTGGCCGAGCGCACCGAGACGCCCGGCGCGGACTCCCCGGGCGGCGACGGGCCGGAGCGGCGGGGCCCCGAGACGCCCACCACCGAGCCCGATGCGCCCACCGAGAGCGCCGTGGCGGGGGTGCCGGCCGACAAGGTCACCGTGCGCCTCACCATGGAGGGCACCAGCTGGATCTCGGTCAAGGACAGCAACGGCCGGCTGCTCTTCGAGGGGAACCTGGAGGACGGCGACTCGGAGACGTACACCGACGACGAGCGGATCGACCTGGTGCTGGGCAACGCCGGTGCCGTCAAGCTGCACGTCAACGGGCGCGAGATCGAGGACGTTTTCGAGCCGGGCCAGGTGCAGCGCCTCAGCTACACCGTGGGGGACCCCGAGGAGGGCTGAGCGGGGCGGCCCGCGACGGGCGGGCCGCCGGGAACGAAGTAGGCTTGTTGGCATGTCCGAACGCCGTACCGTTGCCCTGGTCACCCTTGGATGCGCCCGTAACGAGGTGGATTCCGAAGAGCTGGCGGGCCGGCTGGCCGCCGACGGCTGGGACCTGGTGGACGACGCCGCCGACGCCGAGGTCGCCGTCGTCAACACCTGCGGCTTCGTGGACGCCGCCAAGAAGGACTCCGTCGACGCCCTGCTGGAGGCCAACGAGCTGAAGGGCACCGGGGGGCGGACCCAGGCCGTGGTCGCGGTCGGCTGCATGGCCGAGCGGTACGGCAAGGAGCTGGCCGAGGCGCTGCCCGAGGCGGACGCGGTGCTCGGCTTCGACGACTACGCGGACATCTCCGAACGGCTCAACACGATCCTCTCGGGCGGCTCGCACGCCCCGCACGTGCCGCGCGACCGGCGGAAGCTGCTGCCGATCAGCCCGGCCGAGCGCCAGGGTACCGAGGTCGCCCTGCCCGGGCACGGCGCGATCGCCGACCTGCCCGAGGGCCTGGCGCCCGCCTCCGGGCCGCGCGCCCCCCTGCGGCGCCGGCTGGACTCCAGCCCCGTCGCCTCCGTCAAGCTGGCCTCGGGCTGCGACCGCCGCTGCACGTTCTGCGCGATTCCGTCGTTCCGCGGCTCGTTCATCTCCCGCCGCCCCTCGGACGTGCTGAACGAGGCGCGCTGGCTCGCCGAGCAGGGCGTGAAGGAGATCATGCTGGTCTCCGAGAACAACACCTCCTACGGCAAGGACCTGGGCGACATCCGGCTGCTGGAGTCGCTGCTGCCCGAGCTGGCCGCCGTGGACGGGCTGGAGCGGATCAGGGTCAGCTACCTCCAGCCGGCCGAGATGCGGCCCGGGCTGATCGACGTGCTGACCGGCACGGAGAAGGTCGCGCCCTACTTCGACCTCTCCTTCCAGCACTCCGCGCCCGAGGTGCTGCGCGCCATGCGGCGCTTCGGGGACACCGACCGCTTCCTGGAGCTGCTGGCCACCATCAGGGGCAAGGCCCCGCAGGCCGGCGTGCGGTCCAACTTCATCGTCGGCTTCCCCGGCGAGTCCGAGGCCGACCTCGCCGAGCTGGAACGCTTCCTCACCGGCGCCAGGCTGGACGCCATAGGCGTCTTCGGGTACTCGGACGAGGAGGGCACGGAGGCGGCCGGGTTCGCCGAGAAGCTGCCGCCCGAGGTGGTCGCCGAGCGGCTGGCCCGCGTCTCGGAGCTGGCCGACGAGCTGATCGCGCAGCGAGCCGAGGAGCGGCTCGGCGAGGACGCCTCGGTGTTGGTCGAGTCGCTGGGCGTCGACGAGGAGACGGACGTGTCCGGCGCCACCGGCGAGGTCGTCGCGGTGGGGCGCGGGGCGCACCAGGCCCCGGAGACCGACGGCCAGATCCTGCTCGTCGGCAAGGGCGAAGAGCGGCCGGCCGTCGGCCAGTTGGTGCCGGCCCGGATCGTGGGCTCCCAGGGGGTCGACCTGATCGCCGAGATCACGCCGGTCGCCGACGGCGGCGGCCCGGGGGCGGGAAGGTGACATCCACGCCGGCCTCGGCCGCCGGCAGAGGCCGGACGGCGGATCGGGAACGCTCCGCCGCACCCGCGCTGTGGAACATCGCCAACATCCTGACCATGGTGCGGCTGCTGCTGGTGCCGGGCTTCGTGCTGTTGATGTTCGCCGACGGCGGGCACGACCCGGGCTGGCGCTCGTTGGCGTGGGCGGCGTTCACCGTCGCCATGATCACCGACCTGTTCGACGGGGAGTTGGCCCGACGGCACAACCTGGTCACGGACTTCGGCAAGATCGCCGACCCGATCGCCGACAAGGCGATCATGGGCGCCGCGTTGATCTGCCTCTCGCTGCTGGGCGACCTCCCCTGGTGGGTCACGGCCACCATCCTGGCGCGGGAGTTGGGGATCACGCTGATGCGGTTCTGGGTGATCCGGCACGGGGTGATCCCCGCCAGTCGCGGCGGGAAGCTCAAGACGCTGGCCCAGGGCATCGCCGTCGGGATGTACATACTGGCGCTGACCGGCCCGCTGGCCACGCTCCGCTGGTGGGCGATGGCGCTGGCCGTGGTGCTGACGGTGGCGACGGGCCTCGACTACGTGCGGCAGGCGGTCGTCCTGCGGCGCCGGGGGCTGGCCAGGGAGCGGTCCGATGGGCGGTAGCGCGCGGGCCGACGAGCCCCCCGTGGAGTCCCAGGTGCTGGGCATCCTGGTGGGGCGCGGCCAGACCCTTGCCGTCGCCGAGTCGCTGACCGGCGGCCTGGTGGCCGCCGCGATCACGGATGTGCCGGGCGCCTCCCGGGCGTTCCGGGGTGCGATCACCGCCTATGCCACCGAGGTCAAGCGGGAGGTGCTCGGCGTCAGCGGCGCGCTGCTGGCCGAACGGGGCGCGGTGGACGCGGAGGTGGCGCGGCAGCTCGCGGTGGGCGCGCGGCGGCTGTTGGGCGCAGACTGGGGCATCGCGACCACCGGGGTCGCAGGCCCAGAGCCGCAGGACGGGATGCCGGTGGGCACGGTCCATGTCGCGGTTTCGGCGCCCGGTGAGGGGGGAGTCGTGGCTCAGCGGTTGAGTCTGCGGGGTGACCGGGCCGCGATTCGCGCCGGCAGCGTACGCGCTGTGCTCGCCCTGTTGCGCAACGAGCTGCTGCACGCGGACTTCCGAGCGGGTCAGGATACGGAACAGAACGGAGAGGATGGATGTTTGCAGCCCTGAGTGAACAAGACATCGCTCCCCGCGCGGGGGGAGTCCGAGGCGGTACGGTGGGGCATGAAGCTAGCGAGGCCAACGGTCCGAGGAGGGAGCCACCGATGATCCTGCTCCGTCGCCTGTTGGGTGACGTGCTGCGTCGGCAGCGCCAACGTCAGGGCCGCACCCTGCGCGAAGTGTCCTCTTCCGCCCGCGTCTCCCTCGGATATCTCTCCGAGGTGGAGCGGGGACAGAAGGAGGCTTCCTCCGAGCTGCTGGCCGCCATCTGCGATGCTCTCGAACTGCGGATGTCGGAGCTGATGCGCGAGGTCAGCGATGAGCTGTCCCTCGCCGAGCTGGCCCAGTCCGCCGCGAGTGACACGGTGCCCCCGATGCGTCCGATGCTGAACCCCGTGCGTGTTTCCACCGTCACCCACCGTCCCGAAGAGCGCGTCACGATCAAGGCTCCGGCCGAGGCCGTGGACGTGGTCGCCGCCTGAACCATCGCGGCGGCACGCCCTCGGCCGGAGCGCGCCCGGCCGCCCGCTGTGCGGGCCGGCGCGGCCGCGCGCGTGCGCGCCCGTTCGCGGGCGCCAACGCCCCTCAGGGGCGCAGCCGCAGGCCACGCGGCGTCGCGTGGAAGCCAGCGCCCTCCAACAGGCCCGTCCAGGCCAGATCCGTCAGCGCCTGCTGCCCGTTGATCCTCTCCACCGTGAGCGTGCCCAACGCCCCCGAGCGCACCGCCTGGGCCAGGGCCTCCGTGGCCGGGCGCAGCGCCTGGTGAAGCCACTCCTCCTCGCTGGCCGTGCCCTCGTCGGCCGGCCAGGCCAGCAACGTCCGCCCGCCGCGCTCCACATAGAGCGTGAGCGCGCCGTCCACCAGCACCACCAGGGCGCCGGCCTTGCGGCCCGGCTTGTGGCGGGCGCCCTGCGGCGGCTCGGGCCAGGGCAGGGCCGCGCCATAGGCGTTGGCCGGGTCGGCCGCCGCCAACAGCGCCACCCGGGGCGCCGCCGGGCCGCCGGAGGGCCGCTCGGTGGCCGAGCCGACCGCCCGTAGCCGGTCCACCGCGCCGTCCATCGCGAACTGGGCCGCGCCCAGCCCCTCCACCACATAGCCGCGCCTGGCCTGCCCGTTCTCCTCGAAGACCGACAACACCCGGTACACGGCGGAGAATCCGCCGGCCACGCCCTCCGCGCCGACCGCGCCCCTGGTGACGACGCCGTGCCGGTCCAGCAGGGTGCGGGCCAGGGCGTGGGCGCGCAGCGTCGGGTCCTCGACCCGCTCGGGGAGCAGCGACCAGCGGCCGGCGACCGTCGGGGGGCCGTTGCGCGAGGCGGGGCGGGTGGCGCCGCCGGTGGCGACGGCGAGCGCGCCATAGCGGCCGCGCGGGGTGGCGCGGCGGGCGCGGTGCGCCGTGGCGCCGGCCGTGCGGCCCGAGCCCAGCAGGGCGCGCAGCGGGCCGAGGGTGTCGTTGGTGAGCCGGCCCGACCAGGCCAACTCCCAGACGGCGTCGGCAAGGGCGGCCTCGCCGACCTCGACGCCGGCCGCCGCGACCTGGTCGGCGATCTGGCGGAAGAACAGCCCGTACCCGCCTGCCAGGGCGGCCAGCACCGCGCGGTGCGTCTCGCCCAACTCCAGCGGCAGCGGCGGCGGGAGCAGCAGCGGAGCGGAGTCGGCGGGGAAGAGCGAGATCCAGCCATCCTTGCCGGGCAGCGCGCCGGCGCCCGCCCACACCACCTCGCCCGAGGCCGTCAACTCGTCGAGCAACTGGGGCGTGTAGCCCGTCACCCGGGCCGGCAGCACCAGCCGCTCCAGCGCCGAGGCGGGCACGGCCGAGCCCTGCAACTGCTCGACGGCGCGCACCAGTCCGTCCAGGCCGCGCAGCTCGCCCCGGCCGACGGCCGGCCCGACATGCTGCCAGCGGGGGAGGAACGCGGCCAGCGCGCGGGGCGCCACCGGCTCCACCTCCTGGCGCAGCGCGGCCAGCGAGCGGCGCCGCAGCCGCCGCAGCACCGTCGGGTCGCACCACTCCTGCCCGCTGGCGCCGGGCCGGAACTCGCCCTGCACCAGACGCCCTTCGGCCGCCATCCGGTGCAGCGCCCCGTCCGCGACGGCCGTGCCGAGGCCGAAGCGGGCGGCGGCCTGCGCCGAGGTGAAGGGGCCGTGGGTGCGGGCGTAGCGGGACAGCAGGTCGCCGAGCGGGTCGGCCACCGGCTCGGTGAACGCCTCGGGCACCCCGACCGGCAGCGCGGTGCCCAGGGCGTCCCGCAGCCGGCCCGCGTCCTCCACGGCGGCCCAGTGGTCGGCGCCCGCGATCCGCACCGACAGCGCCCGGCGGGCGGCGCCGAGATCGGCGGCCCACTCGGGCGCCGCGCCGCGCTCGGCCAACTCGGCCTCCGTCAGCGGGCCCAGCACCCGCAGCAGGTCGGCGACGCCCTCGGCGTCCCGCACCCGCCGCTCCTCGGTGAGCCAGCCCAGCTCCCGCTCCAGCTCGGTCAGCACCTCGGGGTCGAGCAGCTCGCGCAGCTCGGCGCGGCCCAGCAGTTCGGCGAGCAGCCGGGAGTCCAACGACAGGGCGGCGGCGCGGCGTTCGGCCAGCGGGGAGTCGCCCTCGTAGAGGTACTGGGCGACATAGCCGAAGAGCAGGGAGCGGGCGAACGGCGACGGGTCGCGCGTGGTGACCTCGACGAGCCGGACGCGGCGTGCCTCGATGTCCCGCATCAGCTCGGTGAGCCCCGGCACGTCGAAGACGTCCTGGAGGCACTCCCTGACCGCCTCCAACACGATCGGGAACGAGCCGAACTCGCTGGCCACCGAGAGCAGTTGGGCGGCGCGTTGGCGCTGCTGCCAGAGCGGGGTGCGGCGGCGCGGGTCGCGGCGGGGCAGCAGCAGGGCGCGGGCGGCGCACTCCCGGAAGCGGGCGGCGAACAGCGCCGAGCCGCCGACCTGCTCGGTGACCAGCTCGTCCACCTCGCCCGGCGGGAAGAGCACGTCGCCGGCGCCGACCGGCGCCTGCCCGTCGTCGAAGGCGGCGTCGAGCGGCCCGGGACCCGCGTCGTCCGCGTCCCACCCGGCCTCGGCGCCGAGCAGGTCGGCGTCCGGCAGCCGCAGCACGATCCCGTCGTCCGCGTGCAGCACCTGCGCGTCCATGCCGAACCGCTCGGTGAGCCGGGCGCCCAGCGCCAGCGCCCAGGGGGCGTGCACCTGGGCGCCGAACGGGGAGTGCACCACGATCCGCCAGTCGCCCAGCTCGTCGCGGAACCGCTCCACCACGATCGTGCGGTCGTCGGGGATGTGGCCGCACGCCTCGCGCTGCTCCGACAGATAGGCCAGCACGTTGTCCACCGCCCAGTCGTCCAGGCCGGCCTCGGCGAGCCGGGCCCGGGCGGCCGGCTCCTCCAGGGCGCCGACCTCCCGCAGGAAGGCGCCCAGCGCGCGGCCCAACTCCAGCGGCCGGCCCAGCTGGTCGCCCTTCCAGAACGGCAGCCGGCCTGGGACCCCGGGCGCGGGGGAGACCAGCACCCGGTCCCTGGTGATGTCCTCGATCCGCCAGGAGGTGGTGCCGAGGGTGAACACGTCGCCCACCCGGGACTCGTAGACCATCTCCTCGTCCAGCTCGCCGACCCGGCCGCCGCCCCGTCTGGGGTCGGAGCCGACGAGGAAGACGCCGAAGAGGCCACGGTCGGGGATGGTGCCGCCCGAGGTGACCGCGAGCCGCTGGGCGCCGGGCCGGCCGCTGATGGTGCCGGCGACCCGGTCCCACACCAGCCGGGGCCGCAACTCGGCGAAGGCGTCCGAGGGATAGCGCCCGGCGAGCATGTCCAGCACCGACTGGTACGCCGACTCCGGCAGCGCGGCGAACGGGGCGGCCCTCCGCACCAGGGCCAGCAGTTCGTCCACGTCCCAGCTGTCCATGGCGGTGATGGCCACGATCTGCTGGGCGAGCACGTCCAGCGGGTTGGCCGGGACCCGCAGCGCCTCGATGGCGCCCTGCCGCATCCGCTCGGTGACCACCGCCGACTGCACCAGGTCGCCCCGGTACTTGGGGAAGACCACCCCGGCGGAGACGGCGCCCACCTGGTGCCCGGCGCGGCCCACCCGTTGCAGCCCGGAGGCGACGGAGGGCGGGGACTCGACCTGCACCACCAGGTCGACCGAGCCCATGTCGATGCCCAACTCCAGGCTGGAGGTGGCGACCACGGCCGGCAGTCGGCCGGCCTTGAGGTCCTCCTCGATCCCGGCCCGCTGCTCCTTGGCCACCGAGCCGTGGTGCGCCCGCGCGAGCACCGGGGGCGCGCCGGCGCCGGCGCCGGAGCCGCCCATCAGCTCGGCCGGGCCGTGGTCGACGGGAAAACTCTCCCCGGTGGCCCGCTCATAGGCGATCTCGTTCATCCGGTTGCACAAACGCTCGGCCAACCGACGGGAGTTGACAAAGACGATCGTGGAGCGGTGGGCCTGCACCAGGTCGACGATCCGCTCCTCCACCGAGGGCCAGATCGAGGGCCGGTCGTCCCCGGCCGCGACCTCCGGCACCGGGGAGCCGCCCAACTCCCCGAGATCCGGCACCGGAACGACCACCGACAGCTGGAACTCCTTGCCCGAGGGCGGCTGCACGACGGTGGCCTTGCGCTGCGGCGACAGGAAGCGGGCCACCTCGTCCACCGGGCGGACCGTCGCCGAGAGGCCGATCCGCCGGGCCGGCCGGGGCAGCAGGGCGTCCAACCGCTCCAGGGAGAGCGCCAGATGGGCGCCGCGCTTGGTGCCGGCGACGGCGTGCACCTCGTCCAGGATCACCGTCTCCACGCCGGCAAGCGCCTCCCTGGCCGTGGAGGTCAGGATCAGGAAGAGCGACTCGGGGGTGGTGATCAGGATGTCCGGCGGGCGCCTGGCCAGGGCCCTGCGGTCGGCGGCCGGGGTGTCCCCGGTGCGGATGCCGACGCGGATGTCGGGCTCGGGCTGGCCGAGGCGGATCGACTCCTGGCGGATGCCGGTGAGCGGCGAGCGGAGGTTGCGCTCCACGTCCACGGCCAGGGCCTTCAGCGGGGAGACATAGAGCACCCGGCACCGCTTGAGCGGCTCGGCCGGCGGGGGCTCGGCGGCGAGCCGGTCGAGCGAGGCGAGGAACGCGGCCAGGGTCTTGCCCGAGCCGGTCGGCGCGACCACCAGGGCGTCGGACTCCTCGGCGATGGCCCGCCAGGCGCCCTCCTGCGCGGCCGTCGGCGCGTGGAAGGCGTGGCTGAACCAGGCCCTGGTGGCCGGGGAGAACCCGTCGAGCACCGCGCTGCCCGTTCGTTCGTCACTGCCGCTCATGGGCCCCATCGTGCACCCCACCACTGACAACGACGCACAATGGCCGGCATGACCGCTTCGGAGTCCTCCGGGGAGAGCGCGCGGCACTGGGTGGCGCCCGAGCTGCCGGGCGTGGACCTGCTGCGGGCCCGCTATGTGCGGCGGGTCTTCATCCCGCACACCCACCCGACCTTCGTGATCGCCGGGATCACCGAGGGCGTCGAGGTCTTCCGGCACCGGGGCAGCCTGGAGCGGGCGGGCGCGGGCGGCCTGGCGTTGATCAACCCGGACGTTCCGCACACCGGCCGGGCCGGGGTGCCCGAGGGCTGGGCGTACGGGGCGCTCTATCCGGCGGCCGACGTGGTGGACGCGGTCGCGGCCGAGGTGATCGGGCTGCGCGGCGGCGCCTGGTTCGCCGATCCCGTGGTGCACGACCCGGTGGCGGTGCGGCTGGTCGGGCAGGTGCTGGCCGCCGTGGAGGAACGGCAGGCGCTGGCCGCCGACAGCCTGTTGCGGATCGCGGTGGCGCGGTTGCTTCGCACGGCGGGTGGAGCGCGTCCGCAGCGCGTGGTCCGCGATGCGGGCGCGCGGTTGGCGGCGCGCGCCCGCGAGGAGCTGCTGGCGCGGATGACCGACCCGCCGACCCTGGACGAGCTGGCCCGGGAGCTGGACACCGGCCCGTTCGCGCTGCTGCGTGCCTTCCGGGCGCGGTACGGGATGCCGCCGCACGCCTGGCTGACCGACGCCCGGGTGCGGCGGGCGCGGGAACTGCTGGACGTCGGGGTGCGCCCGGCCGAGGCGGCGGTCGCCGTCGGCTTCACCGACCAGTCCCATCTGCACCGGCACTTCCACCGCTCCGTCGGGGTGGCCCCGGGCGCCTACCAGCGGGCCCGCCGCGCGGGGTAGCCGCCCGGGACAGCCGCGCGCCGGTCGGGCAGGTCGGGCAGGTCGGGCAAGGGGCGTGCAAGAACGTACAAGAACGATCTCGGGCGGACCGCTTAACGTTCCGCCGTGATGGAAAAGGCAAGAGACCTCAGGGACCAGCAGGACGCACCGGACCAGCCGGACGGACCGGACCAGTCGGTTCAGCCGGCCGGTGGCGATCGGCGGGCGACCGTGCGGGACTCCCTGGGCGTGGGGTTCGCGGTGGGCCTCTCCGGCTTCGCCTTCGGCGTCACCGCCGCGTCCGGCGGGCTGAGCGTGGCGCAGGCCTGCGCGCTGAGCCTGCTGGTCTTCACCGGCGCCTCGCAGTTCGCGCTCGTCGGGGCGCTGGCCGGCGGCGGCAACCCGGTCACCGCGGCGGCCGGCGCGTTCTTCCTCGGGGTGCGCAACTGCTTCTACGGCCTGCGGCTCTCCACGGTGCTGCGGCCGTCGGCGCGGATGCGCCCGCTGGTGGCGCACTGGGTGATCGACGAGACCTCGGTGGTCGCCCTGGCCCAACCCACCCGCGCGCAGGCCAGGTTGGGCTTCGCGGTCAGCGGCACCACGCTCTTCCTCTGCTGGAACCTGACCACCCTGCTGGGCGCCCTGGGCGCGGGCTCGATCGGCGACCCGAAGGCGTGGGGTCTGGACGCCGCCTCGCCCGCCGTCTTCCTCGCGCTGCTCGCCCCGATGCTCCACTCCACCGCCGAACGGGCCACCGCCGTGCTCGCTGTGCTGCTCGCCCTGGGCTGCCTGCCGCTGCTGCCGGCCGGGGTGCCGGTGCTGGTGGCGGCGTTGGCCGCGCCCGTGGTGCTGCTGTGCGCCGGGCGGCGCGGCCGGGGGAACGGCGGGCCGGTCGAGGAGACGGAGGTGGCGCCGTGACCACCTGGATCGCCATCGGGCTGACCGCTGCCGGCTGTTATCTGGCCAAGTTGCTCGGACTCTCCGTGCCGCCCGGCGCGTTGGAGCGCCCGCTGGTGCGTCGGCTGGCCGCGCTGCTGCCGGTGGCGCTGCTGGCGGCGTTGACCGCGCTCCAGACGGTGGACGACGGGAACGGCGCCGTGGTGGTCGACGCCAGGCTGGCGGGGCTGGCGGCCGCCGGGGTGGCGCTGCTGCTGCGCGCCCCGTTCCTGCTGGTGGTCGCGGCCGGCGTGCTGGTCACCGCCGGGTGCCGGGCCATCGGCGGCTGAGCCGGGCCCTCCCCGCCGGCCGGGTGCCGTCGACCCGGCGGGGGATACTGGGGCCCATGCGGTTGACGGAGTTCTGGGAACGGATGGCGGAACACTTTGGCGCGACCTACGCCGACTCCTTCGCCAGGGATCATGTGATGTCGGAGCTGGGCGGCCGCACCGTGTACGAGGCGCTGGACGCCGGCTGGGACGCGAAGGACGTCTGGCGGGCGGTCTGTGCCGCCAACGACGTGCCGCGCCACCTGCGTTGATGGCGCTGACCTGCGGTTTTTTCAACGACCCGGTGAGCGGCGCGGCTTGACACAAAATTCGAACAGGCATTCTTATGGGGGCTACGGAAACGGCGTCCAGGTCGCTGCGGGCCCAGTGCGCGTGTCGATTGTCAGTGGCGGGCGCTAGCGTCCGTGGTTGTGAAGCGATCGAATCAGACGGACCGGGTGGCACCCATGGCAGGTACGGACCGCGAGAAGGCGCTCGACGCCGCACTCGCGCAGATTGAGCGGCAGTTCGGCAAGGGCGCGGTGATGCGCCTGGGCGAGCGGCCGGACGAGCCGATCGAGGTCATTCCCACCGGCTCCACGGCACTCGACGTGGCCCTGGGCGTGGGCGGTCTGCCCCGTGGCCGGGTGGTCGAGGTCTATGGCCCGGAGTCCTCCGGCAAGACCACGCTCACTCTCCACGCGGTGGCCAACGCGCAGAAGGCCGGCGGCACCGTCGCCTTCGTGGACGCCGAGCACGCCCTCGATCCCGAGTACGCCAAGCGCCTGGGCGTGGACGTGGACCAGCTGATCCTCTCCCAGCCGGACAACGGCGAACAGGCCCTGGAGATCACGGACATGCTGATCCGCTCCGGCGCGCTCGACCTCATCGTCATCGACTCGGTGGCGGCCCTGGTGCCCAGGGCGGAGATCGAGGGCGAGATGGGCGACTCCCATGTCGGCCTCCAGGCGCGGCTGATGAGCCAGGCCCTGCGGAAGATCACGGGGGCGCTCAACCAGGCCAAGACCACCGCGATCTTCATCAACCAGCTCAGGGAGAAGGTCGGCGTGATGTTCGGCTCCCCCGAGACGACCTCGGGTGGCCGGGCGCTGAAGTTCTACGCCTCGGTGCGGCTGGACATCCGGCGCATCGAGACCCTCAAGGACGGCACCGACGCGGTGGGCAACCGCACCCGCGTCAAGGTCGTCAAGAACAAGGTCGCCCCGCCGTTCAAGCAGGCCGAGTTCGACATCCTCTACGGCACGGGCATCAGCCGGGAGGGCGGCCTGATCGACATGGGGGTGGAGCACGGCTTCATCCGCAAGTCCGGCGCCTGGTACACCTACGGCGGCGACCAGCTCGGCCAGGGCAAGGAGAACGCGCGGAACTTCCTGCGTGACAACCCCGACCTGGCCAACGAGATCGAGAGGAAGATCAAGGAGAAGCTGGGCATCGGGCCGAAGAGCGCGGCGTCGGAGGGCGGGTCTGACACGTCGGACGACGCGGCCTCGGGCAAGGACGCCTCGGGCAAGGACGCGGGCAAGGACGCCGTCGAGGCGGGCGCCGCCCCGCCGGCGCAGGCGGCCAGGTCGGCGGCCACGGCCAAGGCTCCCCGCGCCGCGAAGGCCGTCGCGGCCAAGGCCTGACGGATGACCCGGCGCAGCGAGTGGCCGGAGCCCCCGCCCGAGGGGGCGGGTGGCCCGGCCCTCGACGCCAGGACCCGCTCCGGCGGGAGACGGGCGGCGGGCGGGCCGCCCACCGACGGGCCGCTGGCCGACGGACCGCCGGCCGGTGGGCCGCCGGCCGACCCGGTGGAGCGCGCCCGGAGCGTCTGCCTGACGCTGCTCACCGGGACGCCGCGCACCAGGCGGCAGTTGGCGGACGCGCTGCGGCGCAGGGAGATCCCCGAGGAGGCCATCGCCGAGGTGCTCGACCGCTTCGAGGAGGTCGGGCTGATCGACGACGCGGTGTTCGCCGAGGCATGGGTCGAGTCCCGCCACCACGGGCGGGGGTTGGCGCGGCGGGCTCTGGCCCGCGAGCTGCGGACCAGGGGAGTGGCCTCCTCGGTGATCGAGGAGGCCGTCTCCCGGCTGGAGCCGGAGGACGAGGAGGAGACGGCCAGGGCCCTGGTGGCCCGCCGCCTCCCGGCGACGCGTGGCCTGCCCACGCCCAAGCGGATGCGCAGGCTGGTCGGGATGCTGGCCCGCAAGGGCTATCCGGAGGGGCTGGCGCTGCGCGTGGTCCGCGAGGCCCTGGAGCGGGAGGGGCAGGCGTTGGACGAGGACGAGGAGTGGGGGGCGTCCCATGGACCGGATATCCCCTGAGCCACGGAGCCCGCGCGGCCCGGGGCGGCCCGCCGGGCCGGAATGGGTCGGCGGACCGGCGGGGTAGCGTGGCGTCGCATGACCGACGCCGAGATCGAGATCACCGCCGACCTGGTCCGCGAGCTGCTGCGCGAGCAGCATCCGGACCTCGCGGGGCTGGCCATCAGCGAGGTGCCCGGCGGATGGGGCAACCAGATGTGGCGCCTCGGGGACGAGTTGGCGGTGCGGATGCCACGCACCGAACAGGCCCCGGCCCTCCAGCTCAAGGAGCGCCGGTGGCTGCCCGTCCTGGCCCCGCGCCTGCCGCTCCCGGTCCCGGAACCGGTCCGGACCGGCGAACCGTCCGCGCGCTTCCCCAAGCTCTGGACCGTCATGACATGGGTCCCCGGCGAACCGCTGGACCACACCGCGATCCGTCGCGGCGACCACGCGGCCGACGTCCTGGCGGGGTTCCTCGGAGCGCTCCACGAGGAGGCGCCCGCCGAAGCGCCGGCCAGCGAGGACCGTGGCGGCCACCCTGGGGAGTGCACGAACGGCTTCGACCAGTTCTTCCACTCCGTGGTCCCCGACAGCCTCGCCGACGACGTGCGGGCCGTCTGGGACGATGCCGTCGCGGCCCCCGGGTGGGCGGGGCCGCCGGTGTGGGTGCACGGCGACCTGCATCCCGCCAACGTCGTGGTCGCGGACGGAACGCTCGCGGGCGTGGTCGACTTCGACAGCCTGTTTGCCGGCGATCCCGCGTGGGACCTCGCGGCCGCCTGGGTGATCCTGCCCGCGGGCGCCGCCGCACGGTTCTTCGACGGCTATGCGCGGGCGGACGAGGCGACGATCCGGCGGGCGCGGGGGCTGGCCGCCCTGAAGAGCCTGTTCCTGATGCAGATGGGCCAGAACGGGGACCGGGGCCTTCCCGGCGGCAAGCCGGCCTGGGGACCCGCCGGCCGCGCGGCGCTGGATCGTGTCCTCCGCGACGGTGTGCCGCGCGCGGGCACGCGCGGCGTGCCGCCCGCTCCCGAGCCGGAGACTTCGGCCTTCTGACCGCCAACGGCCCCTCGGGCGCGGCCTGTTGACCGTTCCGCTGCGCCGGCTTCCCGCCGGCGCCGACCGGCACCCGGCAGCGGCCGGCCCGTCGATCGCATTCGACGTCGGGGTGGAGTGCGACGGGGGAGCGGGAGCCCTCAGGAGGCCGGGTGAGTCACGGGGGCGAGACCGCGCAGGCCGGCCCAGCGGGAGGAGCGGCGGAGCGCGGCCGCCCGTTCCCTCGTCGCCCGGTCGATGGCGGCGGCCGTCTCGTGGCCCGTGCCCAGGTCCCTGACCGTGATGTGGAGGAAGCCGTCGGCGTGGCAGTCGGCCGTCACCTCGATCCGTGGCACGCCTCGGGGAGCGGGTGGCAGGGCGAGTTCGAGGACCGCGAGGGTCCAGTTACGCGCGGCGTCCTCGCGTTCGCCCTCCACGACGTGGACCACCGCCGTGGGTTGGTCGTCCGTGTGCGTGGTGAAGATCTCGGAGCGCTTCGTGGGGATGATCTCGTTCCGTGGGAGCAGCTTCGTCGTGGTCCCGTCGTGCGTTTCGATGCCGATCGAGTGGGGGGCGACGTCGAGGAGCAGCACGCCCATCACCTCACCGGCCAGGACGCCCGCCTGGAGCGTCGCGCCATGGGCGACGGGCTCCGGGCTCAGGCCCCGGTGGGGCCCACGGCCGTCCGTGAGCCGGCGGATCAGGTCGCCCACCGCCGGCATCCGGGCGGCGCCGCCCGTCAGGACGACCCGGTCGATGTCGGCGTGCGTGTGCTCGGCGTCGGCGAGGACGTGTTCGATGGCGGTGCGGCAGCGTTCCAGCAGATCCCGGGTGAGCGTCTCGAACTCCTCGCGGGTCAGCTCCTCTTCGAGGTGGACGGGGCCGTCAGGACCGGTGGCGAGGTAGGGCAGCCGGAGGCTCGTGGTGCGCGCGGCCGACAGTTCGATCTTCGCCGCCTCGGCCGCCTCGCGCAGCCGCGCGAGCGCGGCGATGTCGCCGGTGAGATCCACCCCGTGCCGCCGCCGTACGCGCTCGGTCAGGTGCTCGACGATCCGCCGGTCCCACTCGTCGCCGCCGAGCCGGCTGTCGCCGGCGGTGGCCTTGATCTCCACGACGCCGTCGTCGAGTTCGACGAGGGAGACGTCGAGGGTGCCGGCGCCGAGGTCGAAGACCAGGAGGGCGAGAAAGTCGTCCGGGTGCGTGCGCTCGTCGTAGGCCATCGCCACGGCCGAGGGCGCGTTGATCAGCCGCAGGACGTTCAGCCCGGCCCGTTCACCGGCCCGGACCAGCGCGGCCCGCTGGTCGCGACGGAAGCCGGTGGGCACCGCCAGCACCGCGTCGGTGACGGGCTCGCCGAGGTAGGACTCGGCGTCCTGGCGCAGGCGGGCGAGGATCAGGCCGGCGACGTCCTCGGCGGTCAGCCGGACGTCGCCCCGCGTGACACACCAGCTGGTGCCCAGCCGCGACGTGACGGCGCGCGCGGTGAAGTCGGGGTTGGTGAGGGCCTGCCGCTCGGCGGCCGTGCCGACGAGGACATCCCCCTGGGCCGTGAGGGCCACCAGGCTGGGAGTGGTGTGCGCGCCCTGGGCGTTGGGGACCAGCGAGGGCTCGCCGCCTTCCATGACGGCGACGGCCGAGTGCGCCGTGCCGAAGTCGATGCCGACGGGCCGACCCCGCCGACGCGACCGACGCGCCGCGTCCGGCCCGCCGTCCGGCCCGCCATCCGGCGGCTCCGTGGCCTCGGTGGCCTCGGTGGCTTCGGTGTAGGGGGCGGTCGGAGGTGGGGCGTGCCGCTGGATGAGGGTGGTGACGGCATCCGGCCAGGGCGCGGAGCCGGGGACATCGTCCGGCGGCTCCCAGTGCGCGCCGATCCGCTCCAGCAACGCGGTGAGCGCGGGCCGTTCGCCGGGCTCCTTCGCCAGGCATCCGGCGACCAGTTCGCGCAGCGGCCCCGTGAGCCCGTCCAGCCGGGGCGGCCCGTTGACCACCCGGTGGAGCACCGCGAGCGGCGGGCCCTCCCCGAAGGGCCCGGCCCCCGTGGCGGCGAAGGCGAGGACCGCCCCCAGCGCGAACACGTCGCCGGCCGGGCCGACTTCGCCGCCCTCGGCCTGCTCGGGCGCCATGAAGCCCGCCGATCCCACCACCAGGCCGGTCGCCGTCAGCGCGGTGTCCTCCAGCGTCCGCGCGATCCCGAAGTCGATCACCCGCGGCCCGTCCGCGGCCACCAGCACGTTCGACGGCTTCAGATCCCGGTGCAGCACCCCCACCGCGTGAATGGCCTGCAACGCCTCCACCAAACCCGCCGCCAGCCGCCACACCGCGCCTTCCGGCAACGGCCCAGCCGCACCGACCGCTGCCGCCAGGTCGGGCCCGGGAACGTAGACGGTCGCGACCCACGGCGGCTCGTCCTCCGGCCCGGCGGCCATCACCGGGGCCGTGAACGCCCCGCCCACCGCCCGCGCCGCCGCCACCTCCCGCGCGAACCGCCGCCGGAACTCCTCCTGCCGCGCCAGATGCGGATGCACCACCTTCACCGCCGCCGCCCGCCCGCCCGGCGACCAGCCCAGGAACACCTCGCCCATCCCGCCGGCCCCCAGCCGGCCACGCAACCGGAACCCGCCCACCCTCTCCGGGTCCCCGGCCCGCAACGGCTCCACCCCGGCCCCCTTCCCCACCCAGCACCCGTGGCCCGGCCCCAACACCCGGCGCCCCCACGCAGGTTACGTTCCCCCGGCCGCCGCCGTGGCCCGCACGGCTCCTCACGACGCGACCGCCGCCAGCACGGTATCCCCAGCCGCCCGGCGCCGGTCGGGCAGCACCGCCGAAAGGGATCGTTCAAGCCGGGAGCCCATGGTCAGGCGAAACGTGCCAGGCGTTGCTGTTCGACCAGAACAGCGCGGTCGGCCCGCGCGGCGGCCAACGTCCCCCCGCCCTCCGCCTCCCGCCAACGGCGCCCGCCGCCCCCGGGCGGCGGGCGCCTCGCCCGTTCCCGCTGCTCGCGCCCCGCGCGAGCAGCGGTCAGCGGCCGCCGGTCGGCTCGGCCGGCGCGGGGGTCGTTCCGCGCAGGCGCCGCACGGCCTCGCGCAGCGCGTCCGGGTGGGCGCCCGGGAGCCAGGCCGCCAGGTGGCCGTCGGGCCGCACCAGCAGGACCGTGTGCGCGCCGGCGCCCGGGTACTCCTCCGTGACCAGCAGTTCCGCCGGCAGGTCCAAGGTCTCGGCGACGGCGGCCAGTTCGGGCATCAGCCCCGCCGACAGCCAGTGCCGCGCGTCCCAGACCCGGGCCCCCGGCGCGGTGAGGACGAGCAGCAGCGGCCCGCCCAGCCGGTCGCGCAGCCGCGCCCGTGCCCCGTCCAGCGCCGTCACCGGCACGTCGGTGACCGGCGCGCCGACCCGGGGCGTCGTCGCGACGTCCCCGGTGCCCCGCCGCGCGGCGCCGCCGTAGTCGGGCGGCCCGCCCAGCGTTCCGCGCCCCAGGTGCCCGTCGCTCAGCAGCGCCAGCCGCCCACGGCCCCGCCCCGGGAGCCGGCCGCCCAGCCCGCCCCGGCCGCGCACCAGCGGCAGGGCCTGGTCGACGGCGCGCAGCCGTCGGCCGACGGCGCCCCGGCGTTCCTGCTGGTAGCCGTCCAACAGCCCGTCGCCGTACCCGAGTCGGCTGGCGACGGCCAGCCGCCAGGCCAGGTTCTCCGCGTCCCGCAGCCCCTCCGCCACCTGCTGGGTCCCCAGGGCACCCAGCAGATGCGCCGCGTCGCCCGCCAGAAAGACCCGGTCCACGCGCCAGTTGCGGGCCAGGCGCTGGTGGCAGACCTGCACGCCCGTGTCGAGCAGCTGGTACGGCGGCGGTGTGCCCCCGCCCAGGTCGGCCAGCGTGCTCTCGACGCGCGCCAGCAGGGCCTCGGGGGTCACCAGCCCCTCGTCCGGGGGCAACGGCCAGTCCAGCCGCCAGCGTTCCCCGCTCAGCGGCCGCACCGTCACCTCGCCCGCCGTCAGACCCCGGTGCAGCGCGGCCTCCTCGGGCCAGGGCAGCTCGGCCCGGAGCGCGGCGACCGCGTAGCGTTCCACCGCCGTGCGCCCGGGGAACGGCACCCCCAGCAGCTTGCGCACCGTGGAGCGGGCCCCGTCGCAGCCCACCAGATAGCCGCCGCGCCACTGCCGGTTCTCCTCGCGCCGCCCGTCGGTGGGGCGCAGCACGCTGTGCGCCAGCACGTCGCCTTCGCGCCGTTCGAAGTCGGTCAGCCGGTGGCCCCTGGCCAGTCGCACCAGTTCCTGTCGGGCGACCGCGTCCCGCAGCGTCGCCTCCAGCACATGCTGCGGCAGGTGCCGGGGCGCGTCCGTCGGGCCGAAGGCGTGCGTGTCGACCGTGCGCCCCCGGCGCACCGTGCGCCACCCGGCCCAGGCCGCGCTCTCCCGGTGTGCTCCCGGCAGCTCCGCCCACCGCGCCACGTCGGGCGCCAGCACCACGCTCCTGGCCGGCCGCGCGGCCGGCGGGCCGTCCGATCCGTCCAGCACGACGGACGGGATACCGTGCCCGGCCAGGGCAAGCGCCAGCGCGAGCCCCGTAGGGCCCGCGCCAACGATGATCACGGGCAGCACAGCACGTATGGAACCCAGCGCCGCCGCTACCGTCAAGTCGGCCCCGAACCGGGCCGGTTGTGCGCCCGGCTAGATACCGCCGTCGCGGCCACCGCCCAGACCACCGCCCAGACCGCTGCCGCCACCCGGACCGCCGCCGCCACCCGGACCGCCACCGCCGCCCGGGCCCTCCGAGGGACCGCCGCCGGCGGGACCGCCGTCGCCGCCCGGCAGGCCCGCGCCCCGGTCGAGCGTCGGGGCCGCGATGCCGGCGCCGCCCGCCTGCGTCTCCTCCGCCAGGTCGTGCGACAGCACGGCACCCGTGCCGCGCCGCCCCTGACGGATACGGGCCTCCAGCCACCCGGCGAAGTAGGTGAGCAGGAAGTTCACCGTGATGAAGATCGCGGCGGCCACGGTGTAGGCGGCGATGGTGTTGCTGTAGTTGCCGGCCACCAGGCGGGTGTTGCTGATGAGTTCGCCGTAGCCGAGCAGGGCGCCGCCCAGCGCGGTGTCCTTGACGATGACCACCAGCTGGCTGACGATCGCCGGCAGCATCGCCGTGACCGCCTGCGGCAGCAGCACATGGACCATGGTCTGGCCCTTGCGCATCCCGATGGCGTGCGCCGCGTCGGTCTGGCCGCGCGGCAGCGAGAGGACGCCGGCCCGCACGATCTCGGCCAGCACGGACGCGTTGTAGAGCACCAGGCCGGTGATCACCGCGTACATCGGCCGGATCTCGCGGTCGATGTTCGACCACTCCGCATAGGCCTGGTTGGCGAAGATCATCAGGATCAGCACGGGGATCGCGCGGAAGAACTCCACGATCACATCCGCCGGGCGCCTGATCCACCAGTGGTCGGACATCCGCCCGATGCCCAGGATCGCGCCCAGCGGCAGCGCGATCACCAGGGAGAGCCCGGCGGCCGTCAGGGTCTCCTGGAGCCCGGGCAGCAGATAGGTGGTCCACACCCGGGAGTCCGTGACGAACGGGTCCCACTTCGCCGCGTCCAGCTGGTTCTTGTCGTTGAGCGCCGACAGAATCCAGTAGGCGATGCCGGCCAGCACGAGCACGAAGACGACGGAGATCAGAACGTTGCGCCGCTTGGCGCGCGGCCCCGGCGCGTCGTAGAGAACGGAGACTGCCTTGCTCATCGCTTCACCGCCACTCGCTTGCTCACCCAGCCGAGGAGGAGCCCGGTCGGCAGGGTGAGGACAATGAATCCAAAGGCGAACACGGCGGCGATCGGAATGAGTTGGGCCTCCCGCTCGATCATGTCGCGCATCAACAGGGCCGCCTCGGCCACGCCGATGGTCGCGGCCACGGTGGTGTTCTTGGTCAGGGCGATCAACACGTTCGCCAGCGGTGGCACCACCGAGCGGAACGCCTGTGGCAGCACCACCAGCCCCAGCACCTGCGAGAAGTTGAGCCCCAGCGCCCGGGCCGCCTCGGCCTGGCCCACCGGCACGGTGTTGATGCCGGAGCGCAGCGCCTCACAGACGAAGGTGGAGGTGTAGACGATGAAGCCGAGCACGGCCAGCCGGAACGCGATGCCCTTCGTGCCCTCACCGCCCAGCGTCTGGCCCATCGTGAAGTAGAGGCCCTGGGAGCAGGCGACGATGACCAGGGTGAGGGGGGTGTTCCGCAGCAGGTTCACATAGGCCGTGCCGAAGGCCCGCATGATCGGCACGGGGCTGACCCGCATCGCGGCCAGCACGGTGCCCCAGATCAGCGAGCCGATCGCGGAGTAGAAGGTGAGCTGCACCGTGGTCCAGAACGCCCCGAAGAGGTCGTACCGGTCGAGATCGAGGAAATCGAACACGAATCTTCCAGTCTCGCCTAGGGGATGGGAAAGGGCGTGGCGTGCCGCCGCAGCGACGGCACGCCACCGGGGAAACTCGGCGATTCAGACGACTCAGTCGGTCTCGGTGATCTCCGGGGCCGGCTCGGCGTCGTAGTTGGCCGGGCCGAAGTGCTCGTTCACGGCGTCCTGCCAGGCGCCCTCGTCGACCATCTTGGTGATGGCCGCGTTGATGTCGTCCCGCAGCTCGGTCTCGCCCTTGGGCACGCCCACGCCGTAGTACTCGTCGCTCAACTCCAGGCCGGCCAGGGCGAACTTGCCCTGGTTCTGCTCCTGCGCGGCGTAGCCGGCCAGGATGGAGTCGTCGGTGGTCAGCGCGTCAACGGTGCCGTTCTCCAGGCCGGTGAGGCACTCGGAGTAGGTGCCCAGCTCCTCAAGCTCGGCGTCCGGGGCGAACTCCTCCTGGACGTTGGCCGCCGAGGTGGAGCCGCCGACGGAGCAGAGCGTGAGGTCGTTGATGGCCTCCTCGTTCGGCACCGTCTCGCCGTCGCGGATCAGCAGGTCCTGGTGGGCGACGAAGTAGGGGCCGGCGAAGTCCACCTGCTCCTTGCGCTCGTCGGTGATCGAGTAGCTGGCCACGATGAAGTCGACATCGCCCCGGTCCAGCATCGTCTCGCGGTCGCCGCTGGGCGACTCGACGAAGTCGATCTGGTCGGGCTCGTACCCCAGCTCGCCGGCGATGAAGGTGGCCACGTCCACGTCGAAGCCGACGTACTCGCCGTCGGGCGTCTTCAGGCCCAGGCCAGGCTGGTCGTACTTGATGCCGATGCTGATGGTGTCGTCGTCACCGCCGCCGCCACAGGCGGTCGCGGCGAGGGAGAGGGCGAGCACGCTGGCGGCGAGGGCGCTGGCCTTGCGGAGTCTCATGGTGCGTGTGTCCTTAGCTTCGGGAAAGGTGCCTGAGGTATCGGGAGTGCCGGGGAGTCGGGAAGGGCCGGATAATGGAACGCCGCTGGGGCGCCGGGTCAGTGCTGGAGGATCTTCGACAGGAAGTCCTTGGCGCGGTCGCTGCGCGGGTTGTCGAAGAACTGGTGCGGCTCGGCCTCCTCGACGATCCGGCCGTCGGCCATGAAGACCACCCGGTTCGCCGCCGAGCGGGCGAAGCCCATCTCGTGGGTGACGACGACCATGGTCATCCCCTCCCGCGCCAGCTGCTGCATGACCTCGAGGACCTCGTTGATCATCTCGGGGTCCAGGGCCGAGGTGGGCTCGTCGAAGAGCATCACCTTGGGCTCCATCGCCAGCGCGCGGGCGATCGCCACCCGCTGCTGCTGGCCGCCGGAGAGCTGCGCCGGGTACTTGTCGGCCTGGTTGCCGACGCCCACCCGGTCCAGCAGGGCCCTGGCCTTGGTCTCGGCGTCGGCCTTGGAGACCCCGCGGACCTTGATCGGCCCCAGGGTCACGTTCTGGAGCACGGTCTTGTGCGCGAAGAGGTTGAAGGACTGGAACACCATGCCGACGTCGGCGCGGAGCCGGGCCAGCTCCCTGCCCTCCTCGGGCAGCGGCTTCTCGTCGATGGTGATGGTGCCGCCGTCGATGGTCTCCAGCCGGTTGATCGCCCGGCAGAGCGTGGACTTGCCGGACCCCGAGGGGCCGATCACGACGACGACCTCACCGCGCTTGATGGTCAGGTTGATGTCCTGGAGCACGTGCAGCGCACCGAAGTGCTTGTTCACGCCGTCCAGGACGACCAGGTCCTCCGCAAGGGGCGCGGCCTCAGCGGGGTCCTTGGTCAGCGGCGCATCGCTCATCGTGGAGTTGCTCCATCCTCGTCGGTTGCAGGGACCCTAGCCAGCTGTACAACGTAGCGTCAGCAGATCTGAGCGGAAATTGAGCATAACGATCCGGTTGCTTCCTCCTACGGGCAGTAACCGGCTGTGGCTCATGGTTGGCGAGCGGTGACGGAATCCTTCCGTGACGTCCGCTCGGCCCGCACTCCTGCTTCAATCGTTCTCGTAGCGCTGCTTCAGGGTGCCAGAACGGGCGGCGCCGCGGCGGCGGAACGAGAGCAGGGGAGGTGCGGGGTGCGTCTGCTGTTGGTGGAGGACGACGAGCACGTCGCCGCCGCCCTGGTGGCTGTGTTGGGCCGGCACGGCTTCACGCCCGTGCGGGTGCGCACCGGCGAGGAGGCGCTGGCCGCGCTGCGGGGCGGCGGCTTCGGAGTGGTGCTGCTGGACCTTGGCCTGCCCGACGTGGACGGCTTCGAGGTCTGCGGCCGCATCCGGCGCCTCACCTCGACGCCGGTGATCATGGTGACCGCGCGGGCCGACGTCCGCTCCCGCATCCACGGCCTCAACCTCGGGGCCGACGACTATGTGGTCAAGCCGTATGACACGGGGGAGCTGCTGGCCCGCATCCACGCGGTGAGCCGGCGGACCGCCGGCGAGGAGCCGGCCGGGTCCGAGGAGGAGGCGCCCGAGGTGCTGGTCGTGGGTCCCGTGACGGTGGAGCTGGCGACCCGCCGGGTCGAGGTGGACGGGGAACGGGTGGTGCTGACCCGCAAGGAGTTCGACCTGCTGGCGCTGCTGGCCCAGCGTCCCGGGGTGGTCTTCCGGCGCGAACAGATCATCAGCGACGTGTGGCGGACGAGCTGGGAGGGGACCGGGCGCACCCTGGAGGTGCACATCGCCTCCCTGCGGGCCAAGCTCCGCCGGCCCGAGCTGGTGGAGACGGTCAGGGGCGTCGGCTACCGGCTGGCGCTGCCCGGCCTGTGACGCGCTCGGTGAGCGGTGGGGCCTGAGCGACGGCGCGACCTAGGTTCGGAACGGGATAACTTCTGTGCGTGCTCGACTCCTTCCGCTGTTGATCGTTCTGTTGACGGGAGTGCTGCTGGCCCTGGGCATTCCGCTGGCCACCAGCCAGGCCAGGAGTGAGCAGCAGCGGGTGGTGGTGGACCGGATCGACGACACCGCGCGGTTCGCCTCGCTCGCCCAGTTCGCCGCCGGCTCGCCCGACGACGACCCCCGCGAGCCGCTGGCCACGCTCACCGAGGAGCTGAGCCGCTACCACGGGGTGTACGGGATCAGGGCGGGCGTCTTCCACCGGGACGGCCGCGCGATGGCGGCGGCCCCGGCCGACTGGGAGGTGCCCGGCGGCGTCGCGGGGCGGGAGTTCGCCGAGGCGCTGGCCGGCCGCCGCAGCCAGGGCCCGGCGCAGGTGTGGCCCTGGGACTCCGACCGGACGCTGGTGGTGGCCTCGCCGGTGATCAGGGATGGCGACGTGATCGCCGTGGTGGTCACCGAGTCACCGACCGGGCCGCTGCGCTCCAGCATCCTCGCCAGCTGGCTGCCGATCCTCCTCGGCGAGGCGGCGGCGCTGCTGCTCGCGGTGGTGGCCGCGTTCCAGCTCACCCGCTGGGTGCTGCGCCCGGTGCGGGTCCTGGACCGGGCGACCCACCACATCGCGACCGGCCGGCTGACGGCCCGGGTGGCGCCGGCCGGGGGGCCGCCGGAGCTGCGGCGGCTGGCGGTGTCGTTCAACGAGATGGCCGACCATGTGGAGGAGGTGCTGGAGCAGCAGCGCGCCTTCGTCGCCGACGCCTCCCACCAGCTGCGCAACCCGCTGGCCGCGCTGCTGCTGCGCATCGACCTGCTGGGTCTGGAACTGCCCGAGGGGAACGAGGAGTTCGCCTCGGTGCGGGCCGAGGGCAAGCGGCTGGCGCAGGTGCTGGACGGGCTGCTCGACCTGGCGCTGGCCGAGCACAGCGCCGCCGACCCCCGGGTGGTGGACGTCGCCGCGCTGGTCGCCGAGCGGGTCGGCGCCTGGCGGCCGGTGGCCGACCGGGGCGGCGTCGAGCTGCGGCTGGCCGGCCAGGCCGCGGTGACGGGCTGGGCGGACCCGGTGGCGCTCTCCAGCGCGCTGGACGCGGTGATCGACAACGCGCTGAAGTTCACCCCGGGCGGCGGCCTGGTGGAGGTCGGCGTCACGCCCGGCGGGGACACCGTCGCCGTGGATGTCGTCGACAACGGGCCCGGGGTGGCCGATGAGGAGCTGGAGCGGGTCGGCTCCCGCTTCTGGCGCAGCCACCGGCACCAGAACGTCTCCGGCTCCGGGCTCGGCCTGTCCATCGTGGGCGCGCTGCTGGCGGCCGGCGGGGCCGGGATCTCCTACGCCCACAACGAGCCGACGGGGCTGCGGGTGACCGTGACGGTGCCCCGGCACGCGCCGGAGCCCGCCACGTTCCCCGCGCCCTACGAAGCCCCCTTCGGCGCGCTCAATTCCGGTGCGCCAGACGGAGCGTGAGGATCTGGAAGGGGCGCAGCGCGAAGGCCACGCGCCCCTCGTTCACCTCGGGTGCCGGCTCGTCCGCCAGCGGGCGCTCCAGCAGGTCGGTCACCGCGACCGACGTCACGGGGAGGTCGAAGGACAGCTCGCCGGAGGCGCGCCGGCCGCCGGACTCGTAGAGCCGCACCACCAGGTCGCCGCTCTCGTCGTCGGCCAGCTTCACCGCCGAGACCACGACGCTGGCCGCGCCGCCCGGGGCCGGCCCCGCGCCGTCGACGACCCGGACCAGCGGCGCCACCTCGGCGTTCCCCGGCACCGCGCGCTCCGGCAGGTTGATCCGGTGCCCCTCGCGCACCGCGTCGTCGAGGTCGGCGCCCGGCACCAGGCCGAAGCGCAGCCGGTGCTCGCCCTGGTCGGTCTCGGGGTCCGGGTAGCGCGGGGCGCGCAGCAGCGACAGCCGCACCGTGGTGGTCTGCCCGCCGTCCTCGCGCACGTCCCTGGTCACGTCGTGGCCGTAGGTCGAGTCGTTGACCACCGCGACCCCGTAGCCCGGCTCGCCCACGTGCACCCAGCGGTGCGCGCAGATCTCGAACTTGGCCGCCTCCCACGAGGTGTTGGTGTGGGTGGGGCGGAAGACGTGGCCGAACTGGGTCTCGGAGGCCGACTGGTCGGCCTTCACATCCAGCGGGAAGGCCGCCTTGAGTACCTTCTCCGACTCCCGCCAGTCGATCGCGGTGTCGAACTCCACCGCCCGCGCGCCGGGGCGCAACACGATCAGCTGCACCACCCGGGACGCGCCGAACGCGCGGGTGACGCGCACCGTCGCCGCCCCCTCGTCGCCCCCGTTCGCGCCCCCGGGCGCCAGCAGCTCAAGCGACGCGACGTCCACCAGGTCCGTGACCCGGTTGCGGTAGAACTCGTCCAGGTCCCAGGCGTCCCACGCGTTGGGGAAGTCCGGGTGCAGCTGGAGCAGGTTGCCCGCGCCGCCGGGGGCGATCGCCTCCCGGCCGCTGGCCCGGTCAACCGCCGAGACCACCAGGCCCCGGCCGTCCACCTCGACCCGCAGCAGCCCGTTGTCCAGCACGAAGCCGCCGCCGGCCCGCTCCTCGGCGCCGACCCGCGCCGCCTCGCCCGCCCGGCGCGGCCGCGCGCCGCCGCCCGGCACCCCGCCGCGCTCGTGCGGCGCCGCGTTGAACACCACCGTGCCCTCGCCGTCCCCGGCGAGCGCCCGCTGGGCCGCGCCGATCAGCGCCAGCAGCTCCGCGCGCAGCGCGGCATAGGTCTCCCGCGCCTCCCGGTGCACCCACGCGATCGAGGAGCCGGGCAGGATGTCGTGGAACTGGTGCAGCAGCACCGTCTTCCAGATCCGGTCCAACTCCGCGTAGGGATAGGCGTATCCGGGCACCCGCAGCGCCGCCGTGGTCGCCCACAGCTCGGCCTCCCGCAGCAGCGACTCGCTGTGCCGGTTGCCCTGCTTGGTCTTGGCCTGCGAGGTGTAGGTGCCCCGGTGCAGCTCCAGATACAGCTCGCCGACCCAGACCGGCGCGTTCGGGTACTCCTCGTGCGCCTTGGCGAAGAACGCGGCCGGCGGCTCGATCTCGACCCGGGGCGAACCCTCCAGGTCCCGGGTCCGCCGCGCCCGGCCCAGCATCTCCCGGGTGGGGCCGCCACCGCCGTCGCCGAAGCCGAACGGCACCAGCGAACGGCTGCCCCGCCCCTTCTCCCGGTAGTTGCGCGCGGCGTGCGCCAGCTCGCGCCCGGAGAGGTCGGAGTTGTAGGTGTCGACGGGCGGGAAGTGCGTGAAGACCCGGGTGCCGTCGATGCCCTCCCACCAGAACGTGTGGTGCGGGAAGGTGTTGGTCCGGCTCCAGGAGATCTTCTGGGTGAGGAACCATTTCGAGCCCGACAGCTTCACCAGCTGCGGCAGCGCGGCCGTGTAGCCGAACGAGTCGGGCAGCCACACCTCCTCGGTCTCGATGCCGAACTCGTCCAGGAAGAACCGCTTTCCGTGGACGAACTGCCGCGCCATCGCCTCGCCGCCGACCATGTTGGTGTCGGACTCCACCCACATGCCGCCGACCGGCACGAAGCCGCCCTCCTCGATCCGGCGCCGCACCCGCTCGAACAGCTCGGGCCGGTGCTCCTTGACCCAGGCCAGCTGCTGCGCCTGCGACATCGCGAAGACCAGCTCGTCGGACTCCTCCAGCAGCGCCACCACGTTGGCGGTGGTGCGGGACACCTTGCGCACCGTCTCGCGCAGCGGCCACAGCCAGGCCGAGTCGATGTGCGCGTGGCCCACGGCGCTCAGCCGGTGCGCCGAGGCGTGCGCCGGCGCGGAGAGCACGTTCGCGAGCTGGGCGCGCGCCGCCGGCGCGCTGCCCGCGACATCCGCCAGGTCAACGGCGTCGAGCGCTGCCTCGACCGCCCGCACCAGCTCGAAGCGGCGCGCGTCGTCCGGTGACAGCTCCACCATCAGCGAGCCGACGACCTCCAGGTCGCGCACCAGCTCCCAGACCTCGGCCTCGAAGACCGCCAACTCCGCCCTGAGCAGCCGGTAGAGCGGCTCGTCCCCGACGGTCAGCCGGTCGCCGAGCGCGGTCGGGCGCGGCTCCACCAGGATCGGGTTGGCCGCCGCTTCCACCAGGAGTTCGACCTCCTCGCCGCCGTTCGCCGAACGGGCCACCGGCACCCAGTCGTTGTGCGGGTGCACGCCCTTGACGGCGGTGCCGTCCGGCCGATGGACCAGCCCCTCGCACTGGAAGCCCGGCAGCTGCCGGTCGAAGCCCAGGTCGATCCTGGCCTCGACGCGCCGCCCGGCCCACTCGGCCGGCACCCGCCCCGTCAGCCGGAACCAGCTGGTGCCCCACGCCGGCCCCCACCGTTCCCCGACCTCGGCCGGCCGGTACGCGGCGGCCAGCGCCTCGGCCACCGGAACGGGCTCGCCCGGCGCGTCCCACCGCTCCAGTCCCAACGGCACCGCCGCGCCGTACACCGCCGGCCTGATCCGCTCGTCGAGCACTCGACGCAACCGCTGCTCGACAAGGTCCCGGTCGTCGTGCATGAAGGTGACTCCTCAACGTTCTGTTCCCGGTGTTCCCGGGTGTTCCCGGTAAGTGGTGAACCAGTAGGAACAGAATCAAACGAGATTCCCCGGAAATACCTGTGGAAAAGTACGACCGGGGACGAGGCCCCCGGCTCGTCGGCTCAGGACTTGACCGAGCGGTAGTAGTCCCGCGCGCCCGGGTGGAGGTCCAGCGGCTGGGTGTAGATGGCCGTCCGCAGGTCGACGCGCTGCGCCGCGTGCACCTCGCCGCCGATCCGGTCCCGCCCGTTGATCACCGAGCGGGTGATCTCCTCGGTCAGCCTGTCGTCCGCCTCCACCGTCGTGACCAGCAGGTTCGCCACCGCCAGGGTGTCGATGCCCTGGGTGCCCGGGATCTGCGGATAGGCGTCGGGCGGCATCACCGCCGCCCGGTAGAACGCCGTGTGCCCGCCGTCGTCCCCGGTCAGCTCCGGCAGCAGGTCGTCCAGCGGCACCAGCCGGATCTCGGTGAACTCCGCCAGCCGCTCGATCGCCGAGGTCGGCAGCCCGCCCGACCAGAAGAACGCGTCCAGCCGCCCGGCCTCCAGCATCCTCGGCATACTGTCGATGCCCAGCCGGACCGCCGTCAGATCGCGTTCCATGTCGAGCCCGGCCGCCGCCAGCAGTTCCCTGGTCACCAGCTGCACGCCCGACTGGTCCTGCCCGACTCCGACCCGCAGCCCCGCCAGGTCGCGGGTCCGCTCCACCGGCGAGTGCGCCGGCACCACCAGGTGCATGTAGTCGTCGTAGAGCCGGGCGCAGGCCCGCAGCCGTTCCGCGCCCTGCCCGCCGGCCTGCTGGTAGGCGGCGATCGAGTCGGCGGTGGCGATGGTGAAGTCGGCCTCCCCGCTGAGCACCCGCTCGATGTTCTGCACCGAGCCCGCGCTCTTCGTCAGCCGCATGTCCAGCTCGGGTGCGTCCTCAGCCAACTGGGCGCGCAGCAGCTGCCCGTAGCGCGCGTACACCCCGCTGCTGACGCCGGTGCTCATCGTCACCGTGCCGGCGGGCCGCCCGTCGTCCCGCACCAGCGGGCGGGCCAGCACCACGACCAGCACCGCGAACACCACCGCAGCCGCGACCAACAGCCGCCGCCCCCGGGTGGAGCGGGGCACGATCCGCCACCGTCCCGGCGCTCCCGAAGCCACCCGAGCAAACTATCAGCGGACCGTAGACTTGGCTCCGGCCAGCTTGCTTCCTGATCGATGCGGATTGAGTCCTTCCCATGCCACCTTCTGCCAGGCCCGAGGCGCGTACCTACCAAGTCCGGACGTTCGGCTGCCAGATGAACGTCCACGACTCGGAACGCATGGCCGGGCTGTTGGAGGAGGCCGGCTATGTCCCGGCGGGCGAACGCGACGAGGTCGCCGACATCGTCGTCTTCAACACCTGCGCCGTCCGGGAGAACGCCGACAACCGCCTCTACGGCAACCTCGGCCAGCTCGCCCCCAGGAAGGCCGCCCGCCCCGGGATGCAGATCGCGGTCGGCGGCTGCCTCGCCCAGAAGGACCGCGACGCGATCACCCGCCGCGCGCCCTGGGTGGACGTGGTCTTCGGCACCCACAACGTCGGCAGCCTGCCCGTCCTGCTGGAGCGCGCCCGCATCGAGCGCGAGGCCCAGGTCGAGATCGCCGAGTCGCTGGAGGCGTTCCCCTCCACGCTGCCCACCCGCAGGGACAGCGCCTACGCCGCGTGGGTCGCGATCTCCGTCGGCTGCAACAACACCTGCACCTTCTGCATCGTGCCCGCGCTGCGCGGCAAGGAGAAGGACCGCCGCCCCGGCGACATCCTCGCCGAGGTCGAGGCGCTGGTCGCCGAGGGCGTCATCGAGATCACCCTGCTCGGGCAGAACGTCAACGCCTACGGCTCGGACATCGGCGACCGGCAGGCGTTCTCCCAACTGCTGCGCGCCTGCGGCTCCGTCGAGGGTCTGGAGCGGGTGCGGTTCACCTCCCCGCACCCCAGGGACTTCACCGACGACGTGATCGAGGCCATGGCGGCCACCCCCAACGTGATGCCGCAGCTGCACATGCCGCTCCAGTCGGGCTCCTCCCGGGTCCTGAAGGCCATGCGCCGCTCCTACCGGCAGGACCGCTACCTGGGCATCATCGAGAACGTCCGGCGGGCCATCCCCGAGGCGGCCATCACCACCGACATCATCGTGGGCTTCCCCGGCGAGACCGAGGAGGACTTCCAGGAGACCCTGCACGTGGTCCGCGAGGCGCGCTTCGCGCAGGCGTTCACCTTCCAGTACTCCAAGCGCCCCGGCACCCCGGCCGCCGAGATGCCGGGGCAGATCCCCAAGGAGGTCGTCCAGGAGCGCTACGAGCGGCTGGTCGCCCTCCAGGAGGAGATCTCCTGGGCGGAGAACAAGCGCCAGGTCGGCCGCACCGTCGAGGTCCTGGTCGCCGAGGGCGAGGGCCGCAAGGACGACGCCACCCGCCGCCTGTCCGGCCGCGCGCCCGACAACCGGCTGGTCCACTTCGCCCGGCCCGAGCAGCCCGTGCGGCCGGGCGACCTCGTCACCGTCGAGATCAGCTACGCCGCGCCCCACCACCTGCTGGCCGAGGGCGCGCCGAAGGCCGTCCGCCGCAGCCGCGCCGGCGACGCCTGGGAGCGGCGCAACGCCCAGCCGGAGCCGGCCGGTTCGGGCGGCGTGCTGCTCGGCCTGCCCACGGTGGGCGTCCCGGCCCAGCCCACCGAGCCGGTCGGCGGCTGCGGCGTCAGCCACTGAGGGAGCACGCCGGGCTACGCTTTCGATCATGCTCGTCGCCGCCGCAGTCTGCCCCTGCCCGCCCCTGCTCGTTCCCGAGGTGGCCGCCGGCGCCGCCGCCGAGATGGACCGGGCGCGGGCCGCCTGCTACGACGCCGTCGCCGTGCTGGCCGCCGCGCGGCCCGACCGGCTGCTGCTGGTCGGCCCCGCCGAGCCGGCCGAGCGCGGCGGCTACCCGGCCGGCAGCCGGGGCTCGCTGCACGGCTTCGGCGTCGCGCTCGACGTGACCCTGGGCGCGGGCGCGCCGGACCCGGGGGAGCCGGGCTCCGGGGAGCCGGGGGCGCGCCCGCTGCCGCCCTCGCTCACCGTCGGCGCCTGGCTGCTGGAACGCACCGGCTGGCGCGCCGCCCCGGTCGCCGCGCTCGCCCTCTCCGACCAGGACGGGCCGGCCGACTGCCTGGCCACCGGCCGCGAACTGGCCGCCGAGGACGGCCGGTTGGCGCTGCTGGTGCTGGGCGACGGCAGCGCCTGCCGCACCGAGAAGGCGCCCGGCGCCTTCGACGACCGGGCCGCCCCGTTCGACCGCGCCGCCGCCGAGGCCCTCGCCGGCGCCGACGTCCGGGCCCTCGCCGACCTCGACCCCGTGCTGGCCCGCCAGCTGCACGTCGCGGGCCGCCCCGGCTGGCAGCTGCTCGCCGGCGCCGCCGAGGGCGCCGACCTCGCCGGCCGGCTGCTGCACGACGAGGCCCCCTACGGCGTCGGCTACCTGGTCGCCACCTGGTCCTGACCGATCGGCCCGCCGCCGCCCACCCCGCCGGCTCTGGGAGACTGTTGGGGTGCACGTTCCCCACCGCACCCCCCGCGTCATCGCCGTCGTCGGCCCGACGGCGGCGGGCAAGTCAGACCTGGCCGTCACGCTCGCCCAGCGGCTCGGCGGCGAGGTGATCAACGCCGACTCCATGCAGCTCTACCGGGGCATGGACATCGGCACCGCCAAGCTCAGCCCAGCCGAGCGTGGCGGGGTGCCCCACCACCTGCTCGACATCTGGGACGTCTCGGTCACGGCGAGCGTCGCCGAGTACCAGCGGCTGGCCCGCACCGCCATCGACGAACTGCTGGTCAGCGGCCGCGCCCCCGTCGTCGTCGGCGGCTCGGGCCTCTATGTGCGCGGCGCCCTGGACACCCTGACCTTCCCCGGCACCGACCCCAAGGTGCGCGCCGAGCTGGAGGAGGAGCTGGAACGCGTCGGCAGCGGCGCCCTGCACGCCCGGCTCGCCGAGCTGGACCCGCAGGCCGCCGAGGCCATCCTGCCCAGCAACGGGCGGCGCGTGGTCCGCGCGCTCGAGGTCATCGAGATCACTGGGCGCCCGTTCACCGCCCAGCTCCCCGACCCGGACGAGGACCGCGCCTTCTACCCCGCGCTGCACATCGGCGTCGGCGTCCCGAGGCCCGAACTCGACGCCAGGATCGCCGCCAGGGTCGAGCGGATGTGGGCCGCCGGACTCGTCGACGAGGTGCGCCGGCTCGACGCCCGGGGCCTGCGCGAGGGCCGCACCGCCTCCCGCGCGCTGGGCTACCAGCAGGTGCTCGCCGCGCTCGACGGTCAGTACGACGAACGGGCCGCCCGCGAGGAGACGATCAGGGCCACCCGGCGCTTCGCCCGCAGGCAGGAGAGCTGGTTCCGCAGGGACCCCAGAGTCCGCTGGCTCGACGGCGGCGCCGAGGGCGCCGAGACCCTCGCGGACCGGGCCTGGGAGTTGGTCGAACGGGCGGTCACATCCTGATCACGTGATGGCATCGGGACGCTCCCGGCGGCCGGGAGGGAGGGCTGGGCGTGCCATCATCGAGCCCGATGCTACGACCGGGAACCGTGGAGTTGGGAGGGCACGTGGCGATGGAGGCCAGCCCTCGCGAGACCAGCGGAACGACCGAACGAACCACCGATTCCACGCCACCTGTGCCGCCCGCGCCACCCGTGCCGCGCCCCGCCGAGGGGCTCGCGCCCGACCACGGCGACCCGGCGCGGGACGCGCACCTGACCGACCGTCCGCCGCTCGCCGGCGAGCCGCTGCCCCACGACGACGACCCGCTGGACCCGGCGGACGAGGTGGATGACGCGGACCGGACGGCCGAGTCCTACGCCGACCTCCGGCCCCCGCGCCGGCTGCGCCTGACGCTGTTCGCGCCCATCGTGGTGCTCAGCCTGCTGGGCTCGCTGATGTTCGCCTTCCCGCTCGCCTTCGCCTTCGACGAGGCGGGCGCCGTGGTCGCGATGCTGGGCCTGCTGATCGGCTCGTCGGCCGCCGGCTGGGGCATGATGGCCGCCCGCCGGGTCGGCTACACCTGGCCCGGCGTCCCCCCGCGCGGCTCGGGCCGCCGCCCCGACTGGCGGATGCTGCTGCTCTACGCGGTGGCCCTGTCGGCGGCCCTCGCGCTGGCCGTCTGGCGGGTGGCCGGACTGCGCTGACGGACCCGGCGACCGACGAGTGACTAGGATCGTCGGGTGGGCACCGCAGCGCAGAGCGTGCCGTTCCTCAAGGGGCACGGCACCGAGAACGACTTCGTGATCATCCCTGACCCCGACGGGCGGCTGGCGCTGTCCGCCGCCGAGGTGGCGCGCCTGTGCGACCGCCGCGCCGGCGTCGGCGCCGACGGCGTGCTCCGCGTGGTCCGCTCCGCCGCCCACCCCGAGGCGGTCGAACTGGCCGACCGCGCCGAGTGGTTCATGGACTACCGCAACGCCGACGGCAGCGTCGCCGAGATGTGCGGCAACGGCCTGCGGGTCTTCGCCCGCTACCTGCGCCACGCCGGCCTCGCCAAGGAGCCCGAGGTGGCCGTCGCCACCCGGGCCGGGCTGCGCCGGGCGCGGTTCGACGAACGGAACGCGGACTCCGGCCCGATCACCGTGACCATGGGCCGCGCCCGGCTGCCCGAGGGCGCGGCGGCATCCGCCACCGTCACGGTCGGCGAGCGGAGCTGGCCGGCCCACCACGTGGACATGGGCAACCCGCACGCCGTCGCGTTCGTCGATGACCTGGCGCACGCCGGGCGCCTGTTCGACGCCCCCGAGGTGTCCCCGGCCGCCGCCTACCCGCACGGCGCCAACGTCGAGTTCGTGGTGGACCGGGGCGAACGCCATGTGGCGCTGCGGGTGCACGAGCGCGGCTCGGGCGAGACCCGTTCCTGCGGCACCGGCGCCTGCGCCGTGATGGTGGCCGCCGCCCGCAGGGACGGCCGGGACCCGGCGGTGGACGGCCGGCCCGTCGGCTACACGGTGGATGTGCCGGGCGGGCGCCTGGAGATCACCGAGGCGGTCGACGGCACGGTGACCATGACCGGCCCGGCCGTGATCGTCGCCGAGGGCACCCTCGCGCCCGCGCTGTTCGGGGCGGCCGGCTGAGTCCGCCCGCCCGCGCGGACCACCGGACGGGACGTCAGCCGACGAAACGTCATTCCTCGGCCGGGGACCAGCCTCTTTCGGCCACCTTCGTCAGAACATACGTCACCTGAATGGGTGATCCCCGGCGATCGGGACGGCCGGTGGCACGTGGCACGTGGTGGGCTCGGTAGCATCAAGCACCGGCGCCGCTGCGGGACCATCCCTGATCACGGGACCACCGGACGATCACGGGGACCACCGGTCGACAGACGCGGTCCGGTCCACCCGACCGCGGAGGTGCCCCCAGATGACGGCAGAGGCGTCCACGCCGAGCGGCGCCGCCCCCACGCGCCGGGGCCACCGCGGGGTGAGGCTGCGTCAGCTCGGCCGCGCCGCGCTCTTCGGCTCCGACCGGCACCGGCTGCCCGACGCCATCGAGCACCTCGCGAAGGCCCACCGCTCCCATCACCCGGGCGCCGACCTCGGCGACCTGCACCGCGCCTACCGGCTGGCGGAGGCCGCCCACCGGGGCCAGACCCGCAAGAGCGGCGAGCCGTACATCACCCACCCGTTGGCCGTCACCCTGATCCTGGCCGAACTCGGCGCCGAGACCACCACGTTGACCGCCTCCCTGCTCCACGACACCGTGGAGGACACGGACGTCACCCTCGACCAGGTGCGGGCCGACTTCGGGGACGAGGTCGGGCATCTGGTGGACGGCGTCACCAAGTTGCAGAAGGTCGAGTACGGCGCCGCCGCCGAGTCCGAGACGTTCCGCAAGATGCTGGTGGCCACCGGCAGCGACGTGCGGGTGATGTCGATCAAGCTCGCGGACCGGCTCCACAACATGCGCACCCTCGGCGTCATGCGCCCCGAGAAGCAGGCCAGGATCGCGCGGGTCACCCGGGACGTGCTGATCCCGCTGGCCGAACGGCTCGGCGTGCACACGGTCAAGACCGAGCTGGAGGACCTGGTCTTCGCCGTTCTCCACCCCGAGGAGCACCGCGCGGCCCACGCGCTGGTGCGGGCGCACCGCGAGCGCCCCGACCCGCTGGCGGACGCGGCCTCGCTGGTGCGCGCCGTGCTCCGCGAGGCCGGCATCGCGGCCGAGGTGCAGATCCGGCCACGCCACCTGTTCTCCGTCCACCGGGCCCGCCTGAAACGCGGCGAGCTGGGCGCCTGGGACTACGGCCGGCTGCTGATCCTGGTCGCGGAGAACGCGGACTGCTACGCCGTCCTGGGCGAGCTGCACACCTGTCTGAACCCGGTGGTCTCGGAGTTCAAGGACTTCGTCGCCGCCCCCAAGTTCAACCTCTACCAGTCGCTGCACACCGCGTTCTCCACCCCGGACGGCGATGTCGCCGAGGTGCTGGTGCGCACCCACGCGATGCACCGGGTCGCGGAGAACGGCGTGATCGCGCTCGGCGACCCGCACCGCTCAGGCGAGGGCGAGCCGGGCGCCGAGGAGGCCGAGCGCGCCGTCGACCCGACCCGCCCCGGCTGGCTGTCCCGGCTGCTGAAGTGGCAGGAGCAGGCGACCGACTCCGACACCTTCTGGACCGAGCTGCGGGACGAGCTGGCCAGGGACCGCGAGATCACCGTCTTCGCCGGCTCACCCGAGGACGGGCCCCTCCAACTGCCGGTCGGCGCCACCTGCGTGGACGCCGCCTACGCCCGGCACGGCGCCGCCGCCCACTCCTGTATGGGCGCCCGGGTCAACGGCCGGCTGGCGACGCTGCGCACCGTGCTGCGCGACGGGGACACCGTTCAGCTGCTGCTCGCCGGCGACGGGGGCTCCGGCCCCTCGCCCGAGTGGCTGGAACACGCCACCACGCCGGCGGCCCGGGTCGCGATCCGCTCCTGGCTCACCGCCGGGGGCGCGCAGCCGCAGGACGAGCGCGGCGAGGAGGCCAGGCGCCCGGCGCCCGAGCCCGAGCGGCCGGCCGCCCCGGCCGGGGGGTTGGCCGGCGAGGCCGCCGCCGTGGTGCCGGGCGCCCCCGAGGCCCCGGTGCGGCTGGCGCGCTGCTGCACCCCCGTCCCGCCCGACGCCGCCTGCGGCTTCGCCGTGCGGGGCGGCGCGGTCACCGTGCACCGCGAGGAGTGCCCCAGGGCCGTGGAGATGGTCGAGGACGGGCGTCCCGCGCTGGCGGTCCGCTGGCGTTCCGACTCGGTGGGCTGCCGGGTCACGCTCCAGGCCGAGGCGCTGGGCCGGCCCGAGCTGCTGGCCGACCTCACGGAGGCCCTGGCCCAGCACGGCGCCGCCGTGGTGCACGCGGAGGTCGAGCCGCCGCGCCAGCAGCGGGTCCGCCACACCTACACGCTGCGGTTGCCCGACGCCTCCGGGTTGCCGAGGTTGATGCGGGCCATGCGCCGGGTACCCGGCGTGTATGACGTCTCGCGCGCCGTTCGCGTGCATCCGTAGGCCCCCCGGAGAGCGGGCGGGAGGGCCGGCGGCGGCCGGCTTCGTGCCGCTTAATCCCGTGCCAGGCCCGGAGGGGCGTGCCACTATGGCGGGGGAGATCCGGGGCGCCGGCGGCGCCGACCGGGAATCTTCCGGGCCGCTCGGGCGTTGTCGGGGCAGCCACGTTCCTCAGCTCGCGCAGCGTTCCCGCTGGCTGGCTGATCCAGTCGAACCTAAGGATCGCATTGACCTTCTCTTCCCTTCCTCAGGACACCCAGCGCCACATCACGGCGAACCGCCGGGCCGACGCCCTGATGGATGAGGACGTTGCCTGGGACGAGTTCTCCGAGGACCGGGACGGCGAGCAGTTCGAGCGGGAGGAGCGCGCCGCGCTGCGGCGGGTCGCCGGCCTCTCCACCGAGCTGGAGGACGTCACCGAGGTCGAGTACCGCCAACTGCGCCTGGAGCGCGTGGTGTTGGTGGGCGTCTGGACCTCGGGCACCGCCCAGGACGCGGAGAACTCCCTGGCCGAGTTGGCCGCCCTCGCCGAGACGGCCGGCGCCCAGGTGTTGGACGGCGTGATCCAGCGCCGCGACCGGCCGGACCCGGCCACCTACATCGGCTCGGGCAAGGCCAAGGAGCTGCGGGATCTCGTCGTCGAGACGGCGGCCGACACGGTGGTCTGCGACGGGGAGTTGAGCCCCGGGCAGCTGATCCACCTGGAGGACGTCGTCAAGGTCAAGGTGGTGGATCGCACCGCCCTGATCCTGGACATCTTCGCCCAGCACGCCAAGTCCCGCGAGGGCAAGGCGCAGGTCTCCCTGGCCCAGATGCAGTACATGCTGCCCCGGCTGCGCGGCTGGGGTCAGTCGCTCTCCCGGCAGATGGGCGGCGGCGGTTCCAGCGGCGGCGGCGGGATGGCGACCCGTGGTCCCGGTGAGACCAAGATCGAGACGGACCGGCGGCGGATTCGCGAGAAGATGGCGAAGATGCGCCGGGAGATCGCCCAGATGAAGGTCGGGCGGGACGTCAAGCGCCAGGAGCGGCACCGCAACGAGGTGCCCTCGGTGGCCATCGCCGGCTACACCAACGCGGGGAAGTCCTCCCTGCTCAACCGGCTCACCGGCGCCGGCGTGCTGGTGGAGAACGCGCTGTTCGCCACCCTCGACCCGACCGTCCGCAGGGCCGAGACGCCCGGCGGCCGGGCCTACACCCTCGCCGACACGGTGGGCTTCGTGCGCCATCTGCCGCACCACCTCGTCGAGGCGTTCCGCTCCACGATGGAGGAGGTCGGCGACGCCGACCTGATCCTGCACGTGGTGGACGGCTCGCACCCGACGCCGGAGGAGCAGCTGGCCGCCGTCCGCGAGGTGATCAACGACGTGGGCGCGCGGGACGTGCCGGAGATCGTCGTGATCAACAAGGCGGACGTGGCCGACGAGGTCACCCTCCAGCGGCTGATGCGCGCCGAGCGGCGCGCCATCCCGGTCTCCGCGCACACCGGCCTGGGGATCGACGAGCTGTTGGCCCTCATCGAGGACGAACTGCCGCATCCGTCGGTCGAGTTGGAGGCGCTTGTCCCGTACACGGAGGGGGCGTTGGTCTCCCGGGTGCACGAGGAGGGCGAGGTGCTCGCCGAGGAGCACACCGGCGAGGGCACGCTCCTCAAGGCCAGGGTCCACCCGGAGTTGGGCGCGCTGTTGGAGCCGTTCGTCCCGGCGACCAGGGCCTGACCCGGGGCTCACTCGCCCAGGACCGGACCGAGGGCTCCCTTCCCCGCGTGGGGGAGGGAGCCCTCGGGCGTGGGGCGGAGGCGCGCCCGGCGTGGGGTGGCCGGGGCAGCCGTGCCGTGTGATCAGGGGTGACGGGTCACACGTCCATCTCCGCCCAGGTCAGCGCCAGGGTTCGGGCGGCCTCCAGGGAGGGGGTCTCGGGGTCGGTCCCGTCGTGGACCTCCGCGAGGAACATGAAGGCCGCCGTGAAGGCGCCGATGAGGTGGGTGATGCGCTCCTCGGCGAGGGCGGTCACGGGGTGGTCGGGGGTGGCGGCGATGGCGGTCAGGTCGTCCAGGAGGACCGAGATGAAGTCGGCGTCGACCGTGCAGGGCTCGTCGACGTCGAGCGCGCACACCAGGAGGCCGGCCACTCGTCTCCAAATGTCGCTCTTGGTCAGGAACATGAGGCCGGAACCCCCTTCGCGCTCGGTGCGGCGGGCGTGCGGGCGGGGCGGCGGGGAGAAGGCTTCGTCGGCCTTCTTCCCGCCGCCCGCGCGGTGGTTGACGGTGCGTGGTGCCGGGCCGGGAGGCGCATGGGCGCTTGGCCCTCGTTCCTAGGCAGCCTCCGCGTTGGGCGCTGGCGCCTCCTTCGGCGTGCGGATCACCCCGATCACCAGGAGGAGGCCGACCAGGGCGAAGCCGGCGCCGCCGATGCAGGCGGCTCCGATGCCGTCCGCGAGGATGTCCTTGGCCCCAAGTCCCGGGTCCGGGCTGTCGGTTGCGCTGCTGAAGATGGTGACCAGCACGGCCGTTCCGATGGAGCCGCCGACCATGCCCATGGTCTGGAGCACGCCGGAGGCGGCGCCGGACTCCGTCGGTTTGACGCTGGACAGGATCGTCCCGATGAGCGGCGGGTTGAGCATTCCGACGCCGATGCCGGCGAGCGCCATCGGGCCGAGGATGCCCGACCAGTACTCGGTGGCCGCGGAGACCTGGGTCAGCCAGACCATGCTGACGAAGACCAGCACGAGGCCGGTGACCATCGCGGTCTTGGCGTCGAAGCGCTCGATCACCGGCGGGGCGATCCAGCGCGGGGCGATCATCATCGTGATGGCCATCGGCAGGAAGGCGAAGCCGGCCATCAGCGGGCGCATGTCAAGCACTTCCTGAACGAACTGGGTCAGGAAGAAGAACATCCCGAACAGGGCCGCGCCGGAGCAGACGAACGTGAGGTAGCCGCCGCCGCGGTTGCGGTTGACGAGCAGCTTCAGGTTGAGCACCGGCTCGGAGTGGCGGGTGGAGATCACGACCAGGGTGCTCAGCAGGATCACGCCGACGCCGAAGGCCGCGAGCGTCGAGGGCTCGCTCCATCCCTCCTCGGAGGCATGGACGAATCCGTAGACGATGGAGCCCATGCCGACGGTGGCGCTGAGGGCGCCGCCGAAGTCGAACTTGCCGCGTCGCCCGGCCGATTCGGGGATGAACTTGGGGGTGGCGATCAGCAGCACGATGCCGATCGGGACGTTGATGAACAGCACCGAACGCCACGAGATCAGGTCGGTGAGCATTCCGCCGATGATCAGGCCGCCGGCGAAGCCGAGCCCCTGGGCCATGACGGAGATGCCGAACGCCTTGGTGCGTTCCTTCTCGGTGCGGAAGGACGTGACGATCAGGGCCAGCGCGCAGGGCGCGGTCATGGCCGCTCCGGCGCCCTGAATGGCGCGGGCGGCGAGCAGCATCCAGGAGTCCTGGGCGACCGCGCCGACCAGGGAGGCGAGGGTGAAGACCGTGACGCCGATCATCAGGCCCTTGCGGTGGCCGATGATGTCGCCGACGCGACCGCCGAGGAGGAGCAGACCTCCGTACGCCAGCGTGTAGCCGTTGAGCACCCAGGAGAGGGTGGTCACGGACATGTCGAAGTCCTGCTGGATGTTCGGCACGGCCATGTTCATGACCGTGATATCGATCGCATCCAGTAACTGGACGCACAGGATGATGGTGAGGATGGCCGTCGCGTGCGGCGTGATGGTGGAGGCCGTGTCCTTGGCCGGACTGGTGGCTCCCTGACTGTCAGGCATGACGCCTGGCCCCCTTCAGTGAGGCGACTTCGGTGGTACGTGGGTCTCGTCGGTGCGTTCGCTTGGTCGCGCCGGCGTCGGTGCGGAGGGTCGTGCGCACGGAATCGGAGAGTGCTCCCCGGTTCCCGGTCGACACGATACGGGGAGGACTCTCCGGATCGCAACCGGGATGCCCGGGCCTGTCGGAGAAGAGCCTTTCTGCGGGCGGACGTTCGACCCCCGACGCGGCCCGGGTGGGCGTTCGTGGACCGGCGAGAGGCCGGAGCCTATAGCCCGCCCATGGCTGAGGCGAGACGCTTTGCGAGCCACGGAAAAACCGGCCCCGGCGACGCCGGAATCTCCCCGAAAACGCCCGAAGTTGGCGCCGCTCCGAAAGGGGTTTTGTAGGGGTTGCGCGACTGCGGAAGGCCGGTAGTTTTCACCCGAGCCGTGTTCGCCGTGATCTCCCTGTTCCGTCGGGCGGGAATCCGGTCGCAAGAAGCCGGACTTCGGCAGCAATTCACTGGAGCACACCATGGAACCCATCGACTATCCGCTCGATGAGGCGGGACCGCCCCGGCTCAACCCGGCCTATGCGGAACTCAGGGAACAACAGCCGGTGGCCCGGGCGAAAATGCCTTACGGCGAGGAGGCATGGTTCGCCACCCGGTACGCGGACGTCAAAACCGTGATGTCCGACCCGCGTTTCAGCCGGGCCCTGGCCAAGGAACACGACGAGCCCCGCGTGTTCCCCGTGATGCCCGACGTCAACATCATGGGCATGGACCCGCCGCAGCACACCCGGCTCCGCAAGGTCGCCGCGCGCGCCTTCACCGAACGCCAGGTGCGCCGCCTCCGCCCCCGGATGCAGCGCATCGCCCACGACCTCATCGACGCCATGGCCGCCGCTGGCCCTCCGTTGGACCTGGTGAGCCACTTCGGGACGCCGTTCCCCGTCGCCGTCATCGCGGAGCTGTTCGGCGTGCCGGCCGAGGACCAGCCGCTGTTCACCGGCTGGTCCAAGGCGCTCACCGCCACCACGTCCATGACGGGTGAGCAGATCGCCGCGTCGTACGCCAACCTGGAGCGGTACGTCGCCGACCTCATGGACCAGCGCGCCGCCCGCCCGGCCGACGACCTGCCGAGCGACCTCGTCGCCGCGTACCGCGCCGACGGCGGCACCTCCAGGGACGAACTGGCCCGGCTGGGCATGATGTTGCTCGCCACCGGCCACGGCAGCACCGCCAACCAGATCTCCTACGGCGCCTATCTGCTGCTCTCCACGCCCGACCAGGCCGAGAAGCTCACCAAGGACCCCGACCTCGTCAACGCCGCCGTCGAGGAGCTGTTGCGGTTCGGCAAGAACGACGAGGCCGCCATCTTCGCCCGCTACGCCCGCGAGGACGTCGAACTCGGCGGTGTCGTGGTGCGCGCCGGGGAACCCGTTTTGGGCTCCCGGGTGGCGGCCAACCACGACCCCCGCGTCTTCACCGACCCCGAACACCTCGACATCACCCGCTCCCCGAACCCGCACATCGCCTTCGGCCACGGACCCCACCACTGCCCGGGCGCCCAACTCGCCCGCGCGGAACTCCAGATCGGCCTCGGCACCCTGCTGCGCCGCTTCCCCGAGCTGCGGCTGGCCGTCGCGCCGGAGGAGCTGGTCTGGCAGGGCGGCAGCCAGGCGCGCATCTTCGCCGAGCTGCCCGTGACCTGGTGGCCGCCGGGCCACCCGCCCGCCCCCGAATCCGGCGCCGCGGCCCCGGGCGATCGCGCACCACGCCAGCCATCGCAGTGAGAAGGACCGTCATGGACGAGAAGACCGCGACCCGCTACCGGGTCACCGTCGCCGAGGACGTCTGCATCGGCAGCGGCTCCTGCATCGCCGCCGCGCCCACGTTCTTCGACTGGGGCGACGACCACGCCGCCCGCGCCCGCGCCGAACTCGTCGCGCCCGACGAGGCGATCCTCGACTGCGCCGAGTGCTGCCCGGTGGGCGCCATCACCGTGACGGACGAGGCGACGGGGCGCACGCTCGCACCCTGACCCGGCGGCGCGCGGGGTCGCACGGCCCCGGTCCCCGCGCGCCGCACGTCCGCCACTCCGGCCTGCCCCGTCACCGCTGAACCGTGACGGGGCAGGCCGCCTGTCAGCCGAGCTTGGCGCGGAGTTCGCGACGGCCGGTGACGCCCAGCTTCTTGTAGGTCCTGGTGAGGTGTTGCTCGACGGTGCTGATCGTCACCGACAGGGAACGGGCGATCTTCCGGTTGCTGCTGCCCGTCGCGGCCAGCATCGCCACCCTGCGCTCCGAGTGCGTCAACTTGTTCAGGTAGTGCGAGAAGCGGTCCTCGATCCGGTACCTGGCCGCGCTCGCCTCCAGCGGCGGCAGCGGACCCGGCACGGCCAGCTTGCGCACCGCCTCGAACATCTGCCCCTCCTGCGCGGCCTCGGTCAGCACGGCGAAGACGTGCTCACGGGCCGAGTTGTGCTGTTCCACGCTGTCGATGACGTTCGAGGTGCCCTCGCCGTCCGCCTCCTGGTCGCTGCCCAGCAGCCGGTCCAGCCGCTGGTCGATGAGCTGCACCGCGTCCTCCTGCCGGCCCCTGGTGAGCAGCGCGCCGGCCGCCGCGAGCCGCCACGGCAGGACCGACTCGTGGTCGATGCCCCACGCCGACATCAGTCGGCCGGCGGCCAGGAAGTCGGTGAGGGCCGCGTCCGATCTGCCGTCCACCAGGCTCAGGTGTCCCCGGGCGTAGAGGTAGGGCAGCCCGTGGCGCGACTCGAATAACTCCGGCGGAACGGGCTGGTCCAGACACTTCCTGGCCCGGTCCAGGTCCCCTGTGGCGATGGTGCTGAGCATCAGCGCGGCCAGCGGGCCGCCGATCCTGGTCCCGAACGCCTGCGGGGAGCCGAGCGCCAGCGCGGCCTCGGCGGCCTGCCGGGCGGCGTAGTGGCTGCCCTCGGTCAGCGCCAGCGCCGCCCGGATGGACAGCAGCCGCGCCTGCCACATCGGGGCCCGCTGCCACTCCGCCTCGGTGAGGAGCCGGTCGAGGAACCCGCGCAGCAGCGGGCGTTCCCCGCAGTACAGCAGGGCCGCCAGCGCGGCACACAGCGACGGCGCGGTGTCGTCGTTGAACGGCGTGCTGTACAGCGCGTCGGACGCGGCCGCCACGGCTTCGGGATCGGCCTGCCCCGAGGTGAGGACCCGGAGCAACGCGGCGGTCGGATCGGGCAGTTGCCCGCCCGGCGCCTCGGGCTCCGGCGGCTCGCCCGGGGCGCTCGCCGCGCCGAGCAGCCCGGGGTACTCGCCGAGGACCAGCAGCCGGGCCGCCGTGAACTCCGGATGGTCGGCACGCTCACCCCGCGCCGCCCTGCGCCGGGCGGCCGCGAGCATCTCCAGCGCCTCGTCGGCGCGGCCCCGGCGGATCATCTGGTCGGCGAGGGCCGTCGGATGGTGCACCCACAGGTCCACCATGGGCACCAGGGCACCGGCCTCGTGGAAGTACTGGCAGCTCAGCTCGGGGTCGTAGGCGGTGAGCACCAGCGCCGTCTTGGTGAGGATCGCCGCGCGCCGGCCGGGTTCCGAGGTGCTGCGCAGCGCCAACCGGAGGGCGCTGACGGCGAGATGGCGGTCGTTGCCGGCCATCGCCTGGATGACGGTCTCGTGCAGCAGGGAGTCCGACCAGGGGACGTGTTCGTCGTCCGCCGCGATGAGCCGCTTGGCGACCTCCAGCGCGGGCGCGCCCATGCCGCGCAGCGCGCTCGCGGCGCGGATGCGCAGCGCCGACGCCTGGGCGCTGGGGATCGTGGAGATGACGGCCTCCTCGATCACCCGGTGCCGGAAGCGGTTGTTCTCCATCAGCCCGGCCGAGGTGAGCACCTGGAGCGTCTGGTCGATGACCTCGACGGTGGTCCCGGCGACCTGGGCCGCGCTGCGCGGGGTGCTGAACTCCCCGAGGATCGCGATGCCCTGGGCGGCCCGGCGCAGCTCGGTGTCCAGCCGGAAGTAGTGGTCGAGGACGGTGCTGCGATAGGTGGGGCCGACGGGCAGGCCGGCGCTTCCCGGTGTCCCGGTGAGCCGCTCCAGCGACTGCTGGTAGTCCATCAGGATCGCCTTGAGCAACCCGGTGTTGCCGCCGGACAGTGTCCCGGCCTCCGCCAGCGCCGCGTCGCTCAGGCTCAACCCGAAGGACTCCTCGGCGAGTTGCCGTATCGCGTAGGGGGTCAGCGGGCGCAGCCGCAGATGCCGGGAGTGGGCCAGGCCGTTCAGCTCGGCCAGCACCTCCTCGTGGGTCGGCCGGGTCGGGCGCATGGTGAGCAGCATCAGCAGCGGCCGGCTGCCCGCCTCCACGGCCAGCCGCGTGATCAGCGACAGGGCCTCAGGATCGGCGTGGTGGATGTCGTCGACGCACAGCACGCGTGGTTCGCCGCCCGGGTCGAGGCCGAGTCCCGGCTCCTGGTGCAGGCCCTGCCGGAACGGCGAGAGCGCCGTGAACACCACCGGCACGCCCCGCGTGCGGGCCTCCTCGGTGAACGCCGACATCAGGGTGGTCTTGCCGGCGCCCGCTGGGCCGGTGACGACGGCTACCTGGCCCGTTCCACCGGCGATTTTGTCCAGTAGAAAATTCAACTGTGTAATATTGGAGTCTCGTTCCAACAGTTTCACGACGCCTCCCGGTTTCGAGACGGGCCGAGACCGTCATCGATACAGCTCAGTGGACGGCGGAGCCGCGCACGGTCGGTGGCCGCAGCGGTCCGCCCGTGAGGCGAGTCGGTCAGGTCTGGCCGCGACTCCCCGTTGCATCGAATGCCAGTCTGTCTTCCGCTTGTTCGACCGATCATTGTGCAGAGCGTCCATCGGTCACCATCCCACGTTTGAGATGTCTCGCGCCGTAACGCGGTTCGTGTTACGGCCGTTCACCATCGACCAGACCATCGATGGAAACGGTCAGATGTGGTCATGGGAGCGGCTTCTGCGAACGGGTTCGGGCATGGGCGCGGCGGTGAACGGGCCCGGGGGAGGGGCGTGCTGGCGGGGTGCCCGCCGGTCGCGCGGGGCGCGGGGGAGCGGTGAGGCGCGCGCGGCGCCCGGGGGAGAGGGGAGCGAAGGAGAGCAGCGCGGTCGCGCAGCGGACATGCGCCCCGGCGTCCGGCGGCGAGTGACCAGCGTCACTCGGGGTGTGCCGCGCCGGAGAACGGGTAGAGATGGCGCCCGAGTTGGGGCGGCCTCCCGGCGCGACGCGGGTGTCGCCCGCGCCCGGCGAGGCAAACGCGAACCCCGGGGCGCGGTTGCCCCGGGGTCGGTGCGCGAGGGGGAACGGTCGTCCCGCCGTCGCCGGTCGCGCTCCCGCGCGGTCGGTCCGCTCCGCGCGCGCCGCGCGGCGGCGGGGCGGGCGCGCCGGCCGGCCGGGCCGTCACGGTGCGCCGGCCGGCCGGGCGGTCACTCGGCGATGGCGGTGCGGTCCGTCCAGTGGAACACGGCCAGCTTCTCGCCGTTGAGGGTGGTGAAGTCGCCCTCGTGCCGGAAGTGTTCATAGCCGGAGCCGAAACGGTGCTTGATCTTCTCCGTGAGCGAGGTGGTGAACTGGACTCGCTCGTCGTCGGGAAAGGAGGACGGGCCCCCCACCAGGAAGACCTTGAACTGCCACATCGTGAGCACCTCCGAACGGATGGGTCGAACTTCGGGATGACAAGCGGGTGTTGTGGTCAGTCGGCCGACCGCAGTCGGGCGCCGATGACGTCCAACACGGCGCCGACCCGCTCGTTGAGATAGAAGTGGCCGCCGGGGAAGACCCTCAGGTCGAACGGGCCGCTGGTGTGGTCGGCCCACGCCCGGGCCTCCTCGACCGTGGTGCGCGGGTCGCTGTCGCCGACGAGCGCGACGACGGGGCAGTCGACGGCCGCGCCGGAGCGCGGGCCATAGGTCTCCACCGCGTGGTAGTCGGCGCGCAGCGCGGGCAGGATCATCTCCCGCAGCTCGTCGTCGTCCATCAACGCCGTCTCCGTGCCGCCCAGTTCGCGCAGCTCGGCCATGATGCCGGCGTCGTCGCGCAGCCGCACGTTCTCCTCCCGCACCCGGGACGGCGCCCGGCGGCCGGAGAGGAACAGCAGCCGGGGGGCGAGGCCGGCGCGGGTCAGCGAAACGGCCGCCTCGAACGCCACCATCGAACCCATGCTGTGCCCGAAGAAGGCCAGCGGCCCCGCCTCGGCCCACGGCCCGAGCGCGGCCACCGCGCCGCGCGCCAACTCCTCGATGCCGCGCAGCGGCGGCTCCGCCCGTCGGTCCTGGCGGCCCGGGTACTGCACCGCGAGCACCTCGACCTCGGGCGCCAGCGCGGCCGAGACGCCGTGGAAGTAGCTGGCGGAACCGCCGGCGTGCGGGAAGCACACGAGGCGGACCGCCGGACGCGCCGACGGGTGGTACCGCCGCACCCAGTCGGTATCCGTCGTGCTCGCCGTCCTGACATCGCTCATGGGGGGACGCCTGTGCCCTTCCGTTCGGCGCGTCGCTGACTTTCCGAATCTTCCAGCGACCGCCCGGAGGGACAACCCCTAACTGACCCGGAAACGAGGGAAACAACCCCTCATCGACCCGGAAAAGCGACCGCACACGGCGGCGGCCTAGGCTCACCCTTAGGGATAGTGGATTCCTAGGGGGAGGGCTCTCTCTCTGTTTATGGTGACGGCCCTACAGGTTTCCTAGGGGTTGTCGTTCCGGGTAAGCGCGAAGGAGTCTCGAAGAACGCATTACCAGGCAGGGAGAAGTGGATGGTCATGACTCGGGCCGCGGTTCTTCGCGACACGGCGGGCGATTTTCTGATCGAGGAAGTAACCGTTTCCGACGAACTGCGTGCCGACGAGGTGCGGGTGCGGATCGTCGCGAGCGGCGTCTGCCACACCGATCTCCTCGTGCGCGACCAGGTGTTGCCACCCCCGCTGCCGGCGATCCTGGGCCACGAGGGCAGCGGCGTCGTCGAGGCCGTCGGCGCCGGCGTCGACGGCTGCGCGGTCGGCGACCGGGTGGTGCTGGCCCCGCTCAGCTGTGGCCGCTGCCGCAACTGCCGGTCGGCGCACCCCATGCACTGCCTCCACTGGGGCCCGCTCAACCTGCGCGGCCGCCGCGCCGACGGCACCACCGCCTACCGCGACCGCGAAGGCCGGGAACTCAACGGCCATTTCTTCGGCCAGTCCTCCTTCGCCGGGCACGTCGTCACCCCCCAGCGCTCCGTGGTCAAGGTCAGGGACGACCTCGACCTGACGCTCGCCGGGCCGCTGGGCTGTGGCCTCCAGGCCGGCGCCGGCGCCGTGTTCAACGTGCTGGCGCCGCAACCGGGCGCCTCCATCGCCGTGTTCGGCGCCGGCGCGGTCGGCCTCGCCGGGATCATGGCCGCCAGGATCGCGGGCTGCGACCCGATCTACGCCGTCGACCTGCACCCCGGCCGGCTCGAACTCGCCACCGAACTCGGCGCCACCCACGTGCTGGAGGCCGGCGACGTCGCCGGGGACGTCGCCGGGGAACTCGTCCGCCGCACCGGCGGCGGGGTGGACCTCGCGCTGGACGCCGTCGGCCTGCCGGCCACCGCCCGCAGCGCCGTCGACGCGCTCGCCATGGGCGGCGTCGCGGCCATCGCCGGCTCGGCCGGCAGCGGCCAGGACGCGCCCATCGGACTCACCCAGCTGATGGGCCGCACCGTGCACGGCGTCATCGAGGGCGACAGCGTGCCCGCGCTGCTCATACCGCAGCTCATGGACCTGCACGCCGCCGGGCGATTTCCCTTCGAAAAGCTCGTCAGAACCTATGCGTTCGAGGACATCGCCGCCGCCGTCAAGGACTCGGAAAGCGGAGAGACGGTCAAGCCGATTCTCCTGCACTGAAACCGGTACCGCACCGCGATCCGGCCCGGCCCGGCCCGGCCCGGAAATTCTCCGCCCGACTCCCGCCCATTCCTGGACTCCGCCCTTTTCCGAACGGGGAGCGACGATGCGCGAAGCAGGTCACGCCACAGCCGAAGGACGCCGCACGGCCGACGTGCCCGAGGACGCCGTCGCGGTCATCGGCATCTCCTGCCGGCTGCCGCAGGCCGACGGCCCCGAGCAGCTCTGGCAGCTGCTCAGCGACGGCCGGCACGCCGTCACCCGGGTCCCGGCCGACCGCTGGCGCGTCGAGGACCTGGCCGACGCCGAAGGCCCCGACGGCGCGGCGGGACTCGAACACGGCGCCTTCCTCGACGACGTCGCCGGCTTCGACGCCGACTTCTTCGGCATCTCGCCCCGCGAGGCCGCGCTCATCGACCCCCAGCAGCGCCTCGTGCTGGAACTCGGCTGGCACGCGCTGGAGGACGCCCGCCTCCGCCCCTCCACCCTGCGCGGCGTCGACGTCGGCGTCTTCATCGGCGTCAACGCCGACGACTACGCCAAGCTGCTCCACCGGGACGCCGCCCCCGACACCGGCAGCCACCACGCGATGCCCGGCACCCAACGCGCCCTGCTCGCCAACCGGCTGTCCTACTTCCTCCAGCTGCGCGGCCCCAGCCTCACCCTCGACTCCGCCCAGTCCTCCTCGCTGGTCGCCGTCCACCTGGCCTGCGAGAGCCTGCGACGCGGCGAGTCCGGCATCGCCCTCGCCGGCGGCGTCAACCTCCACCTGCTCCCCGAGTCCACCCTTCTCGCCGCCCGCTGGGGAGGACTCTCCCCCGACGGCCGCTGCCACACCTTCGACGCCCGAGCCAACGGCTATGTCCCCGGCGAGGGCGGCGCCGTCGTCGTCCTCAAGAACCTCCGGCAGGCCCTCGCCGACGGCGACCGCGTGCACTGCGTCATCCGGGGCAGCGCCACCAACAACGACGGCGGCGGACGCACCCTCACCACCCCCGACCCGCGCGCCCAGAGCGCCGTCCTGCGCGAGGCGTACCGGCGCGCGGGCGTGCCGCTCGAAGCCGTCCAGTACGTCGAGCTGCACGGCACCGGCACCCGCGCCGGCGACCCCGTCGAGGCGGCCGCCCTCGGCGAGGTGCTGGGCGCCGCCCGCCCCGCCGGCGACGCGCTGCCCGTCGGCTCGGTGAAGACCAACATCGGCCACCTCAGCGCCGCCGCCGGCATCGCCGGCCTCGTCAAGACCGTCCTCAGCCTCAGGCACCGCCGGCTGCCCGCCAGCCTCAACTTCGAGACGCCCCACCCCGACATCCCCCTCGACCGGCTCAACCTCCGCGTCCAGCGCGAACTCACGGACTGGCCCCACCCGGAGCACCCACTCGTCGCCGGGGTCAGCTCCTTCGGCATGGGAGGCACCAACGCCCATGTCGTGCTGGAGGAGGCCCCCCACACCGCCGACGACGCCCGGGAAGCGGCCGACGCCGGCGACGCCCACCCGGCCGTCACCCACTGGCCGCTCTCCGCCGCCTCGGCGCCCGCCCTCCGCGCCCAGGCCCGGCGGCTCCTCGACCTCGTCGCCCGCGACGACGCCCCGCCCCCGGCCGACATCGCACGCTCGCTGCTGGCCACCCGCGAGACCTTCCCCCACCGGGCGGTCGCCGTCGGCGCCGACCTGCCGGCGCTGACCCGCGGGCTGACCGCCCTCGCCGAGGGCTCCACCGCCCCCGGCGCGGTGCGCGGCGAGGCCACCGGCGGCGGACTCGGCCTGCTCTTCACGGGACAGGGCGCGCAGCGCATCGGCATGGGCGCCCAACTCGCCGCCACCGAACCCGAGTTCCGCCGCGCCCTGGACGAGGTCTGCGAGGCGTTCGACCCGTTCCTCGACGGCAGGCTGCGCGAGGTGATGGCGGACGGCCCGCGCGAGCTGCTCGACACCACCGCATGGGCCCAGCCCGCGCTCTTCGCGATCGAGACCGCCCTCCACCGGCTGCTGCACGCGCGCGGCGTCCGCCCCGACATCCTCGCCGGGCACTCCATCGGAGAACTCACGGCCGCCCACGTCGCCGGGCTGTGGTCGCTGGAGGACGCCGCCTGGATCGTCGCCGCACGCGGCCGGCTGATGCAGGCCCTCCCCGCCGGCGGCGCGATGGTCGCCGTGCAGGCCACCGAGGACGAGATCGACGCGGCGCTCGCTGAGGCCGACCCCGAGCGGATCGCCGTCGCCGCGATCAACGGGCCCGACTCCGTGGTGATCTCCGGCGACGAGGAGCCCGTCACCGCCGTCGCCGAGAGCTTCGCCCGACAGGGCCGCAAGACGAAGCGGCTGACCGTCAGCCACGCCTTCCACTCGCCGCACATGCGGCAAGCCATGCTCGACGACTTCCACACCGTGCTGGAGGCCGTCACCTTCCGGGAGCCCACGATCCCCGTCGTCTCCAACCTCACGGGCCGGGTCGCCACCGCCGAGGAACTGCGCGACCCCGCCTACTGGGTGCGGCACGTCCGGCAGCCGGTCCGCTTCTTCGACACCCTGCGCACCCTCGCCCGCCGCGAGGTGACCACCCTGCTGGAGATCGGCCCCGACGCCGTCCTGTCCGCCCTCGCCCCCGGGGCCGTGCCCGTGCTGCGCCGCGACCGCGACGAGCACCTCACCCTCGGCACCGCCCTCGCCCATCTGCACACCCGGGGCGTGCCCGTCGACCTCGGCGGCCCGAGCGGCCGGCTCGTGGACGTGCCCACCTACCCGTTCCAGCGACAGCCGCACTGGCTAAACCTCGCGGAACCGACCGGCGACCGCCGCCCCGCGCGCCGGGCCGACCCGCCCACGCCCACCCCGGCGACCCCGCCCGCCGCCACCGGGCATCCCCTCGCCCAACTGCCGCTCGACGAACGGGCCGTGGCCGTCCGGCGCCTCGTGCGCGACCGCATCGCCGGCACCCTCGGCAGCGCCGAGGCCCTGGCGATCGACCTGGCCCGTACCTTCAAGGAACTCGGCTTCGACTCGATGATGTCCGTCGAGCTGTCCGAGGCCCTGCACGGCGCCACCGGACTGCGCTTCTCCGGCGGCGTTGTCTTCGACCACCCGACGCCCGAGCGGCTGATCGCGCACGTTCTCGACGAACTGGCCGGCGGCCCGGCCGCGTTGGCCGGCGCCGCCACTGCGGGGATCGCCCCGGACGAGCCGATCGCGATCGTCGGTATGGCCTGCCGCTATCCCGGCGGCGTCGACTCGCCCGAGGATCTGTGGCGGCTGGTCGCCGACGGTGCGGACGCCATCTCGGAGTTCCCGAAGGACCGGGGTTGGGACCTGGACGGGCTGTATGACCCGGACCCGGAGAAGCCGGGCAGGAGCTATGCCCGGGAGGGCGGGTTCCTGCATGACGCGGCCGAGTTCGACGCGGGGTTCTTCGGGATCTCGCCGCGCGAGGCGCTGGCGATGGACCCGCAGCAGCGGCTGTTGCTGGAGACCTCCTGGCAGGCCGTCGAGGCCGCCGGCATCGAGGCGGCCACCCTGCGCGGCACCCGCACCGGCGTCTATGTCGGCGCCACCACCCACGAGTACGGCCCACGCGCCCAGTCCGCCCCCGACGGCTTCGCCGGCTATCTCCTCACCGGAACCACGCCGAGCGTGATGTCGGGCCGGATCGCCTACACCTTCGGGCTTGAGGGCCCTGCGGTGACGGTGGACACGGCGTGCTCCTCGTCGCTGGTGGCGCTGCACCTGGCGGTGCAGGCGCTGCGGGCCGGCGAGTGCTCCCTCGCTCTGGCCGGCGGCGCCACCGTCATGGCGACGCCCGCCATGTTCCTGGAGTTCAGTCGGCAGCGTGGGCTTTCGCCCGATGGTCGGTGCCGGGCGTTCTCGGCGGACGCGGACGGCACGGGGTGGGCCGAGGGTGTCGGGGTGTTGGTGGTGGAGCGGTTGTCGGATGCCCGTCGGTTGGGGCATCGGGTGTTGGCGGTGGTGCGGGGCAGTGCGGTCAACCAGGACGGTGCGAGCAACGGCCTGACGGCGCCGAACGGTCCGTCGCAGCAGCGGGTGATTCGGGCGGCGTTGGAGAGTGCGGGGTTGTCGGCCGCCGATGTGGATGCGGTGGAGGCGCACGGGACCGGGACCCGGTTGGGTGACCCGATCGAGGCGCAGGCGCTGTTGGCCACGTACGGGCAGGGGCGGGGGGTGGAGCGGCCGTTGTGGTTGGGGTCGTTGAAGTCGAACATCGGTCATGCGCAGGCGGCTGCGGGTGTGGCGGGTGTGATCAAGATGGTGATGGCGTTGCGGGCGGGGGTTTTGCCTCGGACGTTGCATGTGGATGAGCCGACTTCGCAGGTGGATTGGGCGTCTGGTGGGGTGGAGTTGTTGCGGGAGGCGCGGGAGTGGGCGCCTGTGGAGGGTGGGGTTCGTCGGGCGGGTGTGTCGTCGTTTGGGATCAGTGGGACGAATGCGCATGTGATTGTGGAGGAGGCGCCGGCGGAGGAGCAGTTGCCGGTGCCGTCGGCGCTGCCGGTGGTGCCGTGGGTGGTGTCGGGGCGTTCGCTGGAGGCGTTGGAGGGGCAACTGGCGGGCCTGGAGCGGTGTGCTGCCGAGAACGCGGTGGATGTGGGGTGGTCGTTGGCCGCGACGCGTTCGGCGTTCGAGCACCGGGCGGTGCTGGTGGCGGGGCGCGAGGTCGCCCGGGGCACCGCCGCAACGGGCGGTACCGGCCTGGTCTTTTCCGGTCAGGGTTCGCAACGGGTCGGGATGGGGCGGGAGTTGTCCGCCGCCTATCCGGTGTTCGCCGCTGCCCTGGATGAGGTGTGTGGGGCGTTCGATGGTGCGTTGCGTGAGGTGATGTTCGAAGGACCTGCGGAGCGGTTGGACGACACCGCCTGGGCGCAGCCGGCGATCTTCGCGTGTGAGGTGGCGCTGTTCCGGCTGTTGGAGTCCTGGGGCGTGACCCCGGATGCGCTGGTCGGCCACTCGATCGGTGAGTTGGCCGCCGCGCATGTGGCGGGGGTGTGGTCGTTGGCGGACGCTGCCAGGATCGTGGCGGCGCGGGGTCGGTTGATGGGGCAGTTGCCGTCGGGCGGCGCGATGGTCGCGTTGGGGGTGTCCGAGGCCGAGGTGGCCGAGGCCCTGGTGGAGGGTGTGTCGCTGGCTGCGGTCAACGGCCCGGAGGCCGTGGTCATTTCGGGCGAAGAGGCGGCCGTGCTGGAGATCGCCGCCCGCTTCGAAGCCGAAGGAAAGAAGGTCAAGCGGCTGAAGGTCAGCCACGCCTTCCACTCATCCCTCATGGACCCGATGCTCGACGACTTCCGCCGGGTCCTCGCGAACGTCACCTTCAACGAGCCGATCATTCCCATGGTCTCGGATGTCACCAATCCCGAGTACTGGGTGCGGCATGTCCGCGAAGCGGTGCGGTTCCACGACGGCGTTCAGGCCGCCACCGAGCTGGGCGTATCGCGCTTCGTCGAGGTCGGCCCCGACGCCGCGTTGTCCTCCCTGGTCCCCGGTTGTGTCCCGATGCTGCGCCGCGACCGCGACGAACCCGCGACCGCCGTCACCGCTCTCGCCCGCCTGTGGGCCGCCGGCGGGACCGTCAACTGGCAAGCCCTCTACGAGGGTTCGGGAGCCCGCGCCGTCGACCTGCCGACCTACGCCTTCCAGCGCGACCACTACTGGCTTGACCAGCCCGGCACCGCCGGCGATGTGCATCCACTCCTCGGTGCGGTGGTTGATCTGGCCGAGGGTGACGGGCTGGTGTTGACCGGCCGGCTGTCGCGGCGTTCCCACCCGTGGCTGGTCGATCACACCGTTCTGGATTCGGTGTTGCTGCCGGGGACGGCGTTCCTGGAGCTGGCCGTCTGGGCCGGCGATCAGGTCGGGGCCTCCACCGTCGAGGAGTTGACGCTTCAGGCGCCGTTGATCCTCCCGGAGGAGGGTGCCGTTCAGCTACAGGTCGTGGTGGGCGGGCCCGACGGGTCCGGGCGGCGGGAGATCGGGGTGCACTCGCGGGTCGACGAGGAGCCCTGGGTCCGGCACGCCTCCGGCACGCTCGGAATCTCGGGCGCGGAGGTCGCCGAGACCCTGGCGCAGTGGCCGCCGGCCGGGGCCGAGGCCGTCGCGCTGGATCTGGCGGACGCCTATGCGCGTCTCGCGGGCGACGGGTTCGACTACGGGCCGGCGTTCCGGGGCCTGCGGGCCGTGTGGCGGGCCGGCGACGAGGTGTTCGCCGAGGTCGAGCTCCCGGCCGAAGGGGCAGGTCAGGCAGGGGAGTTCGCCGTTCACCCGGCGCTGCTGGACGCCGCGCTGCACGCCGTCGGGATCACCGGGCTGCTGGGCGCGGACATGACGGGGCGGCTGCCGTTCTCCTGGAGCGGCGTGCGGGTGCACGCCTGGGGCGCGGCCGCGCTCCGGGTCCGGCTCGTTCGGGTCGGCGCCGACGCCACCGCCCTCACGGTCTTCGACGCGAAGGGTCAGCCCGTCGCGAGCGTGCCCGCCCTGACCTGGCGCCAGGTCGAGGCCGGGCAACTCAGTTCCGCCCGGCGGCAGTTCGAGGAGAGCCTGTACAGGGTGGACTGGGTCGAGCACCCGTTGTCCCCCGTGGACGGGCCGGCCGCGGCGCGCCTCGGGCCGTGGCCGGGCGGTGGCGAAGGCGACCGGTACGACGACCTCGACGCTCTGCGCCGGGCCGTCGACGCGGGGGAGGCCGTCGTTCCCGAACTGGTCCTCGCCGACTTCGCGAGCCCGGTCGACGGTCTCGCTGAGCTGCCGGCCTCGGCCCACGGGCGGGCGGGGCGGGCGTTGGAACTCGCGCGGGAGTGGCTCGCGGACGAGCGGTTCGCCGCCGCGCGGCTGGTCTTCGTCACCCGGCGCGCGGTCGCCGCCGGCGACGGGGCGGGCGACGAGGCCGGGCTGGTCTCGGCCCCCGTCTGGGGCCTGCTGCGCACCGCCCAGACGGAGAACCCGGGCCGTTTCGGGCTCGTGGACACGGACGGCAGCCCGTCCAGCGACGCGGCGGTCCTCGCGGCGGTCGCGACCGGTGAACCCCAACTCGCGCTCAGGGACGGCGCGGTGCGCGTCCCGAGGCTGGCCCGCGTTCCCGTTCCGGCCCCCGAGGCGGCGGCCGACAGCGCCGAGGCCGTGCGGCGGTTCGACCCGTCCGGCACGGTCCTGCTCACCGGGGCCTTCGGGCGGATCGGCAGCCTGCTCGCCCGGCATCTCGTCACGCGCCACGGGGTGCGTTCCCTGCTGCTCACCAGCCGGCGCGGCGCCGCCGCCGAGGGCGCGGCCGAACTCGCGGACGAGCTGACCGCGTTGGGCGCCGAGGTGCGGATCGAGGCGTGCGACGTGGCGGACCGGGCGCAGGCCGCCGCGCTGCTCGCGGCCGTGCCGGAGGAACGGCCGCTGACCGCCGTCGTGCACACCGCCGGCCTCCTCGACGACGGCGTGCTGGGGGCCCTGACCCCGGAGCGGCTCGACCGCGTGCTCAGCCCCAAGCTGGACGCGGCCTGGCACCTGCACGAGCTGACGCGCGACCTCGACCTGTCGGCCTTCGTGCTGTTCTCCTCCATCTCCGGCCTGGTGGGCGCCGCCGGGCAGGGCAACTACGCGGCGGCCAACACGTTCCTCGACGCCCTCGCCGCCCGGCGGCGCGCCGAGGGACTGCCGGCGCAGGCCCTCGCCTGGGGGCTGTGGGACCAGAGCGGCGGCATGGCGGAGCGCCTGGACGGCGCCGACCTGGCGCGCATGGCGCGGGCCGGCGTGGCCAGCCTCACCGAGGACGAGGGCCTGGCGCTCTTCGACTCCGCGCTGGCGCACGGCGACGCGCTGCTCGTGCCGCTGCGGCTCGACGCCGCGGCGGTCCGCGCGCACGCCGCCTCGGACGGCGTGCCGGCGCTGCTGCGCGGCCTGGTGCGGGCGCCGGCCCGGCGCGTCGCCGCTTCGGCGGCGGAGCGGGGCGGGGCGCTGCACGACCGGATCGCCGGCCTCGGGGCCGAGGAACGCGAGCGGGTGGTGCGGCAACTCATCGGCGAGCAGGCCGCGTTGGTGCTGGGGCACGCCTCCGCGCAGGCGATCGACCCGAGCCGGCCGTTCAAGGCCATCGGCTTCGACTCGCTGGCGGCCGTGGAGCTGCGCAACGGGCTGAACGCGGCGACCGGGCTGCGGCTGCCGGCGACGCTCCTCTTCGACTACCCGACGCCCGCCGCGCTCGCCGCGTTCCTGGAGGCCGAGGCGCTGGGCGCGCCCGACGCCGCGACGACGCGGGCGGCGGCGGGACCCGTGGACGGCGAGGAGCCGATCGCGATCGTCGGCATGGCCTGCCGCTACCCCGGCGGCGTCAGCACGCCCGAGGAGCTGTGGCGGCTGGTGCGGTCCGGCACCGACGGCATCTCCTTCTTCCCCGCCGACCGGGGCTGGGACATCGAGCGGCTCTACGACCCGGACCCCGACCGGCAGGGCACCAGCTACGCCAGGGAGGGCGGGTTCCTGCACGAGGCGGCCGAGTTCGACGCCGCGTTCTTCGGGATCTCGCCGCGTGAGGCGCTGGCGATGGACCCGCAGCAGCGGCTGTTGCTGGAGACGTCCTGGGAGGCCGTCGAGGCCGCCGGCATCGACCCGGGGACGCTGCGCGGCGCGAACGTCGGGGTCTTCGCCGGGAACATGTACCACGACTACGCGCCGCCGCTGGAGCGGATGCCCGAGCAGCTTGAGGGCGTGCTGTTGACGGGCAACACCGGCAGCGTCTTCTCCGGGCGGATCGCCTACACGCTCGGCCTTGAGGGCCCGGCGGTGACGGTGGACACGGCGTGCTCGTCGTCGCTGGTGGCGCTGCACCTGGCGGCGCAGGCGCTGCGCGGCGGCGAGTGCGACCTGGCGCTCGCCGGCGGCGCCACCGTGATGTCGACGCCCGGCACCTTCGTGGAGTTCAGCCGGCAGCGCGGTCTTTCGCCCGACGGGCGGTGCAAGGCGTTCTCCGCCGACGCGGACGGCACCGGCTGGGGCGAGGGCGTGGGCGTCCTGCTGGTGGAGCGGCTGTCCGACGCGCGGCGCAACGGGCACCCCGTGCTCGCCGTGGTGCGGGGCAGCGCGGTCAACCAGGACGGCGCGAGCAACGGGCTGACCGCCCCGAACGGCCCGTCCCAGCAGCGCGTCATCCGCCGCGCCCTGTCCGCCGCCGGGCTCGGCCCCGCCGACGTGGACCTGGTGGAGGCACACGGCACGGGAACGCGGCTGGGCGACCCGATCGAGGCGCAGGCGCTGTTGGCGACCTACGGGCGGGAGCGGGACGGTGAACGGCCGCTGTGGCTGGGGTCGTTGAAGTCGAACATCGGCCACACCCAGGCCGCCGCCGGCGTCGGCGGGGTCATCAAGACGGTGATGGCGCTGCGCGACGGCGTGCTGCCCAGGACGCTGCACGCCGACGAGCCGACCCCGCAGGTCGACTGGTCTTCGGGGACGGTCCGGCTGCTCACCGAGGAACGACCCTGGCCCGAGCCGGAGAACGGCGGCCCGCGCCGGGCGGCGGTCTCCTCGTTCGGAATCAGCGGCACCAACGCGCACGTCATCATCGAGGCGCCCGCCGAGGTCCCCGCCGCTCCGGAAGCCGACACCGATACCGGCGCCGGCGCCGAGGCGGCCGGGAGCCCCGACGGCCTGGTGCCCTGGCTGATCTCCGCGCGGACCGAGGCCGGCCTGCGCGCCCAGGCGCAACGGCTGGGCGCCTCGGTGGGCGAGGCGCCGGTCCGGGCGGTCGCCCGGGCGTTGCTGGAGTCCCGCACCGCCTTCGAGTACCGCGCCGTGGTCCTCGGCGCCGACCGCGCCGGACTGCTCGGCGGCACGGCCGCCATCGCGCACGGCGAGCCCCACCCGGACGTGGTCCTCGGCGCCACGGACGCGGCGGAGTCCCGCCGACCCGTCTTCGTCTTCCCCGGCCAGGGTGGTCAGTGGGTGGGGATGGCGGTGGAGCTGTTGGATTCCTCGCCGGTGTTCGCCGAGCGGTTCGCCGACTGTGCGGCGGCGCTGGACCCGCTGACGGGGTGGTCGCTTCTCGACGTGGTGCGGGGGGTGGACGGTTGCCCGGAGCTGGATCGGGTGGATGTGGTGCAGCCGGTGTTGTTCGCGGTGATGGTGTCGTTGGCGGCGGTGTGGGAGTCGCTGGGCGTGGTGCCGGCCGCCGTGGTGGGTCATTCGCAGGGTGAGATCGCTGCCGCCTGTGTCGCTGGTGCGTTGTCGTTGGCGGATGCGGCGCGGGTGGTGGCGTTGCGGAGTCAGGCGATCCTCGCGCTGGCCGGGCGGGGCGGAATGGCGTCCGTGGCGCTGCCGGCCGACGTGGTGGCCGGGCGGTTCGCCGAGTGGGGCCAGGGCCTGTCGGTGGCGGCGGTCAACGGGCCGACCTCGACGGTCGTCTCGGGCGACGAGGACGACCTGGAGGCCATGCTGTTCAACCTCTCGGGCGAGGGCGTGCGGGTGCGCCGGGTCCCGGTGGACTATGCCTCGCACTCGGCCCATGTGGAGGCGATCGAGGAAGAGTTGGCGCGGCTGCTCGCGCCGATCGAGCCGAGGACGTCGAAGGTCCCGTTCTACTCCACGGTCACCGGCGGCCCGATCGACACGACGGAGCTGAACGCCGGGTACTGGTATACCAATCTGCGCGGCACCGTCCGATTCGAGGAGACCGTGCGCGCGCTGTTGGCCGACGGCTTCCGAGTGTTCGTCGAGTCCAGCCCGCACCCCGTGCTCGCGGTCGGGCTCCAGGAGACCGCCGAGGACGCCGGCGTCGAGGTGGCCGGCATCGGAACGCTCCGCAGGAACGACGGCGGGCTGCGGCGGGTGCTCAACTCGGCGGCGGAGCTGTATGTCAGGGGCGTCGCCGTCGACTGGGCCGCCGTCCTCGGCGAAGGACCCGAACCCCGCGTCGCCCTCCCCACCTACGCCTTCCAACGCGAACGCTACTGGCTGACCACCCGGCCCGAGCCGCAGGGGCAACCGGTCGCCGCCGGCGATCCGGTCGACGACGACTTCTGGCGCGCCGTGGAGCACGGCGACCCCGAGGCCCTGGCCGCGTCCGTCGCGGACGAGGCGCTGGCGGAGCCGCTGGGCGCGGTGCTGCCCGCCCTCGCCGCCTGGCGCCGCCGCCGACAGGACCAGGGCCGGCTCGACGGCTGGCGCTACCGCACCGGCTGGCAGCCCGTCACCTCCGCCAACCCGGCTCGCCCCACGGGCCGTTGGCTGGTGTGCGTCGCCGCCGACCAGGACGATCCCTGGGCAACGGCCGTCCTGGACGGCCTCGCGGGATGCGGGGCCGACGTTCACCACCTCGTGCTGACCGCACCGCCCGGCGACCGGGCGGCCCTGGCCGAGGCCGTGCGCGACGCGACCGCCACCCCCGTCGCCGGCATCGTCTCCCTGCTCTCCCTCGACACCGCCCCCGACCCCCGACACCCCGGCGCGACCACGGGGCTCACCGCGACCCTGAGCCTCGTCCAGGCCCTCGCCGACCTCGACGTCGAGGCGCCCCTGTGGGGCGCCACCCGGCTCGCCGTCGCGGCCGGCGACGGCGGGGCCGCCGACCCGGACGGCGCGCTGGTCTGGGGCCTCGGCTATGTCGCGGCGCTGGAGCAACCCCAGCGCTGGGGCGGCCTGGTGGACCTGCCGGCGGAGCCGACCCCGGCGGCCGTCGACCGGCTGCTGCTCGCCCTGTCCGGCGCGACGGGCGAGGACCAGCTCGCCGTCCGCCCGTCCGGGCTCCTCGCCCGCCGCCTCGCCCGCGCCGAACGGTACGACACCGCCACACCGACCTGGCGGCCCAGCGGGACCGTGCTCGTCACCGGCGGCACCGGCTCGCTCGGCGCCCGGATGGCCCGATGGGCGGCGGGCGCCGGCGCCGACCACCTGGTGCTGGCCAGCCGCAGCGGCCCCGAAGCGCCCGGCGCCCCCGAACTCGCCGCCGAACTGGAGGCGTTGGGCGCCGGCGTGACGATCACCGCCTGCGACGTGACCGACCGGGACCAGGTGGCCGCGCTGATCCGCGAGGCCGAGACCCACGGGCCGGTGCGTGGCGTGGTCCACACGGCGGGCGCCGTCGACTACGTCCCGCTCACCGCCACCACCCCCGACGACTTCGCCGCCGCCCTCGCCACCAAGGTGATCGGCGCCCGGCACCTCGACGAACTGGTCGACGACGCCCAGCTGGAGGCGTTCGTGCTGTTCTCCTCCGTCGCCGGCGTCTGGGGCAGCGGCGAGCAGGGATCGTACGCGGCCGGCAACGCCTACCTCGACGCGCTGGCCCACCGGCGGCGCGACCAGGGCCGGCCCGCCACCTCCGTCGCCTGGGGCTCCTGGGGCAGCGGAGGGATGCTCGCCGACGACAGGCGTCGCCAACTCGACCGCAGCGGCGTCCTCACCATGGACCCCGACCTCGCGGTCGCGGCCGTGGCGCAGGCCGTCGCCGAGCGCCGCGCCACCCTGACCGTCGCGGCCATGGACTGGAAACTCTTCCTGCCCGCCTTCACCCTGCGCCGCGCCAGCGCCTTCCTGGGCGACCTGCCCGAGGCCCGCGCGCTGCGCGACGACACCACCGCGCCGGACACGCCGGAGCAGCGTCCCCAGCTGGCCGCGACGCTCGCCGGACTCCCGCCGGCGCAGCAGCGGAAACGGGTCCTGGACCTGGTCACCTCGGAGGTGGCGGCGGTCCTCGGGCACGCCTCGGGCGCCGGCATCCGGGCCGAACGCGCGCTGCGGGAGATCGGGTTCGACTCGCTGACCGCCGTCGAGCTGCGCAACCGGCTCAGGACGGCCACCGGGCTCGCCCTGCCCGCCACGCTGGTCTTCGACTTCCCGACCCCCGCCAAGCTCGCGGACCACCTGCGCGGCCAACTCCTGCCCGGGGCGGCGACGGCCGGCAACGGCCACCCGCACCCGGCGGACCCGGGCGAGGACGAGACCTCCGTCAGGGAACTGATCAGCGTCATCCCGCTGGGCCGGCTCCGCGAGGTGGGTCTGCTCGACCAACTCCGTGCGCTGGCCGCCGCCCAGACGCGAGAGGAGTCGGCCGCCCCGGGCGACACCCACGCGGCCGACCCGCACGACGGCGAGGACCTTGAGGCAGAGGTCGACGCCATGGACATCGAAGAACTCGTCAGGATCGCGTCCCGCCAGGACTAGAACCTCCACGGCACTGCGAAGGGGCCGGACAAGTGGCTGCATCGACCGAAGACATCGTCGCCGCACTGCGCAACTCGGTGAAGGAGAACGAACAACTCCGGCGCCGCGTCAAGGCGTTGGAGGACACCGAGCCGATCGCGATCGTCGGCATGGCCTGCCGCTACCCCGGCGGCGTCCGCTCGCCCGAGGATCTGTGGCGGCTGGTCGCCGACGGTGCGGACGCCATCTCGGAGTTCCCGAAGGACCGGGGCTGGGACCTGGACGGGCTCTATGACCCGGACCCGGAGAAGCCGGGCAGGAGCTATGCCCGGGAGGGCGGGTTCCTGTACGAGGCGGCCGAGTTCGACGCGGGGTTCTTCGGGATCTCGCCGCGTGAGGCGCTGGCGATGGACCCGCAGCAGCGGCTGCTGCTGGAGACCTGCTGGGAGGCGGTGGAACGGGCCGGCATCGACCCGCACGCCCTGCGCGAGACCCGCACCGGCGTCTTCGCCGGCTTCACCAACCAGGACTACCTCGCGCTCCACGAGGCGCCCCAGGGCTACGAGGGCTACCTCCTCACCGGCAACATCGCGAGCTTCCTCTCCGGCCGGATCTCCTACACCTTCGGCCTTGAGGGCCCTGCGGTGACCCTGGACACCGCCTGCTCGTCCTCGCTGGTCGCGCTCCACCTGGCGGCGCAGGCGCTGCGCGCCGGCGAGTGCGACAAGGCGCTGGTCGGGGCGGTCTCCGTGATGTCGGCGCCCGGCGAGTTCCTGGAGTTCAGTCGGCAGCGTGGTCTTTCGCCCGATGGTCGGTGCCGGGCGTTCTCGGCGGACGCGGACGGCACGGGGTGGGCCGAGGGTGTCGGGGTGTTGGTGGTGGAGCGGCTTTCGGATGCCCGTCGGTTGGGGCATCGGGTGTTGGCGGTGGTGCGGGGCAGTGCGGTCAACCAGGACGGTGCGAGCAACGGGCTGACGGCGCCGAACGGTCCGTCGCAGCAGCGGGTGATTCGGGCGGCGTTGGAGAGTGCGGGGTTGTCGGCCGCCGATGTGGATGCGGTGGAGGCGCACGGGACCGGGACCCGGTTGGGTGACCCGATCGAGGCGCAGGCGCTGTTGGCCACGTACGGGCAGGGGCGGGACGGCGAACGGCCGCTGTGGCTGGGGTCGTTGAAGTCGAACATCGGCCACACCCAGGCCGCCGCCGGCGTCGGCGGGGTCATCAAGATGGTGATGGCGCTGCGGGCCGGGGTGCTTCCTCGAACGCTGCATGTGGCGGAGCCGACGCCGCAGGTGGACTGGGGTTCGGGTGCGGTGGAGCTGTTGCGGGAGTCGCGGGAGTGGGCCCCGCAGGAGGGCCGGGTCCGGCGGGCCGGGGTGTCGGCGTTCGGGGCGAGCGGCACCAACGCGCATGTGATCGTCGAGGAGGCGCCGGCGGAGGAGGCGTTGCCTGCGCCGTCGGCGCTGCCGGTGGTGCCGTGGGTGGTGTCGGGGCGGTCGCCGGAGGCGTTGGACGGGCAGTTGGAGCGGTTGGCGGAGGCCACCGACGGGCTGGACCCGGTGGACGTGGGCTGGTCGTTGGCCGCGACGCGTTCGGCGTTCGAGCACCGGGCGGTGCTCGTCGGCGGGCGCGAGGTCGCGCGGGGCGTGGCGGTTGCTGGCGGCACGGGCTTTGTGTTCTCGGGTCAGGGTTCGCAACGGGTGGGGATGGGGCGGGAGTTGTCCGCCGCCTATCCGGTGTTCGCCGCTGCCCTGGATGAGGTGTGTGGGGCTTTCGAGGGGCCGTTGCGGGAGGTGATGTTCGAGGGCCCGGCGGAGCGGTTGGACGACACCGCCTGGGCGCAGCCGGCGATTTTCGCGTGTGAGGTGGCGCTGTTCCGGCTGTTGGAGTCCTGGGGCGTGACCCCGGATGCGCTGGTCGGCCACTCGATCGGCGAGTTGGCCGCCGCGCATGTGGCGGGGGTGTGGTCGCTGGAGGACGCCGCCAGGATCGTGGCGGCGCGGGGCCGGTTGATGGGCCAGCTGCCTGCCGGCGGCGCGATGGTCGCGCTGGGCGTGCCGGAGGCCGAGGTGGTGGATCTGCTGTCCGATGAGGTCTCGCTCGCCGCCGTCAACGGCCCCGAGGCCGTGGTCATTTCGGGCGCCGAGGCGGCCGTGCTGGAGGTGGCCGCCCGCTTTGAGGCCGAGGGGAAGAAGGTCAAGCGGCTGAAGGTCAGCCACGCCTTCCACTCCTCCCTGATGGACCCGATGCTGGACGACTTCCGCCGGGTCCTCGCGAGCGTCACCTTCAACGAGCCGGCCGTCCCGATGGTCTCGGACGTGACCAACCCGGAGTACTGGGTGCGGCATGTCCGCGATGCGGTCCGCTTCCACGACGGCGTTCAGGCCGCCACCGAGCTGGGCGTGACCCGCTTTGTCGAGGTCGGCCCCGACGCCGCCCTGTCCTCCCTGGTCCCGGGCTGTGTCCCGATGCTGCGCCGCGACCGCGAGGAACCCGCGACCGCCGTCACCGCCCTCGCGCGCCTGTGGATCACGGGTGGCGACATCAACTGGCCGGCGCTCTACGACGGTTCCGGCGCCCGTGCCGTTGACCTGCCGACCTATGCCTTCCAGCGGGACCGCTACTGGCTTGTCTCGGATGTCGCCCACGCCTGGCGCGGCGGTGGCGGGGTGACCGTCGAGCGTTCCTCTCCGGTGGAGTCGGGCTACCGCGTCGAGTGGCACGAGGTCGGCGGTCTCGCCCCCGTTGACCTGCCGGGGACCTGGCTGCTCGCCGTTCGACCCGAGCGCGACGCCGCCGGGTGGGCGGAGGTCGCTGATGCGGTGGAGGCCGCCCTGACCGCGCGGGGTGCGGAGGTCCGCCGCCTCGTCGCGGCCGGGCCGCAGCGTGCGCAACTGGCCGCCGCCATAGCGGAGTTGGCCGGCGACGAGCCGCCATCCGGCGTGCTGTCCCTGCTGGACGGGCCGTCCGACGACGTGTCGGACGCCCTGGCCCTGTGGCAGGCGCTCTCCGACGCGGCGGTCGACGCGCCGGTCTGGTGCGTGACGCGCGGCGCCGTGCGGACGGGCCTCGACGAGGAGGGGCCGGCCGGAGCCGCCCGGCTCTGGGGCCTCGGCCGGGTCGCCGCCGTAGAGGAGCCGCAGCGCTGGGGCGGGATGATCGATCTGCCGGGCGGCGAGGCCGCCGCCTCGGCCGAGGCCGCCGAGCTGCTCGTTGACATCCTCGGCGACGCCGCGCGGGGCGCGGGCGGCGAGGACGAGACGGCCGTGCGCGGATCGACGGTGCTGGCGCGGCGCCTGGTGCGGGCCCCCCTGCCGGGCTCCTCGGGAGCGAGCTGGGCGCCGAGCGGCACGGTGCTGATCACCGGCGGCACCGGCGCGCTCGGTAGCCGCGCGGCCCGCTGGGCGGCGGCCAACGGCGCCGAGCGGCTGGTGCTGCTGTCCCGCCGTGGCCCGGAGGCGCCGGGCGCCGCCGAGTTGGCGGAGTCGCTGACGGCCGACGGGGTGCCCACCACCGTTCTGTCCTGCGATGTCACCGACCGGGCGGCGCTCGCCCGGGTGCTCGCCGACCTCGGGGGCGCGGGGCTGAACGCCGTGCTGCACCTGGCCGGTTCGGAGGCCGCAGCGGGCCCGCAGCTCGTTGACGCGGACGGGGACCAGCTGCGGTCCGAGGCCGCGCCGGGCGTCGTGGGCGCCGCCCACCTGGACGCGTTGATCGACGACCCCGCCACCAGGTTCGTGGTGTTCGGCTCCCTCGTCGGGGTCGTGGGATCGCCCGGCTGGGGCGCGCAGGCCGTCCTGGACACCGCGCTCCACGCGCTGGTCGAACGGCGGCGGGCGCGCGGCCTGTCCGGCACGGTGATCGCCTGGGGCCCCTGGAACACCGGGGTCGAGGGACCGCGCCACGGCCGGGGCATCGCGGCGCTCGATCCGGCGGCGGCGTTCCACGCCCTGGCCGGGGCCGTGGCGGAGGGCGCCGAACCCGGGCTGGTCGTGGCCGACATCGACTGGGACGGGTTCCTGCCCGAGTTCACCGCCACCCGGCACCGGCCGGTGCTCGGCGCGCTGGCCGAGGCGCGGGCCAGCGGCCCGGAACGGGGCGAGGTCTCGCACTGGCAGCGCGCCGTCGCCGAGCGGCCGGACGCCGAGCGGTTCGCCTTCGTGCTCGACGTCGTGCGCCGCGAGGTCGCCACCGTTCTGGGGTACGGCTCGACGGACGCCGTGGCGGACGAACGCGCCTTCAAGGACGTCGGCTTCGACTCGCTGGCCGCCGTGGAGCTGCGGGACCGCCTGCGCACGGTGACCGGCGTGGAGCTGCCGACCACGCTCGTCTTCGACTATCCGACCCCGCTCGTCCTCGCCGCCCACCTGCTGGATCTGGGGCAGGAGGGCGCCCCAGGGGATGCCCCGGGCGCCGTCGCCGCCGCGACCGCGCCGGCCGCCGACGAGCCGATCGCCATCGTCGGCATGGCCTGCCGCTACCCGGGCGGGGTCGACTCGCCCGAGGCGCTGTGGCGGCTGGTGGCCGAGGGCACCGACGCCGTCTCCACCTTCCCCGCCGACCGGGGGTGGGACCTCGAAGGACTCTACGACCCCGACCCGGACACGCCCGGCAAGAGCTACACCAGGGAGGGCGGCTTCCTGCCCGAACTCCCCCTGTTCGACGAGGAGTTCTTCGGCATCTCGCGCCGCGAGGCCCGTTCCCTCGACCCGCAGCAGCGCCTGCTGCTGGAGACGACCTGGGAGGCGTTCGAGCGGGCCGGCCTCGACCCGGCCGCGCTGCGCGGCTCGCGCACCGGGGTCTTTGTCGGCTCCAACGGGCAGGACTACCCGGACCTGTTGACGGGGCGCCCGGAGGACTACGACGGCTATCTGATGACCGGCAACGCGGCCAGCGTGATGTCGGGCCGGCTGTCCTACACCTTCGGGCTTGAGGGCCCGGCGGTGACCGTGGACACGGCGTGCTCGTCGTCGCTGGTGGCGCTGCACCTGGCGGCGCAGGCGCTGCGGTCCGGCGAGTGTGAACTCGCCCTCGCGGGCGGCGTCGTCGCCATGACCACGCCGAACACCTTCGTCGAGTTCAGCCGGCTGCGGGCGCTGTCGCCCGACGGGCGGTGCAAGGCGTTCTCCGCCGACGCGGACGGCACCGGCTGGGCGGAGGGCGTCGGCATGGTCGTCGTGGAGCGGCTGTCCGACGCGCGGCGCAACGGGCACCCGGTGCTCGCCGTGGTGCGGGGCAGCGCGATCAACCAGGACGGCGCGAGCAACGGGCTGACCGCGCCGAACGGCCCGTCCCAGCAGCGCGTCATCCGGCAGGCCCTCGCCAACGCCGGCCTGACGCCCGCCGAGGTGGACGCCGTCGAGGCGCACGGCACCGGCACACCCCTGGGCGACCCGATCGAGGCCCAGGCGTTGCTCGCCACCTACGGGCGGGAGCGGGACGGTGAACGGCCGCTGTGGCTGGGGTCGTTGAAGTCGAACATCGGCCACACCCAGGCCGCTGCCGGCGTCGGCGGGGTCATCAAGATGGTGATGGCGCTGCGCAACGAGGCCCTGCCCAGGACCCTGCACGTCGAGGAGCCCACGCCCAAGGTCGACTGGTCTTCGGGGACGGTTCGCCTCCTCGACGACGCCCGGCCCTGGCCGCGTGGCGAGGAGCCGCGCCGGGCGGCGGTGTCCTCGTTCGGGGCCAGCGGCACCAACGCCCATCTCATCGTCGAGGAGGCGCCTGAGCCGCCGGAGCCGGCGGAGCCGGCGGCCGAACCAGCCGATGACACGACGCCCCGCCCCTGGCTGCTGTCGGCCCACTCCGAGGCGGCCCTCGCCGAGCAGGCCCGCAGGCTCCTCGCCCACCTCGACCGCGCGCCCGACCACACCGCCGCCGACATCGGCTGGTCCCTCGCCACGACGCGCACGGCCTTCGACCACCGGGCGGTCGTCGTCGGCCCGACAACGGACGTCCTGCGCGCCGGACTTGAGGCTCTGGCGGACGGCCAGCCCGCGTCCCACCTGGTGACCGGCGGCGCGCTGGCGCCCCGCGCCTCCGCCTCCCGCCCGGTGTTTGTCTTTCCCGGTCAGGGTGGTCAGTGGGTGGGGATGGCGGTGGGGTTGTTGGATTCCTCGCCGGTGTTCGCGGAGCGGTTCGCCGAGTGTGCGGCGGCTTTGGACCCGTTGACGGGGTGGTCGTTGGTGGATGTGGTGCGGGGGGTGGAGGGTTGCCCGGAGCTGGATCGGGTGGATGTGGTGCAGCCGGTGTTGTTCGCGGTGATGGTGTCGTTGGCGGCGGTGTGGGAGTCGTGGGGCGTCACCCCGGCTGCGGTGGTGGGTCATTCGCAGGGTGAGATCGCTGCCGCTTGTGTCGCTGGTGCGTTGTCGTTGGCGGATGCGGCGCGGGTGGTGGCGTTGCGGAGTCAGGCGATTCTGGCGTTGGCGGGGCGCGGAGGGATGGCGTCCGTGGCGCTGCCGGCCGACGAGATCGCGGGGCGGTTTGGCGAGTGGGGCCAGGGCTTGTCGGTGGCGGCGGTCAACGGGCCGACCTCGACGGTCGTCTCCGGCGATGTCGCCCCGCTGGACGCGCTGGTCGCCACCCTCCAGGAGGAGGGCACCCGGGTGCGTCGGGTTCCGGTGGACTATGCCTCGCACTCGGCTCATGTGGAGGCGATCGAGGAGGAGTTGGCGCGGCTGCTCGCGCCGATCGAGCCGAGGACGTCCAGGGTCCCGTTCTACTCCACGGTGACCGGCGGCCCGATCGACACCAGCGAACTGAACGCCGGCTACTGGTACACCAATCTGCGGGGCACCGTCCGCTTCGAGGAGACTGTGCGCGCGCTCCTGTCCGACGGGCACGCCACCTTCGTGGAGATCAGCCCGCACCCCGTGCTCGCGGTCGGGCTCCAGGAGACGTTCGAGGACACCGGCGTCAGCACCGTGACGGTGGGTTCGCTGCGGCGGGACGAGGGCGGCCTCGACCGGCTGCTGCTCTCCGCCGCCGAACTCCACGTCCAGGGCGTGCCCGTGGACTGGCGGGCCGTCTTCGCCGACACCCCCGCACGCCCCGTCGACCTGCCCACCTACCCGTTCCAGCGCAACCGCTACTGGCTGGAGCCCGGGCAGGACGCGCCGCGCGACCTGTCGGCCGCCGGCCTCGCGACCGCCGGGCACCCGTTGCTCGGCGCGGCCGTCGAACTCGCCGACGACGCCGGCGTCGTGTTCACCGGCCGGCTGTCCCTGCGCACCCACCCCTGGCTCGCGGACCACGCGGTGAACGGGCAGGTGCTGCTGCCCGGCACGGCCTTCGTGGAACTCGCCGTCCGCGCCGGCGACGAGGTCGGCGCCGAACGGCTGGAGGAACTGACCCTCGCCACCCCACTCCTGCTGTCGCCGGACGACGCGGTGCAACTCCAGGTCACCGTCGGCCGGTTGGACGGCGAAGGGCGGCGCGAGCTGCACATCCACGCGCGGCCCGCCGGCGACGAGGAGCCGTCCGCCTGGACCCGGCACGCCGCCGGCTCGCTCATCGCCGACACCGGCGCCAACACCGACGCCGAGGCCAACACCGTGGTCGACGTGGGTAGTTGGCCGCCCGCCGACGCCGAGGAACTCGATGTGGCCGGCGTCTACGACCGCTTCCTCGACCTCGGCTACGAGTACGGCCCCGTCTTCCAGGGCCTCCGCCGCGCCTGGCGGCGTGGCGACGACGTCTTCGCCGAGGTCGCCCTCCCCGAGGAGGACCGCGCCGACGCCCCGCGCTATGTGCTGCACCCGGCGCTGCTCGACGCGTCCCTGCACGCCGCGATGGTCGTCGCCCTGGACGGCGCCGCCGAACCCGTGCTGCCCTTCGCCTGGAACGGCGTGACCGTCCACGCGGCGGGCGCCGACAGCCTGCGGGTCCGCCTGGCCAGGACCGGCCCCGACACCGTGGCCCTGCATGTCGCCGACGCCGCCGGGGCACCCGTCGCCGGCGCCGCCCAGATGATGTGGCGCACCCTGGCGCCCGACGTGCTCGGCGGCGCCCGCCGGGTCACCCACCACGAGTCGCTGTTCCGCGTCGAATGGGTGCCGCTGCCCCACCCGGCGCCCGCCGACGACGCCTCCCTCACCTGGGCCGTCATCACCGGCGACGACCCCGCCGCGCGGGAACGGCTCGAAGCGGCCCTCGCCCGACCCGTCGCCGCGCACCACCCCGACCTCGCCGACCTGCGGTCCGCCGTCGACGCCGGCGCGGCGGTCCCCGACATCGTCGTCCTCCCCCTGCCCCTGCCGCCCGCCGACGGCGGAGACGCGGTGGCGCGCACCCACGCCGCCGTCCTGCGCGCCCTCGCGGCGGTCCAGGACTGGCTCTCCGACGGCCGGTTCGAGGACTCCCGGCTCGTCGTCGCCTGCCCCGGCGAGGCGACGGAACACGCCGACGACCCGACGGCCGGCCTCGCCGGCGGCGCCGCCTGGGGGCTGCTCAAGTCCGCCCAGACCGAGAACCCGGGCCGGATCGTCCTCGTCGACCCCGGACCCGGCCCCAACCAGCAGTGGAACGGGCTGCCCGGCGTGCTCGCCTCGGGCGAGCCGGCGGCCGCGCTCACCGGCGACGGCACCGTCCTCGTCCCGAGGATCGCCCGCGTCCCGGCCGAACCGGCCCTGGACCCGGTGCGGTTCGACCCCGAGGGCACCGTCCTGCTCACCGGCGGCACGGGCGTCCTCGGCGGGCTGCTCGCCCGGCACCTCGTCCGCGCCCACGGCGTGCGCCACCTGCTGCTCGCCGGCCGGCGCGGCAACGAAGCCCCCGGCGTCGCGGAACTCGTCGCCGAACTCGCCGAGTCCGGTGCCGAGGTCACCGTCGCCGCCTGCGACATCGCGGACCGCGACGCCACCGCCCGGCTGCTGTCCACCGTCCCCGAACGGCACCCGCTGACCGCCGTCGTCCACGCCGCCGGCCTTGCCGACGACGGCGTCATCGGCTCGCTCACCCCCGACCGCACCTCCGCCGTGCTGCGCCCCAAGGTCGACGCGGCCTGGCACCTGCACGAACTCACCGCGCACCTCGACCTCTCCGCGTTCGTCATGTTCTCGTCCGCCGCCGCCACCCTGGGCGGCGCGGGGCAGGGCAACTACGCGGCGGCCAACGCGTTCCTCGACGCGCTCGCCCGCCACCGCCACGCCCGGGGCCTCCCCGCGCTCACCCTCTCCTGGGGGCTGTGGGCGCAGGCCAGCGGCATCACCGGCCACCTCACCGAGGCCGACCACCAGCGCATGGCCCGGGCCGGCATGGCCGCGCTCGCCACCGACGAGGCGTTGGCCCTGCTGGACACCTCCCTCGCCGTGCCCGAGCCCTGGCTGCTGCCCATGCGGCTCGACACCGGGGCGCTGCGCGCCCAGGGCGAGGCGCTCGCCCACCTCTTCCGAGGGCTCGTGCGGCTCGCACCGCGTCGCGGAGCCGCAGCGACCGGCGGCGCGGCCCCCCAGGGCGGCGGCGGGCTCGTCGAACGGCTCGCCACCCTGAGCCGCCAGGAACAGGAAGCCGAACTCCTCCGGCTCGTCACCAGCTATGTCGCCACCGTCCTCGGCCGTGGCGACACCGAGAGCGTGGACGGCGAGACCGCCTTCAAGGAACTCGGCTTCGACTCACTCACCGCCGTGGACCTGCGCAACCGCCTCAACGCCGAGGTCGGACGCCGCCTCCCCGCCACCCTCGTCTTCGACTACCCGACGCCGCGCGCCGTCGCCGACTACCTGCAACGGGAGATCGTCGACGGCGGGCTCTCCGCCGAGGAACGCGTCCTGAAGGAGATCGACCGACTCGGCGACGTCCTCACCGCGACCTCCCTCGACAAGCTCGCGCGCGAGACCGCCAGAACCCGGCTGCGCACCCTCCTCACCGTCTGGGACGAGGAGGGGAACGACGGCGCATCGACCACCGGTGTCGCCGACGTCGTCGAGGGAATCGGCGCCTCCTCCATGGAGGAGATGTTCGCGTTCGTCGACAAGCAATTCGGCTCCAACGCCCAGTGATCCGCCGTCGCCCGCCGACTGATTGATTGAGGTATTCAGCAATGGAGAACGACGAGAAGCTTCTCTCGTACTTCAAGAAGGTCACGGCCGATCTCTACCAGACGCGCCACCGCCTCGAAGAGCTGGAGAGCAGGAGCCGCGAGCCCGTCGCGATCGTCGGCATGGCCTGCCGCTACCCCGGCGGCGTCCGCTCGCCCGAGGACCTGTGGCGGCTGGTCGCCGAAGGCACCGACGCCGTGGGCGACTTCCCCACCGGCCGGGGCTGGGACCTCGACGGCCTCTTCGACCCCGACCCCGACAAGCCCGGCAAGAGCTATGTCCGCGAGGGCGGATTCCTGCACGACGCCGACGAGTTCGACCCCGCGTTCTTCGGCATGAGCCCCCGCGAGGCGCTCGCCGTCGACGTCCAGCAGCGGCTGCTGCTGGAGATCGCCTGGGAGACGTTCGAACGCGCCGGCATCGTCCCGCAGTCGGTCAAGAACACCCCGGTGGGGGTGTACGCGGGCCTGATGTACGGCGACTACGGCTCGCGCATCCGCGACATCCCGGACGGCTTCGAGGGCTACCTCCTGCACGGCAGCGCCGGCAGCGTCGCCACCGGCCGCGTCGCCTACAACCTCGGCCTCGTCGGCCCGGCGGTGACGGTCGACACGGCGTGCTCCTCGTCGCTGGTCGCGCTGCACCTGGCGGTGCAGGCGCTGCGCGCCGGCGAGTGCTCCCTCGCCCTGGCCGGCGGGGTGACCGTGATGGCGACGCCCGGCCCTTTCATCGAGTTCAGCCGGCAACGGGGCCTGTCGCCCGACGGCCGCTGCAAGTCCTTCTCGGCCGCCGCCGACGGCGCCGGCTGGGGCGAGGGCGCGGGCCTGCTCCTCCTCGAACGGCTCTCCGACGCCCGCCGCAACGGCCACCGCGTGCTCGCCGTCGTCAACGGCTCGGCCATCAACCAGGACGGCGCGTCCAACGGCTTCACCGCGCCGAACGGCCCCTCCCAACAGCGCGTCATCCGCGACGCGTTGGCCGCCGCCGGGCTCACCCCCGCCGACGTCGACGCGGTGGAGGCCCACGGCACCGGCACGCCCCTCGGCGACCCGATCGAGGCGGAGGCGTTGTTGGCGACGTATGGGCGGGGGCGGGGGGTGGAGCGGCCGTTGTGGTTGGGGTCGTTGAAGTCGAACATCGGTCATGCGCAGGCGGCTGCGGGTGTGGCGGGTGTGATCAAGATGGTGATGGCGTTGCGAGCGGGGGTTTTGCCTCGGACGTTGCATGTGGAGGAGCCGTCGCCGCAGGTGGATTGGGCTGCGGGTGGGGTGGAGTTGTTGCGGGAGGCGCGGGAGTGGGCGCCTGTGGAGGGTGGGGTTCGTCGGGCGGGTGTGTCGTCGTTTGGGATCAGTGGGACGAATGCGCATGTGATTGTGGAGGAGGCGCCGGCGGAGGTTGGGGAGTTGCCGGTGCCGTCGGCGTTGCCGGTGGTGCCGTGGGTGGTGTCGGGGCGTTCGCCGGAGGCGTTGGAGGGGCAGTTGGAGCGGTTGGCGGAGGCCACCGACGGGCTGGACCCGGTGGACGTGGGCTGGTCGTTGGCCGCGACGCGTTCGGCGTTCGAGCACCGGGCGGTGCTCGTCGGCGGGCGCGAGGTCGCGCGGGGTGCTGCGGTCGTGGGCGGCACGGGCTTTGTGTTCTCCGGTCAGGGTTCGCAGCGGGTGGGGATGGGGCGGGAGTTGTCCGCCGCCTACCCGGTGTTCGCCGCTGCCCTGGATGAGGTGTGTGGGGCGTTCGATGGTGCGTTGCGGGAGGTGATGTTCGAAGGACCTGCGGAGCGGTTGGACGACACCGCCTGGGCGCAGCCGGCGATCTTCGTGTGTGAGGTGGCGCTGTTCCGGCTGTTGGAGTCCTGGGGTGTGACCCCGGATGCGCTGGTCGGGCACTCCATTGGTGAGTTGGCTGCTGCGCATGTGGCGGGGGTGTGGTCGTTGGAGGACGCCGCGAAGGTGGTGGCGGCGCGGGGTCGGTTGATGGGGCAGTTGCCGTCGGGCGGCGCGATGGTCGCGTTGGGGGTGTCCGAGGCCGAGGTGGCCGAGGCCCTGGTGGAGGGTGTGTCGCTGGCTGCGGTCAACGGCCCGGAGGCCGTGGTCATTTCGGGCGTAGAGGCGGCCGTGTTGGAGGTCGCCGCCCGCTTCGAGGCCGAGGGCAAGAAGGTCAAGCGGCTGAAGGTCAGCCACGCCTTCCACTCCTCCCTCATGGACCCGATGCTCGACGACTTCCGCCGGGTCCTCGCGAACGTCACCTTCAACGAGCCGATCATCCCCATGGTCTCGGATGTCACCGACCCCGAGTACTGGGTGCGGCATGTCCGCGAAGCGGTCCGGTTCCACGACGGCGTTCAGGCCGCGACCGAGCTGGGCGTATCGCGCTTCGTCGAGGTCGGCCCCGACGCCGCCCTCTCCTCCCTCGTCCCTGGCTGCGTCCCGATGCTGCGCCGCGACCGCGACGAACCCGCTACGGCGGTGAAGGCCGTGGCCACCCTCTGGACGACGGGCGGGAGCGTCAACTGGCAGACGCTCTACGAGGGTTCCGGCGCCCGCACCGTCGACCTGCCGACCTATGCCTTCCAGCGGGACCGCTACTGGCTTGAGCAGTCCGCCGCCACGGGTGATGCCTCCGCCGCCGGGCTGGGCAGCGCCGCGCATCCGCTGCTCGGTGCGGTGGTTGATCTGGCCGAGGGTGACGGGCTGGTGTTGACCGGCCGGCTGTCGCGGCGTTCGCACCCGTGGCTGGTCGATCACGCGATCCTGGATGCGGTGTTGTTGCCGGGGACGGCGTTCCTGGAGCTGGCCGTGTGGGCGGGGGATCAGGTCGGGGCCTCCACCGTCGAGGAGTTGACGCTTGAGGCGCCGTTGATCCTGCCGGAGGAGGGTGCCGTTCAGCTACAGGTCGTGGTGGGCGGGCCCGACGGGTCCGGGCGGCGGGAGATCGGGGTTCACTCGCGGGTCGACGAGGAGCCCTGGGTCCGGCACGCCTCCGGCACGCTGCTCGCCGAGGACGGGGAGAAGGGCGAGGTCGCCGACTCCTGGCCGCCGGCCGGAGCGACGGCCGTTTCCATCGCCGGCTACTACACCCGCCTCGCCGACGAGGGTCACGACTACGGGCCGGCGTTCCAGGGGCTGCGGGCCGTGTGGCGGGACGGCGACGAGGTGTTCGCCGAGGTCGAGCTTCCGGCCGAGATCGCCCGCCAGACGGGCGAGTTCGCCGTTCACCCGGCGCTGCTGGACGCCGCGCTGCACGCCGTCGGACTGAGCGGGCTGCTCGGGGACAGCGAGGCGCGGGCGCGGCTGCCCTTCACCTGGGAGCGGGTGGCGCTGCACGCCTCGGGCGCCGCCGCGCTGCGGGTGCGGCTGACCCGCACCGGCCCCGACACCCTGCGGCTCACCGCCGCCGCGCCCTCCGGGCAGCCCGTCGCCACCGTGGGCTCGCTGCTGCTGCGGGCGGTCACGGGCGACCAGCTCGACGCGGCGCGCCCGCGCGGCGACCAGGGCCTGTTCCACGTGGAGTGGACCCAACTCCCGCTGGCGGAGGCCGAGTCCACCCCGAACCGGTGGGCCGTCCTCGCCGACGACCTGGCCCACCGGGGTGGGCACGACCTCGCCGCCGCGCTGGCCGAGCGGGGCGTCGCGACGACGACCCACGCCGACCTCGACGCGCTGCGCGCCGCCTTGGACGACAACGAGGAGCCCGCACCGGCCGTGGTCGCGTTCACCGTGACCGACGGCCAGGCCGCGACGGACGGCGGGGACGCGGTGCGCGACGCGCTGCACCGGACGCTGGGCCTGGTCCAGGACTGGCTCGGCGACGAGCGGTTCGCCGCGACCCGGCTGGTCGTGGTCACCCGGGGCGCCGTCGGGACGGCCCCGGGGGAGCACGTGGCCGACCTGCCCGGCGCGGCCGTGCACGGCCTACTGCGCACGGCGGGGACCGAGAACCCCGGCCGGATCGTGCTGGTCGACCTCGACGAGCCCGACGCCGCGCGCCCGGTTCCGGCCGGTGCGCTGGTCGCCCTGCTGGCCACCGACGAACCCGAGGCCGCTGTCCGCTCCGGCCGGGCCCTCGTGCCCCGGCTGGCGCGGCCCGCCGCGCCCGACGCGTCGTTCCCCGAACTCGACCCGGAGGGCACCGTTCTCATCACCGGCGGCACCGGCGCCCTCGGCGGGCTGCTCGCCCGCCATCTGGTGGCCCGGCACGGAGTTCGCCGCCTCCTCCTCACCAGCCGACGCGGCCCCGAGGCCGACGGCGCCGCCGAACTCGCGGCCGAACTCGCCGCGTTGGGCGCGGCCGCCGAGATCGTGGCCTGTGACGCCGCCGACCGGGCGGCGCTAACCGACGTGTTGGCCGCGATCCCGGCGTCGGCGCCGCTCACGGCCGTCGTCCACGCGGCCGGCGTCGTCGACGACGGCGTGTTCGCCGCCCAGACGCCAGACCGGATCGACGCCGTGCTGCGGCCCAAGGCGGACGCCGCGCGCAACCTCCACGAGCTGACCCGGGGAGCCGAGCTGGCGGCGTTCGTGCTGTTCTCGTCGGCGACCGCGACCTTCGGCGGCGCCGGCCAGGCCGGCTACGCGGCGGCCAACGCGTTCCTGGACGCCCTCGCCCAACAGCGGGCCGCCCAGGGGCTTCCGGCCCGCTCGCTCGCCTGGGGCCTGTGGCAGCAGGCCAGCGGCATCACCGAACACCTCGGCGACGCCGACCTGAGGCGCGCGGCGCGCGGCGGCATGACCGCGCTGCCCACCGAGGAGGCGCTGGCCCTCTTCGACGCCGCGCTGCGCCAGGACCGCCCCGTGGTCGTGCCGACCCGGCTGGACCTCGCCGCGCTCCGGCGCTCCGGCGAGGTGCCGGCCCTGCTGCGGGCGCTGGTTCGCGCGCCCCGGCGCGCCGTGGTCGTCGGGGGCGCCGACGCGGCACGCACCCTGCGCGACCGGCTGGCCGGGATGCCCACGGACGAGCGCGAGACCTTCGCCCTCGCCCTGGTCGGCCGGCAGGTCGCCGACGTGATGGGCCACGGCTCCGTGGAGGCGGTGGAGGCGAGCCGCGCCTTCCAGGAGATGGGCTTCGACTCCCTCATGGCCGTCGAGCTGCGCAACCGGCTCAACGCGGAGACCGGCCTGCGGCTGCCCGCCACCCTCGTCTTCGACTACCCGACGCCCCAGGTGATGGCCGCCCGGATCGTCTCCGAACTCCTCGGCACCCAGGGCGAGGTGGCCGTCGCCGCGCCGGTCCCCGCCGTCGCCCCGACCGACGACCCCGTGGTGATCGTCGGCATGGCCTGCCGCTTCCCCGGCGGCGTCAGCACCCCCGAGGATCTGTGGCGGCTGGTCGCCGACGGGACCGACGGCATCTCGACCTTCCCCACCGACCGGGGCTGGGACCTGGACGGCCTCTACGACCCCGACCCCGAGCGCACCGGCAAGACCTACACCCGGCACGGCGGGTTCCTGGACGGCATCGACCAGTTCGACGCCGAGTTCTTCGGGATCTCCCCGCGCGAGGCCATCGGCATGGACCCGCAGCAGCGGCTGCTGCTGGAGACGTCCTGGGAGGCGCTGGAGCGCGCCGGCATCGACCCGGTGGCGCTGCACGGCTCCCGCACCGGCGTCTTCGTCGGCGCCAACGGCCAGGACTATGCCGCGCTGCTCGCCGACGCCCCGCAGGACTACGAGGGGTACCTCCTCACCGGCGGCTCCGCCAGCGTCATCTCCGGCCGCCTCGCCTACGCCTTCGGGCTCGAAGGCTCCGCGGTGACCGTGGACACGGCGTGCTCCTCGTCGCTGGTCGCGCTGCACCTGGCCGCGCGCTCCGTGCGCGACGGCGAGTGCGACCTCGCGCTGGTCGGCGGCGCCGCCCTGATGGCGACGCCGACCCTGTTCGTCGAGTTCAGCCGGCAGCGCGGTCTTTCGCCCGACGGGCGGTGCAAGGCGTTCTCCGCCGAGGCGGACGGCACCGGCTGGGCGGAGGGCGTCGGCGTCATCGTCGTCGAACGGCTCTCCGCCGCCCGCCGCGCCGGGCACCACATCCTGGCCGTCGTCGAGGGCAGCGCGGTCAACCAGGACGGCGCGAGCAACGGGCTGACCGCGCCGAACGGCCCCTCCCAACAGCGCGTCATCCGGGAGGCGTTGCGCAGCGCGGGCGTGGCACCCACCGAGGTGGACGCCGTCGAGGCGCACGGCACGGGAACGAAGCTGGGCGACCCGATCGAGGCCCAGGCGCTGCTCGCCACCTACGGGCAGGGGCGGGACGACGAACGGCCGCTGTGGCTGGGGTCGTTGAAGTCGAACATCGGCCACACCCAGGCCGCCGCCGGCGTCGCCGGCGTGATCAAGATGGTGATGGCGCTGCGCAACGGCGTGCTGCCGAAGACCCTGCATGTGAACGAGCCCACGCCCCAGGTGGACTGGACGGAGGGCGCCATCGAGCTGCTCACCGAGAACCGCCCGTGGCCCGAGCCGGGCGCGGGCCGCCCGCGCCGCGCCGGGATCTCATCGTTCGGCGTGAGCGGCACCAACGCGCATGTCGTCATCGCCCAGGCGCCCGAGCCGGTCGAGTCGGCGGGGCAGGCCGAGGCGGCGGAGCCGGTCAACGAGCCCGAGCCGGCGGCCGTTCCGCTGGTCGTCTCGGCCCGCTCCGAGGCCGCGTTGCGCGTCCAGGCCCAGCGGCTTCGCGCCGTGCTGGCCGGCGGCACGCCGGCCGCCGACGTCGGCCTCACCCTCGTCCGGCACCGTTCCCTCTTCGACGAGCGGGCCGTGGTCGTGGGCCGCGACCGGGACGACCTCCTGGCCGGGCTCACCGCGCTCGCCGCCGGCGAGCCCACGCCCCACACCGCGACGGGCACCCGGACCATCCAGGGCCGCGCCGCCAGGCCGGTGTTCGTGTTCCCCGGTCAGGGTGGTCAGTGGGTGGGGATGGCGGTGGGGTTGTTGGATTCCTCGCCGGTGTTCGCGGAGCGGTTCGGTGAGTGTGCGGAGGTGTTGGACCCGTTGACGGGGTGGTCGTTGGTGGATGTGGTGCGGGGGGTGGGGGGTGCGCCGGAGCTGGATCGGGTGGATGTGGTGCAGCCGGTGTTGTTCGCGGTGATGGTGTCGTTGGCGGCGGTGTGGGAGTCGTGGGGCGTTACCCCGGCTGCGGTGGTGGGTCATTCGCAGGGTGAGATCGCTGCCGCTTGTGTCGCTGGTGCGTTGTCGTTGGCGGATGCGGCGCGGGTGGTGGCGTTGCGGAGTCAGGCGATTCTGGCGTTGGCGGGGCGGGGTGGCGGGATGGTGTCGGTGGCGTTGCCGGCCGACGTGGTGGCCGGCCGGTTCGTCGAGTGGGGTGAGGGCTTGTCGGTGGCGGCGGTCAACGGGCCGTCCTCGACGGTGGTTTCGGGTGACGGGGCCGCGTTGGATGCCCTGTTCGCGGCCCTGGAAAGCGAGGGCACCCGGGTGCGCCGGGTTCCGGTGGACTATGCCTCGCACTCGGCTCATGTGGAGGCGATCGAGGAGGAGTTGGCGCGGCTGCTCGCGCCGATCGAGCCGAGGACGTCCAGGGTCCCGTTCTACTCCACGGTGACCGGCGGCCCGATCGACACGACGGAGCTGAACGCCGGGTACTGGTACACCAATCTGCGGGGCACCGTCCGCTTCGAGGAGACCGTGCGGGCCCTGCTGGCCGACGGGTTCCGGGTGTTCGTGGAGTCCAGCCCGCATCCGGTGCTCAGCGTGGGCCTTGAGGAGACGTTCGAGGACGCCGGGGTCACCACCGTGACGGTGGGTTCGCTGCGGCGGGACGAGGGTGGCCTTGACCGGCTGCTGCTCTCCGCCGCCGAACTCCACGTCCAAGGCGTGCCCGTGGACTGGCAGGCCGTCTTCGCCGACGTCCCGGCACGCCCCGTCGACCTCCCCACCTACCCGTTCCAGCACCGCGGTTACTGGCTGCGGCCGGCCGCCCGCCCCGGGACCGGCGCGATCACCGGGGTGGGGATCGGCGGCGCGAACCACCCGCTGCTCGGCGCGGTCGTCGAACTCGCCGACGGCGCGGGCGCCGTGTTCACCGGGCGGCTCTCCACCGCGACCCAGCCCTGGCTCGCGGACCACGCCGTCCTCGACACCGTGCTGCTGCCCGGCACCGGATTCGTGGAACTCGCCCAGTACGCGGCCCGCCACGTCGGCGCCGACGGCATCGACGAACTCACCCTCCACGCCCCGCTGGTGCTGCCCGTGGACGGCGCCGTGCGCGTGCAGGTCGTGGTCAGCGGGCGCGACGACGACGGCCGGCACGAGATCGGCGTGTACTCGCGCACCGAACCCGCCGCCGGATCGGACTCCACGTGGGACGAACCGGCCCCCGACCGGCCCTGGACCCGGCACGCCATGGGCTTCCTCGCCGCCGTCGGCGCCGCCCCGCCCGCCGGCACCGACCCCGACCTCGCCGCCTGGCCGCCCGCCGACGCCGAGGAACTCGACGTGGCCGGCGTCTACGACTGGTTCGCCGACCTCGGCTACGGCTACGGCCCCGCGTTCCAGGGGCTCCGCCGCGCCTGGCGCCGAGGCGAGGAGGTGTTCACGGAGGTCGCGCTGCCCGAGGAGTACGCCGCCCAGGCCGAAGCCTTCGAGCTGCACCCCGCGCTCCTGGACGCCGCGCTCCACGGCACCGTGCTCGGCTACCACGGCGACACCGAGACCGCCGTCCTCCCGTTCTCCTGGAACGGCGTGCGCACCTACGCCACCGGCGCCGACGCGCTGCGCGTCCGGTTCCGCCGCAGCGGCGAGGACGTCGTCACCGTGACCGTCGCCGACGCGACCGGGGCGCCCGTCGCCAGCGTCGCGTCGCTCGCCGCGCGGCCCCTGGCCGCCGACCAACTCGAAGAGGCCAGGCAGGCCCTCGGCGAGACGGCCGCAGCCGAGGACTCCTGGCGCTACCGCATCGACTGGACCCGCCTCGCCGACACCCCCGACGCGGCACCCGCCGGCACCTGGCTGCTGGCCGTGCCAGCCGAACGGGCCGACCACCCCTGGATCGCCGCCAGCGCCGAGGCACTTCGGGTGCGCGGCGCCCGGGTCGCCACCGTCACCGTCGACGACGCGCTGGGCGCCGACCGGGCCGCCCTCGCCGACCGCCTCACCGAGGCGGCCGGGAACGAGGGCCACGGGGAGCCGGTCGCCGGAGTGCTGTCCTGGCTCGCCCTCGACGAACGGACGCACCCCGAACAGGGCGCCGTCCCGCTCGGCCTCGCCCACACCGTCACCACCGTGCAGGCCATGGACACCGCCGGCCTGGAGGCACCCCTGTGGATCGCTACCCAGGACGCGGTGTACGCCACCGAGACCGACCCCGTCGACCACCCGCTCCAGTCCACCGTCTGGGGCCTCGGCCGCGTCGTCGCCCTGGAACAGCCCAAGCAGTGGGGCGGACTCGTCGACGTGCCCGCCGCGCCGGGCGAACGCGCCGTCGCCCGCCTCGTCGAGGTGCTGGCGGCCGACCGCGACGAGGACCAACTGGCCGTGCGCGACACGGGAGTTCTCGTCCGACGCCTCCAACGGTCCTCCCGCCCCGAGCCGTCCACGGACCGCGCCTGGCGGCCGTCCGGCACCGTGCTCGTCACCGGCGGCACCGGCGCGCTCGGCGGCCATGTCGCCCGGTGGCTCGCCGAGGAGGGCGCCGACCACCTGATCCTGACCAGCCGCAGCGGACGCGACGCCGCCGGCGCCGACGAACTGGAGGCCGAACTGACCGCCCTCGGCGCCAAGGTCACCATCGCCGCCTGCGACGTGGCCGACCGCGCCCAACTCGCCGAACTTCTCGACTCCCTGCCCGGCGACACCCCGCTCGACGCCGTCATCCACACCGCCGGCGTCTCCCGCGACGGCATCGTCGAGAGCCTCACCGTCGACAACATGAACGTCGTCCTGCGGCCCAAGATCGACGCGGCGCTCAACCTGCACGAACTCACCGCGCACCTCAACCTGTCGGCGTTCGTCCTGTTCTCCTCCGTCTCCGGCGTCCTCGGGTCGGCGGGCCAGGCGTCCTACGCGGCGGGCAACACCTTCCTCGACACCCTCGTCCAACAGCGGCGCGCCCAGGGACGCGTCGGCGCCTCCTTCGGCTGGGGCATGTGGGGCGGCGACGGCATGGCGACCCTCGGCTCCAACGAGGCCCGCATCAAGCGGCGCGGCATCCGCCCCATGGACCCGCGCACCGCCGTCGACGTCATGGCGCGCTCCCTCCTCGCCGACGAGCCGTTCCTCACCGTGATCGACGTCGACTGGCGGCGCTTCGTCGCCGAGGTGCACGGCGGCCGGGCCCGCCCGATCATCCGCGACCTGCCCGAGGTGCGCGCCCTACGCACCGCCACCGCCAGGACGACCGCCGGCCCGACGGCCCCCGAGGCGAACGGGGAGGGACCCGAGGGACTCGGCGCCCGCCTTGCCGGACTCCCGCCCGCCGAGCAGGACCGGCTGCTGACCACCCTGGTCCGCACCCAGGTGGCCACCGCCCTCGGCCACGCCTCGGCCGCCGAGATCGCCCCCGAACGGGCCTTCAAGGAACTGGGCTTCGACTCCCTGATCGCCGTCGAACTCCGCAACCGGCTCAACGCCGCGACCGGACTCCGGCTCTCCGCCACGCTGGTCTTCGACTATCCGACGCCCGCCGCCCTCGCCGCCTTCCTGCGCGAACAGCTGGCCCCGCCCCAGGAGGCGACCGCCGACTCCGTGCTCGCGGGACTCGACGCGCTCGAAGCCGCCCTCGCGGCGCTGGAGCCCACGGACGGCGAACGCCCCCGGGTGGTCCAGCGGGCCCGCGAGGTCCTCGCCGCGATCGGCGCGGGCCCGGCCGGCACCGGCCCCGGCGCGGACTCCACCCAGAAGATCGAGTCCGCCTCGGACGACGAGATCTTCGACTTCATCAACAAGGAACTCGGCAAGTCGCAGTAGGCAGCCCGGCCCGACGCGGCCCGGCCCGAGGCGGCACCGCGCGGCCAGCGCACCCAGAGCAGCCCAGAGCACGCACACTGCTGGATGGAGCGGCACCCAGATGGACAACGAAGAGAAGCTCCGCGAATACCTCAAGTGGGTCACGGCTGACCTGGTTCAGTCGAAGGAGCGCGTCAGGGAACTCGAGGAGCGTGCCGGGGAACCCCTCGCCATCACCGCGATGGCCTGCCGGTTCCCGCACGGCGTGAACACCCCGGAGGACCTCTGGGAGCTGGTCTCCACCGGCACGGACGCTGTCGCCCCGATCCCCACCGACCGGGGCTGGGACGTCGACGACCTCTACGACCCCGAGTTGAGCCGGCCCGGGTCCATCGGCACCCGCGAGGGCGCCTTCCTCGACGACCTCGGCGCCTTCGACGCCGCGTTCTTCGGGATCTCCCCGCGCGAGGCCCAGGCGATGGACCCGCAGCAGCGGCTGCTCCTGGAGACCTCGTGGGAGGCGCTGGAACGCGCGGGCCTCGACCCGCAACGGCTGCGCGGCAGCCGCACCGGCGTCTTCGTCGGCTCCAACACCTGGGACTACGCCCCGCCCCTGACCCAGGCGCCCGAGGAGGTGGCCGGCTACCTCATGACCGGCAACACCCCCAGCGTGATGTCCGGCCGGATCGCCTACATCCTCGGGCTCGAAGGCCCCGCGGTGACCCTGGACACCGCCTGCTCGTCCTCGCTGGTCGCGCTGCACCTGGCGGCGCGCGCGCTGCGCGCCGGCGACTGCGACCGCGCGCTCGTCGGCGGCGTCGCCGTCATGGCGGCGCCCGGCGTCCTGATGGAGTTCAGCCGCCAGCGCGGCCTCGCGCCCGACGGCCGCTCCAAGGCGTTCGCGGCGGCGGCCGACGGCGTCGGCTGGGGCGAGGGCGTCGGCGTCCTCGTCGTCGAACGGCTCTCCGACGCCCAACGAGGCGGCCGCCGCGTGCTGGCGGTGGTGCGGGGCAGCGCGGTCAACCAGGACGGCGCGAGCAACGGGCTGACCGCCCCGAACGGCCCGTCGCAGCAGCGGGTGATTCGGGCGGCGTTGGAGAGCGCGGGGTTGTCGGCCGCCGATGTGGATGCGGTGGAGGCGCACGGGACGGGGACCCGGTTGGGTGACCCGATCGAGGCGCAGGCGCTGTTGGCCACGTACGGGCAGGGGCGGGACGGCGAACGGCCGCTGTGGCTGGGGTCGTTGAAGTCGAACATCGGCCACACCCAGGCCGCCGCCGGCGTCGCCGGTCTGATCAAGATGGTGATGGCGCTGCGGGCTGGGGTGCTTCCTCGAACGCTGCATGTGGACGAACCGACGCCGCAGGTGAACTGGGCTGCGGGTGCGGTGGAGCTGCTGCGGGAGTCCCGGGAGTGGACGCCCGTTGAGGGGCGGCTTCGTCGGGCGGGTGTGTCCTCGTTTGGCATCAGTGGGACGAATGCGCATGTGATCGTCGAGGAGGCGCCGGCGGAGGAGGCGTTGCCTGCGCCGGGGGCGCTGCCGGTGGTGCCGTGGGTGGTGTCGGGGCGTTCGCCGGAGGCGTTGGAGGGGCAACTGGCGGGCCTGGAACGGTGCGCGGAGTTGGACCCGGTGGATGTCGGCTGGTCGTTGGCCGCGACGCGTTCGGCCTTCGAGCACCGGGCGGTGCTCGTCGGCGGGCACGAGGTCGCCCGGGGCACCGCTGCAACGGGCGGCACCGGCCTGGTCTTTTCCGGTCAGGGTTCGCAGCGGGTGGGGATGGGGCGGGAGTTGGCTGTCGCCTATCCGGCGTTCGCCGCTGCCCTGGATGAGGTGTGTGGGGCGTTCGATGGTGCGTTGCGTGAGGTGATGTTCGCGGGGCCGGCGGAGCGGTTGGACGACACGGCGTGGGCGCAGCCGGCGATCTTCGCGTGTGAGGTGGCGCTCTTCCGGCTGTTGGAGTCCTGGGGCCTGACCCCGGATGCGCTGATCGGCCACTCGATTGGTGAGTTGGCCGCCGCGCATGTGGCGGGGGTGTGGTCGTTGGCGGACGCCGCGAAGATCGTGGCGGCGCGGGGCCGGCTGATGGGGCAGCTGCCTGCTGGCGGCGCGATGGTGGCCCTCAATGTGCCCGAGGCCGAGGTGGTGGACCTGCTGTCCGATGAGGTCTCCCTCGCCGCCGTCAACGGCCCCGAGGCCGTGGTCATTTCGGGCGTCGAGGCCGCCGTGTTGGAGGTCGCCGCCCGATTCGAGGCCGAGGGCAAGAAGGTGAAGCGGCTGAAGGTCAGCCACGCCTTCCACTCCTCGCTGATGGACCCGATGCTGGACGACTTCCGCCAGGTGCTCCACCAGGTGACGTTCAACGAGCCGGTCATCCCCATGGTCTCGGACGTGACCAATCCCGAGTACTGGGTGCGGCACGTCCGCGAAGCGGTCCGCTTCCACGACGGCGTTCAGGCCGCCACCGAGCTGGGCGTGACCCGTTTCGTCGAGGTCGGCCCCGACGCCGCCCTGTCCTCCCTGGTCCCGGGCTGTGTCCCGATGCTGCGCCGCGACCGCGACGAACCCGCGACCGCCGTCACCGCCCTCGCGCGCCTCTGGGCCGCCGGCGGGACCGTCAACTGGCAGGCGCTCTACGACGGTTCCGGCGCCCGCACCGTCGACCTGCCGACCTATGCCTTCCAGCGCGACCGCTACTGGCTCGACCAGCCCAGCACCGCCGGCGATGCTTCCGCCGCCGGGCTGGGCAGCGCCGCCCACCCGCTGCTCGGCGCGGTGGTCCATCTCGCCGAGGGCGACGGGCTGGTGTTGACCGGCCGGCTGTCGCGGCGTTCCCACCCGTGGCTGGTCGATCACACCGTTCTGGACGCGGTGTTGCTGCCGGGGACGGCGTTCCTGGAACTGGCCGTCTGGGCCGGCGATCAGGTCGGGGCCTCCACCGTCGAGGAACTCACCCTGCACCACCCGCTCGTCCTGCCCGAGCAGGGTGCCCTTCAGCTTCAGGTCGTCGTGGGGCACCAGGACGAGGCCGGGCGGCGCACCGTCTCGATTCACTCCCGCCCCGAGCCGTCCGAAGCGGAGGCCGAGCCCGACTGGCAGCAGCACTCGACGGGCGTCCTCACCGCCGCCGGGACCGCGACCGGCTCCGGCGAGGTCACGGGCGCCTGGCCACCCGCCGGCGCCGTGCCCGTCGACGCGGCCGACACCTACGACCGCTTCGCCGAGGCGGGCTTCGCCTACGGCCCGACGTTCCGGGGCCTGCGGGACGTGTGGCGGCGCGGCGACGAGGTGTTCGCCGAGGTCGAGTTGCCCGCCGAGGCGAGCGGTGACGCGGCGGCCTTCGCGCTGCACCCCGCGCTCCTCGACGCGGCCCTGCACGCCGTCGGGGCGGGCGGCCTGCTCGACGGGGGAGCGGCGGACGCCCCGGGCCGGCTGCCCTTCGCGTGGAGCGGCGTCGCGATACGCGCCTGGGGCGCCTCCTCGCTCCGCGTGCACCTCGTCCGCACCGGGGACGACAGCCTCTCCCTGACCGTCGCCGACACGTCGGGGCAGCTCGTCGCCGGCGCCGAGGCGCTGGTGCTCAGGACCGTGACCGCCGAACGGCTGCGCGCTGACGGTCGGCGCGCCCCGGACGCGCTGTTCCGCGTCGAATGGGTGGAACGCTCGCTGCCGCCCGTCGAACACCCGCCGACCTGGGCCCTGTTGGCGGCGAACGACGCCCCGGAGGCCGCCGGTGCCGTCGCCCGCTACGCCGACCTCGACGCCCTCGCCGCCGCGTTGGACGCCGGCGCCCCCCTGCCCGACCTCCTCGTCGTCCCGAGCCTGGGCCCCGCCGCCACCGGCGACCGGCTGCCCGAACTGGCCCACGACGCCACCCACCGCGCCCTGCGCCTCGCGCAGACCTGGATCGCGGACGAGCGGTTCGCCGCCGCCCGGCTCGTGGTGGTGACCCGGCGGGCTGTCGCCGCCCGCCCCGGCGAGCAGGTCACCGACCCGGCGCACGCGGCCGTCCGGGGCCTGGTGCGCTCGGCTGAGGCCGAGAACCCGGGCCGGTTCGTCCTGGTCGACATCGACGAACCGGCCGACGCCTGGGCCCGGTTGCCGCTCCTCGCGGGCGGCGAAGAGACCGAGTGGGCGGTGCGCGGCGCCGACGTTCTCGTGCCCAGGCTCGCGCGCGCCTCCGCCGGACTCGACCTTCCGGAGGGGCAGCCCTGGCGCCTGGAGACCCTGGGCCGGGGCACCCTCGAAGGGAACCTGGCCCTGACGCCCTTCCCCGAGGCCGACCGGCCGCTGGGCGAGGGCGAGGTCAGGGTCGGAATGCGGGCGGGCGGCCTGAACTTCAGGGACGTCCTCATCGCCCTCGGCATGTACCCGGGCGAGGCGCGCGTCGGCGCCGAGGGCGCCGGGGTGGTCCTGGAGGTGGGCCCCGGCGTCACCGGGCTCGTCCCGGGCGACCGCGTGATGGGCCTGTTCTACGGCGTTCTCGGGCCCGTCGCCGTCACCGACCGCAGGCTGCTCGCCCGCGTCCCCGACGGCTGGTCGTTCACCGAGGCGGCGGCCGTGCCCGTCGTCTTCCTGACGGCGTACTACGGCCTGGTGGACCTCGCCGACCTGCGCGCCGGCGAGTCGGTGCTGGTCCACGCGGCGGCCGGCGGCGTCGGCATGGCCGCCGTGCAGCTGGCCCGGCACCTGGGCGCCGAGGTCTACGCCACGGCCAGCCCCGGCAAGTGGGACACCGTGCGCTCCCTCGGCGTCGCCGACGAGCGGCTGGCCAACTCCCGCACCCTCGACTTCGGCCAGCGCTTCGCCGACGTCACCGGAGGGCGCGGCGTGGACGTCGTGCTGAACTCCCTCGCCGGCGAGTTCGTCGACGCCTCCGCCGCGCTGCTGACCGGCGGCGGGCGGTTCCTGGAGATGGGCAAGACCGACATCCGGCGGCCCGAGGAGATGGCGGCGGCCCACCCGGGCGTCGACTACCGGGCGTTCGACATGCTGGAGGCGGGCCCGGACCGCATCGGCGAGATGCTGGCGGCACTGGTCGACCTCTTCGAGAGCGGCGCGCTGCGCCGGCTGCCGGTGACGGCGTGGGACGCCAGGTCGGCCGGCGAGGCGTTCCGCTTCCTCAGCCAGGCCCGGCACGTCGGCAAGGTCGTCCTCACCGTGCCGGAGACCGTCGGCGCGGAGTCGGCCGGCGGCGGCGCCGTCCTCGTCACCGGCGCCGGCGGCGCCCTCGGCGGCCTGGTCGCCCGGCACCTCGTCACCCGGCACGGGGTGCGCCACCTGATCCTCGCCGGACGCCGGGGCGGCGCCACGCCCGGCATCGCGCAACTCCAGGCGGAACTCACCGCGTTGGGGGCGCAGGCCGACGTGGTCGCCTGCGACGTGTCGGACCGCGCCGCCCTCGCCTCGCTGCTCGACACCCTCCCGCTGACCTCCGCGCTCCAGGGCGTCGTCCACGCGGCCGGGGTGCTCGACGACGGGATCGTCACCTCCCTCACTCCCGAGCGGGTCGACACCGTGCTGCGCCCCAAGGTCGACGCGGCCTGGCACCTGCACGAGTTGACCCTCGGTCTCGACCTGTCGTTCTTCGTCGTGTTCGCCTCCGCCGCCGCCACCTTCGGCGCGGCCGGCCAGGCCGGCTACTGCGCCGCCAACACCTTCCTCGACGCCCTCGCCGAACACCGCAGGGCGCTCGGCCTGCCCGCCGTGTCCATGGCGTGGGGGCTGTGGGAGCAGCCCGGCGGCATGACCGCATCCCTCGGGGACGTCGACCGACGGCGCATGGCCGGCGGCGGCCTGCTGCCGCTGACCGAGGCCGAAGGGCTCGCCCTGTTCGACGCGGCGCTGTCGCACGGCGCCCCCGCCCTCGTGCCCGCCCGCCTCGACCTGGCCGGGCTGCGCCGGCGCGGCGCGGCCGTGCCGCCCGTCCTGCGCGGCCTGGTGCGGACGGCCGCGCCGCGCGCCCGCGAGGGGGCGGACATCCAGGCCGACGGGCTCCGCCGCCGCCTGCACGGCCTCGGCGAGGACGAACAGCGGCGGATCGTCCTCGACCTGGTGCGCGCCCAGGCGTCCGCCGTCCTCGGGCACGGCTCCCCGGACGCCGTCGAGGAGGGCCGCGCCTTCCAGGAGATGGGCTTCGACTCGCTGACCGCCGTCGAGCTGCGCAACCGGCTCAACGCCGAGGCCGGCACCCGGCTGCCCGCCACCCTCGTCTTCGACCACCCGACGCCCACCGCGCTCGCCGCCCGCATCCTCGCCGACCTCGCCGGGGAACTCCCCGGCGCGGCCGCCCCCGCGCCCGCCGTGACCGGCGACAGCCAGGAGCCCCTCGCCGTCGTCGGCATCGCCTGCCACTTCCCCGGCGGCGTCAACTCGCCCGAGGACCTGTGGCAGTTGGTCCGCTCCGGCACCGACGGCATGTCCGGCTTCCCCGCCGACCGGGGCTGGGACCCCGCCGGCCTCTACGACCCCGACCCGGACCGGCAGGGCACCACCTACGCCCGCCACGGCGGATTCCTGCACGACGTCGCCGGGTTCGACGCCGCGTTCTTCGGGATCTCGCCGCGCGAGGCCGTCGCCATGGACCCGCAGCAGCGGCTGCTGCTGGAGACGTCCTGGGAGGCGCTGGAGCGCGCCGGCCTCGACCCGGCCGCGCTGCGCGGCTCCCGCACCGGCGTGTTCGTCGGCGCCAGCGGCCAGACGTACTCCTCACTCCTCGCCCGCGCCCACGACAACTACGAGGGCTATCTCCTCACCGGCAGCACCGGCAGCGTGCTGTCCGGCCGACTCGCCTACACCTTCGGCCTGGAGGGCCCTGCGGTGACCGTGGACACGGCGTGCTCCTCGTCGCTGGTCGCGCTGCACCTCGCCGGGCAGGCGCTGCGCGGCGGCGAGTGCGAACTCGCCCTGGTCGGCGGCGTCGCGGTGCTCTCCACGCCGGACCTGTTCGTCGAGTTCAGCCGGCAGCGCGGTCTTTCGCCCGACGGCCGGTGCAAGGCGTTCGCCGACACCGCCGACGGAACGGCCTGGGCGGAGGGCGTCGGCATGGTCGTCGTCGAGCGGCTGTCCGACGCGCGGCGCAACGGGCACCGCGTGCTGGCCGTGGTGCGGGGCAGCGCGGTCAACCAGGACGGCGCGAGCAACGGGCTGTCCGCGCCCAACGGCCCGTCCCAGCAGCGCGTCATCCGGCAGGCCCTCGCCAACGCCGGTGTCCGCCCCGCCGAGGTCGACGTCGTCGAGGCGCACGGCACCGGCACCCGGCTCGGCGACCCGATCGAGGCCCAGGCGCTGCTCGCCACCTACGGCCGCGACCGGGACGACGAACACCCGCTGTGGATCGGCTCGTTGAAGTCGAACATCGGCCACACCCAGGCCGCCGCCGGCATCGCCGGGCTCATCAAGACGGTGATGGCGCTCCGGCACGGCATCGTGCCCAGAACCCTCCATGTCGACCGGCTGACGCAGGAGGTCGACTGGGACAGCGGGCTCGTCAACGTGGCGACCGAGGAACGGCCCTGGCCGGAGAGCGGCCGTCCCCGGCGGGCTGCGGTCTCCGCGTTCGGGGTCAGCGGCACCAACGCGCATGTCGTCGTCGAGCAGTACCCGGAGCCCGAGCCGCAGCTCCCCGACGCGGAGCCGGCCCCGCCGGTCGTGCCCTGGCTGCTCTCCGCCCGCTCGGCGACCGCGCTGCGCGCCCAGGCCCGGCGGCTCCTCGCCTCGCCCACCGTCCGGGAACGGCCCCACCACGACATCGGCCTGGCGCTCGCCGGCACCCGCGCCACCCACGAGCACCGCGCCGTGGTCCTCGGCACCGACCGCGAGGAACTGCTGGCCGGCCTCGCGGCCCTCGCCCGGGGCGAGACCGCCGCCCGCACCGCCGTCGGAACGGCCGGCACCGCCTCCCGTCCGGTCTTTGTCTTTCCCGGTCAGGGTGGTCAGTGGGTGGGGATGGCGGTGGGGTTGTTGGATTCCTCGCCGGTGTTCGCGGAGCGGTTGGGCGAGTGTGCTGGGGTGTTGGACCCGTTGACGGGGTGGTCGTTGGTGGATGTGGTGCGGGGGGTGGACGGTTGCCCGGAGCTGGATCGGGTGGATGTGGTGCAGCCGGTGTTGTTCGCGGTGATGGTGTCGTTGGCGGCGGTGTGGGAGTCGTGGGGCGTCACCCCGGCTGCGGTGGTGGGTCATTCGCAGGGTGAGATCGCTGCCGCCTGTGTCGCTGGTGCGTTGTCGTTGGCGGATGCGGCGCGGGTGGTGGCGTTGCGCAGCCAGGCGATTCTGGCGTTGGCGGGGCGGGGTGGCGGGATGGTGTCGGTGGCGTTGCCGGCTGACGTGGTGGCGGGGCGGTTTGGCGAGTGGGGCGATGGCCTGTCGGTGGCGGCGGTCAACGGGCCGTCCTCGACGGTGGTTTCCGGTGACGGGGCCGCGTTGGATGCCCTGTTCGCGGCCCTGGAAAGCGAGGGCACCCGGGTGCGTCGGGTTCCGGTGGACTATGCCTCGCACTCGGCTCATGTGGAGGCGATCGAGGAGGAGTTGGCGCGGCTGCTCGCGCCGATCGAGCCGAGGACGTCCAGGGTCCCGTTCTACTCCACGGTGACCGGCGGCCCGATCGACACCAACGAACTGAACGCCGGGTACTGGTATACCAATCTGCGCGGCACGGTCCGCTTCGAGGAGACCGTCCGCGCCCTGTTGGCCGACGGCTTCCGGGTGTTCGTGGAGTCCAGTCCGCATCCGGTGCTCAGCGTGGGGCTTGAGGAGACGGCCGAGGCGGTGGGTCAGGAGCTGGTGGTGACCGGCTCGCTGCGGCGGGACGAGGGCGGCCTCGACCGGCTGCTGCTCTCCGCCGCCGAACTCCACGTCCAGGGCGTGCCCGTCGACTGGCAGGCCGTCCTCGGCGAAACCGCCGCACGCCCCGTCGACCTCCCCACCTACGCCTTCGAGCACGAGCGGTACTGGCCCGTCGCCGCCGCCCCCGCGCCGGCCGACGCCTCGGCCGCCGACGGGACGGCCGACTTCTGGCGCGCCGTCGACGACGGCGACCTCGCCACCGTGGCCGGCACCCTCGACCTGGGCGGCGACGGCGGCGAGGAACTGGGCACCGTCGTTCCCGCGCTCGCCGCCTGGCGCAGGCGGCACCGGGAACACACGGCGCTGAACAACCGCCGCTACCGCGTCACCTGGCGCCCCATCCCGGACCGCACGGCGGCCCGGCCGACCGGCCGCTGGCTCCTCGCCGCGCCCGAACACCCGGCGGCGGCCGCCTGGGCCACCGCCGTCACGGCCGAACTGGCCGCCGGCGGCGCCGACGTGCGCGTCGTCGCCACGGCCCGGGCCAACGGCGACCGCGCCGCCCTGACCCGGCTCATCGGCGAGGCCCTCGGCGAGGAGGCGCCGCACGGCGTGCTGGCCCTCACCCCGCTCGACGACCGCGAACACCCCGACCATCCCGTGCTCACGGTCGGCGCCGTGGACACCGTCCTGCTGGCCCAGGCGCTGGGCGACCTCGGCCACGACGCGCCGCTGTGGTGCCTGACCTCCGGCGCCGTCTCCGTCGACGCCGGCGACCCGCTCACCACCACCGCACAGTCCCTGGTGTGGGGCATGGGCCGGACGGCGGTCCTCGAACTCCCCGGGCGCTGGGGCGGCTTGGTGGACCTGCCCGCCGTCCCGTCGGCCCGGGCCGTGGACCGGCTGCTCGGCGTCGTCGGAGACGCGGCTGAGCACGGCGAGGACGAACTCGCGATCCGCGAGTCCGGCATTCTCGTGCGGCGGCTCGGCCGCAGCCCGCGCCCCGAAGGGCCCGCCACGCCCTGGAAGCCGCAGGGGACGGTGCTGATCACCGGCGGCACCGGCGCGATCGGCGCGCATGTCGCCCGGTGGACGGCGCGGCGCGGCGCCGAACACGTCGTCCTCGTCGGGCGCGCCGGCCCCGCCGCACCCGGCGCCGGCGCCCTCGCCGACGAACTCGACGCCCTGGGCGCCCGGGTGAGCCTGATCGCGTGCGACATCACCGACCGGTCGGCGGTCGAGGAACTCCTCAAGGGCCTGACGGCGGCCGGCGACCCCGTGCGGTCCGTCTTCCACGCCGCGGGGGCCGCCGAGCAGACGCCGTTCCCCGACCTCACCGCCGAGGGCATCGCCGAGGCGCTGGCCGCGAAGGTCGCCGGCGCCCGCCATCTCGACGCGCTCCTCGAACCCGACGCGGTGGACGCGTTCGTGCTGTTCTCGTCGATCTCGGCGGTCTGGGGCAGCGGCGGACAGGCCGCCTACTCGGCGGGCAATGCCTACCTCGACGCCCTCGCCCAGGCCCGTCGCGCGGCGGGCGGCCGCGCCACCTCCGTGGCCTGGGGCGCCTGGGGCGGGGGAGGCGGGATGCTCGACGAGGAGCGCGCCGCCCAACTGGCGCGCGGCGGCGTCATCGTGATGGACCCCGAACCGGCCATCGCCGCACTGGAACACGCGGTCACCGACGACGAGACCCACCTCGTCATAGCCGACGTGGCCTGGGACCGCTTCCTGCCCGCCTTCACCCTGCACCGCCCCAGCCCGCTCCTCTCCGACCTGCCCGATGTCGCCGCGCTCGCCGCCCGGGAGGCGACCAACGCGCCGGCGGCGGACGGCGGTTCCTGGGCGGCCCGCCTCGCCGGGCGCCCCCCGGCCGAGCAACGCGCCCTGCTGCTCGACCTGGTGCGCACCGAGGCCGCCGCCGCCCTCGGCCACGCCTCCGGCAACTCCATCGACGCCGAACGGGCCTTCCGCGATCTCGGCTTCGACTCGCTGACCGCCGTCGAGCTCCGCAACCGGCTCAGGGCCGCGACCGGACTCGCCCTCGCCGCCACCGTCGTCTTCGACCACCCGACCGCCGCCGCCCTCGCCGACCATCTGCGCGGCGCACTCGGCGGCGCGGCCGACGCGGTCTCCGACGACCCGCTGGCCGAGCTGGACCGGCTGGAGAACTCCCTCCTCGCCACGGCGGCGGACTACTGGGACCGGCCACAGGCCACCGACCGGCTGCGTGAGTTCCTCGACCGGATCGCCGCCCTCGCCGCCGCACGCGGCGCGGTGCCGGCCGCACCGGACGAGGACGACGACGCCACCGAACGGCTCGAAGCGGCCACCGACGACGAGATCTTCGACTTCATCCACCAGGAACTGGGGAGGGACCAGTGACGGCCGAATCCGCGCCCCTGGACACCGAGGCCAAGCTCCGCGACTACCTGAAGTGGGTCGCCGCCGATCTGGTCCAGGCGCGCAAGCGCATCCGTGACCTGGAGTCCCGCACCGCCGAGCCCGTCGCGATCGTCGGCATGGCCTGCCGCTACCCGGGCGCCGCCGACAGCCCGGAGGCGCTGTGGCGGCTGCTGGTCGACGGCACCGACGCCATCTCGACCTTCCCCACCGACCGGGGCTGGGACCTGGACGGGCTCTACGACCCGGACCCCGACCGGTGGGGCACCGTCTACGCCAGGGAAGGCGGATTCCTGCGCGGCGCCGGCGAGTTCGACCCCCGCTTCTTCGGGATCTCGCCGCGCGAGGCGCTGGCGATGGACCCGCAGCAGCGGCTGCTGCTGGAGACGTGCTGGGAGGCGCTGGAACGCGCGGGCCTCGACCCGCAACGGCTGCGTGGCAGCCGCACCGGCGTGTTCCTCGGCAACAGTATGCAGGACTACGGCGAGCTGCTGAAAAGCAGCCCGGAGGGCATGGAGGGCTACTTTCTGACCGCGAACGTCGGCAGCGTCGTCAGCGGCCGGATCTCCTACACGTTCGGGCTTGAGGGCCCGGCGGTGACGGTGGACACGGCGTGCTCCTCGTCGCTGGTCGCGCTGCACCTGGCGGCGCAGGCCCTGCGGGCCGGCGAGTGCTCCCTCGCCCTGGCCGGCGGTGCCACCGTCATGGCGACCCCCGGCATGTTGCAGGTCTTCAGCCGACAACGTGGCCTCTCGCCCGACGGCCGGTGCCGCGCCTTCTCGGCCGACGCGGACGGCACCGGGTTCTCCGACGGCGTGGGCGTGTTGGTGGTCGAGCGGCTGTCGGATGCCCGGCGGCTGGGACATCGGGTGTTGGCTGTGGTGCGGGGCAGCGCGGTCAACCAGGACGGCGCGTCCAACGGCCTGACCGCCCCGAACGGCCCGTCGCAGCAGCGCGTCATCCGCCAGGCCCTCGCCAGCGCCGGGCTGACCGCCTCGGACGTCGACGCGGTGGAGGCGCACGGCACGGGCACCCGGCTGGGCGACCCGATCGAGGCACAGGCGCTGCTCGCCACCTATGGGCGGGGGCGGGACGCCGAACGGCCGCTGTGGCTGGGGTCGTTGAAGTCCAACATCGGCCATGCGCAGGCGGCTGCGGGCGTGGCGGGCGTGATCAAGATGGTGATGGCGCTGCGCAACGGCGTCCTGCCGCGCACCCTGCATGTGGACGAGCCGACGCCGCAGGTGGACTGGGGCTCGGGTGCGGTGGAGCTGTTGCGGGAGTCGCGGGAGTGGGCCCCGCAGGAGGGCCGGGTCCGGCGGGCCGGGGTGTCGGCGTTCGGGGCGAGTGGAACGAACGCGCATGTGATCGTCGAGGAGGCGCCGGCGGCCGAAGCCCTGCCTGCGCCGGGGGCGTTGCCGGTGGTGCCGTGGGTGGTCTCCGGGCGTTCACCGGAAGCGCTGAGCGGTCAACTGGCCGGCCTGGAGCGGTGCGCCGTCGAGAACGCGGTGGATGTCGGCTGGTCCCTTGCCGCCACCCGTTCGGCGTTCGAGCACCGGGCGGTGCTCGTCGGCGGGCGCGAGATCGCCCGGGGCACCGCCGCAACGGGCGGCACCGGCCTGGTCTTCTCGGGCCAGGGTTCGCAACGGGTCGGGATGGGGCGGGAGTTGTCCGCCGCCTACCCGGTCTTCGCTTCCGCCCTCGACGAGATCTGCGCCGCGTTTGACGGCCCGCTGCGGAAGGTGATGTTCGAGGGCCCGGCGGAAACCCTGAACGACACCGCCCGGGCGCAGCCGGCGATCTTCGCGTGTGAGGTGGCGCTGTACCGGCTGTTGGAGTCCTGGGGTGTCACGCCGGATGCGCTGGTCGGCCACTCCATCGGCGAGTTGGCCGCCGCCCACGTGGCGGGGGTGTGGTCGCTGGAGGACGCCGCCAAGATCGTGGCGGCGCGCGGCCGGTTGATGGGACAGCTCCCGCCGGGCGGCGCGATGGTGGCCCTCAATGTGCCCGAGTCGGCGGTCGCCGAGCTGCTGTCCGATGAGGTCTCTCTCGCGGCGGTCAACGGCCCGGAGGCCGTGGTCATTTCGGGCGAAGAGGCGGCCGTGCTGGAGATCGCCGCCCGCTTCGAAGCCGAAGGAAAGAAGGTCAAGCGGCTGAAGGTCAGCCACGCCTTCCACTCCTCCCTGATGGACCCGATGCTCGACGACTTCCGCCAGGTCCTCGCGAACGTCACCTTCAACGAGCCGATCATTCCCATGGTCTCGGACGTCACCGACCCCGAGTACTGGGTGCGGCATGTCCGCGAAGCGGTCCGCTTCCACGACGGCGTTCAGGCCGCCACCGAGCTGGGCGTGAGCCGCTTCGTCGAGGTCGGCCCCGACGCCGCCCTCTCCTCCCTCGTCCCCGGTTGTGTCCCGATGCTGCGCCGCGACCGCGACGAACCCGCGACCGCCGTCACCGCTCTCGCCCGCCTGTGGGCCACCGGCGGGACCGTCAACTGGCAAGCCCTCTACGACGGTTCGGGCGCCCGCGCCGTCGACCTGCCGACCTACCCCTTCCAACGCAGGCGCTACTGGATCGACGGCGTTCAGCCCTCCCTCGCCCCCGGCGCGGGCCGCGCCGCCGCGTCCGACGACGGCGACCCCTCGCCGGAGCGCGCCTTCCCGCTGCGGCAGCGCCTCGTGAGCGTCCCGCGCGAGGAGCGGGAGGCCACGCTGCTGGCGGGGGTGTGCGCCGAGGTCGCGGCCGTCCTGGACTACGCGCCGGACGAGGAGGCGCACCCGGACGGGCTCTTCGCCGAGCTGGGATTCGACTCCCTGACCGTGGTGGAGCTGTGCCAACGCCTCAGGGCGGCCACCGGCCTGCCGCTGGCGCCCGACGAACTCTTCGGGCACCCGGCGCCGAGGCTCCTCGCCAAGCACCTCCTCCACCTCCTCGACCTCGACGAGCCAGGCGCGCCGCCGCCCCGGGAGAGCGGCGCGCACGACCCCGACGCCGCCGAACCCGGGCTGCGGCAGCTCTTCCGCGCCGCCTGCGCCGAGGGGCGGATGGCGGCCGGACTCGACCTCCTGGAGTCGGCGGCCCGACTCAGGGACACCCGCGCGGAAGGCGCCCCGGGCCGCCCGGTCCCCGCCCCCGTTCCGTTCAGCCGCACCGACGACCCGGCGGCCCCCGCCCTCGTCTGCTTCCCCTCGGTGGTCGCGCCCTCGAACGCCTTCCAGTTCGCCCGCTTCGCCGCCCCGTTCCGCGACGCCTACCCCCTCTCGGTGCTGCCGCACCCCGGGTTCGAGGACGGCGAGCCGCTGCCCGCCTCGCTCGAAGCACTCATCGCCGAACGGGCCGAGGCCGCCCGCCGCTGCGCCGACGGCCGGGACGCGGTCCTGGTCGGCTACTCCTCCGGCGGCTGGGTCGCCCAGGCCGTCGCCGAGCGGCTGGCCCGCGCCGGCGAGACGGTGCGCGGGGTGGTGCTGCTGGACTCCCATCTGCCGGGCAGCGAGGGCCTCGCCGACGTGCAGGGGACCCTGCTGGGCGGCGACCACACGATCGACCCGGAGCGCTTCGGGCGCATCACCGACGCCCAACTCACCGCGATGGCCCGCTATCTGCGGCTCTTCGCCGGCTGGCGCCCGGTCGCCGCGCAGGCGCCGACATTGCAACTCACGGCGGAACGCCACGTGCCCGCCGGCCCCCGCGCGGGGCAGCCCGTGGCCGCGCACCTGCGGCCGGCCTGGCCCGTCCCGCACACCGCCGTCGAGGTGCCGGCCGCCGACCATCTGTCCATGATCCAGGAGTCCGCCGCGTCGACCGCCCGTCCGGTCCTGCGCTGGCTGGCCGACCAAGGGAGCCACAGGATGAAAGAGGAGGGAACCGCGTGAGCGGAATGTCGAGCGTGGTGGACTTGCTGAGCCCGGAGTTCACCCAGGAGCCGTATGCGGTCTACCAGGACATGCGCACCGAGGCGCCGGCCCACCGGGTGGTGGTGAAGACGCTCACCACCGAGCTGCACGCCTGGGTGGTGACCCGTTACGAGGCGGCCCGTTCGCTGCTGGCCGACCCCCGGCTGTCCAAGGACGCCGGAGAGCTGCCGCGCATCGTCGAGCGCAACAAGGTCAGCGCCGAACCCGTACAGCTCGCCAACTTCAAAAGTATGCTCTTCAGCGACCCGCCGGACCACACCCGGCTGCGGCGCATCATGGGCAAGGCGTTCACCATGCGCCGCGTCCAGCAGCTGCGGCCCAGGATCGAACGGGCCACGGACCGACTGCTCGACGCCATCCCGCCGGGTGAGGACGTCGACCTGGTGGACGCGCTGTCGCTGCCCCTGCCGATCACCGTCATCGGCGAACTCCTCGGCATCCCCGGCGAACAGCGCGACGACTTCCGTTCCTGGAACGCCACCCTGACCAGTGTCACCGCCACCATGCAGGACAAGATGGCGGCCCATGTCGCGGCCAGCTCCTACCTGCGGGACTTCATCGCGTACAAGCGGGAGACGCCCGGCGACGACCTGGTCAGCGCGCTGCTCCAGGCCGACGACGGTCAACAGCGGCTCGACGACGGCGAGTTGCTGTCCACCATCTTCCTGGTGATGAACGCGGGCTACGAGACCACGGCGAGTATGCTCAGCAACTCGGTCTACGCGCTGCTGGCGGACCCGGAGCAGCAGGCGCGGCTGCGGTCCCAGCCCCGCGCCATCCCGGCGGCCGTCGAGGAGTTCCTCCGCTACGAGAGCCCGCTCAACCTCGCCACCGTCCGCTACACCCTGGAGCCGGTCGAGGTCGAAGGACTGACCATCCCCCGGGACGACATCGTCTTCATCTCCCTGGCGGCCGCCAACCGCGACGGCGCCCGGTTCAGCGAGCCCGACGCGCTCGACACCACCCGCACCGCCAACAGCCACCTCGCGTTCGGGCACGGCATCCACCACTGCCTGGGCGCGCCGCTGGCCCGGATGGAGGGGGAGATCGCGCTCAGCCGGCTGCTGGCCCGGTTCCCCACCTGGCGGTTGGCGGTCGACCAGGAGTCGCTGCGCTGGCGCGACAGCCTCCAGTTCCGCACGCTGGAGCGCCTCCCGGTCCGCCTGAGCTGACCCCCCGCACCCACCCCGCACCAACCCGACAACACCAACCCGTAACACCAACCCGCAGCACCAACCTGACAAGGGAGCGACGGCAGATGTCCGACAACGTGGTGAGCCGCTTCTTCGAACTCGGCGCCAAGGAAGACCTCGACGGGGCCTGGGAGTGCTTCGCCGACGACGGCGTGTGGATTCTGCCGGAGGGCGACGGCCCCGGCACCACCCTCAACAAGCAGGAGATACGCGAGCACATCGAGAAGATGAACGAGCTGTCCCACCAGATCACCGCCCAGGGCCTGGAGGGCGTCTTCGAGAAGCCCGTCTTCCTGACCGGAGGCGAACAGGCCGTCGTCGAGTGGTCGTTGCGCAAGATCGGCGGCGACGTCATCGAGCGCGGCATCGACCTCTTCACCCTGCGCGACGGGAAGATCCTGGTCAAGGACGTGTTCCGGAAGGCGTGACCGCGAAGAGAAGAGGAGAGCGCCCCGGCCGCCGCAGCGGCCGGGGCGCTCTCCTGGGGGGACGCTCTGTCAGTGGCTTCTCACCAGGTCACCAGCAGCTCGTCGAACATGCGGTTGAGCTGCCCGCCCTTCCACTGGAGGTCCTCCAGCGGCATCGCCGGCTGGAGGGTGGGGAAGCGGCGGAACAGCGACTCGAACGCGATCTGCATCTGCGCGCGGGACAGCCCCGCCCCGGGGCAGTAGTGCGGCCCCGCCCCGAACGTCACATGGGGGTTGGGGTGCCGGGCGATGTTCAGCCGCTCGGGCTCCTCGAAGACCTCGGGGTCGTAGTTGGCCGCGACCCGGCACGGCAGGATCGCCTCGCCGGCGCGCACGACCTGGCCGCCGACCTCGACGTCCTCCTTCGCGTACCGGGAGAAGATGGCCGCCTCGTCGTTGACGGCATAGCGCAGCAGCTCGTCCACCGCCGTCCTGGCGAGGCTCGGGTCGGCGGCCAGCCTGGCCATCTCCTCGGGGAACGTCATCAGCACATACGTCCCGTACGAGATCTGGTTGGCGGTGCTGCCGTGCCCGGTCGCGAGCAGGAACATGCCGAGGCCGACCAGCTCCTCCTTGGTGATGCTGTCGTCCGCCTGGTAGGCGGCGGTGAGGTCGCTGATCAGATCCTCGCGCGGCTGCTTGATCCGGTCCTCGACCATCTGGCTCACATAGTCGTGCTGCTTCTGGAGGTAGTCCTGGATCTGCTCCGGCGGCATAGACGTCGTGGCGATCATGGCCTTGGACCACTCCGTGAACAGCGGCCTGTCCTCGACGGGAACGCCCAGGATCAGCGCGATCACGATGGCCGGCAGCGGGGTGCCGAACGCGGTCACCAGGTTGGCCGGCGGGCCGGCGTCCTCCATCGCGTCCAGCAGCTCGTCCACGATCTGCTGGATCTGCGGGCGCAGTTGCATGGTCCGGCGCTCGGTGAAGCCGCGCGCCACGACCTTCCGCAGCCGGCCGTGCTCCGGCGGGTCCATCCGCATGATGTTGATGTCCGGCATGATCGGGAACACCCGGGGCTCGTCGCTCTCGTGCGCGAGGGCGCGGCTGAGCCGGGGGTCCGTCATGGCGGCCTTGAAATCGCTGTACTTCGTGGTGAACCACGCCTCTTCGCCATACGGCATCTGCGCCCGGGAGACGGGACATTTCTCGCGCAGCTCGGCGTATTCGGGGTTGAGCCGGGGTGGGCCGTCCTCTTCGAGCGGGTACTTGATGGGTTCAGCGACCATGAAAGATTCCTCCAGGCGCGCATCGCGCTGTGCGGAATACGTCCTCGACGGCGGGAAAGTGGAACGGGTATAAGCCCTGTTGACGTTCTGTCAGTCAGGTTATGCCGACCCCGGAGATCGGCAACCCCTAGGAAACCGCACAACGACCCTGTGGCAAGGGGGAGTCCGCCTGCCGGGTCGCCGCGAGGTACCGCCCCGCCCGACGGTCCCGCCGCACCAGAAGGCCGGCCCTGCGCGGGGGAACGCCGGGCCGGCCGGGGGTTCTGGGTGCGGGGACATCCGGCGGGCACAGGGGGGTGCCGCGCCACCATGGTCCCGGGAATTCGAGCCGCTCCCTGACCCCGGGAAAGTCCTATCGGGATTTCCCGGATATGTAAAGGCCCGCCAGCCGCCCCCGTCCTGCTGTGGATTCTTAGGGGTTGTCGGCGGGAGGCGCCGCCTGGCTAGGGTTGAGCCCGGACCGAGCGGCATCCCGTCCGCAGAGCGTGGAGGAGCGTAATACATGGCGACGCCAGAGCTTGTGCACAAGGACATCGTTCCCGAGGCGAAACCGGGATGGATTTTCAGCCACTATGCCTCGGGCCCGCTCCTCGAATGGGAATGGGCACACAAGAGGCTGCGGGAGGCCACGACGTTCTGGATCGCGACCAACGCGCTGGAGGGCCGCCCGCACGTCCGGCCCGTCTGGGGCTTCTGGCAGGACGGCGGCTTCTGGTTCTCGACCACCAACCGTTCGGTGCCCTACATCGAGGCCGACCAGGAGGTCGTGCTCCACACGGAGAGCGGTGAGGAGGTCGTGATCGTCGAGGGGCGCTGCGACCGCCTCTACGGCAAGGAGAACCTCCAGCGCATCTCCGACGGCTACCTGGAGCGCTACAACCACAGCACCAACGCCACGGACGAGGGCGTCTTCACGCTGGAGGGCTATGGCGGCCCCGGCTTCAAGATCACCCCGACCAAGGTCCTCGGCTGGATAGCCCCCCAGTTCGACACGGCGACGCGCTGGGACTTCCCGGCCTAGCACGCACCGGGGCAGGGAACGAGACAGGAACAGAGTGAAGTGCCTCCGGCGGGCGCGGCCTTGGGTCGCGCCGGTCCGGAGGCACTGCGCGTGCCACGCCCCCGAGTGCGGCTCCCACCCCGACCGACCACGCCGGGTACCCCCGGTGAAGAAATCGGGGGCATCTCCCCGCTTAGGAGAGTATGATACGGGGACGGATCTCCGATTTTCAGAACAGGAGGCGCCGATGCCGGCCACCGGACCTGCCCGGCCCGTCGCTCCGCCGTTCACCCCGACCCGCCCCTCCCGGGCGGACGCGCGACGCAACTACGACCGCCTGGTCGCCGCGGCCGACGAACTCTTCGACGAGCAGGGCACGGACGTCCCGCTCGACGACGTGGTCCGCCGCGCCGGGCTCGGCTCGGGAACGCTCTACCGCCACTTCCCCAACCGCGACGCCCTCATGGCCGCGGTCTTCTGGGAGCGCATCGAGGTGCTGTGCCAGGAGGCGGAGAGCCTGCTGGCCGAGCCGGAGTCGACGCAGGCGTTCACCGCCTGGCTGCGCAAGCTGATCAGGCTGACCATGCGCAGGGGCCTCGCCGCCGCGCTCGCCGCCGGCCAGCGTTCCACCGTCTCCGAGGTCTTCCTGAACCAGTGCCATCTGGCCCTGGAGGGCGCGTCCACGCCGCTGCTCGCGCGGGCCCAGGCCGACGGCGGCATCCGTCCCGACCTCAGGGCCGACGACCTCCTCACCTTCGCGCACACCATCGCGTCCGCCGCCCAGCGGGCCCCGGACGGGGAGCAGCACGCCGACCAGCTGCTCGAACTCCTGCTCGAAGGTTTGCGCACCCGTAACGAGCCGTCGCCCTCCTGAGCCGCGGAGTCCCCGACACGACTCCCGGCACGGTAACGGACAGCTCCACTGGCGGAGTTGCTGACAGAATCGCCCCACGACCGCACAACAGGGGCCGAACCTCACAAGACGGTGCGCGCCAAGACCGTCTGGTGAATGACCAAGCACGTGAAACAAGTTGGCGAATACGGGGGTTGGTATGGGTTGGGCTGGCGATGGTGCGATACGGGGCGACATAGCACCCGGACGACGGGGCAGTGGCTGGCTTCAGGAACCGGACCGTTCCGACAGCGGCAACAGAAGAGCCGTGTCGCTCCTCGTGGCCGCCCTCTTCGGCCGTGGGCCGGAATTCTGGCCCAGCTACGAGGAAGTGCGCCACGGCGCCCGGCTGTGCGAACTTCTCGGGAACCACCTCCCGGCCATAGAACTCGTCGCGACCCAGATCATGCCGTCGCGCCTGAGGGAAACGCACGAGGAACTCCTCGCCCTGGCCGGCCCGGTGGGACGGCAGAGCCGGGGCAACAGGGCCGGTAAGTCCCGTATCGACCCGATGAACCTCGCCCTCGACTGGTGTTACAGCAAGCTCAGTCACCGCGAAAGAACCGTGATGAGTCGAATAGCCGTGCTGGGCACGGAGTTCGACCCCGAAGCGGTCGTCGCGGTCTGCGTCGACCGGAATCTGAGCGACGAATCCGTGCTGGCCGCGCTGAACACGCTGGAGAGCAGAACACTCATCCGCCGCCGGCACAGCGACTCCGAGAAGATCTACTTCCGGCAGTCCGAAGCGGCCGTCGCCCACGGCATCGAGCGCCTCAGGGAGAACCAGGACTACTTCCCGGCCCACCGGGCACTCGTCGAATGGCTGTGGTCCCGCGCCGAACGGCTCACCCACGTCTGCATGTTGTCCAGAGCGGAGAACGAGTGGTTCGCGGTGCGGGTCAACTACCTCGCCATCGCAGTGGAGTTCACCTGGAACCACACCCGCGACGACCACCGGCACGACATACTGGCCGCCCTGCTGGCCAGCCTGTGGCTGCACACCGAGCGCCAGCACGACGGCAAGCGGCTCATCCAGCGGGCCCTCACCCGCGACGCCAGGTCGCCCTACCGCAGCGACCTCCTCGTCCACGGCCTGTGGTTCTCCGAGGTCGACGACGACTCCCAGCGCATCCTCCAGACCATGTACGAGGCCGTCCAGTCCGCCCGCGAGGCCAGGCAGGACTCCTCCATGGTGCGGGCACTGAACTCGCTCGCCAACGCCTACGCCGCCGTCCACGACTACGACGCCGCCCAGCGCTACTTCGTGGAGTCGATGGACCTGGCGCGGCAGCTGGACGACGAGTTCAGCCTCGCCGTGTGCTCCCACATGTACGCGATGTTCCTCGTCGGCCTGGGCAAGTTCCAGGAGGCCGCCGACGCGGTGTCGGTCACCACCGAACGGTTCGAGGCCGAGGCCAACCCCTTCCAACGGGCCAGCTACCGCTTCGTCCTGGGGGCCATCGAACTCGCCAGCGGCCGGATCGACGCGGCGGAGTCCTTCATGGTGTCCTCGCTCGGCATCTTCGTCGCCACCGACCCGAGCATCTGCTACCCCATCGAGGGGCTCGCCCTGGTCGCCGCCGACCGGGGCCAGGCCCGCCGCTGCGTAGCACTCCTCGCCGCCACCGCCCAACTGCGCGACACCGGACGGGCCTCGACCCGCGTCCCCGACTGGTGGTCGCGCAACCTGGACGAGGCGAAGGCCGCATCCCTCGCCCAACTCGACGAGGCCGACGCCTGGGACACCGAGGAACGCGCCCGGGGCCTCACCCCACAGCAGCTCATCGACTACGCGGTCGAACGCGGCGACCGCTCCCTCGTGCCCGAGCCGACGGCCCTCACCTACCGCGAACACGAGGTGGCGGTCCAGGTCGCCAAGGGACTGTCCAACCGCCAGATCTCCGCCTATCTGCACATCGCGGAGAGCACGGTGTCCTCCCACATCAAACGGATCTACGCGAAGCTCGGCATCAGATCCCGCACCCAGCTCGCGGCCTGGATCGCCGCCCACACCAAGGCGTCCTGACGCTTCGCGTCCACCCCGACCGCCCCACCACAGGGTCGCGGCACCAGGGGTCCCCACCGAGGAAACCACCCCCACCCGGGCCTTCGCCGCCCGACGAGCCGACTTCCGTGACGACTTCCTGTCCATTCCCGGGGAGAGCAGGGAACGATGCTGCAAACCGCCGTGTACTGCACCATTTGCGAGTCGCGAATCGCGGTGTCCGCCACGCCACAGGCCCAGCGCCGGCAGCGATACTGCTCCAACGCCTGCCGCCAGCGGGCCTACCGGCAGCGGCTCGCCACCCGCCGCACCCCGGCGGGCCAGCCGAGGGGAACCCACCGCAGATGGGCCCCCAAGCCCCTCACCGTGCCGCTGCACCTCGACCGCTTCATCGGCCGCGCCAAGGAGTTGGAGCAGCTGCGGGCCCTGCGCGACCACCCCCTGGTCACCCTCACGGGCGCGCCGGGCGCCGGCAAGAGCAGACTCGCGGCCCGGCACATCGAGTGCGAACACACCGGCAACCCCGACCGCGTCCTGTGGATCGACGTGGACCGCCTGGAGCCGGGCACCGGGCTCGAATCCCTGGTCGGCGAGGTCCTCGACCCGATACCCACCGGCCCACGCCCGCCCGGGACGCTCCCCGGCGACCAGAAGATCCTCCTGGTCCTCGACAACTGCGAACAGCGCGTGGACGAGGCGGCGTTCCTCGTGGAGAACCTCCTGATGAACCGCCCCGACCTGTGCGTCCGGATCACCAGCCGCGAGGCACTGCGCATCCCGGGCGAGGTCGTCGTCGGCGTCGGCCCGTTAGCCGTTCCCGAGCCCGCCGACCGGAACGCCGGCCACCGCGGGCTGCTGCGCTACGACGCGGCCCAGCTCTTCGTCGAACGAGCCTCGTCCAGCAACCCGAACTTCGTCCTCAGCCAGGCCAACGCCACCGCCATCGCCGAACTCTGCGCGGAACTCGACGGCCTGCCCCTGTCCATCGAGTTCGCCGCCCGCTGGGTCGGGATGCTCAGCGTCGTCGAACTCCTCACCCGCGTCCGCGAGTCGACCGCCTTCCTCACCGTGGCCAGTCGCACCGCGAGCGACCGCCACAGCAGCCAACGGGCCGTCTTCGACGCCAGCTACGCCGCGCTCGAACCGGCCGAACAGGCCCTCTTCCGCCGGCTCTCGGTGCTCGACGGCCCCTTCGGCCTCGCCCCCGCCGGCGCGGTGGCCGGCCTGCCGGCCGACTCCGCCAGCGGCCTCACCGACCTGCTGTCCGGCCTCCAGGCCAAGTCGCTGCTCACCACCGAGCTGGACTCGCCCCACGGGGTGGAGTTCCACCCGTTCCGGTCCCTGCGCCGCTACGCGGCCGAACGCCTCGCCGACGCCGGCGAGACGGACGAGACCTGGGGACGGCTGGCCGACTGGCTGCTGGCCAGGTTCCACCCGACGACCCGGCGCATCGGGCCGCTCGCGCGCGCCCAGGCCGAAGACCCCGAACTCGACCAGCTGCACGGCTACCTCTGGGCGACGATCGAGTGGGCCGACCGCCGGAACGACCCCCGCAACGCCCTGCTGGTCGCGGCGGCGGCCCGCACCCTGTGCACCAAGGGGGACGAGGCCACCTTCCGCCACCTCGCGACCCGCGCCCTGCGCCAGTCCGCCCCCGCCTCCGACCAGGCCGTGCTGCTCATCGAGATGGCGACATCCGCACGTCTCCAGGGCCGGGTCATGGTGGCCCAGGGCCTGGCCGCCCGGGCCGTGTCCCGGGCCAGCGGCCTGGACGACGGCACCGTCCACGGCCGGGCCCTGATCGAACTGGCCACCTGTGAACGCCACAACCGCGACTTCGTCGCCGCGACGACCCACGCCCGCACCGCGCTCTCCCTGGTCGGCACGGAGGACACCCTCAACGCCGCCGCCTGCCTGGAACACCTGGCCACCACCAGCATGGCCGCCGGCGACCTGGACGGCGCCGGGCTGCTGATCTCCGCGGCCCTGCACAGCCTGGCCGCGTCCGACACCCCGCACGCCCTGGCCACCGCGCACGCCCTCAACACGGCGGCGGACGTCGCGCTGACCTGCGACCGCGTCGTGGACGCCGAGGCGTGTACCCTCGCGGCGCTCTCCCTGGTGCCGCCCGAAGCCGCCCTGCTGCACCGCCCGTTGAGCCGCCTCGCCGCGATCAGCGCCCTTCAGGGCGCGCACTCCCAGGCGCTCCGCCTGCGGGAGGCGGCCCGGAGCCTGCGGCGGCGCTCCCCCGTGGCGGAGCGGGAGTGGCTGGACGACTGGGTGGAACAGGTCTGCGACGACGCGATCTCGGGAGCGGAACTGGTGGACCTGGCCGTCGTCCGCACCACGGCGGAGGAGCTGACCCCGCACCGTGCGCACGCGTTCGCCCTGGGTGAGCCCTGGCCCGAGCAGCCCGCCAGGGACCCCGCCGAATCCCAACTCCCGCCCCGGCAGCGGACCATCGCCCTGCTCGTCGCCGAAGGGCTCACCAACCGCCAGATAGCCAGCCGGCTGGGCGTCTCCTCCCGGACGGTGGTCGCCGACCTCTGCCGCCTGCGGGACACCCTGGAACTCCAGTCCAGGGCCCAGGTCGCGGCCTGGGCTCGGACGGTGGTGACCACCTGACCCGCCGGACCCACCTGACCCATTGGGGCTCGGTGGCTGTGGCACCCGTCACGCGGACCGCCGGCGGGTGTTGCGTACCCTGATCCCGGCCGTGGGACGGGACGCCCCGGAGGCGGAAGTTCTCGGACACGCGACGGGTTGTAGGGTAGGGGAAGAGCCCTTGACCTGCACGAACGCAGGCAGGGAGCCGACTGTCAGGAGTGCACCGATGTTGCGAACCATGTTCAAGTCGAAGATTCACCGAGCCACGGTGACAGAGGCCGACCTGCACTACGTCGGCTCGGTGACCGTCGACGCGGACCTCATGGAGGCCGCCGACCTGCTCCCCGGCGAGCTGGTGCACATCGTCGACATCGACAACGGCAGCCGCCTGGAGACCTATGTGATCGAGGGCCGGCGCGGCTCCGGCGTGATAGGGATCAACGGGGCCGCCGCCCACCTGGTCAAGCCCGGCGACCTGGTCATCCTGATCAGCTACGCCCAGGTCGACGACGCCGAGGCCCGCTCGCTCCGGCCCACCGTCGTCCACGTCGACGAGCGCAACCGCGTCGTCGCCCTCGGCTCCGACCCCTCCGAGCCGGTGCCCGGCAGCGACACCCGGCGCGGCCCCCTCAGCACCGCCCGCGCCTGAGCACCGCCCGCGCCCCGGCAGCCGCCCGGCGCGTTCCGGACCCGGGAACGACCGAGGGGCCGGCGACGCCACCGTGGCGTCGCCGGCCCCTCGTCAGGGACTGACCCGAGATCCAGGTGCCTAGCCGCCCTGGGAACTCACATGCTCGTACACATCCCGCGCCTCGGTGTCGAGTCGGGGGCCGGCCAGCCACGTACTCTCCAGCGGGCCGATCGAGTTGACCGAGACCAGCTCGGCCTCGCCGCCCTCGCCCTGCCGCAGCCACGGGCCGCCGGACGAGCCGCCGGTCATGGTGCAGCCGGCCCAGTACAGGACGGGCATCGTCGGGTCGATCGACAGCCGGCCCGGGGTGTCGGTGCAGCGGTACATCAGCACGCCGTCGTACGGGTCGGCGGCCGGGAAGCCGTAGAGCGTCACGTTCCCCAGGCCGGAGACCGCCGGGGCCTCGAAGTTGATATCCACGGCCGAGCCGACCGTCTCCTCCAGGGAGCGCCCGCTGCCGTCCTCCGGCTCCACCTGCATGACCGCGAAGTCGCCGTGCGCGCCCTCACCGCCGGTGGTGGTGCCGTTGTCGATCCAGTACTGGGTCGTCGACACGTAGTTCGCCCAGTAGATGCCGTACGGGTAGACCGAGTCGGCGTTGGCGTCGTTCTCCGCCTCCTCCGCCGGCAGGCCCTCGTTGTTGTAGGCGGGAACGAAGCTCAGGTTCCGGTACCAGCCGCCGCCCACGCCCGCGTGGACGCAGTGGCCGGCCGTGGCCACCAGGTTGGACTGGCCGGGCCGCCTCGGGTCCTTCACGACGGTGCCGGAGCAGACCATCGGGCCCTCCGGGCTGTCGAAGAACACCTTGCCGATGGGGGCACCGTTCTCCGTGTACGGCGTCGGGACCTGCTCGGCCTCGACCGGCATCGGCTCCATGTCCGTGATGCCACGGTCGTCCATCGGGTCGTCGGCGTCGGGCGCGTTGGCGTCCTCGTCGATCTGACCGTCGTCGATCGACTGGTCCGGGTCCTCGGCGTCGCCCATCCGGTCGGCGTCCCACAGGCCCTCGATGATGGGGTTGACGAAGTCGCCGACCTCGCGCAGCCAGGTGTCCTGGTCCCAGTCCTCCCAGCCGCCCTCCAACCAGGCGTCCAGGTCGAACTCGAACGGCAGGTTGTCGATCAGGTCCTGGAGTTCGCGGTTCTCGTCGGGCGTCGCCTCCTCGCTGGGCAGCGCGCTGTCGCCCGAGTCGTCGTCGCCGTTGCAGGCGGTGGCGGTCAGGGCGAGGCACGCGGCCATCCCCGTCGCCGCCAGCGCGATGCGACGACGCGAACTCCGTCGGCGTATCGGTGACATGGGTCAATCCCCCTGAAGCAGTGGTTCTTCGCTTGGCTAGGCAGTTCACCTGACGGGCAGGCGCCCCCCAACTATGCCGGTGACCATCTGGACGGCGTCAGCCGGGTCCCCGGTTCCCGCCGGCGTTCCGAGGGCTTTCGGCCAAGAAAACCGTTGCCCGCCCGTGATCCCCGGGGCACTCGGTCGTTACTACGGATGGCGGTACGCCGCCGCGCCAGTCAACTGCCCGACGGGGCCCGAGAGTCCGCACGAAGGAGGGAGGCGCGCCCACCCGGTTGACGCCGGGAACGCCGCGCCGCACCCGGATGAACGCACGCCCCCGTCCCGAGCGAGGCCCGCAGCAGGACTCCACGCGGTCGGCCTCGGCCGGGCTCGCGGAGCCGGCGGTGCCGCGTCAGGCGCGCCACGCCCCGGACGACGCCCCGCGCCGAGCACCGGCCGGCCCGGCCGAAACGGCCGGCCCGGCCGACGCCGGCGGCGAACGGCCGCGCGAGGCCGACCCGTTGGAGCACCCCGACCCCGAGGTCGCCGCCGACGCCGCCGCCTGCGAGGGGCTGCTGCGCTGCTGGGTGCGCGAGACCGGCGTGCCCAGGCCAGGCGGTCGGGTGCTCGTGCTGCCGCTGCCCGCGTCGGGCAGCGGGCTGCGGGTCCCGGTGCGCCACTGGTCGGCCACCGGCTGGCACCGCTTCGGGCGGCCCGAGTTGATGACGGCCCCCGCCGGCGCCCCGCCCCTGGACGCGGTGACGCTCGCGGCGCTGCTCGGCCGCGAGGCGGCGCACGCGGCCGGCGCCGCCGGCGGCCCGCCGGACGGCGAGACGGCCGCGCTGGTCGGCCGGGTGGCCGACTCCCAGCGGCGCACCGCACTCTTCCTCGCGCACCGCAGGGCCGAACCGGGGCCCGCGCGCCACGGCCACGCGTTCCTCGACGCCGAGCAGTCCGTCCTCTTCGGACATCCGCTGCATCCCAACCCCAAGAGCCTGGAGGGCATCGCGGGGCGCGAGGCGGCGCGCTGCTCGCCCGAGCTGCGCGGCGCGTTCCGGCTGCACTGGCTGGCCGTCGACCGCGCCGTGCTGGCCGCCGACTCCGCCTGGCGGGAGGGCGGCGCCGAGGTGCCGGCCGAGGCGCTCGCCGCCCGGGCGGCCGGGGCACCGCTGCCGGTGCCGGCCGGCGCCGTTCCGCTGCCGCTCCACCCCTGGCAGGCCAGGGAGGTGGCGCAACGGCCGGCCGTCGCCGAGCTGTTCGACGCAGGGCTCCTGCACAACCTGGGCGAGCACGGGCCGCCCTGGCACCCGACCTCCTCGGTCCGCACGGTCCACCGGCCGGGCGCCGAGGTGATGGTGAAGCTCTCCCTCGGCCTGTGGATCACCAACTCCCGCCGGGAGAACCTCCGCAAGGAGCTGCACCGGGGCGTCGAGGTGCACCGCCTGCTGGAGGCGGGGCTGGCCGCCGAGCTGCGCGCCGCCTGCGGCCCCGGCTTCGACATCGTGCGTGACCCGGCCTGGCTGGCGGTGAACGACACGGCCGGCCGGCCGGTGCCCGGCCTCGACACCCTGCTGCGGCACAGCCCGTTCGCCCCCGACGACGACGTGCTCTGCCTCGCCGCGCTCACCGCGCTGCGCCCCCGGCCCGGGCGGCCAGGCGCCGCGCTCTCCTCCCGGCTCGCGGAGATCGTCGACGGCCTCGCCGCCCGCACCGGCGCCCCGCGACCGGCCGTGGCCGAGGAGTGGCTGGGCCGCTATCTGCGGGCCGTGGTGCGTCCGGTGCTGTGGCTGGACGCACACGCCGGCGTCGCGCTGGAGGCGCACCAGCAGAACACGCTGGTCGTCCTCGACGAGGACGGCTGGCCGGCCGGCGGCCGCTACCGGGACAACCAGGGCTACTACTTCCGCGCCTCCCGCCGGGCCGCGCTGTGGCGCCGGCTGCCGGGGCTCGGCGAGCGCTCGGACACCTTCGTCCAGGACGCGGTGGCCGACGAGCGGTTCGCCTACTACCTGGGCATCAACAACGTCCTCGGCCTGATCGGCGCGTTCGGCGCCCAGGGGCTGGCCGAGGAGGAGGCGCTGCTCACGGTCCTCCGGGCCTTCCTGGTCGAGGAGTCACGGCGCTCCGACGGCCCCGTCTCGCCGCTGGTGGCCCACCTGTTGACGGCCGGGACCCTGCGCTGCAAGGCCAATCTGCTGACCCGGCTGCGCGGCCTCGACGAGCTGACCGGCCCCGTGGACGGCCAGTCCGTCTACGTCGGCGTCGCCAACCCGCTGACCGGCGCCTGAGATGCGCGGGGAGGAACGCACGGTGACCACCGAGGCGACATCGCCCCCGGACAGTCCGCCGGCCGGCCCGGTCGCGCCGCTGGCCGCGCTCGTCGAGGGGGCCCCGATGGCCACGGTCGCAGGGAGCTTCCGGCTGGAGCCGGTGCGGCCCGAGCGCGACCTGCCGCTGCTCAGCGGCTGGATGAACGACCCGGCCGTGGACGCCTTCTGGCAGCTGGCCGGCCCGCCCGACCGAACGGCCGAGCACCTGGGCCGACAGCTGGTGCCGGGCGGCCACAGCCTGCCGTGCCTGGGGCTGCTGGACGGCCGGCCGATGAGCTACTGGGAGGTCTACCGCGCCGACCTGGACCCGCTCGCGGCGCACTACCCCGCCCGCGCCCTCGACCTGGGCGTCCATCTCGCGATCGGCCCGCCCCAGGACCGGGGGCGCGGCCTCGGCTCGGCGCTGCTGCGCGCGGTGGCCCAGGCGCTGCTGGCCCGGGCGCCCGGGTGTGGGCGGGTGCTCGCCGAGCCCGATGTGCGCAACCTCGCGTCGATCGCGGCGTTCCGGGCCGCCGGCTTCCGGAAGACGGCGGAGCTGGAACTGCCGGACAAGCGCGCCGCGCTGCTGGTCAGGCGGCGCTGACCCGTTCGCCGACCGACCCCTGCCTCCCCCGCGCCGAAGAGCGGCGCGGTTCACGGAACCCCGACGAAGGAGCGAACGTTGTCCATACCGACCACCGAACCGACGGCCGACCCCGAACCCGAGCCGGCCCCCCACGCCGCCGGCGTGCCCGCCCCCCGGCCCGCCGACGACCGGCCCGCCGACGACCGGCGCTGGGAGCGCGTCTCCCGCGCCCTCTTCGCCAAGCTCCTCGCCGAGTTCGCCTACGAGGGGATCATCACCCCCTACGCCGAGCACGGCCACCCCGGCGGCTACGAGCTGCCGGTCAACGAGGAGTTGACCTACCGCTTCCGTGCCCGGCGCGGCGCCTACGGGCACTGGCGAATCGATCCTGCCTCGATCACCCCGGCCGCCGATCCGCTGGAGTTCATCGCCTCGGCCCACGACACGCTGCTCAGCCTCTCCGGCGACACCACGGGCCACCTGATCCGCGAGCTGACCGCGACGCTCAGCGCCGACGCGGCCCTCGCCGCCGACGAACTGCCCGTGGAACGGCTCGTGGAGCTGGACCACGCGGCGCTCGAAGGACACCAGACCGGGCACCCCTGGCTGGTCGCCAACAAGGGCCGCCTCGGCTTCTCCGCCAGCGACAGCGCCCGCTGGGCCCCCGAGGCCCGCACCCCGAGACCGTTGCCCTGGCTGGCCGTGCACCGTTCGCTGGCCAGCTACCGCGGCGTCGGGGAGCTGGCCGCCGAGGACTCGCTGTACGCCGACGAGCTGACCGAGGCCACCCGGGGGGCGTTCGCCGGAGTGCTCGCCGAGCAGGGCCGGCGGCCTGGCGACTACCTCTGGCTGCCGGTCCACCCCTGGCAGTGGGACGAGTCCATAGCGACGCTCTACGCCCCGCAGATCGCGGCCGGCCTCCTCGTGCCGCTGCCCAGCGACGGCGACCTGCGGCTGCCGCAGCAGTCGATCCGCACCTTCCTCAACGTCAGCCGCCCCCGCGCCCGTTCGGTCAAGCTGCCGCTGTCGATCCTCAACACCCTCGTCTGGCGGGGCCTGCCCACCGAACGCACCCTGGCGGCGCCCGCGGTGACCGGCTGGGTGCTCGGGCTGCGCGACGCCGACGCGTTCCTCGCCGAGGAGACCCGGGTGATCCTGCTGGGGGAGGTGGCCTCGGTGACCGTGGAGCATCCGCTCTACGACCGGCTGGCCACCGTTCCCTACCAGTACCGGGAGCTTCTTGGCTGTATCTGGCGGGAGCCGATCGAGAAGTACCTGGAACCGGGGGAGCGCGCCCGCACGTTGGCCTCGCTGCTCAGCACCGACCGGACCGGCCGCTCGTTCACCGCCGAGCTGGTGCGGCGCTCGGGACTGGCGCCCGAGGAGTGGCTGCGCCGGCTCTTCGCCGCGCTGCTCCCGCCGCTGCTGCACTTCCTCTACCGCTACGGCACCGTCTTCTCGCCGCACGGGGAGAACGCCCTCGTCGTCTTCGACGAGCGGGACGTCCCGACGCGGCTGGCGGTCAAGGACTTCGTCGACGACGTCAACCTGAGCGTCGAGCCGCTGCCCGAGTTCGAGGGAATGCCCGTCGAGGTCAGGGACGTGCTGCTGACCGAGCCGCCCGCGTTCCTCACCCAGTTCATCCACTCCGGGCTCTTCGTCGGCGTCTTCCGCTTCCTCGCGCCGCTCTGCGAGGAACAACTCGGCGTCCCAGAGGTCGATTTCTGGTCACTTGTCCGCGCCGAGATCCTCGCCTACCAGCAGCGCTTCCCCGAGCTGAAGCAGCGCTTCGAGACCTTCGACCTGCTGACGCCGAGAATCAAACGGCTCTGCCTCAACCGCAACCGCCTCCAGCTCGACGGCTATCGCGACCGGTCCAACCGCCCACACGCCGCCGTGCTCGGCACGGTCGCCAACCCGCTCAACCCTGGCTGATGCGCCCCCCGTGGCGGGTGCGTTGTCAGTGGCCCGGCGTAGGGTGTGGGGCCCTATGACTGGCACCTCAGGGAAGCCCTCCCTCACCGAGCTGTTGCACGCCGCCGTCGTCGCCGTGGGCGGCACCGAACGGCCTGGTCAGGTCGCCATGGCCGAGGCCGTCGCCGAGGCGGTCGAGGACGGTTCGCACCTGCTGATCCAGGCCGGCACCGGCACCGGGAAGTCGCTCGGATACCTGGTGCCGGCCATCGCCGGGGGCGACCGCGTGGTGGTCGCCACGGCCACCCTGGCGCTCCAACGGCAGCTCGTCGAACGGGACCTGCCGCGCACCGTCGAGGCCCTGCGGCCGCTGCTGCGCCGCCGGCCGGAGTTCGCCACGCTCAAGGGCCGGTCGAACTACCTCTGCCTGCACCGGCTGCACGAGGGGGTGCCCAGCGACGACGAGCAGGGCCTCTTCGACCCGCTGGAGGCGGCCCAGGCCATGGGCGGGCCGACCAGCCGGCTGGGCAAGGACCTGCTGCGGCTGCGCGAGTGGGCGGACGACACGGAGTCGGGGGACCGGGACGACCTCTCGCCCGGCGTCTCCGACCGGGCCTGGTCCCAGGTCTCGGTCTCCTCGCGCGAGTGCCTGGGCGCCAGCCGGTGCGTCTACGGCGTCGAGTGCTTCGCCGAGGCCGCCAGGGAGCGGGCGAAGCTCGCCGAGGTCATCGTCACCAACCACGCGCTGCTCGCGATCGACGCCATCGAGGGCGCCCCGGTGCTGCCGGGGCACGAGGTGCTGATCGTCGACGAGGCCCACGAGCTGGTCTCCCGGGTCACCGGGGTCGCCACCGGCGAGCTGACCCCGGGCGGGGTGAACCGCGCGGTCCGCCGCGCGGCCAAGCTGGTGGACGAGAAGGCCGCCGACCAACTCCAGACGGCGGCCGAGAGCTTCGAGCGGCTGATGGAGCTGGCCCTGCCGGGGCGGCTGGAGACGCTGCCCGAGGACCTGGGGTACGCCGTGGCCGCGCTGCGGGACGCCTCCCGGACGGTGATCACGGCGCTGGGCTCCACCAGGGACGCCTCGGTCGCCGACGAGGACGCGGTGCGCAAGCAGGCGCTGGCCTCCGTCGAGAGCGTCCAGGCGGTCGCCGAACGGCTGAGCCACGGCTCGGAGTTCGACGTGATCTGGTGCGAGCGGCACGACCGCTTCGGCGCCTCGCTGCGGGTGGCCCCGCTGTCGGTGTCCGGGCTGCTGCGGGAGAAGCTCTTCGCCGACCGCTCGGTGGTGCTCACCTCCGCCACGCTCAAGCTCGGCGGTGACTTCAACGGGGTCGGCGCCTCGCTGGGGCTGGCGCCCGAGGGGGAGCGGGGCGAGGAGCTGCCGGTGTGGCGGGGGCTGGACGTGGGCTCCCCGTTCGACTACCGCAGGCAGGGCATCCTCTATGTCGCCAAGCACCTCTCGCAGCCCGGGCGGGAAGGCAGCAGGGCCGACATGCTCGACGAGCTGGCCGAGCTGGTGGAGGCGGCCGGCGGGCGGACGCTCGGTCTTTTCTCCTCGATGCGCGGCGCGCAGGCGGCGGCGCAGGAGCTGCGCGGCCGGCTGGACCTGCCGATCCTCCTCCAGGGCGAGGAGACGCTGGGCGAGCTGATCAGGACGTTCGCCGACGACCCGCGCACCTGCCTCTTCGGCACGCTGTCCCTCTGGCAGGGGGTCGATGTGCCGGGTCCCAGCTGCCAGTTGGTGGTGATGGACCGGGTGCCGTTCCCCCGCCCGGACGATCCGCTGGTCAGCGCCCGGCAGAAGGCCGTGGAGGAGGCCGGGGGGAACGGCTTCATGGCGGTGGCCGCGACCCATGCCGCGCTGCTGATGGCCCAGGGGGCCGGGCGGCTGGTGCGTTCCACCGAGGACCGTGGGGTCGTGGCGGTGCTCGACCCCAGGCTGGAGCGGGCCCGCTACGGGAGCTTCCTGCGGGCGTCGATGCCGGACTTCTGGTACACCACGGACCGCAACCAGGTGCGGCGCTCCCTGGCGGCCATCGACCAGGCGGCCATCGAGGCCGCACACGCGGCGGACGCGGCAGCGAGGGGCGCCGCCGCGTCGGCGAGTGACGCGTAGGTGGCTCCCCGAACGGGGGGAGCGGGTGGCGCGCGGCCGGGGCGCTCAGACCCGGCGCATCACCGCGACCACCTTGCCGAGGATGGTGGCCTCGTCACCGGGGATCGGCTGGTAGGCCGCGTTGTGCGGCAGCAGCCAGACCTGGCCGTCCTCGCGCTTGAAGCGCTTGACCGTGGCCTCGCCGTCCAGCATCGCCGCCACGATGTCGCCGTTCTCCGCGACGGGCTGGCGGCGGACCGTGACCCAGTCCCCGTCGCAGATGGCGGCCTCGATCATGGAGTCCCCGACCACCTTGAGCACGAACAGCTCGCCGTCGCCGACCAGTTGGCGGGGAAGGGGGAAGACGTCCTCCACCGACTCCTCGGCGAGGATGGGGCCGCCGGCCGCGATCCGGCCGACGAGCGGCACATAGGAGGCGGCGGGCTTGCCCGCGGTGTCCGTGGCGGGGGGAGGGGGAGTCTCGGCGCCCCTGACCTCGTAGGCGCGGGGGCGGTGCGGGTCCCGGCGGAGGAAGCCCTTGCGCTCCAGGGCCATCAGCTGGTGGGCCACCGACGAGGTGCTGGAGAGGCCGACGGCCTGGCCGATCTCCCGCATCGAAGGGGGGTAGCCGCGTCGTTGCACGGAGTCACGGATGACCTCGATGACGCGTCGCTGCCGGTCGGTCAGCCCGGAGCTGTCGGCCCTGATCCCCGGGGGGCGACCGGGCATGGCCCGCCCGGCACCCGGGGTGCCCATCCGGTCCTGGCGGCGCTCAGCGGCGGTGATGGCGTCGTCTGCTGCGGTGGTCATGCAGGCCCCTTCTCAGGTGGTACTCCCTAGTCAGACAACGGTAGTTGCTATCGAAAGGTTGCGCCAAACACACGTTCGAGTGAAAAATCCGTAATCGGGTGCCGGGGGTCGGACCGGGGGTGTATCGGTCCCAAACGGTAGCCCGTCCCCGGGTGCGAACGGTAACCGGGCGGTGCGATAACCTCCCTTCCGGCAAGCGGCCGGTCCCGGCCGTCGGGTGCCCCCGTCCGGCCTTCGCGCCCGGTTCCCGCCCGCGACACGCGCGCGGATGATGTTGACAGCCCAACACCAGATCTAGTGGTGGGATGGGCTCGGCGATCCCACAAATTGTGGTCTCGGGTCTTCGCGGGCCGGGGTTATCGCCTATGCTTGGCAGTGCCTCGACGGGCCCGCCTCGGCGGCCGTGCCGAGTGCTGCCGTCGATGCCGTCATTTCGCGATGCCGCGCGCCACTACGCCGCGTCACCAGGAGGGAGAGGGGAGAAGGCCATGCACTGTCCCTTCTGTCGCCACTCCGACAGCCGCGTCGTTGACAGCCGCACCGCCGACGACGGCACGCTGATCCGCCGCCGCCGCCAGTGTCCGAGCTGCTCCCGCCGCTTCACCACGGTGGAGACCGCCTCACTGATGGTGATCAAGCGCAGCGGCGTCACCGAGCCCTTCAGCCGGGACAAGGTGATCTCCGGCGTGCGCAAGGCGTGCCAGGGGCGTCCCGTGACCGAGGACGCGCTGGCCCTGCTCGGCCAGCGGGTCGAGGAGGCCGTGCGCGCCACCGGCAGCGCCGAGCTGTCCACCCACGACGTGGGCCTGGCGATACTCGGCCCGCTCCGCGAGCTGGATCTGGTGGCCTATCTCCGATTCGCGTCCGTCTACCGGGCGTTCGAGTCGCTGGAGGACTTCGAGTCCGCCATCGCCGAGTTGCGCGAGGGCGCCGCCGACGGGCCGCCGCGCCAGCGGCCCCCCGAGGACGCCGAACAGAGCGGCGTCGCCGACAAGACCTGACCGACGCGCACAGCCGCGCGCCGGCCAACAGTTCAGAACAGCACGGGTGACTCGGCCCTGGGCCGAGCACATCAGGGTGTCATGCCCGAACAGGGAGGCGGAATGACTGAGACGACGAGCGGTCCGGCACGTGGCTCACGCGCCAAGGGCGGCAAGGGCGCCAAGGGGCTGCGGATCGAACGCGTCCACACCACCCCGGGGGTGCACCCCTATGACGAGGTGGTCTGGGAGCGTCGAGACGTCGTCATGACCAACTGGCGCGACGGCTCGATCAACTTCGAGCAACGAGGCGTCGAGTTCCCCGACTTCTGGTCGGTGAACGCGGTCAACATCGTCACCAGCAAGTACTTCCGGGGCGCCGTCGGCACCCCGCAACGGGAGACCGGACTCAAGCAGCTGATCGACCGCGTGGTGCGCACCTACCGTGCCGCCGGCGAGAAGTTCGGCTACTTCGCCTCCCCGGCCGACGCCGAGATCTTCGAACACGAGCTGACCTACGCCCTGTTGCACCAGATCTTCAGCTTCAACTCGCCGGTCTGGTTCAACGTGGGAACGGCCCAGCCGCAGCAGGTCAGCGCCTGTTTCATCCTCTCCGTCGAGGACTCCATGGAGTCGATCCTCGACTGGTACAAGGAGGAGGGGATGATCTTCAAGGGCGGCTCGGGCGCCGGGCTCAACCTCTCCCGCATCAGGTCCTCCAAGGAGCTGCTCTCCTCGGGCGGCAACGCCTCGGGGCCGGTCTCGTTCATGCGCGGCGCCGACGCCTCCGCCGGCACCATCAAGTCGGGCGGGGCCACCCGCCGCGCCGCCAAGATGGTGGTGCTCGACGTGGACCACCCGGACGTCGAGGCGTTCATCGAGACCAAGGTCAAGGAGGAGGAGAAGATCCGCGCCCTGCGGGACGCGGGCTTCGACATGGACCTCGGGGGCGACGACATCACCTCCGTGCAGTACCAGAACGCCAACAACTCGGTGCGCGTCAACGACGCGTTCATGCGGGCGGTCGAGGCCGGCGAGTCCTTCGGGCTGCGCGCCAGGACCACCGGCGAGATCATCGAGCGGGTGGACGCGAGGAAGCTCTTCCGGAAGATGGCCGAGGCGGCCCACGCCTGCGCCGACCCGGGCATCCAGTACGACGACACCATCAACCACTGGCACACCTCGCCGGAGTCGGGTCGGATCAGCGCCTCCAACCCGTGCAGCGAGTACATGCACCTGGACAACTCCTCGTGCAACCTCGCCTCGTTGAACCTGATGAAGTTCCTCTCCGACGACGACGAGGGCAACCAGTCGTTCGACGCCGTGCGCTTCGCCAAGGTGGTGGAGCTGGTCATCACGGCGATGGACATCTCCATCAGCTTCGCCGACTTCCCCACCGAGAAGATCGGCGAGACCACCCGCGCCTTCCGCCAGCTGGGCATCGGCTACGCCAACCTGGGCGCGCTGCTGATGGCCACCGGGCACGCCTACGACTCCGACGGCGGCCGGGCCCTGGCGGGCGCGATCACCTCGCTGATGACCGGGACCTCCTACCGGCGCTCGGCCGAACTGGCCGGCGTCGTGGGCCCGTACGAGGGCTTCGCCCGCAACTCCGACGCCCACCGGCGCGTGATGCGCCAGCACGCGGAGGCCAACGACACCGCGCAGCGGATCGACGACCTGGACACCCCGGTGTGGGCCGCCGCCACCGAGGCGTGGCAGGACGTGCTGCGGCTCGGCGACAAGCACGGTTTCCGCAACGCGCAGGCTTCCGTGCTGGCGCCGACCGGCACCATCGGCCTGATGATGGACTGCGACACCACCGGTGTGGAGCCCGACCTGGCGCTGGTCAAGTACAAGAAGCTGGTCGGCGGCGGCTCCATGCAGATCGTCAACAACACCGTGCCCAAGGCGCTCAAGCGCCTGGGGTACCAGCCGGAGCAGGTGGAGGCGATCGTCGCCCACATCGCCGAGCACGGCAACGTCGTGGACGCGCCGGGGCTGAAGCACGAGCACTACGAGGTCTTCGACTGCGCCATGGGCGAGCGGTCGATCGCGCCGATGGGGCACGTGCGGATGATGGCGGCGGCGCAGCCGTTCCTGAGCGGCGCCATCTCCAAGACGGTCAACATGCCGAGCACCAGCACGGTGGACGACGTCGCGGAGATCTATCACCAGGGCTGGAAGCTGGGCGTCAAGGCCCTGGCCGTGTACGTCGAGAACAGCAAGGTCGGGCAGCCGCTCTCCGCGAAGACCAAGGACGCGGAGAAGAGCGGTCAGTCGGCCGATGCCGCGGCCGAGCCGGAGCGCGTGATCGAGTACCGGCCGGTGCGGCGGCGGCTGCCGAAGGGCCGGCCGGGGATCACCACCTCGTTCACGGTGGGCGGCGCCGAGGGGTACATGACGGCCAACTCCTACCCGGATGACGGCCTCGGCGAGGTCTTCCTGAAGATGTCGAAGCAGGGCTCGACCCTCGCCGGCATGATGGACGCCTTCTCGATCGCGGTCTCGGTCGGGCTCCAGTACGGGGTGCCGCTGGAGACCTATGTCTCGAAGTTCACCAACATGCGCTTCGAGCCGGCCGGCATGACGGACGACCAGGACGTGCGGATGGCGCAGTCCATCGTGGACTACATCTTCCGCCGGCTGGCGCTGGACTTCCTGCCGTTCGAGACGCGTTCGGCGCTGGGCATCCACACGGCGACGGAGCGGCAGCGGCACCTGGAGACCGGCTCCTACGAGCCGGGCGACGACGAACTGGACGTCGAGGGGCTCTCCCAGTCCGCGCCCCGGCAGACCCAGCCGGGTCCGGCGCGAGAGGGAGCCGCGCGGGAGGAGGCCGCGCCGGCGGCCGGCGCCTCGCGTCCGGCGGAGTCGGAACGGCCGGCGCCCAGGGAGGCGCACAGCTCGACGGAGCTGGCGGAGATGCAGCTCGGCCTCAACGCCGACGCTCCGCTGTGCCTCTCCTGCGGCACCAAGATGCGCCGGGCCGGCAGCTGCTACCTCTGCGAGGGGTGCGGCTCCACCAGCGGATGCAGCTGAGTTGAGCGTCGCGGCCCGGCCGTGACGTGCCCGCCCGGGGGCGGTGGCACCGTTCGCGCGGTGTCACCGCCCCCGGCGCGTCGGGGACTTGGAGCGGGCGGGCGGGTGCGGCTCGGGGCGCCGGCCGCGCCGCCGCGGGCGTGACGGGCGGGTGGGTGGGTGGGTGCGGGGCTGCGGCCCGGGTCAGGCGTCGCCCATGGTCGCGGTGAACTCCTCGGGGTCGATGTCGAAGCCCCGGAGCGCCTTGTGGAAACGCCAGTTCCCTGCCTCGTCCCTGGTGAACTCGGCCACCGTGGCCGCCGTCGCTCCGGACACCGAGGACAGGTCGTCCTCCGCCAGCGTGGTGTAGCCCTCGGTGATCTTGATGGACGTCCGGGAGATCTCGCCGAACGTGCGGCGGCCGTGCCGCTGCTGGATGGCGACGCCCACCACCACCCTGGTGAAGGAGTCGGCCAGCCGGTCGAGTTCGAGCTTGAGCGCCTCGTCGGTGCCGAAGCCCTGCCCCGTCTCGCTCTCCCGGGTGAGGGTGATGGTGCCGTCGGGAGACCTGCTGTCGAAGTGCACGAGATAGACCGGGCGGCCGTGCGGCGCCTCGCCCTCGTAGGTGGCGGCGATCAGGTCGAGGTCGTGGGGTGGGGCGTCGGCGGGGCTCGGGTCCCAACGGAGGGTGACCTCGGCCGTCTCGATCCCTTTGCTGAACGGGCTCACCAGACATCCCTTCCATGCGGGTGAAGAAGCCACGCCGAACTGCGGCGCGGACTCCCGGCACGACCATTCTCACCCCTCGCCGCGACCGCTAACCCCCGGCCCGGTGAGGTGGGTTGATGTTGAGCCAGGCGGCGACGCGGGGGCGAGCGGGCCTGGTCAGAGGGCCCGTCTCGGGCACGGTCGGCCGGTCGGCGGGGCAACCCCCGGCGGGCCGGCGGGCGTTGGCCGGCCGCCCGCACCCGTCGCCGGCCGCGCGGCGCCGCCGGGCCGACCGGGCGCGCCCGGGTGCGTGATCGCGGAACCCCTGCGTCCCGTCCGGCCGTTGGCCTTACGATGGCGCGGTGCTGGTCAAGTGGATTCGTTGTGCCGTGGTTGACCGGGTCGGCTTTGATCGCGGGCAGCGGAAGTGGGCCGGCCTTCTCGGCGAGCCCGGGTTTCGAGCCCAGGGCGGAGGCTGGAGCCGTTCCCAACCCGGGGTGATCCACCTCTTCAGCTTCTGGGAGAGCCGGGCGTTCTACGACTCCTTCATGGCGCGCTCCCATGACCGGCTCGCCGCCGCCCAGCAGGGCAGCTTCCAGGACCCCCGGGTCCGGCTCTTCGAGTACCGGTTCGACGTGAAGATGGGCTTCGAGCCCCGGTTCCACGACGCCGACCTGCTGCGGGTCGCGCACACCAAGGTGCACGAGGACCGGGCCGAGCACTTCGCGCTGATGCAGGAGAAGGTCTGGAACCCGGCCATGGCCGGCTCTCCCGGGATGCTGCGGGGCGTCTTCGCCCAGGCCGAGTCGGGCTGCGAGTTCCTCGTCCTCTCCATGTGGAAGTCGGCCGCCGAGCGCGCCAAGTACCGCACGGAACGGGTGGAACGGCTGGCCCTGCGCGCCCAGACCGGCGCCGACATCGCCGCGATCACCGGAGACGTGATCGACATGGAACCGTCCTGGACGGTGTGATCCGCGCCCCCTCGGCGGCGTACGACTCGGTGCGCGGGGGGCGCGCGAACTAGGGTGGGCGCCATGCCACAGCCCCGGCGCATCATCCTCATGCGGCACGGAGAGTCGCAGGGGAACCACGACGACTCCGTGTACCAGCACACGCCCGACCATGCGCTGGAGCTGACGGAACGGGGCCAGCGCCAGGCCAAGGAGGCGGGAGAGCGCCTGCGCGAGACGATCGGCGAGGAGCGCATCTCCGTCTACGTGTCTCCTTATCGACGTACGCATCAGACCTTCCAGGCGTTGGGCCTCGATCCGGCTCGGACGAGGGTCAGGGAGGAGCCGAGGCTCCGGGAGCAGGACTGGGGGAACTGGCAGGACTGGGCGGATGTCGAGCGCCAGAAGCGGGCGAGGAACGCCTACGGGCACTTCTTCTACCGCTTCGCGCAGGGCGAGTCGGGGGCCGATGTCTACGACCGGGTGGGAGCGTTCCTGGAGAGCCTGTGGCGCAGCTTCGACGAGCCGGACCACCCGCCGAACGTGCTGCTGTTGACGCACGGGCTGACCATGCGGCTGTTCTGTATGCGGTGGTTGCACTGGACGGTCGCCGAGTTCGAGTCGCTGTCCAACCCGGGCAACGGGGAGACCCGGCAGTTGGTGCTCGGCGCGGACGGCCGCTACCACCTGGACCGGCCGTTCGAGCGTTGGCACACACCCGAGCGGCCCTTCCAGGGTTGGTGCGCGTAGGGTGGACGCCGCCATGCCGATCCAACCGCCCACCCACCGCGTCGAGCGCTCGATCCGCGCCACCACCGGGGCCCGACTCGTCGCGGGCGTCGACGAGGTCGGCCGTGGGGCCTGGGCCGGGCCGGTGACCGTCTGCGCCGCCGTGACGGGTCTGCGCCGGCCGCCGGAGGGGCTCACCGACTCCAAGCTGCTGACTCCGCTGAGGCGCACGGCACTTGCCGAGGTTCTGACCGGGTGGGTCACCCATCACGCGTTGGGGCACGCCTCGCCCCGGGAGATCGACCAGCTGGGGATGACCGCCGCGCTCCGCCTGGCGGCGGCCCGAGCCCTGGAGGGCCTGCCGGAGCGCCCGGACGCGGTGATCCTCGACGGCAAGCACGACTACCTGGGCGCGCCGTGGAACGTCCGCACGGTGATCAAGGGCGACCAGTCTTGTGTGGCGGTCGCGGCGGCGTCCGTGATCGCCAAGGTGCACCGTGACGCCCTGGTGGCCGAACTCGCCGCCGATCACCCGGCGTACGGGTTCGACACCAACGCGGGCTACCCCTCGCCGACGCATCGCGCGGCCCTGGAGGAACTGGGCCCGACCGAGCACCACCGGCTCACCTGGGCGTACCTGGACGCGCTGCCGCGCTGGCGCCATCTGAAGCTCCCCTCCCACCGGGACGCCCTGGCCGAGGAGTCCCTGGAGGACAGCGGCCAGCTCGGCATCTTCTGATCCGCCGGCCGCGACCGGCCCGCCGGCGTCATCCCCGCACCGCCAGCACCAGGGGGAGGACACGCTCGGCCCCGGTGGCCCGCAGAAGCCTGGCCGACAGCGCCAGGGTCCATCCGGAGTCGGTGAAGTCGTCCACCAGCAGCAGCGGGCCCGGGTGCGTCTTGACCGCCTCGGCCAGCTCCGGAGCCAACTCCAGCGCGCCGTGCAGCGCGTGCACCCTGCGCGCGCTGTTGCTCGGCCCTGGACGGCGGTCGTGCCGCGCGGTGCTCACCGAGCCCAACAGGGGCATCCGGCCGACCCGGGAGATGCCCTCGGCCAGCGAGGTCACCAGCCGGGGCCGGCTCGTGGAGGCGACGAACACGACGCCCACCGGGCGGGGCGGGGCGTCGGGGGCGCCCGAGGCCCAGCCGCCTGGCCCTCGCGCCCAGTCGGCCAGCACCGCCACCACGGCGTCGAGGACATCCTCCGGCACCTCGCCGTCCACGGACTCCGGGCTGAGCAGGGGGCGCAGCCGGTCACCCCAGCCGATGTCCGAGAGCCGGCCGAGGGCCCGCCCGGTCTCCGCCTGCTCGCCCGCCGGAATGCGCCCCTTCAGCTCAACTCCCGTGGCCGGCAGGCCGCTGGGCCACATGCGGCGCGGCTCCACGGGGACGCCGGGGCGGGTCAGCTCGCCCCGGGCGGCCTCCAGGGCCGCCGGCGTGACCTGGGCGTCGAAGCCCATGTCGGTGCAGTTGTCACACCGGCCGCACGGCCTGGCCTCCTCGTCGTCCAGCGCGCGGCGCAGCAGCTCCATCCGGCAGTCGCCGGTGGCGGCGTAGTCGCGCATGGCCTCCTGCTCGGCCTCGCGCTGGCGGGCCACCCAGGCGTACCGCTCGGCGTCATAGCGCCAGGGCGCGCCCGTCGCGACCCAGCCGCCGCGCACCCGCCGGACCGCGCCGTCCACGTCGAGCACCTTGAGCATCATCTCCAGGCGTGAACGCCGCAGCTCGACCCTGGCCTCCAGGGCGGGCAGGGAGAGCGGGCCCTCGTTGGCGGCCAACACCGCGAGGGTGTGCCGCACCTGGTCCTCGGGCGGGAAGGCCAGGGACCCGAAGTACCGCCAGATCGCCTCGTCCTCGGGGCCCGGCAGCAGCAGCACCTCCGCGTGCTCCAGCCCTCGGCCGGCCCGGCCGACCTGCTGGTAGTAGGCGATGGGGGAGGACGGGGAGCCCACATGGATCACGAAGCCGAGGTCGGGCTTGTCGAAGCCCATGCCGAGCGCCGACGTGGCCACCAGGGCCTTGACCCGGTTGGCCAGCAGGTCGTCCTCGGCCGCCGCACGCTCGGCGGGCTCGGTGCGCCCGGTGTAGGCGGCGACCCGGTGGCCCCGGGCGGAGAGGTGCGAGGCCACCTCCTCGGCGGCCGCGACCGTCAGCGTGTAGATGATCCCGGAGCCGGGGAAGTCCGCCAGATGGTCGTCGAGCCAGGCCAGTCGGTGCGCGGCGTCCGGCAGGCGCAGGACGGACAGCCGCAGGCTGGTGCGGTCCAGCGGGCCCCGGAGCACCAGCGTCCCGGCGTCCGCGTCACCCGTGCCCAGCTGCTCGGCGACGTCCGAGGTGACTCGGGCGTTGGCCGTCGCGGTGGTGGCCAACACCGGGACGCCGGCCGGGAGTTCGCCGAGCATGGTGCGCAGCCGACGGTAGTCGGGGCGGAAGTCGTGGCCCCAGTCGGAGATGCAGTGCGCCTCGTCCACCACCAACAGGCCGGCGGTGGCGGCGAGCTGGGGGAGCACTCCGTCCCTGAAGTCCGGGTTGTTGAGGCGCTCGGGCGAGACCAGCAGGACGTCGACGGACCCGGCCGCGATCTCCTGGCGGACGATGTCCCACTGCTCGGGGTTGGCCGAGTTGATCGTGCGGGCCTCGATGCCGGCGCGCTCGGCGGCCGCGATCTGGTTGCGCATCAGGGCGAGCAGCGGCGAGACGATCACCGTGGGCCCGGCCCCGCGCTCTCGTAGCAGGGCGGTCGCCACGAAGTAGACGGCGGACTTGCCCCAGCCGGTGCGCTGCACCACCAGAGCCCGGCGCCGGTCGGCCACCAGGGCCTCGATGGCGCGCCACTGGTCGGGGCGGAGCCGGGCGGCCTCGTCACCGATCAGCCGGGCGAGCACCGCGTCGGCGGCGGTGCGCAGCTCGTCGCTGGTGGCGGACTCTGCGGGCGGGGTGTTCCCCCTGGTCTGGTCGGACATGGCGTCCATGCAAGCGGATGGGCGAGGACTTGGCGAATGGGCCCTGTGGATAACCCGCGATTCATATGACCTGTATGACGGACGCGCGGACCTGTGGACAGAAGCCGGCACGATGTCGTCGGGACCAGGCACTCTGCCTTCATGACTCAACACAGCGAATCCATCACGCCACTGACCGTCACCGACAACCGCGTCACCCTCAGCGGCCCCGCCGACCTGGCGGACGCGCTGCCGTACCTGCTCGGCTACCACCCGGACGACTCCATCGTCCTGCTCGGCCTGCACGGCCCGCAGGGCAGGCTGGGCGGCCGCATCAGGACCGGAATCCCCGAGAGCGAGGCGAACTGGCCCGAGGCGGCGCGCCAGTTGGCCGGCTGCCTGGTCGACAGCAGTTCGTCGCGAGGAGCCCGGCCGGACGCGGCGGTCCTCTATCTCTGCCAGGACCCGCCCGAGGGCGGCGAGCCCCGGGAGGCCGCCGAACGTCTCCGCCCGCTCGCCCAGCTCGTGCGCACGGCCTGCGGCGAGCTGGACGTGCCGGTCTACGAGGCGCTCTACCTCTCCCGGGAGCGCTTCCTGTCCTATTCCGCGCCCCAGGGCCGCATCGAGGGCGAGGAGATGAGCGTCCTGCCCCGGGTCGGCAGTTCGCCGATGGCGGCGGCCGCCACCTACGCGGGACTCCATGTGCGGGGCTCGCTCAGGGACATGAGGCAGCGCCTGATCCCCCTGGACGGAGAGGTGGCCGTCCAGCAGGAGCGAGGTCTGGACGAGGCGGTCGCCGGGCTCGCGCCGCGCATGGTGGGCCCGCGCCTCGAACAGGACCGCGTCAGGGACGAGATGGTGCACCTGATCGACCGGCTGCTCGACCGCTTCCGGCGGGTGCCGGCCCCGAGGGACCCGGAGCCCTCGGCCGCCGACGCGCGGGACGACGCGTTGCTCACCTCCGCCGAGGCGGCGCGCGTGGTCGTCGGGCTCCAGGACCGGATGACCAGGGACATCGCCGCCGGCTGGATGGAGGGGCCGGACGCCCAGATCGCCCTGCGGCTGTGGCGGGCCCTCGCCCGGCGCTGCGTGGGGACGTTCGAGGCGCACGCCGCCGCCCCGCTCACGCTCGCCGGCTGGGTGTGCTGGTCGACGGGCGACGACGTGGGCGCCCGCGTCTCGCTGGCCAGGGCCCTGGATCTCGACCCCGAGTACGTCTTCGCGCGCCTGCTGTACCAGGCGTGCAACGACGAGATCGACCCCGAGCCGCTGCGCGCCAGTCTGCGGCGGCAGTGGGCCGCACATCGGGCCCGGTGAGCCTGATGGGGCACCTATGATCACGACATGCCCTACGACCCGTCGGAGTTTCCGCCGTTCGCCGTCACCGTCGATCTGGTCGTGCTCACCGTCCGGCGGCACGCGCTCTGCGCGCTCCTGGTGCGACGCGGTGAGGACCCTTATCGCGGGCAGTGGGCACTTCCTGGCGGTTTTGTTCGGGCTGACGAGGACCTGGCGTCCGCCGCCGCCCGGGAGCTGGCGGAGGAGACGGGGCTGCGCACGCAGGACGCCGGCAGCTGGCACGCGGGCGCGCACCTGGAGCAGTTGGCGACCTACGGGGAGCCGGCGCGCGATCCGCGGATGCGGGTGGTCAGCGTGGCCCACCTGGTGTTGGCGCCGGATCTGCCGACGCCCACCGCCGGTGGGGACGCGGGGAGCGCCCAGTGGTGGCCGACCAGCGAGCTGTTGGGGGGTGCCGAGGGCGAGCCCGATGAGGTTCTGGCCTTCGACCACGCCCGCATCCTGGCCGACGGGGTCGAGCGCGCACGTTCGAAGATCGAGTACTCGTCCCTAGCGGCGGCGTTCTGCCCGCCGGAGTTCACGGTCGGGGAGTTGCGCAGGGTCTACGAGGCGGTCTGGGGAGTGCCCCTGGACCCGCGCAACTTCCACCGCAAGGTGACGGGGACGCCTGGCTTCCTGGTTCCGGTCGGCGGCACCACGACCCGGCAGGGTGGCCGGCCGGCCCAGCTCTTCCGCGCCGGCGGGGCCAGCGCGTTGAATCCGCCGATGCTGCGCCCCGAGGCCTGACCACCGTTTCGCTCCCGACGTCGAGAGGTTGGTGATCGCGCGACGACATCCGGAACCGGTTCCCGGCGAGGAGCCGACAGCCCCGGGTGAGTTGCCTCGTTATTCCGATATGTCCCGTTATGGTGCAGAGTGCGCGATCAACGGGAGAATCGATGATCCAGGCCATCGGACTCACCAGTGCGTCGCGGCGCGGCAGGCCGCCCGCCGTTGACGATCTCACCTTCGAAGCCAGTCCAGGAGCCGTCACCGTCCTGCTGGGCCCCTCGGGGGCCGGCAAGTCGACCGCCCTGCGGCTGATGCTCCAGCTGACCCCGGGGCGTGGAGTGGCGCTCTTCCGAGGCCGTCCACTGTCCCGAATGCCCCATCCCCAGCGGGAGATCGGCACGCTGCTCGGCGACGTGCCCGGCCACCCGAGGCGTTCGGCCCTGGGGCACCTGCGGATGCTGGCGGCGGCCGCCGGCGTCCCGGCCGAGCGGGCGGACGAGGTGATGGAGGTCGTGGGCCTCACCGGGCTCGCCAACCAGCGGCTCGGTCGGTTCTCCCGGGGGATGGACCGCAGGCTCGGCCTCGCGGTCGCCCTGCTCGGGGACCCGCACACGCTGGTTCTGGACGAGCCGGACGCCGGTCTCTCCCCGCGCGAACGGGCGTGGCTGCACGGCCTGTTGCGGGGGTACGCCGAGCAGGGCGGGACGGTCCTGCTGACCGCGACCGACGCCATGGAGACGGCGAGGGTCGCCGACCGCGTGGTGAGCGTCGACGCGGGCCGGCTGCTGGCGGACCAGCGGGTCGCCGACTTCCGCCGGACCCGGCTGCGCCCCCGGGTGGCGGTGCGCACGCCGCACGCCGAGCGGTTGGCCACGGTGCTTCAGCACCGGCTGCGGGCGACGGCCCCGGTCGAGGTGGTGCACGAGGCGGGCAACCGGCTCTCCGTCTACGGGAGCGACCTCGCCACCGTGGGCGAGATCGCGCATCAGCACCGGATCGTGGTCCATCAACTCGCCGACGAGATCGGGGACGTGGGCGACCGCTCGCCTACCGGCCCGCTGCACCGGGCCGACGGCCGTCAGGCCACGGTCGGGAACGCCCGAAGGTCCGAGGAGTCGGCCGCCACCGTGGTGCTCGCCGGGGCGGCGGCCGCGCCGGCCGCCCTCGCCGCCACGGGCGGGCCGGCGGCAGAAGCGCGCCCCGCCCCGCTCGAAGGGGACGGCCGACGGCGAACCGCCGGGGTCGGCAGCGAAGGCGGCAACGAGCACCGAGAGGAGACCGGCCGGAGAACCACCCACGAGAACACGGCCAGGAGCGCGGCGGAGAACACGGAGAGGACGCGGGAGACCGACACGGACCGGAGCGGGAAGTCGGGCACGGCGGAGGGCGCCGAACGGGGAACAGCCGAGGGCAGGGCGCGAGTTGGGGCCGCGACCACCGCCACCACCGCTCCTACCGCTACCGCCACCACCGCGATCGGGGCGGCGGCCGGCATGGCTCGGTCCACCCTCGCGCCCCCGCCGGCCCCCGCCGGCACGGCCGTTGACACCCTCCCGCCCCCCGCGCCCGAGGAGGCGCCCGCCGCCGACCGCGCGGCCCGCCCCGACGCGGCGCCCGCCGTGATCGGCGCGCCGGCGCGCGGCGCGCGGCAGGCCGCCCGCCCCGGGCTGCCGCCGCCGCTCCCGGCCCTGCCGCCGCCCGGCCCGAGTTGGCCGCTCCGCTACGAGCTGCGCCGCTGGTCGGGCGTCGGCACCAACTGGTGGGCCATGGCCCTGGCGCTGCTCGCCGGCCTGGGTTCGGCCGTCGCCCTCGCCTGGGCCGGCGCCCACCCCGCCGAGCGCGTGCTCACCGGCTGGGCGGAGCCCCTGCCGCTGCCGCCCGCCGCCATCGCGGCCGGGCTGCTGGGGGCGCTCGCCTTCGGGCAGGAGTTCCGCTACCCGGCGCTGGCCCATGCCAGCCGCCAGGTGCCGCGCCGACTCTCCCTGCTCACCGGCAAGTTGCTCGTCTCCGGCGCCGCCACACTCCTGCTCTGCGGCGGGGCGGTCGCCGTCAACGCCATCGCCCTCACCCTGCTGCTCGGCAGCAGGGGCCCCACCCCCGACGCCTGGGCCGGGGCCTTCCACGGCATCGCCGCGCTCTCCGTCGGCTGCGCCTGGGCCGGACTGTTGGCGGCCGGCGTCTTCCGTTCCGCGCTGGTCGGACTGGCCGCCGTGGTCGCGGTCCCGCTCGCCCTGACCCCCGGGCTGCGCGCCCTGCTGAACAGCCCGCTCGGCCAGGAGCTCCACGGACTGCCCGAGCGCCTCACCGCCCTGACCACGCTGCCCGTGCTCTCGGCTCTGGACCGTTGGTTGGCCGCCTCGGTCCGGCTCGCCGCCCAACCGGTCGGCTGGGCCCTGGCCCTCTCCCTCGCCGCCCTGCTCTGCGGCTACACGCTGGTGAGCCTGCGCGGTGGTCGGCGCTAGCGCCGCGGAGGCGGTCGGGCGACCGATCGGGCGCCGCCTCGCACCTCGTGAACTCCTCAGTGTGCGCAGGGGAGTTGGCGAACGGCGGTTCGAGGAGGGCGAGATCGGGAACGCGGCCGGAGCGGGCGGTCGAGCGGCTGTGCCGCCCTGAGACCGATGCGCTGATGCGCTGTGTACAAGGGAGTCCATTTCCTTCCGGTTAGACGTCAATTATGCGGGAGTCGCCGATCACCCTTTCGTGTGCTTTTCACCAAAGACCTCAAGGTGCCCAGCGGGGCCGCCGACAAAGGAGGCGTGACTACCCTTGCGCACTCCATGATGACCGCCACCCGTTCCGCCGACTCCGGCCCTGCCGGCCGGCCGAGCGAGTTCGACCGCTACTCCTACGCCGAGTCCACCGGCTCGGCCCGCACCACCAACGCCCCCGCCTGGGACAGCGGGGACTCCGACATGGGCCGCCTCGGCCGCCGCGCCGCCGGCAACCGGGGCCGTGGCCTGCACGGCCAACTCGTCCAGCAGCTCGGTCAGATGATCGTCTCCGGCGACCTCGGCGCCGACCGCCCGCTGGTCCCCGAGGAGATCGGTCAGCGCTTCGAGGTCTCCCGCACCGTCGTGCGCGAGTCGCTGCGCGTCCTGGAGGCCAAGGGCCTGGTGAGCGCCCGCCCCAACGTCGGCACCCGCGTCCGGCCCGTCGGCGACTGGAATCTCCTCGACCCCGACATCATCGAATGGCGCGCGTTCGGCCCCCAGCGCGAGGACCAGCGCCGCGAGCTGTGTGAGCTGCGGCTGACCATCGAGCCGCTCGCCGCGCGGCTGGCCGCCGCCGACACCGGGGACGAAGTCCAGCAGCGGCTGGGCGACATGGTGGACATCATGACCCACACCCTGGCCCAGGGCGACGCGTTGACCTTCTCCCGCGCGGACGCCGAGTTCCACGCGCTGGTCCTGCGGTCCGCCGGCAACCGGATGTTGGAGCACCTCTCCGGCATCGTCGCCTCCGCGCTCCAGGTCTCCGGCGGCGCCGCCTCCGGCTGCGAACACCCCACCGACGCCTCGGTCGCGCTCCACCAGAGGATCGTCGACGCCATCGGTTCGGGCGAGCCGCCGGCCGCCGAGACGGCGATGCGTCAACTCCTCACCTTCTCCTCGGACGCCCCGACCGCTCCGCCCGCCCCCGGCGCTGACCACGTCGTTCCCGCCCCCCGCGAGCACTGAGCCACGCCTCGGTCCGGCTCGTCGAGCGCCGGGAAGGACACGCGAGGCGTGCGTCGCCGGGCCCGCTGAAGGCAGGGCTCCGGCGACGCATTTGCCTTCGCCCGCTACAGTCGAGCGTGCGGTGTGACTCGGGACACGTGAAAGCTGCGTAACGCTTCGGGGAGCAGCGCGATGAACCAAGAGGTGGCAGCAGTGGTCGGAGCGTCCGGCCATCGGCTCCACCGCCACTGGCCGTCGGCACACCCCGGTCGTCGGTCGTGGCCCCGCTTCCAACGAGCGGGCCTAAGCCGTTCCCAGAGTTTCCGAGAGGTTGTTCGTGTCGGCCAGCACTTCCCGTACTCTCCCCGCAGAGATCGCCGAGTCCAATTCTGTGATGGCGCTCATCGAACGGGGAAAGGCTGAGGGGCAGATCGCCGGCGACGATGTGCGCCGGGCCTTCGAGGCTGACCAGATCCCATCAACCCAGTGGAAGAACGTTCTGCGCAGCCTCAACCAGATCCTCGACGAGGAGGGCGTGACGCTGATGGTGAGTGCCGCCGAGGCGCCGAAGCGCACCAGGAAGAGTGTCGCCGCGAAGACGACGGCCAAGCGCACCGCGACCAAGACGGTCGCGGCGAAGACAGCGCCGGTCAAGAAGGCCACCGCGTTGGCCCCTCCCGATGACCCCGTCGCCACGGAGCCAGCGGCTCCCGTCGACGGCTCGGCCGCCCCCGAGGCGGCCAGGAAGGCGCCGGCCAAGAAGGCGGCGGCGAAGAAGGCCGCCGCGAAGAAGGCCCCGGCCAAGAAGGCCGCCGCCAAGAAGGCGCCGGCCAAGAAGACGGCTGCCGCCAAGAAGACCGAGTCCAAGAAGGAGCTGGTCGACGAGTTCCTCGAGGGCGAGGAGGACGGCGCCGACGAGCCGGCCGAGCGCGCCGCCCGCGCCGGTGCTCCGGCGGAGGGTCCCGAGGGCAAGCAGGAGAACGAGGGATTCGTCCTCTCCGACGACGACGAGGACGACGCCCCGGCCCAGCAGGTGGCCGCCGCCGGCGCCACCGCCGACCCGGTCAAGGACTACCTCAAGCAGATCGGCAAGGTCCCCCTGCTCAACGCCGAGCAGGAGGTCGAGCTGGCCAAGCGGATCGAGGCCGGTCTCTTCGCCGAGGACAAGCTGGCCAGCGCCGACAAGATCGCGCCAAAGCTCAAGCACGAGCTGGAGATCATCTCCGAGGACGGCCGGCGGGCGAAGAACCACCTGCTGGAGGCCAACCTCCGCCTGGTGGTCTCGCTGGCCAAGCGGTACACGGGGCGCGGAATGCTGTTCCTGGACCTGATCCAGGAGGGCAACCTCGGCCTGATCCGCGCGGTGGAGAAGTTCGACTACACCAAGGGCTACAAGTTCTCGACCTACGCGACCTGGTGGATCAGGCAGGCGATCACCCGCGCCATGGCCGACCAGGCCCGCACCATCCGCATCCCGGTGCACATGGTGGAGGTCATCAACAAGCTGGCCCGCGTGCAGCGTCAGATGCTCCAGGACCTGGGCCGCGAGCCCACCCCGGAGGAGCTGGCCAAGGAGCTGGACATGACCCCCGAGAAGGTGGTCGAGGTCCAGAAGTACGGCCGGGAGCCGATCTCCCTGCACACCCCCCTCGGCGAGGACGGGGACAGCGAGTTCGGCGACCTGATCGAGGACTCCGAGGCCGTGGTGCCGGCCGACGCGGTCAGCTTCACGCTGCTCCAGGAGCAGCTGCACTCCGTGCTGGACACGCTCAGCGAGCGGGAGGCCGGCGTGGTGTCGATGCGCTTCGGCCTGACCGACGGGCAGCCGAAGACGCTGGACGAGATCGGCAAGGTCTACGGCGTCACCCGGGAGCGCATTCGGCAGATCGAGTCCAAGACGATGTCCAAGCTGCGGCACCCCTCGCGTTCCCAGGTGCTCCGCGACTATCTGGACTGACGGACCGGCGGACCGACGCTCCGCGCACGGCTCCGAAGACGCGCCAGGGCCGGCCCCGCACGAAGGGGGGCCGGCCCTGGCGCGTTCCCGGGGGGGGCGTCCCCGGGACCGTCCAGGGCAAAGGAAACGGGCGGTCACCCCAGGTGGCTGGGGGTGACCGCCCGCCGTCCGGCCGTGCCGGACCGAGCCCGTCGGTGTGGAGACGTCAAGACGTCAGGTCAGCGCTCTTCTTCCTGGGCGCTCGCGGGAGTCGCGTTGAGCTTCTCCGTCTCGTCCTGTATCTCAGCGGCGATCTTCTTGAGTTCTGGCTGGAACTTGCGGCCGTGGTGAGCGCAGAACAGCAGCTCTCCGCCGCTGGTGAGGACCACGCGCAGGTACGCCTGGGCGCCGCAACGGTCGCAGCGGTCCCCGGCGGTGAGCGGGGTCGCGGGGGTCAGAACAGTAGTCACGTCGCCTCTTCTCTAGCTCGACGAGCTGTCGTACCAGGGACAACATCCAACCAGGCCGAGAACGTTCCCGCTCGCGGCTTCTCGAACGGAGGGCTCCGCGCGAGATGACCGGACGCTGCCCGGTGGCGGCGAATGTGCCGGATTGCTGTGGTGCTGGTGGTCGCTTACATATACGCGTTGTCGCGCCTTTTTGTTCCCGGCTACCTCGGTGTATCCGGAGGTCTGTATTCGTTCAGGAGGACGTGCCCGGAGCCTAGAGGGTTCATGCCCCGAAAGGAACGTGATGTACACGTCACCCCCCTGACTCGATCGAACACGTGAACGATTGTGGGCTACCCTGATGTTCCCGGGGAGCCGCACAACGCCTCTCCTAGGCCTCGGTACCCTCTGAGCGGTACTCCGCCACATCTCAGAATTCAGCGAGGAGCGAACCGCGTGACCGCCGACACGTCCGTGCCGTCCACCGCACTGCTGACCGGGGCCGATCCGGGGGGCAACTACACCGCGCGTCACCTGCTGGTTCTGGAGGGGCTCGAGGCGGTGCGCAAGCGCCCCGGCATGTACATCGGCTCCACGGACAGCCGGGGGCTCATGCACTGCCTCTGGGAGATCATCGACAACGCCGTGGACGAGGCGCTGGGCGGCCACTGCGACCGGATCGAGGTGCTGCTCCACGCGGACGGCTCGGTCGAGGTCAGGGACAACGGGCGTGGCATCCCGGTCGACACGGAGCCCAAGACGGGCCTCTCCGGCGTCGAGGTGGTCATGACCAAGCTGCACGCCGGCGGCAAGTTCGGGGGCGGCTCCTACGCCGCCTCAGGCGGTCTGCACGGCGTCGGCGCCTCCGTGGTCAACGCCCTGTCGGCGCGGCTGGACGTGGAGGTGGACCTGGCCGCCAGGACGCACTCCATCAGCTTCCGCCGGGGCACCCCGGGGATCTTCACGGAGTCGGGCCCCGACGCGCCCTTCGAGCCGGCCAGCGGGCTGCGGGTCGGCAAGAAGATCCCCAGGACCCGCACCGGTACCCGGGTGCGCTACTGGGCCGACCGGCAGATCTTCCTGCGGGACGCCCGGCTCTCCCTGGAGACGCTGCACGCCCGCGCCCGGCAGACCGCCTTCCTGGTGCCGGGGCTGACGATCTCGGTGAGCGACCAGCGGGAGATTGGCGGCGCCGAGCACACCACGGAGGTGTTCCACTACGAGGGCGGGATCGGCGAGTTCTGCGAGTATCTGGCCAGTGACCGACCGATCTGTGACGTGTTGCGACTGCGCGGCTCCGGAACGTTCAAGGAGACCGTCCCGGTGCTCGGCGACCAGGGCCACATGATCCCCACCGAAGTGCGGCGCGAGCTGGAGGTGGACGTGGCGCTGCGCTGGGGCACGGGGTACGAGAGCACGGTGCGTTCGTTCGTCAACATCATCGCCACCCCCAAGGGGGGAACCCATGTCGCCGGCTTCGAGCGGGCGCTGCGCGGCACGGTCAACGAGGTGCTGCGGTCGACGAAGCTGCTGCGGGTGGCCGAGGACGACGTGGCCAAGGACGACGTGCTGGAGGGCCTCACGGCGGTCGTGACGGTCCGGCTGGCCGAGCCGCAGTTCGAGGGGCAGACCAAGGAGGTCCTCGGTACCTCGGCGGCGGCGCGGATCGTGGCGCAGGTGGTGGCCAAGGAGCTGAAGGCGTTCCTGACCTCCGCCAAGCGGGACGCCAAGCAACAGGCCAGGGCGGTGCTGGAGAAGGTCGTGGCGGCCGCCAGGACCCGGATCGCGGCGCGGCAGCACAAGGAGGCGCAGCGGCGCAAGACGGCCCTGGAGTCCTCCGCGCTGCCGGCCAAGCTCGCGGACTGCCGCAGCGACGACGTGGAGCGCAGCGAGCTGTTCATCGTCGAGGGCGACAGCGCGCTGGGCACGGCGAAGCTCGCCAGGAACAGCGAGTTCCAGGCGCTGCTGCCGATCCGGGGCAAGATTCTCAACGTCCAGAAGTCGTCGGTCTCCGACATGCTCAAGAACGCCGAGTGCGGAGCCATCATCCAGGTGATAGGAGCCGGGTCCGGGCGGACCTTCGACATCGACCAGGCCCGCTACGGGCGGGTGATCTTCCTGGCCGACGCGGACGTTGACGGCGCGCACATCCGCTGTCTGCTGCTCACGCTCTTCCAGCGGTACATGCGGCCGATGGTCGAGCAGGGGCGGGTCTTCTCCGCGGTGCCGCCGCTGCACCGGATCGAGCTGTCCAACCCGAAGCGCGGACAGGAGAAGTACCACTACACCTACTCGGACAACGAACTCCGGCAGACGCTGCTGGACTTCGAGCGCCGGGGCGTCCGCTACAAGGAGTCCATCCAGCGCTACAAGGGCCTGGGCGAGATGGACGCGGACCAGCTGGCCGAGACCACGATGGACCCGCGCAAGCGCACCCTGCGGCGGATCAACATCGGCGATCTGGAGGCGGCGGAGGAGGCGTTCAGCCTGTTGATGGGGAACGAGGTGGCGCCGCGACGGGAGTTCATCGCGTCGTCCGCCGCTACTCTGGACAGGTCGCGGATCGACACCTGAGCAGGCCGGGGGGCCGGTGCGCTCCGGCAGACGCGCCGGGTGTCCGGCGGATTGCTGGAGTGCACACGCAATTTAATTGCGCAATTTTGCGTTAGTCTTGCGGATATGACGCGACGACTTGCCCAGGTGGCGCAGAAGGTGGGAGTCAGCGAGGCCACGGTCAGCCGTGTCCTCAACGGGAAGCCGGGGGTCTCCGAGGCCACCCGGCAGGCCGTTCTCACCGCGCTCGACGTGCTCGGCTACGAGCGCCCCACCCAACTGCGCGGCGAACGCGGCCGGTTGGTCGGCCTCATCCTGCCGGAGCTACAGAACCCGATCTTCCCGGCGTTCGCCGAGGTGCTGGGCGGGGTGCTGGCCCAGCGCGGGCTCGTTCCCGTGCTGTGCACCCAGACCCCGGGCGGTATCCAGGAGACCGACTACGTCGACCTGCTGCTCCAACAGCAGGTCTCCGGCGTCGTCTTCGCCGGTGGGCACTACGCGCAGGCGGACGCGTCGCACGACCACTACCGGCTGCTGGCCGAGCGCCGGCTGCCCGTGGTGCTGATGAACGCCTCGGTGCCGGGGCTCGGCTTCCCCCGGGTCTCCTGCGACGACGCGGTCGCCGTCGAGCAGGCCTGGCGCCATCTGGCCTCGCTCGGGCACGAGCGGATCGGCCTGGTGCTGGGGCCGGCCGACCACATCCCCTCGCAGCGCAAGCTGGCCGCCGCGCGAGCCGCCGCCGAGGCGGGCGGGGGCGAGCTGCCCAACGAGCGGGTGGCGCGGGCGATGTACACGTTGGAGGGCGGGCAGGCGGCGACGGCGACCCTGCTGGAGCGCGGCGTGACCGGGGTGATCTGCGCCAGCGACGTGATCGCGCTGGGTGCGATCAGGGCCGCGCGGCGGCGCGGTCTCTCGGTGCCCGAGGACCTGTCGGTGGTGGGTTTCGACGACTCGGCCCTGATGACCAGCACCAGCCCGCCGTTGAGCACGGTGCGCCAGCCGATCGAGGCGATGGGCCGCGCGGCGGTGGAGGTGCTGGTGGCGCAGTTCGGCGGGCGTGACGTGGGCCGGGACGAGCTGCTCTTCGAACCCGAGCTGGTGGTGCGGGAGTCGACCGGCCAGGCACCCCGGCGGGGGAGCAGCGACTAGTCGCGTTTTTGCAAAGTAAGCGCAGAATATTGCGCGACGGTGCCATCGGTGGTTGAGTGTGCGGCACTTCACGACCGTGCCCACGAAGGGGTCACCGATGACACGTCGCGCATACCGGCGCACCCGCCGCTGCCTGGCCACGACCGCTGTTCTCGCTCTCACGCTGGCCGCCTGCTCCTCGGACGGCGACGGAGGTGGCGAGGACGGCAAGGTCACCCTGCACATCAACGGTCAGCCGCCGAACACCGACGAGCGCGAACTCCGGGTGTTCCTCGCCGAGATCGAGGCCTTCGAGGCGGAGTACCCGGACATCGACATCGTTCCCCACGAGGGCTTCATGGAGCCCGAGACGTTCAACACCCGGGTCGCCGGCGGCGATCTGGAGGACGTCTTCTATGTCTACTTCACCGACCCGGCCGGGATCATCGAGCAGGGTTACGCGGCGGACATCACCGACTATCTTGCGGACGTTCCCCATCTTGACCAGATACGACCGGAGTTGCACGAGGTCTTCCAGGACGAGGAGGGGCGGCAGTACGGCATCCCGACCGCCAACTACTCCATGGGCCTGCTGTACAACCGTGACCTCTTCGAGCAGGCCGGCCTCGACCCCGACGTGCCCCCGACCACCTGGGAGGAGGTCAGGGCGGCCTCGGCCGCCATCGCCGAACTCGGCGGTGGCGTCACCGGTTACGGCGAGTGCGCCACCGAGAACACCGGCGGCTGGCACCTGACCACCGAGATCTACTCCGTCGGCGGCGCGGTCGCCGAGCCCGAAGGCGACGGCTGGCGCGCGGCGTTCAACACCCCGGAGACCGTGCGCCTGTTGGAGAACCTCCAGGCCATGCGCTGGGAGGACAACTCCATGGGCAGCGACCAGATGCGGTCCTGCGAGGACGTCATGGTGCAGATGGGCGCCGGCCAGCTGGGCATGTACGTGGCCGCCCCCGACAACCTGCCGACCCTGGTGCGCCAGTACGACGGCACCTACGAGAACCTCGGCCTGGCCCCCATCCCCGACCAGGGCGGCACGCTGCTCGGCGGCGAGGGCTACATGATCAACGCCGGCGCCTCCGAGGAGCAGATCGAGGCGGCCCTCACCTGGCTCCAGTGGCGCTTCGTCAACCCCGACGAGATCGAGCGCCGGATCGAGGAGGCCGCCGCCGACGAGCTGCCGGTCGGCCTGCCGATGCCGCCCACCCCCGACATCTGGGTCGAGGGCGAGATCCGCGACAACGTCGAGGCGTTGAAGGAGCAGTACGCCAACGTGCCCACCGAGCACGTGGGGACCTTCATGGAGGCGGCGCCCACCATCGAGGGCCGCATCGAGCCGCCGCAGGCCCAGGAGGTCTACGCGATCCTCGACAACGTGATGCAGGGCGTGTTGACGGACGAGGGCGCCGACATCCAGGGCCTGCTGGACCGCGCCGAGGACGACGTCAACCGGGTCTACGGCGCCTCCTGAGATGACGACCCCCACCGGCCGGCGGCGACGACTGGGCGAACACGTCACCGCCTACGGCTTCCTGTGCGCCGCGCTCGTGGTCTTCGCCGTCTTCGCCTGGTACCCGGCGATCCGCAACGTCGTCCTGAGCTTTCAGGAAGTGAACTTCGTCCGCGGATCGAGCTGGGTCGGGCTGGAGAACTTCAGCTACATCTTCGACGACCCGCTCTTCGCCAAGGCGTGGCGGAACAGCGCGCTCTTCACGCTCTACGCGCTGCTGCTCGGGTTCGGCGTGCCGTTCGTCACGGCGCTGCTGATCAACGAGTTCCGCCACGCCAGGGCCTACTTCCGGGTGCTGGTCTACCTCCCGGTGATGCTGCCGCCCGTGGTCGTCGCCCTGATGTGGCGGTGGTTCTACCAGCCCGAGGGCGGCCTGATCAACGAGGTCGTCGGCGGCGTGGGGCTGCCCACCTCCGAGTGGACCAACTCCTCGTCCACGGCTCTGATCTCGCTGGTCATCGCCTCGACCTGGGCCAACATGGGCACCGCCACGCTGATCTATCTGGCGGCCCTCCAGACCATCCCCGGCGAGCTGTACGAGGCGGCGGAGCTCGAGGGCGCCGGGATCTGGCGGCGGATCTGGCACGTGACCATTCCGCAGACGCGGTTCGTCATTCTGATGCTGCTGTTGCTCCAGGTCATCGCCACCATGCAGGTCTTCACCGAGCCGTTCGTGATGACCGGCGGCGGGCCGGAGGACTCGACCGTCACGGTCATGCTCCTGATCTACCGCTACGCGTTCGTCTACAACAACTTCGGCGCGGCCAGCGCCATGAGCCTGCTTCTGCTGCTGGTCCTCGCCGTGTTCTCCGCCGCCTATCTGCGGGTCACCCGCAGCCAGCAGACCTGAGGGAGGCCTTCCGTTGCGCACGCTGGTACGTCCCGCCGTTCTGAAAACGCCTCGCGGCCGACTGGTCTACTGGTCCCTTTTCACCGTCGCGATCATCCTGTTCACCGTCGCCTTCATCATTCCGCTGTACTGGATGGTGACCGGCGGCCTCAAGAGTTCCGCCGAGGTGGCCAGGAACCCGCCGACCTACATTCCCGAGGAATTCCATCCGAGCAACTACTCGGACACCTGGGACCGCCTGGAGCTGGCCCAGTACTTCGGGAACACCGTGGTGCTGATCGGCGGCGCCTGGCTGCTCGGCCTGGCGATCCAACTGCCCGCCGCCTACGCGCTGTCCAAGCTCAGGCCGCGCTTCGGCAACATCGTGCTCGGCCTGATGCTGGTGACCCTGATGGTGCCGGCGACCGCCCTGCTGATCCCGACCTATCTCACGGTCACCGACGTGCCGTTCCTCGGGCTCAACCTCATCAACAACCCGGCGGCGGTCTGGCTGCCCGCCGCCGCCAACGCCTTCAACATCTATGTGCTGAAGAACTTCTTCGACCAGATACCGGACGAACTGCTCGACGCCGCGCGGATCGACGGTGCTGGTGCGTTCACCACGATGTGGCGCATCATTCTGCCGCTCTCGCGGCCGATCATCGCCGTTGTGTCGATTCTCTCGATCACCGCTCTGTGGCGCGACTTCCTCTGGCCGATGGTGGTGCTTCCCGATCCGGCGAAACAGCCGATCACCGTCTATCTCCAGCGCATCGCGGACACAACGTCGCTCAACATGCTGATCGCCGGAATGGTGCTGGCGAGCATTCCGCTCGTGGTGGTTTTCCTCATCTTCCAGCGCCATATTCTCGCCGGTCTCACGGCGGGCAGCCTCAAGGGCTGATCACGCGAAAGGACACCTCCGTGCCGCACAACCCTCACGCCTGGTGGCGTTCCGCCGCCATCTACCAGGTGTACGTCCGCAGCTTCGCCGACGGCAACGGCGACGGCACCGGCGACCTCGCCGGGGTCCGCGCCCGGCTGCCCTACCTCGCCGAACTCGGCGTCGAGGCGCTGTGGTTCACGCCCTGGTATGTCTCACCCCTCGCCGACGGCGGCTACGACGTCGCGGACTACCGCGCCATCGACCCCGCCTTCGGCACCCTGGCGGAGGCGGAGAAGCTGATCGCTGAGGCCCGCGAGCTGGGCCTGCGCACGATCGTGGACGTGGTCCCCAACCACATCTCCGCCGAACACGCCTGGTTCCGGGCGGCGTTGGCCGCGCCGCCCGGCAGCCCGGAGCGGGAGCTGTTCCACTTCCGCCCCGGGCGCGGCCCCGAGGGCGCCGAGCCGCCCAACGCCTGGCGCTCCGAGTTCGGCGGCCCCGCCTGGTCCCGCTCCACCAACCCGGACGGCAGCCCTGGGGAGTGGTACCTGCACCTGTTCGCGCCCGGGCAGCCCGACCTCAACTGGGCGCACCCGCAGGTCAGGCAGGAGCACGAGGAGATCCTGCGGTTCTGGTTCGAGCGGGGCGCCGCCGGAGTGCGGATCGACTCGGCGGCGCTGCTCGCCAAGGACCCCGAACTCCCCGACTTCGACGTGGAGCGCGGCGACGCCCACCCCTATGTGGACCGCGACGAGCTGCACGCCATCTACCGCTCCTGGCGGGCCGTCGCCGACGCGTACGACGGCGTGCTGATCGCCGAGCTGTGGCTGCCCGACGTGGAGCGCTTCGCCCGCTATCTGCGCCCCGACGAGCTGCACACGGCGTTCAACTTCGACTTCCTGTCCTGCCCCTGGGAGCCGGCGCGGCTGCGCGCCTCCATCGACGGGACGCTGGCCTCGCACGCGGGCGTCGGCGCGCCGGCCACCTGGGTGCTGGCCAACCACGACATCACCCGCACCGTCACCCGCTACGGACGTGCGGACACCAGCTTCTCGTTCGCGGCCAAGCGCTTCGGCACGCCCACCGACCTGGCGCTCGGCACCCGCAGGGCGCGGGCGGCCGCGCTGCTGACGCTGGCGCTGCCCGGCTCGGTCTACCTCTACCAGGGCGAGGAACTCGGCCTGCCCGAGGCCGAGATCCCGCGCGAGCGGATCGTGGACCCGATGCACGACAGGTCCGGCGGGATCGACCCGGGCCGGGACGGCTGCCGGGTGCCGCTGCCCTGGTCGGGCGAGGCGCCGCCCTACGGCTTCGGTGGGGCCGACACCTGGCTGCCGCAGCCGGGCGACTGGGCCGGGTACACGGCCGAGGCCCAGGCCGACGACCCGGGCTCGATGCTCTCCCTCTACCGCACCGCGCTGCGGCTGCGCAGCGCCTGGCCGACCGCGACGGGCGACCTGACCTGGCTCGACTCCCCGCCAGGCGCCCTGGTCTTCGCCCGCGCGCACCGGCTGGTCTGCGCGGTCAACCTGGCGGCGGAGCCATTGCCGCTGCCGCCCCACGAGACGCTCCTGCTGAGCAGTGGCCCGCTGGACGACGCGGGCCGGCTGCCGCAGGACACGGCCGTCTGGCTGCGGGTCTGAGCGACCCGTGGCCGGGCGCCACCCCCACCCCCACAGGAAGGGAATGTCATGAGCGCACCAAACCCATCGCGTCTGCGGTGGCGCGTGGCGGGCGCGGCCTCGGCCGGCGCCCTGCTGCTCGGCGCCGTCGGGTTCACCGCGATGGCCAACGCCGACGAGGCCGACCAGCCCGTCTCGCCGGCACCCGCCGACGTCGCCCCGGCGGCCGGAGCCGAACTCCCCTTCGTCACCCAGGAGGCGGAGGCCGCCGAGCACGACGGCACGGTGATCGGCCCCGACATCACCCAGGGCACCGTCGCCTCCGAGGCGTCGGGCCGCACCGCCGTCGAGCTGTCCGCCGGGCAGTCCGTCACGTTCACCCTGACCGAGGCGGCCAACGCCGCCACCGTCGTCTACAACGTGCCGGAGGGCGGCGAGGGTTCGCTGGCCGTCGCGGTCAACGGCCAGGGGATCGAGGAGTCCGTCCCGCTCACCTCGCGCTACCAGTACTTCGTGGCGCCCTGGATCGCCGGCTCCACCACCCACCACTTCTTCACCCACGCCCGCGTCCAGCTCGGCCAGGACCTGGCGGCGGGGGACACCGTCACGTTCACGGCCAGCGGCCAGGTCACCCTCGACACCGCCGACTTCGAGCAGGTCGCGGCACCCGCCGAGGCACCGGCGGGAGCCCTCGACGTCACCGAGCTGGGCGCCGACCCGACCGGCCAGGCCGACTCCAGCCAGGCGTTCGTCGAGGCGGTCGCCCAGGGCCGGGGCGGCGTGGTCTGGATTCCGCCGGGGACGTACCAGGTCAACCAGCCGCTCTACGTGGAGAACGTGACCATCCAGGGCGCGGGCAACTGGCACTCCGTCGTCAACAGCTCCCGCTTCATCAACCAGGGCGAGGGCCCGGGCAACGTGCACCTCAGCGACTTCGCCGTCGTCGGCGACGTCACCGAGCGGGTGGACAGCAACCCGGACAACTTCGTCAACGGCAGCCTGGGCCCGAACTCCTCGGTCTCCGGCATGTGGCTCCAGCACCTCAAGGTCGGCCTGTGGATGACCGGCACCAACACCGACCTGGTGGTGGAGGACAACCGCATCGTCGACATGGCCGCCGACGGCCTCAACCTCAACGGCAACGCCGACGGCGTCCAGGTGCGCAACAACTACCTGCGCAACACCGGCGACGACTCCCTCGCGATGTGGTCGCTGCCGCAGGCCAACCGGAACTCGACCTTCGACGGCAACACCGTCATCCAGCCCAACCTCGCCAACGGCATCGCCATCTACGGCGGCGAGAACATCACCGTCTCCAACAACCTGGTCCAGGACACCAACGCCCTGGGCAGCGGCATCGCCATCTCCAACCAGGCGTTCATGGAGCCGTTCTTCCCGCTCGCCGGCACCATCAGCGTGGACGGCAACACTCTGGTGCGGGCCGGGGCGCTCAACCCGAACTGGGACCACCCGATGTCCGCGCTCCGCGTCGACGCCTACAACCACCCCATCCAGGCCGACGTCAACATCACCGACACCACGGTCACGGACAGCCCCTGGAGCGCGTTCCAGTTCGTCTCGGGCTCCGGCAACGGGCTGGCCACCAACCAGGTCACCATCGACGGCGCCCAGGTGGACGGCGTGGGCACCGTGGTGATCCAGGCCGAGACCACCGGCGAGATCACCGTCGCGAACGTGACCGCCGAGAACGTGGGCGCCGCCGGCGTCTACAACTGCCCGTTCCCGACCAGCAACCCGCCGCTGACCATCAACGACGGCGGCGGCAACACCGGGCTCGACACCGAGTGGGACGACTGCGAGAGCTGGCCCCAGCCGGCCGAGTGATCCTCGGATCGCACCCCTGTTGACGGTCGGACGCCCCGGCCGGTCCCCTCGCGGGCCGGCCGGGGCGTCCCGCGTCCCGCGTCCGTCGCCGTTGCCCGGGGTTCTAGGGTGAACGGTGACCTGGCGTCGAGGGACAGGAGTTGGGGCAGTGACGACCGGTGGTCGGATTCCCGTGCTGGTGCTCGCCGGATTCCTGGGGGCCGGCAAGACCACCCTGCTCAACCATCTGCTGACCAACGCCTCCGGGCTGCGGATCGGCGCCGTGGTCAACGACTTCGGCAGCGTCCCGGTGGACGCCCTGACGGTCGCCGGCCAGGTCGACTCGTTGGTCTCCTTCGGCAACGGCTGCCTGTGCTGCGCCACCGACACGGAGGAACTCGACGAGGCGCTGGCCCGGCTGGCCGACCCCGCCGCCGCCATCGACCTGATCGTGATCGAGGCCAGCGGCCTCGCCGAACCGCCCACGCTGGTGCGGATGGTGCTGGCCAGCGAGCAGCCGGGCGTCGTCTACGGCGGGCTGGTGCAGGTGGTGGACGCCGTCGAGCACGACGCGCTGCGGGCCAGGCAGCCGGCCACCGACCGGTACACCGCGCTGGCCGACCTGGTGGTGCTCAACAAGACGGACCTGGTGCCGGAAGAGCAACGGGCGCCGCTGCTGGCCGCGTTGCGGGACCGCGCGGGCGGCGCGCCGGTGGTGGCCGCCAGCCACGGGCGGATCGACCCGGCGCTGCTCGTCGACGGGGCCTCGGCCGAACGGGACCGGGGCACCCGGCAGCTCTCCTTCGCCGACCTGCTGGCGGATGAGGACCACCACGACCATCCGCACGCCGGCTTCGAGAGCGTGTCGTTCGGCAGCGAACGGCCGCTGGACGGCGGGCGGTTGATGGACTTCCTGGACGCCCGCAAGGCGGGGCTCTACCGGATCAAGGGCTTCGTCCGGATCGCCGGCGGCGAGCGGTACACCGTGCACGCGGTGGGCCGCTTCCTGCGGTTCTTCCCCGACCCGCCGCCGGCCGCCGGCGCGGACGCCGATACCAGCCTGGTGCTGATCGGCACGGGCCTCGAAGCGGAGGCGCTGGTCGCGGAGTTGACGGCCTGCGTCGTGGCGGACGGCGGCGACGGTGTGGACGGCGGCAACGGTGCGGCTCCGGACGCGCTGTGGCGGGTGCTGCGCTTCGTGGCGCGGAACGCGGAGGAGTCCTCGGGAGGGACCGTGCCGGGCGACGAGTTCGCCGAGCCGGCGGCGAGTGGTCGTGGGGGAGCGGGAGCCTAGGAGCCGCGCGGCCTCGCCTCAAGGAAGCGGGTCAGGATGAGGCGGAGGGTGGGAAGCTCCTCGGCCGGATCGAAGCCCGGGCTGGTGGCGGCGCTGGTGAAGACCGACGCGATCAGGGCCATGATCCATGTCGCGGTGCTGTCCGGGTCCAGCCCGGGGTCGATCCGGCCGCTGGCGGCGGCTCGTGTCAGCAGCGCGGCGATCGCCGCGTGCTCGTCGGCGTTGCCACGGCTCAGCAGCGCTTCCAGCTCGGGGTCGCGGTAGGCCTGGACCATCGCCTCCATGACCAGTGCGGGCACCACCGGCTCGACGGCGGGGGCGGCGAGGTAGTCCACGAGATCCATCAGAGCCGGCAGGGGATCGTCGGCTTCCCGGGCCCGCGCCAGACGTTCGGCCCTGTCGGGGTCCTCCTCGCCGAGCACCGCGACGAAGATCGCCCGCTTGTTGGGGAAGTAGTGGAACAGGTTGCCGGCGCTGATCCCGGCGGCCCGGCAGATCTCGGCGGTCGTGGTGCGCTCGTAGCCCTTGGCCGCGAACAGGCCGGTCGCCGCGTTCAGGATGTGCCGCCGGCGTGCCTGGTGCTTGGCCGGGTCGACCGTTCTCATCGCGCCCTTCCTGCCTACTACCTCCGAGTCCTCGGGGGCGGTTCCACCTTAGCGGTCCCGTGCGCCAATAATAGACCGAGTGCTCGGTCTATTATTGGCGAGCCAACCACCGCCCCACGCCGAGGAACGCCATGGACTCAGTCCGCACCGCCCGCACCCCGATACCTCCGCTGCGGCGCAGGCTCGGGCCGATCCTCGGGCTGCTGCTGCTCTCCCCGATCTGCGCCGAGTACCTCATCGGCTACATGGAGGTCATGGGCGATCCGGTGGAACTGCTCGGCGGGCTGCTGATCCTGGCCCCGCTCTACGGCACGGCCGCCGTGATGATCCGTGAGGTGACGCGCAGGACCGGGCGCGGCTGGCCGTCGATCCTCCTGCTGAGCGCCGCGTTCGGCGTGATCCAGGCCGGGCTCGTCGACCAGAGCCTGTTCAACCCCGACTTCGTCGACGAACCCTCCTGGGACCAGGAGCGCCTGCCCACCGCGATCCCGGCTCTGGGCATCAGCGTCAACCACGTGCTGGACTTCGTCGTGGGCCATGTGATCTGGAGCTTCGCCGCACCGATCGCGGTGATCGAGTCCTGCGCGCCACGGGTGGGCGACCGGCCGTGGCTGGGCAGGGCCGGAGCGGGAGCGATGGTCGTCCTCTACGGGCTGGCGGTGTTGGTGATCTTCCACGAGCACACCCGGGACTTCATGGCCTCGCCCGCACAGCTCGGCGCCGCTGCGGCAACGGCTGCCGCCCTGGCGGCGGCGGCACTGCTGGTGCCGCGTCGGCGCGCCCCGGCCCCGAGGCGTGCCGGGTGGGTGCCGGCACCGTGGCTGGCCGGGGCCTTCGCCCTGGGGCTGATGATGGCGCACCACCTGCTGCCCGCGAGCTGGCCGGGGACCGTTCTGGACCTGCTGGCCCTGGTCCTGCTCGGCGGTCTCGTGGTGCGGTGGTCCGGGCGGACGGGGTGGGGACGCGGGCACGCCTGGGCGGTCGGTGGCGCCGCACTGGTGGCCAACGCGGGGCTGTCCTTCATGGTCGAGCCGCTCGGGGAGGTCTCCTACCCCGTCAAGTACGCCGCCAACGCGGCTCTCATGCTAGGGGTGTTGGCGCTGCTGTTCTGGGCGCGGCGGCGCCTGTTCGAGGCCGGTCCCGAGCGGGACGGTCTTGAGTGGCGGGAGGACACCGGGGCACGCGGAAGCCTGGGCCAGCGGGTGGCCGGCTGAACCCGTCCTCTCCGGCCCGAGCGGCGGCACAACGACGGCGCGGCTCGGCGCCCGGCCCGTCGCCGGACGGTCCCGATGGCGTCAACGGCCTCGGCCGCAGGGCGCCTCCGGCCTGGCCGCAGGTAACCCCGCTGCCGTTGCAGGGGGCCTCCGGCCCGGGCACCGGCACCTTCCGCCCTTGGCGGAGGCACCCCTCGCCGCGCCGCGGGCAATCCCCGCCCCGCCGCAGGCGGCCCCCGGCCCCCGGCCCCGGGCCCCCGGGCCGGGAGGCCCGGAGGCCCGGGGCCCCGTTCGGTCCGTGCCCGGTCTCCCCGCCAGGGGAGACCGGCTCAGCCCACCGGCCCCGCCACCGCCGTCACCGGCTTGGCCAGCGGCGTGCCCGAGCCGTCGCGGCGCGGGTCGATCTCCGGCAGCTCCACCGGCGCGCCGTTCGCGCCGGCCGCCCGCGCCGGCGCCGCGCCGGCCCACGCGAAGACCAGCCGTTCCTCGCCCTTGAGGAACCGCTGACAGCGCACCCCGCCCGTGGCCCGCCCCTTCCGGGGGAACTGGTCGAACGGCGTCACCTTCGCCGTTCCCAACGAGTCGTCCAACGTGCCCGAGCCGCCCGCCACCGTGAAGACCACCGCGTCCCGCGCCGGGTCCACCACCGTGAACGAGACGACCCGAGCGCCCTCGCCCAGCTTGACCCCGGTCATCCCACCGGCCTGCCGGCCCTGCGGTCTGACCTGCGAAGCCGGATACCGCAGCAGTTGCGCCTCGTCCGTGACGAAGACCAGGTCCTCCTCACCGGTCTGCAACTCGGCCGCGCCCGCGATCCGGTCGCCCTCGCGCAGCGCGATGACCTCCAACTCCTCCTTGTTCGACGGGTAGTCGGGAACCACCCGCTTGACCACCCCGTGCTCGGTGCCGATGGCGAGCCCCGGCGAGGACTCGTCCAGCGTGGTCAGGCAGACCACCCGTTCGTCGGCGCCCAACGACACGAACTCCGACAGCTGCGCCCCGCCCGCCAGGCTCGGCGCCGAGGCCGCCGGCGGCAGCGCGGGCAGGTCCACCACCGAGATCCGCAGCAGCCGCCCCGTCGAGGTGACCGCGCCCACCTCGCCCCTGATCGTGGACGCCACCGCCGAGACGATCACGTCGTGCTTGCCACGCTTGGCACCCTCGCCCAACGAGCCCTCCCCGTCGGCGGTCCTGGCCAGCAGCCCCGTGGAGGAGAGCAGCACCCGACACGGGTCGTCCGAGACCTCCAGCGGCACCACGTCCACCTGCGTGCCCTCGGCCTCCACCAGCTCGGTGCGCCGGGGCGTGGCGAACTTCTTGGCCACGTCGGCCAGTTCGGACGAGACCAGCTTCCGCAGCTCAGCGTCCGACTCCAGGATGACGGTGAGCTGCTCGATCTCCTCCCGCAGCCGGTCCCGTTCGGACTCCAGCTCCAGCCGGTCGAAGCGGGTCAGCCGCCGCAGCGGCGTGTCCAGGATGTACTGCGTCTGGATCTCCGACAGCGCGAACCGGCCCATCAGGGCCTCCTTCGCGGCCGCCGCGTTCTCGCTGGACCTGATCAGCCGGATCACCTCGTCGATGTCCAGCAGCGCCACCAACAGGCCCTCGACCAGGTGCAGTCGGTCCCTGCGCTTGGTCCGCCGGAACTCGCTGCGCCGGCGCACCACCTCGAAGCGGTGGTCCACATAGACCTGGAGCAGCTCCCGCAGCCCCATGGTGAGCGGCTGACCGTCCACCAGGGCCACGTTGTTGATGCCGAAGGTCTCCTCCATCGGCGTCAGCTTGTAGAGCTGCGCGAGGACCGCCTCCGGATTGAAGCCGTTCTTGATCTCGATGACCAGGCGCAGCCCGTTCTCCCGGTCGGTGAGGTCCTTGACGTCGGCGATGCCCGTCAGGCGCTTGGCGTTGACCAGGTCCTTGATCTTGCCGATGACCTTCTCCGGGCCCACGGCGAAGGGGAGTTCGGTGACGACCAGGCCCCTGCGGCGGGCGGAGACCTTCTCCACCGTGACGGTGGCCCGCATCCGGAACGTGCCCCGGCCGGTGCGGTAGGCGTCCCGGACGCCCTCCAGGCCGACGATCCGGCCGCCCGTCGGCAGGTCGGGCCCGGGGACGAAGCGCAGCAGCGTCTCCAGGTCCGCGTTCGGGTGCCGGATCAGGTGGCGGGCGGCGGCGATGACCTCGCCCAGGTTGTGCGGCGGCATGTTGGTGGCCATGCCGACGGCGATGCCGCTGGAGCCGTTGACCAGCAGGTTCGGGTAGGCGGCCGGCAGCGCGGCCGGCTCCTGCTCGCTGCCGTCGTAGTTCGGCGCGAAGTCGACCGTGTCCTCGTCGATGGACGCGACCATCAGCCCGGCGGCCGAGGCCGAGCGGCACTCGGTGTACCGCATGGCGGCGGGCGGGTCGTCGTTCCCCAGGGAACCGAAGTTCCCATGGCCGTCGACCAGCGGCAGCCGCATCGAGAACGGCTGGGCCATCCGCACCAGCGCGTCGTAGATCGCCGAGTCCCCGTGCGGGTGGAGCTTGCCCATCACCTCGCCCACGACGCGGGCGCACTTGACGTAGGAGCGGTCGGGCCGCAGCCCCATGTCGTGCATCTGGTACAGGATGCGGCGCTGCACCGGCTTCAGGCCGTCCCGCGCGTCGGGCAGGGCGCGCGAGTAGATGACGGAGTACGCGTACTCCAGGAAGGAGCCCCGCATCTCATCGACGACATCGATGTCGAGGATGCGTTCCTCGAACTCCTCAGGAGGCGGGGACTGCTTGCTGCGGCGGGCCATCGCGGCAGGGCTCCTTCGTACGGGGGGCGGTTGCTGGCGACCATTGTGGACCGCCCCGCTGACAACCGGGAACTTCGCACACCCCGGCTCACCTTGCATAAGGTGACAGGCATCTGCACCGACCGAGCGAAGGGACCTCATGTCCATGGGCCACACGGCCAGCACGGAGGATACCGTCGGTGGGCTCACCGCGACGGAGCACAGACTCGCCAACGGCCTGCGGGTGGTGCTCTCGGAGGACCATCTGACCCCGGTGGCCGCCGTCTGCATCTGGTACGACGTCGGCTCCCGGCACGAGGTCAAGGGCCGAACGGGCCTGGCCCACCTCTTCGAACACCTGATGTTCCAGGGCTCGCGACAAGTCACGGGCAACGGGCACTTCGAGCTGGTCCAGTCGGCCGGGGGCTCCCTCAACGGCACGACGAGCTTCGAGCGCACCAACTACTTCGAGACCATGCCGGCCCACCAGTTGGAGCTGGCGCTGTGGCTGGAAGCCGACCGGATGGGCACCCTGCTGAGCGCGCTGGACGAGGAGTCCATGGAGAACCAGCGTGACGTCGTCAAGAACGAGCGCCGGCAGCGGTACGACAACGTGCCCTACGGCACCGCGTTCGAGAAGCTGACCTCGATGGTCTTCCCCGAGGGCCACCCGTACCACCACACGCCCATCGGCTCCATGGCCGACCTGGACGCGGCCTCGCTGGAGGACGCCAGGGAGTTCTTCCGCACCTACTACGCGCCCAACAACGCGGTGTTGGCCGTGGTCGGCGACATCGACCCGGAGCGGACGCTGGCCTGGGTGGAGAAGTACTTCGGCACCATCCCCGGCCACGACGGGAAGCGCCCGCCGCGCGACGGCACGCTGCCCGACGTGATCGGCGAGCAACTGCGCGAGGTGGTGCGGGAGGACGTGCCGGCGCGCGCGCTGATGGCCGCCTACCGGCTGCCGCAGGACGGCACCAGGGAGGCCGACGCGGCCGACCTGGCGCTGACCGCGCTGGGCGGCGGCGAGTCCTCCCGGCTCTACAACCGGCTGGTGCGCCACGACCGCACGGCCGTCTCGGCCGGGTTCGGGATGCTGCGGCTGGCCGGCGCGCCCTCGATGGGCTGGCTGGACGTCAAGACCTCGGGCGAGGCCGAGGTCGCCGAGATCGAGGCGGCCGTCGACGAGGAGCTGGCCAGGTTCGCCGCCGAGGGTCCCACGCCCGAGGAGATGGAGCGCGCCCAGGCCCAGTTGGAGCGCGAGTGGCTGGACCGGCTGGCCACGGTCGGCGACCGCGCGGACGAACTGTGCAAGTACGCCGTGCTGTTCGGCGACGCGACGCTGGCGCTCAGCGCCGTCCAGCGCATCCTGACCATCACGCCCGAGGAGGTCCAGGCGGTGGCCGCCGCCCGGCTCCGCCCCGACAACCGTGGGGTGTTGGTGTACGAGCCCACGCCGAGCGCCTCCGAGCAGGAGCCGGCGGACGAGAACGAGGGGGGCCAGCAGTGAGCGAGGCGAGTGGAAACGCGGCGGGCGCCGGGGCGGAGATGACGCTCCACCCGCGCCCCACGGGCGGTGCGCCCAAGCCGTGGGCGTTCCCCGCGCCGGAGCGCGGCGCGCTGCCCAACGGCCTGACGGTGCTCCGCGCCCACCGCCCCGGCCAGCGGGTGATCGCGGTGGAGATCAACCTGACCGCGCCGCTGGACGCGGAGCCCAGGGGCCTGGAGGGCGTGGCGACGATCATGGCGCGCGGCCTCTCGGAGGGCACCGACCGGCACACGGCCGAGGAGTTCGCGGCCGAGCTGGAGCGCTGCGGCGCGACGCTGAACACGTTCGCCGACCACGTCGGGGTCCGCGTCTCGCTGGAGGTGCCGGCCTCCCGTCTCGAGGGCGCGCTGCGGCTGGTCGCCGACGCGCTGCGCGCCCCCGCGTTCCCCGAGCACGAGATCGAGCGGCTGGTCGCCAACCGGCTGGACGAGATCCCGCACGAGCTGGCCAACCCGGGGCGGCGCGCGGCGATGACGCTCTACGCCACGCTCTTCCCCGAGGACTCCCGGCTCTCCCGGCCGCGCCAGGGCACCGCGGAGAGCGTGCGCGGCATCGACGCCGGGGCGGTGCGCGACTTCTACGCCGCGCATCTGCGGCCGGCCTCGGCCACCGCCGTGATCGTCGGCGACCTGACCGGGATCGACCTGGACGCGGTGCTCAAGGAGACCCTGGGCGCCTGGACCGGCCCGGCCGCCGAGCCGGTCCTGGTCTCGCCCGTCGAGGTGCGGGACACCCCGCGCGTGGTGATCGTGCACCGCCCGGACGCGGTGCAGACGCAGCTGCTGATCGCCCGCCTCGGGCCCGACCGCCACGACCCGGTGTGGCCGGCGCACCGGCTTGGCGTGTACTGCCTGGGCGGCACGCTCACCTCGCGCCTTGACAAGGTGCTGCGGGAGGAGAAGGGCTACACCTACGGCATCCGCGCCACCAGCCAGGTGCTGCGCTCCAGCGCCGCCGGCGACGGCTTCTCGCTGCTGGGCATCAGGGGCTCGGTGGCCACCGACGTCACGGGCCCCGCGCTGGCCGACCTGTGGCAGGTGCTGCGCACGCTGGCCGCCGAGGGGCTGACCGACGAGGAACGGGACGCCGCCGTCCAGTTCCTCGTCGGCGTCGCGCCGTTGAGCTTCGAGACCGCCTCGGCGGTGGCGGGCGCGCTGGCCGACCAGGTGGAGGAGGAGCTGCCGGACGACTACCAGGCCAGGCTCTACGCCCGGCTGGCGGAGGTCGGCACGGTCGAGGCCACGGCGGCCGTGGTCCGCGCGTTCCCGCCGGACGGGCTGGTGACGGTGCTGGTGGGCGACGCCAAGCAGATCGCCGACCCGGTGCGGGAGCTGGGCATCGGCGAGGTCGAGGTGGTCGGCGCGTAGCGGCGTCCGTGCGACCGGGGAGAGCGCGCCCGCGCCGGGCGCGCTCTCCGTCGTTTTACGCCCCCACGCCTGGCCGACGACGCGCGCACCCCGCGGATTGTCCCGGACGGCTGACCGAAAGGCGGCCGGTTCGCCCGGGGGTGCTATCGGAATTCCCGTGGTTTTGCCATACAGTTCGGGTGAGTGACCCGGTAGTAATGCGACAGGGCAATGCCGGCTATGTCTGTGGGGGTTGTTTATGCGTATCTCCGCGCACACGGTATGCACCGCGATCCGGGACGACATCGTGGCCGGGGTGCTGCTGCCGGGCGCCCGGCTGGCGGAGGAGCAGCTGGCGCAGCGCTACGGGGTCTCCCGGGTCCCGGTGCGCGAGGCGCTGCGCACCCTGGAGTCGGAGGGCTTCGTCGTGTCGCGGCGTCATGCCGGCGCGTGCGTGGCCCAGTTGGGGGACCGGGAGGCCGCCGACCTGCTGGACGTGCGGGCCCTCGTCGAGCCGCTGGGCGCGGCCAGGGCGGCCCAACGGCGCACCGAGGCGCACCTGAAGGTGCTTCGTGGCCTGGTCAGGCTGGGGCGGCAGCGCGCGGGGCAGGGGCAGGAGTCCGACCTGCGGTCGCTGGGGGACTGGTTCCACGAGACGGTCGCGCAGGCCACCTGTAGCCCCGGACTCAGCGATCTGCTGGTGCAGTTGAGGCGGAAGATCACCTGGCTGTACACCGCCGAGCCGCTGGCCGGCGCGGTCGCGCTGTGGCAGGAGCGGGGCGCGTTGGTGGACGCCATCGCGCGCGGCGACGCCGAACGCGCCAGGGCGCTGTCCGCCGCGCAGCTGGCGCGGGCCACCCCGGCCAGGCGGCAGTTCCACGCCGCGGCGCCGGCGGCGGTGGGCGCGGTGAGTACCAGGAAACCTGCCGTCAACACGGTGCGCGGCCAGATTTAACAGCAACCGTATACACCTGACGCAGAACACCGGACCACGCCGGAACGGGCTGCCGCAGGTGCCGGTGTTTTTCCTGCTGCCCGGATTTCCGAAAGGCCCCGAACAAAGCAGTGCACACATCCGCGAAAAAGCGGTTGCCGAACGAAATTCCTCAGACCGTTTCGGGAAGTTCGTCGAGGCCCTCGGAGACCAGCCTCGCCAGCCGTTCCAGCGCGGCCTCGGCCGCCCCGGTCGCCTCGGGCCCCTCGGCCGGCGAGGCCAGCACGATCTCCTCGCCGCCCTGCGCGCCGAGGCTGAGCACCGCCAGCATCGACGCCGCGTTCACCGGGGTGCCGCCGGCCCGGGCGACCGTCACCGGCACCCCGGTGGCCGTGGCGGCCCGCACGAAGATCGAGGCGGGACGGGCGTGCAGCCCCTCGGACCAGCCGATGGTGACGCGGCGCTCGACCATGTGAGTGTCCTTCCCTGGGGACGGGGTGGGCGGACGGACGCGGGCGGGTCCCGGGCCGCCCGTTGCGACCATGCCAACCGTACGCTGAGGACATGGAGGCATCCGCCCAACCCGCCTACCCCGCGCACTGGGAGGCCGACGTCGTGCTGCGGGACGGCGGCACGGCGCACATCAGACCCATCACCCCGGACGACGCCGAACGCCTGGTCAGCTTCTACGAACGGGTCTCCGACGAGTCGAAGTTCTACCGCTTCTTCGCCCCCTACCCCAGGCTCTCCGACCGGGACGTGCACCGCTTCACCCACCACGACTACGTGGACCGGGTGGGCCTGGCGGCCACCGTGGGCGACGCCTTCCTGGCCACCGTCCGCTACGACCGGATCGACCGGCAGGGCCGGGCGGCCTCGCTGCCGGCCGACCGGGCCGAGGTCGCGTTCCTCGTCGAGGACGCCCACCAGGGCCGGGGCCTGGCCTCCACGCTGCTGGAACACATCGCCGCCGTCGCCAGGGAGCGGGGCGTGCGGCGCTTCGAGGCTGAGGTGCTGCCGGCCAACCGCAAGATGATCAAGGTCTTCACCGACGCCGGCTACTCCCAGTCGCGCTCCTACGCCGACGGCGCCGTCCATCTGACGCTCGACCTGGCGCCGACCGCCGAGTCGTTGGCCGTGATGCGGGCCCGCGAGCAGCGGGCCGAGGCCCGCTCCGTGCACCGGCTGCTGACCCCGGGCAGCGTCGCCGTGGTCGGCGCGGGACGCCACCCCGGCGGCGCCGGGCGCACCGTGCTGGCCGGGCTGCTGGCCGGCGGCTTCACCGGCCGCCTGGCCGCCGTCAACCGCGAACTGCCGCCCGAGACCAAGGTGTTGGGCGGCGTGCCGGCGTTCCGCTCGGTGCGGGAGATCCTCGCGCCTGTCGACCTCGCGGTGCTGGCCGTGCCCGCCGCCGAGGTGGCCGGGCTGCTCGACGACTGCGCCGAGCGCGGCGTCCAGGGCCTGGTCGTGATGGCGGCCGGACACTCGCCGGGCCAGCAGCGCGAGCTGGTCCGCCGGGCCAGGGCGCGCGGGATGCGGATCGTCGGCCCCAACGCCTTCGGCGTCATCAACACCGCCCCCGACACCCGGCTCAACGCCAGCCCCGCGCCCCGGCTGCCGGCGGCCGGCCGCATCGGCCTCTTCACCCAGTCCGCGCCCATGGGCATCGCCGTCCTCGACGAGCTGGAGTCACGCGGCGGCGGCCTGTCCACGTTCGTCTCCGCCGGCAACCGGGCCGACGTCTCCGGCAACGACGTGCTCCAGTACTGGCACGACGACGAACGCACCCGCGTCGCCCTCCTCTACCTGGAGTCGGTCGGCAACCCCCGCAAGTTCACCCGGCTCGCCCGCCGCACCGCCCAGGCCGGCAAGCCGGTGGTCGTGGTGCGCGGCGGCCGGCACAGCGGCGGCGCCCCGCCGCTCGGCCACATCGTGCCCGCCAGCCAGGCGCCCGAGGAGACGGTCGCCGCGCTGCTCGGCCAGGCCGGCGTGATCCAGGCCGACACCGCCGTCGAACTGGTCGACATCGGGCTGCTGTTGGCCCAGCAGCCGCTCCCCGGCGGCCCCCGGGTCGCGGTCCTCGGCAACGCCCAGGCCGTCGCCCTCAGCGCGCACGACGCCTGCCGCGCCCAGCGGCTGCGCCCGCTGCCGCTCGGCGACGTCAGGGACGCCGCCGACGCCGCCGAGTTCGGCTCGGCCGTCGCCGCCGCCCTCGCCGACCCCGGCGCCGACGCCGTGCTGGTCGCCCTCGCCCCCACCGTCGCCGGCGCCGTCGGGCCCGACGAGCTGGCCGCCGCGCTGCGCGCCGCCAGCGCCGGGGCGCGCGGCGACAAGCCGGTGGTGGTCGCCCAACTCGCGCTCGACGAGCTGGCCCGCGAGATCGGCGCCCGCTCCATCCCCACCTACCCGTCCGCCGAGCGCGCCGCCCGCGCCCTGGCCCAGGCCGTGCGGCACGCCGAGTGGCTGGCCGGCGCCGAGAGCCGGGGCCGCGCCTTCGAGTTCCCCGACCTCGACAAGCCGGCCGCCGCCCGGCTGCTCGCCGAGGTCGCCGGGCAGACCACGGCCAGGGACACCCCGCTGTCGCCCGAGGCCACCGCCCAACTCCTCGCCAGCTACGGCATCGAGCTGCTGCCCAGCCGCCCGGCGCCCACCGCGGCCGAGGCCGTCGCCGCCGCCGAGGCGCTCGGCTACCCGGTGGCTCTCAAGGCCACCGCGCCGAGGGCCCGGCACCGCGCGACGCCGGGCTCCGTCCGGCTCGACCTGGCCACCGAGGCCGAACTTCGCCGCGCCTACCGCGAGTTGACCGAACGGCTCGGCGACCCCTCCCGCTCACGCCCGACCGTCCAGCGGATGGCGCCCCGGGGCGTGGACACCGTGGTCCGCGCCACGGTCGACCCGGCGATCGGCGCCGTGCTCTCCTTCGGCCTCGCCGGGCCGGCCTCCGAACTGCTCGGCGACGTCGCCCACCGGCTGATTCCGGTCACCGACCGGGACGTCGCCGGACTGGTCCGCGCCATCCGCGCGGCGCCCATCCTCTTCGGCTGGCGCGGCTCGCCGCCGGTGGACACCGAGGCGCTGGAGGCGCTGCTGGGCCGCCTCGGCCGGCTGGTCGACGACCACCCGCAGATCGGCGCCGTCGAACTCGACCCGGTGGTCGTCGCCGAGCGCGGCTCGGCCGTGCTCTCCGCGACGGTCCGCGTCGCCCCGCCGCCACCCCGACCCGACCTGGGCCCGCGCCGGCTGCCCGCCTACTGAGGAGCGCGCGCCCACCGAGGGGCCGCTCCGCGCGGCGCCGCCGGCGCGGCCGGGAAGAACCCACCCAGCGTGCGGATTTCCCCGCCGAGCGCCCCCTGCGCTGTCGGACTCGCCCCTTAGGATGGGCCCATGGCGAAGACCGGTACCACGTCCCAGGGGCTGCGGGAGGCGATCGAGCGCAGCGGTTACTACCCAGCGCTCGTCGCGGAGGCGGTGGAGGCCGCCGTGGGGCGGGAGCCCGTCGCCTCCTTCCTGGTCCATCAGGAGACGACCTTCGACAGCAACGAGGTCCGCCGGCACGCCACGGTGCTGGTGCTCACGGGCACCCGCTTCATCGTCAGCCACACCGACGAGCAGCCCGCCGAGGGCAACGCCCCGACGCCCTACGCCACCACCTCCACCGAGTCGGTCAAGCTCAGCCGGATCTCCTCGGTGGTGCTCAGCCGGGTGGTCGCCGACCCGCAGTCCTACGTCCCCGGCACCCTGCCGCGCGAGGTGGTGCTCACCATCGGCTGGGGCGCCGTCTCCCGGATCGACATGGAGCCGGCCAACTGCGGCGACCCCAACTGCGAGGCCGACCACGGCTACACGGGCTCCACCACGGCCGACGACCTGTCGCTGCGGGTGAGCGAGGCCGGCGACGGCCCGGAGACGGTGCGGCAGGCGCTGGAGTTCGCGCAGGCGCTCTCCGAGGCGACCGCGGTGTCCGGCAGGTGATCCCCAGGCCCGACGGCGGCCAGGCGTCAAGCTCCCCTCCCGGCGACTGGCCCGAGCCGCCGAGCCCCCTCGACCCACGGCAGGCCCCGGCCCCCCGCTACGGCACCGGATCGCTCGCCGACGTGCTGCCCGCCGTGCTCGCCGGCCTCGATGTCCCGGGCGGCCGGCCCGACTTCGCCCTGCCGCCGGCCGACCGGGTCTGCGTCTTCCTGGTCGACGGCCTCGGCTGGGAGCAGTTGCACGCCCACGCCGAGCTGGCCCCGTTCCTCAGCTCGCTGCTGCCGACCTCCAGGGCCGGCGCCGGCGCGCCCATCACCGTGGGCTTCCCCTCCACCACCGCCACCTCGCTCGCCTCGCTCGGCACCGGGCTGCCGCCCGGCGCGCACGGCCTGGCCGGCTACCGGGTGCTGGACCCGGGCAGCGGCGCCCTGATGAACCAGCTGCGCTGGGAGCCCTGGACGGACCCGGGCCGCTGGCAGCCGCACCCCACGCTCTTCCGCCGCGCCGACGCGGCCGGCGTCGCCACCTGCCAGGTCTCGGCGCCGCACTTCGAGCGCACCCCGCTCACCCGGGTCGCCCTCTCCGGCGGTGCCTTCCTGGGCCGCTCCCACGTCGAGGAGCGGATCGACGTGGCCGCCCGCCGGCTGGGCGAGGCCGGCCGCACCCTGGTCTACACGTACTACGCCGAGCTGGACGCGGCCGGACACCGGTTCGGCGTGGACTCCGACGCCTGGCGCGAGCAACTGGCCCTCGTCGACGGCCTGGCTCGGCGGCTGGCCGAGCAACTCCCGTCGCGCGCCGCCCTCTACGTCACCGGCGACCACGGGATGATCGACGTCCCGGTCACCGAGGAGGCCAGGTTCGACTTCGACCACGACTGGGAGTTGCGCGCCGGCGTCGCCCAGCTCGGCGGGGAAGGCCGGGCCCGCCACCTCTACGCGGTGCCGGGCGCCGCCTCCGACGTGCACGCCGTCTGGCGCGAGGTCCTCGCCGAGGACGCCTGGGTCGTCACCCGGGACGAGGCCGTGGAGCTGGGCTGGTTCGGCCCGCCAGGCGAGGAGGTCGCCGCCCGCGTCCGCCCCCGGATCGGGGACGTGGTGGTGGCGATGACGGGCGTCGCGGCGGTGATCGCCAGCGAGTCCGAGCCCAGGGAGTCGGCCCTGATCGGGATGCACGGCTCCCTGACCCCCGCAGAGCAGCTGGTACCGCTGCTGGAAGTCCGCACCTGACCTGGAGCCGTTCCCTTGGCTGAACTCGCCTTCTTCTCCGGCACGATGGACTGTGGGAAGAGCACCCTCGCCCTACAGATCCAGCACAACCGCTCCGCGCGCGGCCTGCTGGGCATGATCTTCACCCGCGACGACCGCGCCGGCGCCGGTCGGATCTCCTCGCGCCTCGGCCTGGTCGCCGAGGCCACGGAGACGGACGAGGACTTCGACTTCCACGCCCATCTGGTGCGCCATCTGACCGCAGGCGGCCGGGTCGACTACGTGATCGCCGACGAGGCGCAGTTCCTCTCGCCCACCCAGGTCGACCAACTCGCCCGCGTCGTCGACGACCTGGGCATCGACGTCTACGCCTTCGGCATCACCACCGACTTCCGCACCCGGCTCTTCCCCGGCTCCCAGCGGCTGATCGAGTTGGCCGACCGGGTCGAGGTCCTCCAGGTCGAGGCGCTCTGCTGGTGCGGGGCGCGCGCCACCCACAACGCCCGCACGGTCGGCGGCCGGATGGTCGTGGAGGGCGCCCAGGTGGTGGTCGGCGACGTCGCGACCGGCCCCGACGGCGCCAGGGGCGAGGTCGGATACGAGGTGCTGTGCCGCCGCCACCACCGCAGACGCCTCACGGCCGCCACGGCCGGCGCGGGTCAACTCTCGCCCGAGGTGCTTCCCACGGAAGGAGTACCCCGGCAGCATCGCTGAGCCCGCGCCGGCCGACGGTCAACGGCCCGACGGTCAGCGACCCGGCGGGCGGACGACCGCGAAGATCCCGCCCTCGGGGTCGGCCGCCTTGGCCCACCGGCCGAACGGCGAGACCTCGGGCGCGCTCAACGCCCGCCCGCCCAGCCGCTCGACGTCGCGCAGCGCCTGGTCCACGTCCGGCACGGAGAAGTACGTCTGCCAGTGCGGACCACGGTCGGGCGGCAGCGCCCGCGCGCCGACGCCCCTGATGCTGGCCACCGGACGCCCGTTCAGCCTGAGCGTCAGATAGTCCATCTCCTCGGGCAGGGCCGGCTCGGGGACCGCCTCGTACCCGAGGACATTGCTGTAGAACTTGCTCACCACCGAGGTGTCGGCGGTGATCAGCTCGTTCCACTCCGGGGTGCCGGCCGGCCCGTAGAACGGCCGGCTCCGGCGGGGCCCGCCCTGCCACAGGCCGAACACCGCCCCGTTGACGTCCGAGGCGATGGCCAGGCGTCCCACCTGGTCCACCTCGATCGGACCCACCGCCACCGTCCCGCCACACTCGCGGATCGTGCCGGCCGTCGCGTCCACGTCCTCGGTGGCGATGTACGGCAGCCAGGAGACCGCCGTGCTCCGCACCCCGGACGCCAACTCCCCAAGACCGGCCACCGGGTGGCCGTCGCGCAGCGCCCTGACGTAGGGGCCCAGCTGGGCCGGCCCGGCGTCGAACTCCCAGCCGAACAGCTCACCGTAGAACCGTTGAGCGACCGACACGTCACGGACCATCAGACTCACCCAGCGGTGTGTCCCTGATGTCGGGGGACTCGCTGCTGCCTCGGTCATCCTGCTCCCTCCTCGATACCCATCCACACCCCTGCCCCTTCGCGCACCGAAAAAGTCTCCCCCGCACGCGGGGACAATGGGCGCCATGACAGCGATCATCCCGGCCGCGGACCTCGCCGCCCTCACCGCCCCCGGAACTTCACCGCCCGAACGGCCCGTGCTGCTCGACGTGCGCTGGCGCCTCGGCGGCCCACCGGGACACCCCGAGTATCTGACGGGCCATCTGCCGGGCGCCGTCTATGTGGACCTGGACCGCGAGTTGGCCGGCCCGCCGGGGGAAGCCGGGCGGCACCCGCTGCCCGACCCGGAGGTCTTCGGCGCGGCGATGCGCCGGGCCGGTGTGTCGCTGGGCCGCCCCGTGGTGGTCTACGACGCCGGCGACGGCTGGGCCGCCGCCCGCGCCTGGTGGCTGCTGCGCTGGGCCGGCCACGGGGACGTGCGGGTGCTGGACGGCGGCCTCGCGGCCTGGACCGGTCCTTTGACCACGGGAGAACCGGCGCCCGCCGAGGGCGACTTCGTGCCGGCGCCCGGCGGGCTGCCGGTGCTGGACGCCGACGGCGCCGCCGCGCTGGCCCGGCGCGGGGTGCTGCTGGACGCGCGGGCGGGGGAGCGCTACCGGGGCGAGGTGGAGCCGATCGACCCGGTGGCGGGCCACATCCCCGGCGCCCGCTCCGCGCCGACCACCGACAACGTCGGCCCCGACGGGCTGCTGCGCTCGCCGGCCGAACTGAACGACCGCTTCGCCGCGTTGGGCGTGACCCCCCAGGCCGAGGTCGGCGTCTACTGCGGCTCGGGGGTCTCGGCGGCGCACCAGGTGTGGGCGCTGGACGTGGCGGGCGTGACCGCCGCGCTCTACCCGGGCTCGTGGAGCGAGTGGACCGCCCGGCCGGGGCGCCCCGTCGCCAGGGGCCCGGAGCCGGGCTGAGCGGGCCGGCCCGCCCAGCCCGGAGGGGCCGTCAGTCCTTCTTCTTGCGGCGGGTGCCGAAGACGATCTCGTCCCAACTCGGCACCGCCGCGCGGCGGCCGGGGCGCACCCCGTCGGCCTCGGCCTGGCGGTCGGTGTTCCCCGTCAGCCGGTCCCGGTGGCCGCCCACCGAGCGCGGCATCAGCACGTCCGCGTACGTCGAGCCGGCGCTGCCGGCGGCGGCCGCCGGGCCCCTGGCCGGCGGCGCCTCCTCGACCGGCTCGTCGACCTCGGGCTCGTCCACGGCGCCGGCCGCCGGGGCCGGCGACTCCGGAACGACGAGGTCGCCTCGGAAGCTCGGCACCGCCTCCAGCAGGCTGGTCAGCGAGTCCGTGTCGTTGTCCACGCGGGGCGCCGAGTCGGAGGCGGCCCGGGGCGCGGGCCGCTCGTTCTCCCGGGGCAGCCGCGCGATCCTCGGCACGAACGGGGTGCTGGGCTCGGGCGTGTCGTCCGTCTCGCCCAGCAGCGACCTGGCCTCGTCGTCCACGGCCTGCACCAGCCGGCGCGGCGGGTCGTACATCCAGCTCGCCGAGTGCGTCTCGCCGGCGACCCGGTAGACCAGCAGCACCTCCCAGGTGCCGTCGTCCCGACGCCAGGAGTCCCAGCGCACCGCGTCCTTGTCGGCGCCGCGCAGCATCAGCCGCTCCGCGACGGCTTCGCCCAGCTGCGGCCCGGCCGTCTCGCCGGGCCGGCGCACCGCCGTCTTGCGGGCCCGCTCCGCCATGAACGCGCGCTCGGCCAGAACCGGGCCCTCGAACCGGCGCACCCGGTCGACGGGGATGCCGGCGAACTGGGCGACCTCCTCGGCCGTCGCGCCGGCTCGTATCCGCGCCTGGATGTCGCGGGGGCGGAGGTGGTTCTCCACCTCGATCTCGATCTGACCGAGCCGCGCGCGGTCGTTGCGCACGGCGGCGCGCAGCCGCTCGTCGATCGGAAGGGTGTATTCCGTGTTGTCGGCAGCCTTCAGCACCAGGCGTGTGCCGTCATTGCTCACGGCCACGACACGCAGTTCGGGCACGAGGACCTCCCGGGTGGTGCCTGCCGACGTCACGTACGTCGCTGCTCCTGCCAGACGAGTGTGACTTGCCCGGGCGCAGCCCGCCACAACCTTGCCGACCTGCCCGGCGTGTCGGGCCAGGGTCTGGCGCCGATGTTATGGCACAGTCGCGACTTTGCCACGTGCGGTGACCGGCGCGGGCGCACCTTCTCCGCATGGGGCAAACCGGGCCAAGGCCGGGTGTGGTCACACTACTCCATCGGGACCACGGGGTGGGCTGCCACGCGGTCGAACTTCTCCACCGGTAAGGGAGTTGACCCGACCATCCGGTGGAGGTTCAGGCAGCAAGCATCACAGAACTCCCCAAGGTTCCCCAATTCGGGGCGTTCTCGCCCGCCCGCCGGCGCCATCCGAAGGTCCGGTGTGAACAGTGTGCAGGTTGGGGCGAATGGTGGAAGTCGAGGTAAAGACTGCCCCGGGGGCGGAGCGGGCCCCGGCACCCGGGGGTGATCTGTTCGGTGGGGGACCGGCGGGTCAGACACCGGCGCCCGGCCCGCCGACCGGACTCGGTCTAGTGGCAGGATCGCTGCCATGGAAGGTGTGCTCGCTGCCCAGCCCTATGACGCCCTGCTCCTGCTCTCCTTCGGCGGCCCCGAGGGCCCCGACGACGTCCTGCCGTTCCTGGAGAACGTGACGCGCGGTCGGGGCATCCCCCGCGAACGGCTGGCCGAGGTCGGCGCCCACTACCACCTCTTCGGCGGGGTCAGCCCGATCAACGAACAGAACCGCACGCTGCTGACCGCCCTCGCCGACGACTTCGCCGCGCACGGCGTCGACCTCCCGCTCTACTGGGGCAACCGCAACTGGGCGCCCTATCTGACCGACACCCTGCGCCAGTTGGTGGCCGACGGCAGGCGTCGGGTGCTGGCGCTGGTGACCAGCGCCTACGCCTCCTACTCCGGCTGCCGCCAGTACCGCGAGGACCTGGCCGGCGCGCTCGCCACGCTGCGGGACGAGGGCCTGGAGCTGCCCCGGGTGGACAAGCTGCGGCTGTACTACAACCACCCCGGCTTCCTGGAGACGGTCGCCGAGGGCGTGCTGGAGTCGCTCCAGCGCCTCCCGTCCGGGGAACGCGCCGGCGCGCGGCTGGTGTTCACCACCCACTCGATCCCCGACTCGGCCGCCGACGTCTCGGGCCCGCCCGCCGGGCACGGCCCCGGCGGCGCCTATGTCGCCCAACACCTGGACGCCGCCCGGGTGGTGGCCGAACGCGTCGCGGAGGCCACCGGCGTGCCCCGCGAGTGGGAGCTGGTCTACCAGTCCCGCAGCGGCTCCCCCCGCATCCCCTGGCTGGAGCCCGACGTCAACGACCGGCTGCGGGAGCTGCACGCCAAGGGCGAACGGGCGGTGGTGCTCGTTCCGGTCGGCTTCGTCTCCGACCACATGGAGGTCCGCTTCGACCTGGACACCGAGGCGCTGGCCACCGCCGAGGAACTGGGCCTGCTGGCCGTCAGGTCGCCCACCGTGGGCGCCCACCCGCGCTTCGTCGCCGCGCTGCGCGAACTGGTCCTGGAGCGCGCCGCGACCGAGCGCGGCGAGCGGCCCGAGCGCAGGGCGCTGGGCGGACGCGGCCCCAGCCACGACGTCTGCCCCGTCGGCTGCTGCGCGGGCCGGGTGGCCAAGCCGGCGGCGGCCGGCGCCGACAGCCCCTTCGCGTGACCCCGCCCACCCGCCGTTGAGTTCGACCCTCCGAGGAGTCCCCGTGTCCGAGCACCCCGAACCCGCGTTGGCGGCCGCCCTGTTGGAGCTGGCCGCTGAGGCCGCGCGCCGGGCCGGCACCCTGCTGCGCGACGGCCGGCCGGCCGACCTGGGCGTGGCCGCGACCAAGTCCAGCCCGATCGACGTCGTCACCGAGATGGACGTGGCGGCCGAGCGGCTGATCATCGACTTCCTCACCGAGCGCCGCCCCGAGGACGGGGTGCTTGGCGAGGAGGGCGGCGAACGGGCCGGCACCAGCGGGGTGCGCTGGGTCATCGACCCGCTGGACGGCACCGTCAACTACCTCTACGGGCTGCCCCAGTGGGCCGTCTCCATCGCCGCCGAGGTCGAGGGCCGGGTGGTGGCCGCCGTCGTCGAGGCGCCGATGCGCGGCGAGAGCTACCAGGCCACGCTGGGTGGCGGCGCCCGGCGGATCACCGCGACCGGCCTGCCCCAGCCCATGACGACGCGTCCCAGCCCGCCGCTGGACCAGGCGCTGATCGCCACCGGCTTCAACTACGTGGCCACCGTGCGCACCGCCCAGGCGGCGCTCGCGACGCGGCTGATCCCCCGGGTGCGGGACATCCGCCGCTCGGGCTCGGCCGCCATCGACCTCGCCGACGTGGCCGGCGGCCGGCTGGACGGCTACTACGAACGCGGCCTGATGCCCTGGGACCTGGCCGCCGGCGACCTGATCGCCCGCGAGGCCGGCGCGCTGACCGGCGGCCGGGTCGGGCAGCGGCCCGACGGCGACCTCACGGTGGCCGCCAGCCCCGGCGTCTTCGCCGCCCTCCAACCGCTCCTCGACGAGTGGGGCGCCTGGCACGACGAGATGACTGACGCCGGGGGCTGAGCAGGGTCGCGGACGCGGCCCCGGAAGAAGCGGAAGCGGTCGGCGCGGCTTCCCGGCGGCGGCGATCACGTGGATCGCGAGACCGTTCCGGGCGCGTCCCGTCACCGCCCGGACATACGTGGGGGGCGTCAGGAGGCTTCCCTCCCGACGCCCCGCCGTGGTCGATGCGTGGTCGGTGGTCGGTCAACAGACCTGGACGCCGTGCTCCTCGGCCAGTCGTCGCAGGTCGTCCAGCTCGGCCTGCTCCACGTCCATGGTGAACAGGTCTCCCGCTTCACGAGCGCGGTGCAGATCGGACTGGGTGTTCTCGATGCGCTGAAGGATGTCAGCGGTGAACGCGTCCAAGGTGCGCCCCCTCGGCTCTCATGGCGGCACCGGGGAAGTGCCGCGGGTGGGTGCGACCACAGCGGTCCCACAGCGGGTCGGCAGCGCGGGGGGATGGCTTGCCGCCTTCGCGGGATGGTCACGGGGTGTGGAGGGCTACTCCCCGGCTGGCCCGACCGCAAAACCTTCCTCACCGGCCCAATCTCGCCGGCACGCCGCCCGAGGGGCGCGGCCGTCCCGTTTACCACCGGCTTACGCGGGTTGCGGGCAGGATGGTGGCACGCGGTCAGCCGACCCGGGTGATCGGGTGACCCCACAGCGACCCACAGAGAGGGACGGACGTGCGCGTACTCGTCGTCGAGGACGAGCGGTTGCTCGCGGACGCGGTGGCCACCGGGCTGCGGAGGCAGGCCATGGCCGTGGACGTGGTGTACGACGGCGAGGCGGCGCTGGAGCGCGTCGACATCAACGAGTACGACGTCGTGGTGCTCGACCGCGACCTGCCGCTGGTGCACGGGGACGACGTCTGCCGGCACATCGTGGCCGCCGGGCTGCCGACCCGGGTGCTGATGCTGACGGCCTCCGGCGATGTGAGCGACCGGGTCGAGGGGCTGGAGATCGGCGCCGACGACTACCTGCCCAAGCCGTTCGCCTTCACCGAGCTGATCGCCCGCGTCCGGGCCCTGGGCCGCCGCGCCACCGCGCCGCTGCCGCCGGTGCTGGAGCGGGCCGGCATCACGCTTGACCCCAACCGCCGCGAGGTCTTCCGCGCCGGGCGCCCGATCCAGCTGGCGCCCAAGGAGTTCGCCGTGCTGGAGGTGCTGATGCGGGGGGACGGCGCCGTGGTCTCCGCCGAGCAACTGCTGGAGAAGGCCTGGGACGAGAACACCGACCCGTTCACCAACGTCGTGCGGGTCACGGTGATGACGCTCCGCCGCAAGCTCGGCGAGCCGCCGGTGATCACCACCGTGCCGGGCGCCGGATACCGGATCTGAGGCGCCATGGTCTCCTTCCCGCCCAAGCCCCCCAGACCACCGAAGCCCGCCAGGCCGCCGGGCCCCCCGGGTGGCCGCCCGCCGTCCCGGGTGGCCGCCCCGCCCAAGCCCCAGTGGGACCCGGGCGACGCCGACCAGCACCGCAGCTGGTTCCGGCCCACCATCCGGATCAGGCTGACCCTGCTCTACGGCGGGATGTTCCTGATCGCCGGCGTGGTGCTGCTGACGATCATCTACCTGCTGGCCGCCCGCGCCCTGGACCGGGGCAGCCGGCCGCCGTTCGAGTTCACCAGCAGCACCGAGGTCACGATCAACTCGGACATCTGCCCGGGGATCACCGGCCGGGTCAGCGCCGCCGCGTTCGAGAGCTGGCTGTCCGAGTGCTACGGCGTGCAGCGCTCCATGGCGCTGGACCAGCTGCTGAGCAACTCGCTGCTGGCGCTGCTCGGGCTGGCCGTCGCGGCGTTCGCCTTCGGCTATGTGATGGCCGGCCGGGTGCTCTCGCCGCTGGGTCGGATCACCCGCACCGCCCGCCAGGTCGCCGGCTCCGACCTGCACCGCAGGATCGAACTCGACGGCCCCGACGACGAGTTCAAGGAGCTGGCCGACACCTTCGACGAGATGCTGGACCGGCTGGACCGCGCCTTCACCGCCCAGCAGCGCTTCGTCGCCAACGCCTCCCACGAGCTGCGCACCCCGCTGGCCATCAACCGCACCCTGCTGGAGGTGCAGCTCTCCGACCCGGAGGCATCGCCCGAGCTGACCCAGCTGGGCAAGACCCTGCTGGCCACCAACGAGCGCAGCGAGCAGCTCGTCGAGGGCCTGCTGCTGCTGGCCCGCAGCGAGAACGAGATCATCGACCACAAGCCCGTCGACCTGGCGGAGGTCGCCGGCCAGGCCGTCGAGCAGAGCCGGGGCGAGGCGGCGTCCCGGGGCGTCGCGCTGTCCGGCAACCGCGAGCAGGTCTGGGTTCAGGGGAACGGGGTACTCCTGGAGCGGATCGCCCTCAACCTGGTGCAGAACGCGATCCGGTACAACCTGCCATCGGACGGCTGGGTACGCGTCGATACGGAGGCCAGGTCGGGACAGGCCCTCCTCGTGGTGGAGAATACGGGGCCGGTGGTACCCGCCTACGAGATCGACAACATGTTTGAGCCTTTTCGGCGGCTACGCACCGAGCGCACCGGAAGCGACAAGGGCGTCGGGCTCGGCCTCTCCATCGTGCGGTCCGTGGCACGCGCTCACGGCGGCTATGTTCAGGCCGTTCCGCGCGAGGGCGGCGGACTCGTGATGCGGGTGACCGTTCCGGTGTGAGGTCCGGCCTGCGGTCCGGGCCGATGTGTGGTCCGCACAGCGGTCTGACAGGGCCCTGGGACGGGAAAGAAGGGGATGTGATCAATCGCATACGCACGCCGCGCTAGCGGCGCGGGCACCGGCCGGGACGGGCGTTGTGACCGGTCCACGGCCCGATCGGCAGCCGTAATGATCACCTCTTCAGGCGTTCGGTTGGGTGTCGATTGAGTAACAGCACTTGATGTGAGGCAAAATCTCCGCCTCGGGTCGGGCACAAATCCCGACCCCTCGCGCGTTACGTGCGCTGAGACATCACAGACACCCGGAGGGGGAGAACGAAATGGCAACCGACTACGACACTCCACGCAAGACCGACGACGATGTCAACGAGGACAGCATCGAGGAGCTGAAGGCCCGGCGGAACGACAAGTCCGCCTCGACGGTCGACGTCGACGAGTTCGAGCAGGCGGAGGGCCTGGAGCTGCCGGGCGCCGACCTGTCCAACGAGGAGCTGTCGGTCCGGGTGCTGCCCCGGCAGGCGGACGAGTTCACCTGCATGAGCTGCTTCCTGGTCCACCACAGGTCCCAGCTGGCCGACGAGAAGGACGGCCAGCCGATCTGCCGGGACTGCGCGGCCTGAGTCCCCGCCCGGACCGGCGGCTACACCGCGTCCGGGCGGGCGGCGGCCAGTGCGGCGGCGAGCCGCTCAGGACGACGGGTCGAGAGGTAGAGATAGGGCGTGGGGTCCTGGGGATCGGTCACCTCGACCCGCACCGCCGTGGGAATGTACGCCCGCAGCACCATATGAGCCCGGGCATCCGCACGATGGGTGCGCCAGGCGCGCGCCTCATCGGCGTTGAGCGCCCGGGCCTCGCCCAGCGCTTCGAGGGGGATGCGGGCGTCCCCCGCCACCAGGGAGCCGGCCGTCACCCGAATCCGGGCGCCGCCGTACGCGCTCAACGCCATGCCGACGAGGGCGCCACCGGCGGCCATCCCGCCCAGCAGGGGCACCGGCCCCAGCGGCACCAGCGCGACGCCGAGCAGCAGCACGCTCATCAGGGCCATCAGCCACCAGGTCGCGGGGACGGTCAGTCGCTCGTCATACGCCTTCATGGGCCCAAGCATCGCAGGCTCGCCTCCCGGCCCGCCCGGCGGCGGTAGGGTCTGCATCGTGAGTGCGGTCCTGACCCTTCCGAGGCCCACCGGGCCCGGCCCGAGGCCCAAGCCCCTCGCCGGTTCCGGCGCCGGCGTTCCCTCGGCTTCCTGCCCCCGTTTCCCCTTCTCCGCGCGGCGGTCGGCCCCCGCGCGGCGGTCGGCGCGCGCCCGTCGGGAGGTGGCCCGATGAGCCGCCCGCTGGACGTGCTGCTGCGCAGGCTCGACCCCGAGGTGCCCCTGCCATCCCGGGCGCATCCGGGGGACGCCGGGGTCGATCTGGTCACCACCGAGCCGGCCGAACTGGCGCCGGGGGAGCGGATCGTGCTGCCGACCGGGGTTTCCATCGCCCTGCCCGACGGGTACGCGGCGTTCGCACACCCCCGCTCCGGGCTCGCGGCCCGCTGCGGGGTTTCGATGGTGAACGCTCCCGGCACGATCGACGCCGGGTACCGTGGAGAGATCAAGGTCATTCTGATCAATCTGGACCCACGTCAGAGCGTGCGGTTCCAGCGATTCGACCGCATCGCCCAGCTTGTCGTCCAGCGGGTGGAGACGGTGCGGTTCCACGAGGTCGCGGAGCTGCCGGGATCGGCGCGGTCCACCGGGGGCTTCGGCTCCACCGGGGGGCACGCCGACGCCGGGAACTCCTATGCTGCGGTCGGTCCCGGCGGGGCCGCCGACCGGAAAGGACAGTGACGTGTTCGGACGTCGTCGCAAGCGAGACGCAAAGCCCGAGGACGCGGTCGAGGCGACCGCCGACGAGACTCCGGACGAGGACGAGGTGCGCCGGGTCAGGCTGGAGCCGGCACCGCGCCCCGACGGCCCCTGGGACGTGAGCGAGGTGTCCAAGCCGGCCGAGGGCCGGGTGGACCTCGGCGGGCTCTTCGTTCCCGGCGTCCAGGGCATGGAGCTTCGGGTCGAGGTGGCCGGCGACGCGATCGTCGCCGCCACCGTGGTGCTCAAGGACAGTGCGGTGCAGCTCCAGGCCTTCGCCGCGCCCCGGCGCGAGGGCATCTGGGCCGAGGTGCGCGAGGAGATCGCCAGCGGCATCACCGGGCAGGGCGGCGCGATCGAGGAGATCGAGGGCCCGCTCGGCTGGGAGCTGCGGGCCCGGGTGCCCGTCAAGCTGCCCGACGGCAAGCAGGGCACCCAGGTGGTGCGCTTCGTCGGCGTGGACGGCCCCCGCTGGTTCCTGCGCGGGGTGATCTCCGGGCAGGGCGCGGTGCAGCCGAAGACCGCCGGGCTGCTGGAGCAGATCTTCCAGGACACGGTCGTGGTGCGCGGCGAGGGACCGATGGCGCCCAGGGACCCGATCGTCCTGAAGCTCCCCGACGACGCCCAGATGGTGCCGGACGGCGTCAAGAAGGAGCAGGCCGCCTCGGGCGACGAGGCGCAGGTCTCCCGGTTCGCCGGCGGCCTGGACAAGCTGCGGCGCGGCCCGGAGATCTCCGAGGTCCGCTGAACCGCGGCTGAACCACCGCTGACACCACCGCATCGGCGCGGGCCCCGGCGTTCGGGGCCCGCGCCGTCGCCGTGGTCGGCGGCGCCGGTGTGACGGCCGGGCCGCGCGGGTACCCGGGCGCGGTCCGTCCGTTCCGGAGGCCGCCCATGAGCAGAGCACGGCACGCCCGCACCGGCACCGAGCCGATCACGGCGCTCAGCGCGCTGCGGCTGCGGCTGCTCCTGTCGGTCATCTTCACCCCGCTCTTCGTCGCCGGCGCCGTGGTGTTCGGCGTCTGGTGGGGGCGGGCCGAGCCGGGCGACGCCGTCGGCCCGGACGCCCTGCGGGTGATCACCCTGATCTGCGCGGTCGCCGCCGTTCTCGCGCTGATCGACCTGGTGGTCGTGGTGCGCCGCCGCCGGCGGGCGGCCCGGCGCCCCGCCGAACGCGACCGCTGACCGGGGCGGCGGACGGCGGGGGGACGGGGGCCCCGCGAAAGCGACGACAATGGGTCCATGTCACGCCGTGGTGAACTACGGATCTATCTCGGGGCGGCCCCCGGGGTCGGCAAGACCTACGCCATGCTCTCGGAGGCGCACCGAAGGGTCGAACGCGGCACCGACCTGGTGATCGGCCTGGTCGAGCACCACGGCCGGCCCCGAACGGTCGCCCTGCTCGAGGGACTTGAGCAGGTGCCCCGGCTGCGGCTGGCGGGCGGGGACGGGACGGCGGCGGTCACCGAGATGGACACCGAGGCCGTGCTGCGCCGCCGCCCGGCCGTGGCGCTGGTGGACGAGCTGGCCCACACCAACGCACCGGGCGCCCGGCACGAGAAGCGCTGGGAGGACATCGAGGAGCTGTTGGCCGCCGGGATCGACGTCATCTCCACGGTCAACATCCAGGACCTCGCCTCGCTCGGCGACGTGGTGGAGTCCATCACCGGCGTCGAACAGCGCGAGACCGTCCCGGACGAGGTGGTGCGCAGCGCCGAGCAGATCGAGCTGGTCGACATCACCCCCGAGGCGCTGCGGCGCCGGCTGGCGCACGGCAACATCTACGCCCCGGACACGATCGACGCCGCGCTCTCGCACTACTTCCGGCCGGGCAACCTCACCGCGCTCCGCGAGCTGGCGCTGCTGTGGACGGCCGACCGGGTGGACGACTACCTGCGGCGCTACCGCACCGAGCACGGCATACGGTCCACCTGGCACGCGCGGGAGCGGATCGTCGTCGGGCTCACCGGCGGCCCCGAGGGCAGCACCCTGCTGCGGCGGGCGGCCCGGATGGCGGCCAAGAGTTCGGGCGCCGAGATCCTCGCCGTTTACATCTCCCGTTCCGGGCGGCTCAGTTCGGCCTCGCCCAGGGAGCTGGCCGACCAGCGGACCCTGGTGGAGGAGCTGGGCGGCACGTTCCACCATGTGATCGGCGAGGACGTGCCCACGGCGCTGCTGGACTTCGCCAGGGCCGCCAACGCCAACCAGATCGTGCTGGGCTCCAGCCGCCGCAAGCCGTGGCAGTACGTCTTCGGCCCCGGCGTCGGCGCGACGGTCGCCAGGGAGGCGGGGCCTGACCTGGACGTGCACCTGGTGACCCACGACGAGGTCGCCAAGGGCCGGGGGCTGCCCGCCGCGCACGGCGCGCGGCTGGGCCGGGCCAGGGTGCTCACCGGCTGGCTGCTGGGCCTGGGCGGGCCCGTGCTGCTGGCGGCGCTGCTGGACGCGCCCGAGCCGGGCGCCGAGTTCTCCAGCGACGTGCTGCTGTGCCTGTCGTTCACGGTGCTGGCGGCGCTGACCGGCGGCTTCCTGCCGGGCCTGGTCTCGGCGGCCGTCGGCTCGCTGCTGTTGAACTACTACTTCGCCAACCCGGTCGGCCAGTGGACCATCGCGGAGGGGCACAGCATCGTCGCCATCGTGGTCTTCTTCGCCATAGCGACCTCCGTCGCCACCGTCGTGGACCGCTCGGCGCGGCGCACCCAGCAGGCCGCGCGGCTGCGCGCCGAGTCGGAGACGTTGACGCTGCTGGCCGGCAGCGTGCTGCGGGGCGAGGACACCCTGGCGGCGCTGCTGGAGCGGGCCAGGGAGACCTTCGGCATGGACGCCGCCGCGCTGCTCCAGCGCGGCGGCGAGGACCGCCGCTGGTCCTGCGTCGGCAGCGTCGCCGCCCGGGACGACGTGTGCCCGCCGCAGGTGCCCACGGACGCCGATGTGGACGTGCCGGTCGGCGACCACACCATGCTGGCGCTGACCGGGCGGGTGCTGCCGGCCGAGGACCGGCGGATGCTGGCCGCGTTCGCCGCGCAGGCCGCCGCGATCCTGGACCGGCAGCGCCTGAAGGAGGAGGCGGTGCGCGCCCACAAGCTGGCCGAGGGCAACCGCATCCGCACCGCGCTGCTGGCCGCCGTCTCGCACGACCTGCGCACCCCGCTGGCCGCGATCAAGGCCAGCGTCTCCTCGCTCCGCTCCGACGACGTGGCGTGGTCGCCCGAGGACGAGGCCGACCTGCTGGAGAGCATCGAGGAGGGCGCCGACCGCCTCGACCAGCTCGTCGGGAACCTGCTGGACATGTCGCGCCTCCAGACCGGCACCGTGGAGCCGCTGATCCGGGAGATCGACCTGGACGAGGTGGTGCCGGGCGCGCTCGGCGGCATCGCCGAGGACAGCGTGGTGCTGGACATACCGGAGTCGCTGCCGTTCGTCGCCGCCGACCCCGGGCTGCTGGAGCGGGCGGTGGCCAACGTGGTGGAGAACGCCGTCAAGTACAGCCCCGAGGACCAGCGGGTGCTGGTGCGGGCCAGCACCCTGGGCAACCGGGTCGAACTGCGCGTGGTGGACCGGGGGCCCGGCGTTCCCGCCAGCCACCGGGGGCGGATCTTCGAGCCGTTCCAGCGCCACGGCGACACCCCCAGGGGCAACGGGGTCGGCCTGGGCCTGGCCGTCGCCCGCGGATTCACCGAGGCCATGCACGGCACGCTGGACGCCGAGGACACCCCCGGCGGCGGGCTGACGATGGTGCTCACCCTGCCGACCGCGAGGGTCGCGGCGGCCGAACCGGAAGGAACGACAGCCCATGCACCGGGTGCTCGTGGTTGATGACGAGCCGCAGATTCTCCGCGCGTTGGTGATCAACCTCAAGGCGCGCGGCTACCAGGTGGACACGGCGGCCGACGGTTCGACCGCGCTGCGGGTGGCGGCCGCCAGTCACCCCGACGTGATCATCCTCGACCTCGGCCTGCCCGACATGGACGGGGTGCAGGTCATCACCCGCGTGCGGGGCTGGACCAGGACGCCGATCATCGTGCTCTCCGCGCGGCAGACGTCCGACGAGAAGGTGAAGGCGCTGGACGCCGGCGCCGACGACTACGTCACCAAGCCCTTCGGGATGGACGAGCTGCTGGCCCGGCTGCGGGCGGCCGTGCGCCGGCTCGACCCGGTGGCCGTCGAGCAGGAGCCGGTGGTGGAGACGGGCGGCTTCACCGTGGACCTCGCGGCGAGGAAGGTGCAGCGCGAGGGGCACGACGTGCGGCTGACGCCCACCGAGTGGCACCTGCTGGAGGTCCTCATCCGCAACAGCGGGAAGCTGGTCAGTCACAAGCAGCTGCTGCTGGAGGTCTGGGGCCCCACCCATCTGACGGAGACCAACTACCTGCGGGTCTACATGGCGCAGCTGCGCCGGAAGCTGGAGGCCGACCCGGCGCACCCGCGCCATCTGGTCACCGAGGCGGGGATGGGTTACCGCTTCGAGCCGTGAGTGTCGGGGGGCCACGTTACGCTGAAGGCATGACTGCGGATGGCCGCGCGGCAAAGCGCGGCGGGCGCCTGTGGCGCCTGCTGGGTCGCCCCGGGGCGGGCGAGCCCGGCGAGGACCTGGCGGCGGACCCCGCCGCCGCGCCCTGCACCAGGATCGGCGACTGCGCGAGGGCCGCCGGCCGCCCGGTGGTGCGGGTCACCGGCACCCTGCGGGAGGTGCGGGAGCGGAGCGTGGCCGGGATGCCGGCGCTGGAGGCCAGGCTGGACGACGGCAGCGCCTCGTTGCACGTGGTGTGGTTGGGCAGGCGGGCGATAGCCGGGGTGGAACCGGGCCGCGAGATGGTCGCCTCCGGGCGGATCGCCGTGACAGACGGCAAGGCGGTGCTGTTCAATCCCCGATACCAACTTCAGGCCCGTGGACAGGAGTAGCCGGGTGACCTCACCTGACAACCGCACCGCCGACCAGACGCCGGACGAGGCCGCCACCAGGGAGGCGTTCTTCGAAGCCTTCGGCGGGGTGCGCGGGATGGTGGAGACCACCGTGCCGGGGCTGGTCTTCGTGTTGATCTTCACCATCACCCGGGAGATCAACCCGTCGGCGATCGGCGCGGTAAGCCTCTCCGCCGCGATGGCCGTCGCCCGGCTGGTGCGGCGGGACAGCGTCAAGCACGCGCTCAGCGGGGTCTTCGGCGTCGCCTTCGGCGCGGCCTTCGCGATGATCTCGGGCGACGCGAAGAACTTCTACCTGCCCGGCATGGTCTACACGCTCTGCCTGAGCGTCGCCTACCTGCTGAGCGCTGCGGTCGGCTGGCCGCTGCTGGGGCTGCTGCTCGGCCCGATCTTCCGGGAGAACCTCTCCTGGCGCACCAGGAACCCGGGCCGCAAGCGGGCCTATGTGAAGTCCAGCTATGTCTGGGGCGGCATCCTGCTGGCCAAGTCCGCGATCACCTTCCCGATCTACTTCTGGGGCGACGCCACCCAACTGGGCTGGCTGCGCGTCGCGTTGGGCATCCCGCCGTTCCTGATCGCGGTCTACTTCACCTGGATCATCCTGGTGAAGGCGCCGGCGCCGATCGATGTGATCGCCGAGTGGGAGGCCCGCGAGGCGGCGAAGGAGGCCGCGAAGGACGGCGGCGGCGCCGCGTCGCCGGCCCCAGGGGACGAGGGCGAGCCGGACGGACGCTGCGAGCCGGCGGCCCGGCGCTCGGGGCAGGACCCGCTGCCCAGCGCCGGCACCGAGGGCTGAGCGCCCGCCGCCGCCGTTCCCCCCTCACGGCTTCCGCTGCGGCTTCTCCTGCGGCCGGACGGTCAACAGCCGCTCCAGCTCGGCCTCCTGGCTGCCGGCGGCGACGAACAGCAGCTCGTCCCCGGCGGCCAGCGCGTCGTCCGGGTCGGGGACCATCACCCGGCTGCCCCGGATGATGGTGACCAGCGCGGTGTCCTGCGGCCAGGCCACCTCGCCGACCCTGGTGCCGGCCAGGGCGGCGCCCTCGGGGAGGGTCAGCTCCACCAGGTTGGCCTCGCCCTGGCTGAACCGCATCAGCCGGACCAGGTCCCCGACGCTGACGGCCTCCTCCACCAGCGCCGACATCAGCCGGGGCGTGGAGACGGCGACGTCGACGCCCCAGGCGTCGTTGAAGAGCCATTCGTTGGCCGGGTGGTTGACCCGGGCGACCACCCGGGGGACGCCGTACTCCGTCTTGGCGAGGAGCGAGACCACCAGGTTGACCTTGTCGTCGCCGCTGGCGGCGATCACCACCTGGCAGCGCTCCAGCGCGGCCTCGTCGAGGCTGGTGATCTCGCAGGCGTCGGCCAGCAGCCACTCCGCCTCCGGCACCCGCTCGACGGAGACCTTGGTCGGGTCCTTGTCGATCAGCAGGACCTCGTGCCCGTTCTCCAGCAGCTCGGCGGCCACCGAGCGGCCCACCGCTCCCGCTCCCGCGATCACGACGCGCATCCGGCCGCCTCCCTCGTCGTCGCGCCCGGCGCCCCGGGCCTCCTCCCGTTCACCGGGGCTCGGGCCCGCGCACGCAGGCCGCCTCCACGTCGGCGACCTGGTCCCGGTACATCAACACCTGCACCAGGTCGCCCTCCTGGAGCACCATGCCGGCCGTCGGCAGGGCGGCCTCGCCCAGCCGGGTCAGGAACGCGACCCGCGCGCCCGTCGCCTCCTGGAAGCGGCTGACCCTGTGGCCCATCCAGGACGGCGCGAGGGTCACCTCCGACAGCAGCACCTCGCCGGTCGGGTCGCGCCACAGCGGCTCGGCGCCCGAGGGCAGCAGGCGGCGCACCATCTGGTCGGCGGTCCACCGGACGCTGGCGACGGTCGGGATGCCGAACCGCTCGTAGACCTCGGCCCGGCGCGAGTCGTAGATGCGGGCCGTGACATGGCGCACGCCGAACACCTCGCGGGCCACCCGGGCCGCGATGATGTTGGAGTTGTCGCCGCTGCTGACGGCGGCGAAGGCCCCCGCCTCCGGCAGGCCGGCCTCGACCAGGGTGTCCCGGTCGAAGCCGAGACCGGTCACGCGGCGGCCGGCGAACTGGGAGCCGAGGCGGCGGAAGGCCGTCGGGTCCTTGTCGATGACGGCGACCGAGTGCCCGCGCTCCTCCAGCTCGTGCGCCAGGGTCGCCCCGACCCGGCCACAGCCCAAGATCACGATGTGCATAGGTCTCCTTCGCGCTGGCCACGCTACCGGCTGGCGGCATCCGTCGCCGCGAGCGGCCCGGGCCCGGTGGGCGTAAGCCTGCCATGGGCGGCCGTAGACTTGACGGCCGCTGTCGCGTTTCCGATTCTCGCCGGCCGCGCAGCCCGTTTCCCGCCATCACGGCACCCGTTGTGCCAGACCCCTGGAGCCGCACCACCATGGCCACCGAACCAGCGTCCAGCAAGGCGGCCTCCCTGGTCGGCCAGGAGTACGAGGTCGAGGTGGGTCCCGTCGCACACGGGGGGCACTGCGTGGCCAGGACCGAGGAGGGGCGGGTGCTCTTCGTCCGGCACACCCTGCCGGGGGAGCGGGTCGTCGCCCGGGTGACCGAGGGCAGCCAGGACGCGCGCTATCTGCGGGCGGACGCGGTGCGGGTGCTGAGCGCGAGCCGGGACCGGGTGCCCGCGCCCTGCCCGTTCTCGGGGCCGGGGCGCTGTGGCGGCTGTGACTGGCAGCATGTGAAGCCGGGCGCCCAGCGGCGGTTGAAGGCCGAGGTGCTGACCGAGCAGCTGGCGCAGCTGGCCGGGCTGACCCCGGAGGAGGCCGGCTGGGACGGCACGGTGGAGCCGGCGCCCGGCGACAAGGTGGCGCCGGGTGAGGTGCCGGCCTGGCGGACCCGGGTGCAGTACGCGGTGGACGAGGAGGGGCGCGCGGGGCTGCGTCGGCACCGTTCCCACGAGGTGGAGCCGGTCGACCGCTGTCTGATCGCCGCCGATGGCGTCTCGGAGCTGGGCGTGGAACGCCGGGAGTGGCCGGGGATGGCCACGGTCGACGTGGCGGCCGCGACCGGCTCCCACGACCGGCTGGTGGTGCTCACGCCCCGGCCCGAACGGCGGCTGCCGCTGGTCGAGTTGGACCGGCCGGTGTCGGTGATGCGGGCCGAGCCGACGAAGGGGCGCGGCGGGGAGCCGCCGCTGCACCGGGTGCACGGGCGGGCGTTCGTGCGGGAGCGGGCCGACGAGCACACCTGGCGGGTGAGCGGCGGCGGCTTCTGGCAGGGGCACACCAAGGCCGCCGAGCTGCTGGTGGACGCGGTGATGCGCGGGCTGATCCCCCGGCGCGGCGAGACGGCGCTCGACCTCTACTGCGGGGTCGGCCTGTTCGCCGGCGCGCTGGCGAAGCGGCTGGGCGAGAAGGGCGCGGTGCTGGGCGTCGAGGCCTCGGGCCGGGCGGTGCGCGACGCGCGGCACAACCTCGCGGAGTATCCCCGGGTGCGGGTCGAGCAGGGGCCGGTGGCCCGGGTGCTGCCGGCGACCGGCATCACGGAGGCCGACCTGGTCGTCCTCGACCCGCCGAGGGCGGGCGCGGGCGGCGGGGTGGTCCGCCAGGTCGCGGCGCTGGGGCCGCGCCGGATCGCGTATGTCGCCTGCGACCCGGCGGCGCTCGCCCGCGACCTGCGCCACTTCGCCGGGGCCGGGTATGTGCCGCGCTTCATGCGGGCGTTCGACCTGTTCCCGGTGACCCACCACCTGGAGTGCGTGGCGATCCTCCAGCCGGTGGCGCGGCGGGACTGAGGGGGAACGGCCCCGGCCCGCTCGAAGCTGTGTCGGTCCTGGTACATGTGTTAGCTTCGGTACATGTCCATGAAGCGCACCAACGTCTATGCGGACCCGGAGGACCTCGCCATCATCAGGGAGGCGGCCCGGCGGCGGGGCGTTAGCGAGGCCGAGATCATCCGCGAGGGCATCCATCTGGCGGCCATGGCCAACCGGACCTGGGACGAGCCCCTCTTCTCCCGCACCTTCGAGGGGACCGGGCGCACGCCCACCAGAAGCGACGTGCGCGACGCCGTCGCCGACGCCGTGCGCCGCGAGGCCGGAGACGAGCCCACCAGGTGATCATCGTCGTCGCGGACACCTCGGGCCTTCTCGCGGCGCTCGACAGCGCCCATCCCGAACACCGGGCGGCCAACGAGGCGATCATGGTCGCCGGGCTCCTGGTGATGTCCCCCCTGCTGCTCTCCGAACTCGATCACGTCGCCACCCGCGAACTCGGCCGGGAGGCCGCCCTCAGCGCGGTCGACGACATCCGCCGCTGGCTGCGTGCGGGGCGCGTCACGATCCCCCAGGTCACGGACGAACACCTGGGCGCCGCGCAGTCCGTGCGGGCTCGCTACCGCGATCTTGACCTGGACCTCGCGGACGCCGTGAATGTCGCTCTCGCCACGGACTACGACACGGATGCCGTGCTCACCCTCGACCGGCGTGACTTCAGGGCCGTGCGCCCCCTGAGCCGTCACAAGGCGTTTCGCCTGTTGCCCGACGACCTTCCGGTGTGATGTCGGCGGCGGGCGGCCGCCGACCGCTCGTCTGGCATGTTCCGATGTCCTGGTTTCGCCCGCGATTGTCAGCGCTGTCCTCTACCGTGGTCTGCCAGATGACGTCGAGGCCGTTGGGGAGGAGGCCGACCGGGGGTGCGCAGGGTTCCGCCGGAGATGTTCCGGTTCGCCACGGTGGAGCGATCCGACCTGTACGGCGCGCTGCTTGAGGCGTTCGGGGTGGCCGGCGAGCATCTGGAGACGGCACTCGGATTCGACGCCGTGCGCGAACGGCTGCGTACCGTTGGCTGGTTGGCGGCGGTCGAGGACGAGGAGCTGTACGAGGCGCTGCGGCAGTTGGTGGCGTGGGAGCTGCTGGACGTCGTCCACAACCACGCGGAGAACTACCGGACGGCCGAGGAGTACGAGCGACGCAATCTCCAGTACTCGCTGACCCGACGTGGCGAGGCCGCCCTCGCCGGGGTGCGGCACGCCCTGGAGGTCCTGGCTTCCACGGGGGCCCTACAGACGGCGGTGCTGGAGGCGATCGCCGACCGCCTCGACGAGCTGTGTGTCCTGGCCGACGAGCCGGCCACGGCCGATCGCCGGATCTTCAGCACCCTGCGGGAGTTGGAGGGGCATCTGGAGGCCCTGGTGGAGAACACCAGGGCGTTCAACGGCGAGTTGCAGCGTCTGCTGCGGGCCGAGGGCGCGGACCTGGAGGTGTTTCGTGAGGTCAAGGCCGCGACCGTCGCCTATCTGAGGGAGTTCCTGGTCAACCTCGACCGTCGGGCGCAGGCGGTCGCTGATGCCGTGTCCCGGGTGGAGCGGTGCGGGATCGTCGGCCTGCGCGAGCGTGCCCTGCGCGGAGCCGAGTTGCCGCCGTCGGCCGGCGGCGACCCGGCGGCCGGCTGGCTGGAGAGCCGCCGGGCGCGCTGGGCCGGTCTGCGGGCGTGGTTCCTGCCGGAGGACGGGGCCCGGCCCCGGATCGACCAACTGCACGACATCGCCCGGCGAGCCATCGTCTCGCTGATGCGGGTGCTGGAGCGGATCAACGAGTCCCGTCGCCGTTCCTCAAGCGCCGTGCGGGACTTTCGGGAGCTGGCCCGCTGGTTCGCCGCCGCGCCCGGCGAGGAGGATCTCCACCGGCTGTGGTCGGCCGCGTTCGGGCTGGGCGCGGCGCGGCACGCGCATCTGGCCCACCCCGACCCCGAGTTGATACCGCCCTCGCTGCCCTGGGCGCAGGCGCCGCCGGTGGCGGTCTCGGCGCTGCTGCGGACCAGCGGCAGAACGGAGCGGTTCACCCGCACGGGCCGGGTGCGGGATGTCGCGGCGGTCAGGGCCGAACGGGCCGAGCGCGCCCGCGCGGAACGGGCGGCCCTCGCCCGAGCCTGGCGGGAGTTGGTGACGGAGGGCGCCGTCCGCCTGTCGTCCTTCGGCGCGCTGGACCCGGGGGTGTTCCAGCTGCTGCTCGACCTGTTGGGCCGGGCCCTGTCGGCGCGGCCGGACTCCGAGGGGCTGCGGCGCGCCGTGACGGGCGACGGGGAGGTGGAGATCGTCCTGTCCCCGCCGCCGGACGACCGCACCGCCGTGCTGCACACCACGGAGGGTTCGCTGGCCGGCCCCGACTATGTGGTCCGGATCGGCGTGGCGGGCGGAGCGGACGCCTTCCCCTCGCCGGGTTCGGGACGGCGGGGGGCCCTGGGATGAGCAAACTCACCAACCAACTCGCCGCCGCCGAGGCGGGCGAGGTCGCGCGCGGCATTCGGCTGCTGCTGGCGCGCCCGCTGCTCACCGCCGAGGCCGACCCGGCGGGCTTCGACCTGGTGCGCAGGCGTCATCCCACGATCGCCCGGTGGTTCGACTACGCCTGCGGCTGGAGCCTGCTGGTCGAGCCCCGGCGCGGGTACGCGCGCCTGGCCAAGGTCCGCGCGGGCGTGGATGGTTCGCGGCCGGCCCGCAGGACCCGCTCGGGCCGGGCGGCCTTCGACCGGAGGCGCTATGTGCTGCTGTGCGTGGTTTCGGCCGAGCTGCTGTCGATGCCCGTGACGACCATCGGTCTGCTCGCCGACCGTGTCGTGCGGGCCACGGCGACGGATCGGGCGCTGCCGTCCTTCGCGCCGGTCGACCGGCGCGAACGGATGGCTTTTGTCGACGTTCTGAAGCTGCTGGAGTCCTACGGCGTGGTGCGGGCCGTGGACGGGGCGACCGACGCGTATGTCGAGTCGGCGGAGGCCAAGGTGCTCTACCGGGTCGACACCACCCTGCTGATGCGGCTGCCCACCGCGCCGGTCGGCGCCTCCCGGCTGGCCGTGCCTCCCGAAGAGGTTCCCGCGCGGTTCGGCGAACTCCTGGCCGGACTGACCCGGGAGCCGCGCTACGGCGCCGCTCCCGAGCCGGCGGCCGGCGGCCCGGAGGAGGAGGTGCGGACCGAGACCGCCGTCACGGCCGCGCAGCGGAATCTGCGGCTGCGCCACTCGGTGCTGCGTCGCCTCTTCGACGAGCCCGTGCTGTACCGGGACGACCTCTCCGAGGAGGAGCTGGCGTATGTCACCTCCCCGAGCGGGCGCCAGCTCCTGCTGCGGATGGTGGGGCAGGCGGGCTTCCTGCTGGAGGAGCGCGCGGAGGGGTTTCTGCTGGTCGACCCGGAGGCGGTGGCCACCGATCAGCGCTTCCCCGACGACTCCTCCACGGCGCGGGTTGCCGCGCTGCTGCTGCTTGAGCCGCTGTGCGCGGCGCCCGCCGGGATGCTGCCCGAACAACTCAGGGCGTTCGGCACGGAGTTGCTGCGCCGTTTTCCGGGGTGGGCCAAGGCGTACCGGTCCGAGGAGGGCGCCGAACGGCTCATGCGTGACGCGGTGCGCGTCCTGCGGCACGCCGGGTTGCTCAGGGAGGCGGGCGATCGGGTCGTCGCGCGTCCGGCCGCCTTCCGCTACCGCGTTGCCGATCCGGCCGGCGGGGGCGTGGACGAGGAACGCGGCGGCGAACGCGCGCGCCCGGACGAGACAGCGGCCGACGGGACCTGGCCCGGCCCCACGCAGAAGGGAGACACGGCATGAGCGTGACGGAGCTTCCGCTGCCGCGCCGGCAGGGGGCGACCGGGCCGCAGCTCGCCCCGGCGGGACCCGGGGGCGCCGACGTGGGCCGCTGGCGTCCCCATCGCGCGGGCATCCTCAACGTCTGGCGTTACTACGACGAGGTCTTCACCTTTCACCGGGGGCGGCTGCTGCTCCGTGGCCAGAACGGCTCGGGCAAGTCGAAGGCGTTGGAGCTGCTGCTGCCGTTCCTCTTCGACGCGAGCCTGCGTCCGCATCGGCTGTCCACGTTCGGCGGCTCCGAGCGCACCATGCACTGGAACCTGATGGGCGAGGGCGCCACCGGCAAGACCCGCGTCGGCTATGTCTGGATCGAGTTCGGTCGCGTGGACGAGGACGGCGCCGAGCGGTGGTTCGGCTGCGGGGCGCGCCTCCAGGCGAGCACGCACACCAGCGGCGTGCACGTCGACTACTTCACCACCGAGGCCCGCATCGGCTGGCCCGGGGGCGTGTTCCTCGTCAACGAGACCGGGCAGCCCCTCACCCGTGCCGCGCTCGCGGCGGCGCTCGGCGACCGAGGGGAGATGCACCCGTCGGCCGCCGAACACCGCACGGCCGTGCGCCGGACGCTCTTCGCCGGCATGGGGGAGCAGCGCTACGAGTCGCTGCTGTCCGCCCTGCTCCAACTGCGCCAGCCGAAACTCTCCGAACGGCTCGATCCCTCCCTCCTCTCCACACTGCTCTCGCGGGCGCTGCCGCCGCTGGGGGAGGGCGAGATCGCGGAACTCGCCGAAGGCTTCGAGAGGTTGGACCGCCAGCGTGAGTACCTCACGCGTCTTGACGACGAGGTGAAGGCGGCCGGTTCGGTGGCATCCCGGCAGCGTGACTACGCGCGGCGGGTGCTGCGCGCCGGCGCTGCCGCGTTGATCTCGGCGACCACCGACATGGACAACCTCACCCGCGTCGCCCGCCTCAGCGCGGAGCATCTGGAACGCGCGGAGGCGGAGCGCACGTCGACCGTGGTGCGCCGCCGGGAGCTGGCGGAGCGCGCGCACACGCTGGAAGAGACCATCGAGGGCCTGCGGGAGAGCGAGGCCTACCAGCGTGGCGCGGAGCTGGACCGGCTGCGTGGCCGCGTCGAGGACGCGACGGCCGCCGCCCGCGCGCGGCGCGCCAGGGCGCGGGCCGCCGGGAGCCGCGCCCAGGACGGCCGGCTGAGCGCCGAGCGGGCCGCGCTCCAGGCGCGCTCCCTCGACGCCCACGCCCGACAGGCCGCCGACGAGGCCCGCGCCACGGCCAGGGCGGCCGGCCTGGAGTCCGTCCACCACGAGGTCCGGACACTCCTCGCTGGCCCGGGCGCCCTGGCCGGCGGCCGGGGCGAGGAGACGCCGCCCCCGACCGGCACCGAAGCGGGTGGCAGCGGCGTGCCGGGCGAGCAACGGGCCGGCCGGGCACGCCAGTTGGCGCGCGGTGCGGCGGAGGCGCGGCGGCACCAGATCACCCAGGTCGGCGAGGTGCTGGACGGCCACGAGACGGCCGTGCGGGACCGCGAGGCCGCCGAGGAGGCGCTGGAGGTTTCCCGCACCCGGCTCACGGAGGCGATGGGCCGGCGCGACGAGGCGGTCGGCGCCCGGGACGAGGCGCTGGCCTCGCAGGCGGAACGGCTGCTCACCTGGGCCGCGTCCTGTGCCGAGCTGCGCTTCGCCGACCCGGACCAACTGGCCGACCTGGCCGACGCCGAGCCCGAGGTGCTGGCGCTGACGGAGGCCGTCGCCCGCCCGTTGGAGCGGGAGATCGCCACCGCCGAGGCCACCGTGGAGGCCGAACGGCGGGCACGGGCGGACGAGTTGGGCCGTGCGGAGGAGGAGATGCTGCGGCTGCGCCGGGAGAAGGACCTGCCGCCCACGCCTCCGCTCACCCGCACCACCGACCGGACGACGGTGCCGGGCGCCCCGCTGTGGCGGCTGGTGGCCTTCCGTGACGATGTCCCCGCTGCCGCGCGGGCCGGCGTCGAGGCGGCGTTGGAGGCGTCGGGGCTGCTGGACGCCTGGGTCTCTCCCGACGAGGGGATCGCGCTGCCCGGCCATGACACCCGGGTCGACGCGGCCCTGGCCGTGCCCGCGCCGGGGCCGAGCCTGTCGCAGGTGCTGCGCCCCGAGGAGGACGCTCCCGTGCCGGCCGAGATCGTGGCCCGTCTCCTGGCCGGCATCGCCTACGGCCCGCCGGCCACCGGCGACCACCCGGTGGCGGTGTCCGCCGACGGGTCCTGGCGCCTGGCGCTCGCCACCGGAACCTGGGCCAAGCCGGAGCCCGCCCACATCGGTGCCCTGGCTCGGCAACGCGCTCGGCAGCGCCGGATCGACGAACTGGCCGGCCGCGTCGATGAGATGCGCTCCGCCCTCGCCGCGCTCGACGACCAGTCGCGCGCGCTGGCCGCCCGCAGGGCTCGGCTGGACGCCGATCGTGCCGCGCGTCCCGACCACCGGGAGACGCAGGCCAGGGCCGACGAGCTGGCGCGCGCCGAGGAGCGCGTGGCCGCCAGGGACGACGCGGTGCGGGACGCGGCCACGCGTCTGGGCCGGGCCGAGGACGAGGTCGAGGCCGCCCTGCGGGCGCTCACCCACCGGGCCGTGGAGCACGGGCTGCCCACGGACCGTGGCCGGCTGCGCCAACTGTCCGGCGCCATCGACCGGTTCCGGGACGCCACCGACGCCTGGGTGGACGCCCACCTGGCCGCGCGTGCCGCCGCCGACACGGCGCGTCAGCTGGCGGGGCACGCGGAGCGCGCGCGGGGCGAAGCCGAGGAACAGGAGCGGGACGCGGACGAGGCCGAGAGCACGGCCACCGGGCTGGGCGCGCGCCTGGCGGCCGTGGCCGCGACCGTCGGGGAGGACTATCGACAGGTCGTCGCCCGGGTCGGCGAGGCACGCGACGAGCTGCGCCGCTGCCGGGAGGAGGCCGCCGCGGCAGAGGGCCTCCTGCTCCGTCTCCAGCACCGCATCGGGGAGTTGACGGCCACCAGCAGAGGGGACACCGAACGGCGGGAGTCGGCGGTCGCCACCCGGGACGAGGCGGCGCGACGGTTCCGCCACCTGTGCGCGACCGGGCTGGCCGAGGACGCCGGGTTCGCGGAGCGGCCCGGCGCCGAGGGCGGGGCCAGGGCCACCCTGGAGGCCGCCCGCGCCCTCGCCGCGCGCTGGTCCGACCTGCCGCACGCCCCGCGTCACCTCGGCGACGCCGCGACCCGCCTCTCCGAGGCGGTCCACGAGGCCCGCCAACGCCTCGGCGCCCGCGCCGACCTGGAGCTGGAGCCCGACGAGGACATCCAGCTCCTGACCGCCTCCCTGGACGGGGTGCGCGTCGGCGCGACGGGTCTGCTCGGCGCGCTCACCCAGGAGCGCGACCGGGGCCGCGACGACATCACGGCGGCCGAGCGCGGTCTGTTCGACCAGATCCTCACCGGCGACATCCGCCGCCACCTCGCGGCACGCATCCGTCGAGCCCACGAGCTGGTCGACCGGATGAACGGGCATCTGGAGCGGGTCCGAACCGCCTCCCAGGTCGCCGTGCGGCTCGTGTGGGACGTTCGCCCTGACCTGCCCGACGGCACCCGCGCGGCCCGTGAGCTGCTGCTGAAGGACCCCAGCCGGGCGACGGCTGCCGACCGGGAGGCCCTGCACGACTTCTTCCGCGCTCGTATCGAGGAGGCCAAGGCCGCCGACACGGCGACGAGTTGGGAGGAGCAGCTGGGCGAGGTGCTCGACTACACGGCCTGGCACCGGTTCACCGTCCGCCTGGACCGGGCGAACGGGGCCGGCTGGCAGCCGCTGACGAAGAAACTGCACGGCGCGCTCTCCGGCGGGGAGAAGGCCATCGCCCTCCACCTGCCGCTGTTCGCCGCCGTCGCGGCCCACTACGAGGCGGTTCCGCTGGCGCCTCGCCCGATCCTGCTGGACGAGGTCTTCGTCGGGGTGGACACCGTCAACCGGGGACAGATCTTCGCGCTGCTCACGGCGCTCGACCTGGACCTCGTGCTCACCTCGGACCACGAGTGGGGCACCTATCGGGAACTGCCGGGGATCGCGGTGCACCAGCTGCTGACCGGCGCCGGTGACGACGCCGTCACCAGCGCCCGCTTCGTCTGGAGCGGCAGCGACTGGGAGGAGGGATGACCTCCCCCAGTCCTGGGCGGGGCCAGGAGGGCGTGCACCGCCCGGAGTTGGCGCCGCTGTGGCGGGCGGTCCACGACCGTCTCTCCTCCGGCCGCCCCGTCAGCCGCGTGCGCGTCGGGCCCCTCGACGAGGCCCAGCGCGAGGCGCTGGCCGACCTGCTCGGCATGGAACGCCTCCCGGCCGTGCGGCCGTTCGTGCCGCTGGCCCGCCTGGAGGAGGCCGTCGGCGAACTCTCCGGGCGCACCGTGCGCGAGACCGTCCACGCGCTCCTCGGTCCCCTGGACGACCGCGCCGAGACCAGGCGCCGCCGGGAGGCCGAGCGAGCTGAGCTGTGGGCGTGGCTCGACGACCATCCCACCGTCCGCGCACAACCCGCGCTCGCCGCCTGGGCGGCGTCGTGCCGGGCGGCTGGCCTGGTCGATGGTTCACCGACCCGCACCCGGTCGCTCCTCACCGACGCGCTCACCGTTCTCGACGCCCTCCCCGCGCCCGCCGAGCCGCTGCCCGCCTTCGCCGCGCGCGTGCTGCGGGGAGACTCCCACGCGCTCGACGACGGCACCCGCCTCTCCTCCCTGGTCCTGCGCGCCCTGGCCGCCCTCCACGACGGCGACCCGCCCCGGTCGGCGGCGGAGCGGCGGGCCCAGTGGGCCCGCGTGGGCATCGCGGACGACGAGCTGTCCACCACCGTTCTCGTCGCGGGGCTGCGACCGCTCGGCGGCGGCGCACTCGCCCGCCTGGTGCGCCTGTGCGCCGACGCCGGGCAGGCGGCCAGCGTGACCCTTGCCCAACTGCGAGCCCCGGGCGAGTTCGCCACCGATGCCCGGGCGAAACCGGTGGTGTCCATCGTGGAGAACCCGAGCGTCCTGGCCCTGGCCGTCCGGCGCTTCGGCCCGCGCTGTCCGCCGCTCGTCTGCACGTCGGGCTGGCCGAACAGCGCGGTCCTGCTGCTGCTTCGGCTGCTCGCCGAGGGCGGCGCCGCCCTCCGGTACCACGGCGACTTCGACGGGGAGGGCATTCGCATCGCCGCCCACGTCCTGGCCAGAACCTCGGCCCGCCCCTGGCGCATGGCGGCCGCCGACTACCGGGCGGCGGTGGCTCGTGCCCCGCATGGTCCGCCGCCCGGCCGTCTCACCGAGGCACCGTGGGACCCCGAGCTGACCGACGCCATCGCCGAGCACAACGTCTCCATCGTCGAGGAGTTGGTGGCCGACTCGCTGCTGGCGGATCTCGCCGCCGCGGCCAGCGGCGACGGCCGTGCTCCCGGCCTCGACCTCGACGGCGTGGGTGGTGAGAAAGTCGGGCGAGCCTTTTCTCCGTTGAGCGGTCGTGCGACGATCTCACCTCGAACAGTGACGGAATGACGGGGGATGGCGACGTCGGCCGGTCTGGTCGACGGCATGGCTCGTTGGGGGTACCCGTGGACATCCGCCTGCTCGGTCTGGTGCGGGTGCTCGGCGACGGCGGTCGGGTGCTGCCGTTGACCGCGCCGCTGACCTGCGCCACGCTGGCGGCGCTCGCGCTGTACCCGGGGGAACCGGTGCGCACGGGCGAGTTGGCGCGGCAGCTGTGGGGGCCGACGCCGCCCGAGGGCGCGGCCGGGCGGCTGCGCCGCCAGGTGGCGCGGCTGCGCGCGGTGCTGCCCAGGGGCGCGGTCCGCACGCTGCCCGGCGGCTATGTGCTGGACGTGCCGCCGGAGACCACGGACGTGGGCCGGTTCGCCGCGGCGCTGCGCCGCGCCGACGCGCTGGCGCCCAGCCGCCCCGAGGCGGCGCTGGCCGCGCTGGACGGGGTTCTTCCGCTGTGGACCGGCAACCCGCTGATGGGCCTGCCCGACTGCCCGCTGCGGGAGGTCGAGCGCGGACGGCTGCGCCTGCTGTGGTCGCGCGCGCTGCGGCTGCGCGCCGAGGTGGAGCTGCGCCTGGAGGAGGAGGCCCCGGCCGGCGGCTGGGCGCGGGGCGACTCCCCGGCGGCCGGGCCGGACGCCCGGGGTGAGGAGGAAACGCCCGGCGCCGCCGCGCGGCTTCCCGAGGACGGCGAGGCGGCCGCCTTCGCCGGGATCGTCGAACGCGCCACCGCCGGCGAGCCGCCGCCCGCGCCGGCCGGACTGCCCGCCGGGATCGGCACGTTCGTCGCCCGCGCCGTCGAACTCGGCCGGCTGCGCCGCCGGTTGACCGACGCCTCGGGCGCACCCGCCGTCTGCCTGATCGACGGCCCCGGCGGGGTCGGCAAGTCGACCCTGGCGGTCAGGGCGGCCCGCGAGCTGGCCGAACGGTTCCCCGACGGCCTGCTCTATGTGGACCTGCGCGGCGCCGACCCGCGCAACCAGCCGTTGACGGTGCCCGAGGCGCGCCGGCTGCTGCTGGCGGCGATGGGCACGCCCGGCAAGGAGATGCCGGACGAGGCCGGCTCGGCCGCCGTCTACCACGCCGAACTGGGCCAGCGCCGCGTGCTGTTGCTGCTGGACAACGCGGTGGACGGGGCCCAGGTCACCCCGCTGCTGCCGACCGAGGGCGGCTCGGCCGCGCTGGTCACCAGCCGCGCCCTGCTCGCCGGGGTGCCCGGCGCGCTGCGCCTGTGCCTGGGCACGCTCGCCCCGGACGAGGCGGTCGCGCTGGTCCGCTCGATCGCCGCCGCCGCCGGCGACGGCGGGGAGCGGGGCACCGCCGAGGAGTGGGCCGAACTGGTCGAACTCTGCGGCCGGTTGCCGCTGGCGCTGCGCATCATCGGCACCCGGATGGCGGCCAGGCCCGGCTGGCGGGTGGCGGACTTCCTCGGCCCGCTGCGCGACGAGCGGCGCCGGATGGACGAGTTGACCGGCGACGATCTGGACCTGCGGGCCAGCCTGATGGTGAGCATCGACCAACTCGCCGCGGGCCGGGGCGCGGACGAGCGGCTGGCCGCCGCGCTCTTCCCCGCGCTGGGCGCGGCGGCGGTGCGCTCCTACACGCCGGGCTCGGTGGCGGCGCTGATGGACGTGACCGCCAGGGAGGCCGGCGCGGCGCTGGACCGGCTGGCGGACGCGCGGATCGTGGACTGCCCACGGCCCGGCGTCTACACCCTGCACGACCTGCTGCGTTCGGCGGCCGCGTGGGCGGCGGCGCGGATGCCGGGGGAGTGGCACCGCGACCGACTGACGGCGCTGGCCAACTGGTACGCCGGCTCGCTCTACCGGCTGAACCTGCCGATGGCGCTGAGCAAGAACTACCGGAGCCGCTACCAGGACGGCGCGGCCCGGTTCCCCGCCGGCCGCCCGTTCACCTCGGTCGACGAGGCGCTGCCCTGGGCCGACGAGGTGTTGGACGACGTGCTGGCGCTGGCCGAGCAGCTCTCGGTGCCGGACTTCGACCGGGGTGGGCAGTTGGCCGGCGCGCCGCTGTCCCACTTCGCGGTGGAGAGCGCGCGGGCGCTGGAGACCTACTTCGGCACCCGGCTGGCCTGGAGCGCGCAGGCGCGGCTGTGCGAGCTGGCGTTGACGGTGGCGCGGCGGCGCGGGGACCGGTTCGCCGAGGCCGTGACGCTCGGCCAGTTGGGCAAGTTGTGGGGGCAGCGCGGTCAGGCGCTGCGTGGCGCCGCGCTGCTGCGCTACGCGATCACGGTGCTCCGTTCGATGGGCCGGACCGAGGAGGCGCTGCGCTCCACCCTCAACCTGGTGCCCTGCCTGGGCTCGGCCGGGCGCCTGGCGGAGGCGATCGGCCTGGCGGAGGAGACGCTGGCCGAGGTCGACGCCGGCGGCTACGACGAGTTCCGCATCCCGTTGACCAACAACCTGGCCCGCTGCCACCTCTACCTCGGTGACCACGACCGGGCCAGGGAACTGCTGTTGGCGAACTACGCGGCGGCCCAGCTGCCCTGGGAGCGGACCATGGCGGCCGGGGTGTTGACGGAGTACCACCTGGAGGTCGCCGAGTACGAGGAGGCGGTCCGCTGGAGCGAGCGGGGGATGGCCCACGCGGCGGAGCAGCCCTTCGACCCGTTCGTGGTGGCCCAACAGCGGACCTGGCGGGCCGAGGCGTTGCGCGGCCTCGGTGAGGAAGCGAGTGCACACGTCGAGGAGATGCACGCGAAGGCCGTGATCGAGGACCTCAACAGCCGCGAGAACAGCCACTTGCGAGTGCGAATAACGGATCGGTATCTCGCCGGCTGACCGCCCAACCTCCTGGACACCCGCGGTTCTTGCCGTTGCTACAGTTCTGATACACAGATGCGGGTGCAATTTTGCGCCGGCTGTTCCACCATGGTGCCACGACCGGACGCGGCGCGTTCCGCGCGGTCGTGCATTGCAACGGTGAACATCGGTGGCGAACACCAGTGACGGGAGGGAACGCCATGGGCGACGAGATCAAGCTCTCACCCGAGGAGGTCGACCGGGTGATGGCGATCATCAACCAGGCCTACACCGACATGGAGGAGGTCGCCACGGGCATCGGCGGGCACAGCGCCAACGTGTCCACGGCCTACAACGGTTCGGGCACCGGCCGCGCCATGGAGACCTACGACGACCTCGGGCGTGCCGGCCAGGCCCTGGCCGCCGCGCTCGACGGGCTCTCGCAGGACCTGGGCCTGACCGCGACCACCGGTCGGGAGACGGACGCGGACGCGCAGGGCGTGCTCAACGGCGTGCAGACGCCGGGGATCACCCCCGACGCGGGCATCGCCCAGGCCATCTGACGTCAACGGCCGTTCGGCGACACCAGCGGGCAGCGACGAAGCGGCGATGAAGCAGCGACGAAGCAGCGACCAGTCAGCGAGGAGAGAGCAGCACCCATGGGCTACGGCGAGGGCATGATCCGGTTCGGCAACGAGGGCCTGGAGGCCATCCAGTCGGCGACCACCGGCCAGCAGGAGCGCTACCAGGAGATCTGGGACGACGTGCACACCCAGCTGACGTCCCTGATCGAGCAGGGACAGGTGGACGCGTCCATCGGCTCGGTGCTCAGCGAGCGGGACGAGCAGTTCCGCCGCGAGGCCGGCGGCTTCGACGAGAGCGTCAGCGGCCAGAACCGCGCGATGCGGGACGTGCAGACGATCGGCAACGAGGGCGGCGCCGCGATGGTCAGGGCCGCCGGCGGCGGGCGCTAGACCCGTTCCGTTCCACGGGGGCCGGGCGGGGCCGGCCCCGAGGAAGCACAGGAATCCGTAGAGCAGGAGGGCGGGCCGGAGCATGTCAGGCGACGTCGAACTCAACCCGGACGCGATGCGGGACGCCGAGTCCGCCGCCGGGGGCAGCGGCGAACTCGCGGCGATGCGCGAGAAGTTCATCGACATCGCCAGCGCCAGAGGGCTGTTCGGCACCGTGCCGGGCGGCGCGGAGGCGGAGGCGGCGCTGGAGAGCGCGGCCCGCGCGATGCTGACCGAGGTGGAGGCCGCCGGGGTGACCGTGGCGGACATCCAGGCCAGCGCGGGGGAGGCCGCCGCGATCGCCGACGAGACGGACGCGTCGGCCGGGCAGCGGCTGAACGACGCCTCGGGGGCGGTCGACTACTTCGACGGCCTGATGAACAGCGGCTCGGGCGGCGGCGGTCACCGCCAGGAGGTGTACTGAGGATGAGCAGCGACAGCGCGTTCCACGGCATCGTCGACGACATCTACAGCGCCCGCCACATCCGGATGTACGCGGCGGCCGGCGCGTGGATCGCGCTCGCGGGCGCCGGTACCGGGGAGAACGACCGGCTGGCCGGCGCCGCCGAGAGCGCGGCGGCCGAGCCGGGCGTCGGCCTCATCGAGCTGTCCGACCGGATGGCGGAGACGGCCAGTTGGGCCTCGGGTGCCAGCGCGGTGGCGATGTCCATCGCCAACCAGCTCCAGACGGCGGGCGATTCCGCCGCCGGCGCCACCGAGGAGGCGCTGCTCCTGGAGGAGCAGTTCGCCGAGGCGTCCCAGACGCCGGCCGGCCAGGACGTCGGGATGGCCGCCGTCGGCGCGGCCGGGCGGCAGAGCGAGGAGAAGGAACGGCTGGTCGCCGAGGCACAGGGGGTGTTGGACCGGCTGGCCGCCAGCTTCGCGCAGGTGACCGGCGGCAACGCGCCGGCCGCCCCGGGCGGCGGCGCCGGCGGCGGGGGCGGCGCGCCCGAGCTGGCCGGCGGCGGCGTGGCGGGCGGTGGAGGCGTGGCGGGCATGGGCGGCGTCGGGGCGGCCGGGGTGGCGGGCGGCGCGATGGGCGGTGCCGCGATGGTCCGGGCGGCCAACGGCGGCCTGGTCGGCGTCGGCGACTACCCGCACGGCCGGCTGCTGGGGCCCGAACGGGGCGACTTCGCCGGCTGGTTGCACAGCCCCACCACCGGGTTCCTGGTGGACCCGGCCACCGGCCGCGAGTTCGACCCGACGGTGGGCCGGTGGATCGACCCGATCACCGGCCAGCCGTTCGGCGCGGTCACCGAGTACGCGGCCCGGCTCTCCGGGCTCAACGTCGGGCCCGGCGCCGTCGCGACCGCCGGCGGCCTGGCCGCGCTGGGCGGCGGCGCCGGCACCGCCTCGCTGGCCGGCCTCTACGGCGGGATCATGCCGCCGAGCATCGGCCACACCGGGCCTGCGCGCGCCCAGCTGACCCGCCAGGCGCTGCGCCATCTCAACCAACGCGCCCACGTGGCCAGCAGGTTCGCGCTCCACGAGGCGGCGCAGGGCGGCCGCCCGTTCACGCCGCCACCGGGCGCGGCCGCGCACCGCCCCGGCGCCGGGGCCGGCCGGCCCGCCAGGCCAGGGCTCGGCGGCGCGCACCCCGGGCGCCACGCGCCGGCGCCCCCACCGACCGCTTCGGGCTCCGCCGCTCGCCGCTCCCCCCTAGGCGCGCCCGGCGGGGCCCGGGGCACCACCACGGCCGAGCGGGGCGGCGCGTTCGCGGCCCGCCGCCAGGACGCGGCCGCCCGCCACCAGCTGGCGCCCCCGCCGGCCGGCGGGGGCCGCACCGGCCAGCGCCGCGCCGAGGAGTCCCGCCGGGACGCCAGGCCCGACGACCTGGCCGAGGACCCGTCGGTGTGGACGAGCCAACGCCGCGCCGTGCCGGGCGTGTTGGGCGAGTAGCCACCCGGCGGGCCCGCCGGGCCGAGGACGCCGCCGTGAACGAACGCCGGGACCCGAGGGGCCCGGCGAGAGAGGGACCCCATGTCCGAAGGACTCGAATACCTTCCGGAGTCGCTGCGCGCCGGCGGCCAGGGCAGCTACGCCGCCTCGGACGAGGCGGAGAGCGCGCACGCCTATCTGCGCACCGTCTCGGCCAGCGCCAGCTCCTACGGCGGCGCCGACGCGTTCGTCAACGCCGTCAACGAGACCCGCGACACCCAGGCGCGGGGCGTCAACCACGCCGTGGAAGGCCGCGACGACCTCGGCGACTCGGGCTACCAGGCGGCGGCCATCGGCGAGGACACCGACGCAGCGAGCCATGCCGCCGTGACGGCGGCCGGCACGACGGGCGAGCTGGGCCAGCGGATCGCCGACGGCATCTGAACCGCCCCGAAGGCCCGCCCCCACCCCGAGATTCCACGAACAGCGAGGACGATCCATGGCAGGCGTTGACTTCACCCGGGAGGACGTGGTCGAACAGGCCGGCGTCGACCCCTGGGAGACCGCTGACGACTTCGCCGAGGAGATCGACGTCGAGGAGATGGCGGAGGCGTCCCGGGGCTTCGCCGCCGCCGCAGGCGAGGCGGGCAGTGCCAGCGAGGTCGCCGCCCGCGCCTCCGAGGTGTCCCAGGAGGCGGCGACCACGGACGGGATCGGGCACCACAACGCCGAGGAACACATCACCATCACCGACCGCGACCTCCAGGGCAGTGGCCAGGACATCGAGGACGTCGCCGACATCATCAACTCGGCGACCGAACTCGCCGCCGACACCGAGGAACAGGTGAGCATCCTGCGCTCCGACGCGCAGGAGAAGTTCCACGAGCACCTCACCGACGCCAGGTCCACATACCAGAACAAGTTCGCCGAGCTGGTGGAGAGCGCCGAGCAGTCCGCGTTCTACGAGACCCCCTCGGTGACGGTGGCCGGCACCGTCTACAAGGCCGACGGCAGCCGGTTCACCGAGTGGCTGTTCCCGCAGGCCGCGCTGGACGCCATCCGCGAGCACTACCTCGGGAAGGCGGCCGAGGACATCACATCCCTCCACGGGGACATGGAGACCGAGATCGAGGACTACCGCTCCTGGATGGTCAGCCGGGCCGGGGAGTTGACCGACCTGGGCTACGACATCGGCGCCGGCCCGCACTCCATGTGGGGCACCGAGGGGATGGCCGAGTACTCCGCCGAGGGCATCGAGGAGGAGATGGCCAAGCCCGAGGGGGAGCGGAACCTGGACAGGTTGGAGGACTACACGGCGGGACTGGCCGCCATCGGGGCCGGCGTCTACGACCCGGACGACCCGACCACGCCCCGCCGCGACCTCACGCCCGAGGAACGCGAGTACCTGGACACCTTCTACGACACGATCGACGCCGACACCCTCGCCGCGCTGGGCCACCTCTCGCCGAACGCGCCGGCCGGCCAGGACGTGGGAGCCGCCCACGAGAACGCCATCGACAACCAGTGGGACCAGATCCACGGCATCCAGGCCGCCCTCGGCAACGGCATCAACATGCTGACCAACCCCGAGATCGGCGGCATCGACCTCGACGCCCACCCGTCCATCCAGGGCCCGGCCGACATCCCCGAGTCCATCAGGGCGTTCGTCTACGACGCCGACCAGGACCTGCGGGACGCCGAGAGCCTGGCGGACGCGCGCGGCGTGATGAGCGACTTCAACGGCTTCGGCGCGGTGATGGAACAGGCAACGGTCCCGCCGGGCGACACGTTCGCCCACCATCTGACGACGGCGGCCCTGGACGTCCAGCAGGCGGCGCACTCCATCAACGTCGGCGCCTATACGGACGCCGCCATCGAGGCCGACGGCGACCCGCCGCAGGACATCGTGATGCCGGACTTCCTGGAGAACACCGGCAGCAGCGGCCTGTTGAGCAATGTCGCCCTCAACACCGACGCCTCGTTCGAGATCCTCAGCAACGAGGGCGTCCGCGACGAGTTGTTCGGCGCCCAGTGGGCCGACAGCGACGGCGTCGGCGACCTGGTGCGCAGCGCGGTGCTGCCCAACGGCGGCGAGGACGACAGCGAGCGGCGGGCGTTGGCGGACACCGTGATCCAGCACTTCACGAACGACCCCTCGATGCTGATCGAGGACTGGAACGAGGCGAACCACCTCATGCGGGAGCACTACCCGTGGGACACCTCCGGTCTCCAGGGCGCCGTCTCCGACGCGACACTGTCCCGCCTCGACGCGATCGCCGGCCTGGAGGGCGCCGAGGGCATCTGGGAGACCGACGACCGCTACGCGGCCTTCAGCCTGATGGCCGCCACCGACGAGAGCGTCTACGAGCACTTCAAGTCCGGGGTCTTCGACGCCCAGCGGAACATGGCCTACGAGTACTACGCCAACGGCGACCCCCAGGACAGCGACGCGCTCAACACCCTCCAGTCCGTCGGCAGCCTGACCGGGCTGATGGAGTGGGGCGAACGGGACGTCATCAACTGGTACGAGGGCCGCGAGGACGCCCAACAGGCCCAGCAGCAGAAGGTGATCAAGTCCAGCATCGGCGCCGCGCTCAGCGTGGCGGGCACCCTGGCCCCCACCCAGTACGCCACCGGCGTCAACCTCGGCTCGACGGCCTACGGGCTGGTGGACCCGGTGCTCTTCCCCGACTACAAGCCACAGGAGCCGGGGGCGCAGGCGGACTACAGCCTGGACGGGCACGAGATCAACATGTTGATGGAGCAGCGGGCCCTCACGGCGGGCGCCATCGACGCGCACAACGAACAGGTCCCGCCGGAGGCCCAGTTGGACGTCATGTCCCCGGAGGAGGCGATGGCCTCCTGGAACGGTGCCGGAACGCCGCACACCGGGCTCAACGAGAGCGCGGACGGGATCACCTACCGCAGCGACAGCCATGTCTCCGTCGCCGAGGCCGTGCCGGACGTCAGGAGCTACGGCAGCGACGACTCCCTCGACTACGACAAGACCAGGGAGAGCCTGTCGTCGAGCAGCCGCTTCGGTAACTGACCCGGCCCCGCCCCGCGACGAAGGAGCCCCCGTTGTTCTCCCGCACCACCTCCGCCACCCCCACCACGCCCACCACCGTGCTGCGCCGGCCCGCGCGGGCGGCGCGGCCGGCCGTGCCGGGGCAGGAGGTGGTGCTCAAAGCGCCGCCCGAGCTGCCGAGGCCGGAGGACAACAACGTCTGGATGACGGCGCTGCCCGCGCTCAGCGGCCTCGGCTCGGTGCTGTACATGCTGACGATGGGCCGGGGCCCGATCGGCTACATCGTCGGCACCATGTTCCTGGTGTCCTGCCTGGCCATGGTCGTCGGCTCGGTGCTGCGGCAGCGCGGTTCGGCCAAGAGCCAGGCCCGCGAGGACCGCCGCCAGTACCTGCGCTATCTGGAGCGCACCAGGAGCGAGGTGCGGCGCACCGCCGGCGCCCAGCGGGCCGCGCTGCTGTGGGACGCTCCGCCGCCCGACACGCTGTGGGCCGTGGCCGAGAGCCGTCGGCTGTGGGAACGGCGGCCGGCGGACGAGGACTTCGGGGTGGTGCGGGTCGGGACCGGGCCGCGCTATCTGGCGACCGCGCTGGTGCCGGGCGAGTCGGCGCCCGTGGAGGACCTGGACCCGCTCTGCTCCGTGGCGTTGAAGCGCTTTGTCGACACCCACGCCGTGGTGTCCGACCTGCCGGTGCAGGTGGCGCTGCGCCGGTTCGCCGCGCTGTCGCTGGGCGACGGGACGGAGCCGGAGCGGGCCCGCGCGCTGGCGCGGGCGCTGCTGGCGCACGCCGTCACCTTCCACTCCCCGCGTGAGCTGCGGCTGGTGGTCTGCACCGGGAACGTGGAGGCGCCCGACTGGGCCTGGGTCAAGTGGCTGCCGCACGCCCACCACCCCGAGGAGCTGGACCATGTGGGCCCGCTGCGGATGGTCCACCCGAGCCTCGCGGTGCTGGAGGAGTGGCTGGGTGCCGAGCTGACCCGCCGCACCCGCTTCCAGCGCGACGCCGAACCCGACCCCGAACTCCCGCACCTGCTGGTGGTGTTGGACGGCGGACTGGTCACCGGCGGCGAGGCGCTGCTGGACCCGCACGGGATGATGGGCGTCACGGTGCTGGACCTGTCGGGGCGCGCGGGGGCGCTCGCGGAGGCGCACGGCGTGGCGCTGGCGATCGAGTCCGACGGCGCGCTGTTCGTGGCCGCCGGCGAGACCAGGGACCGGCTCGGGTCGGCCGACGCGCTGTCCACGGCGGAGGCGGAGGCGCTGGCCATGCGGGTGGCCAGGTTCCGGATGGACGCCGCGACGTCGGGCGCCGAGGGCGAGGACCTGACCACCGCCGTCAACACGCTGCCCGCGCTGCTGGGCATCGACGACCCCGGCCATCTGGACCTGGACGCCCTCTGGCGGCCACGGCCGATGCGCGACCGGCTCCAGGTGCCGGTGGGCGTGGCCGCCGACGGCGGGCTGCTGGAGCTGGACATCAAGGAGTCGGCGCAGAACGGCATGGGCCCGCACGGCCTGCTGGTCGGCGCGACCGGCTCCGGCAAGTCGGAGCTGCTGCGCACCCTGGTGCTGGGCATGGCCGTCACCCACTCGTCCGAGCAACTCAACCTGGTGCTGGTCGACTTCAAGGGCGGCGCGACGTTCGCCGGGATGGCGGAGCTGCCCCATGTGGCGGCGGTGATCACCAACCTGGAGGACGACCTGACCCTGGTCGACCGGATGCGGGAGGCGCTCTCCGGCGAGATGAACCGCCGCCAGGAGGTGCTGCGCGACGCGGGGAACCTGGTCTCGGTGCGGGACTACGAGCGGGCCAGGCAGCGCGGCGCGGCGCTGCCGCCGTTGCCCAGCCTGTTCATCGTGGTGGACGAGTTCTCCGAACTCCTCGCCCAGAAACCGGACTTCGCCGACCTCTTCGTGGGGATCGGCCGGCTGGGCCGCTCGCTGGGGCTGCATCTGCTGCTGGCCTCGCAGCGGCTCGACGAGGGCCGGCTGCGCGGCCTTGAGGCGCACCTGTCGTACCGGATCGGGCTGCGGACGTTCTCCGAGGCGGAGAGCCGCACCGCCATCGGCGTGCCGGACGCCAACCACCTGCCGTCCGCGCCCGGCCACGGCTATCTGAAGACGGACACGGCGAACCTGCGGCGGTTCCGCGCCGCCTATGTCTCAGGCCCCTACCGCACCGGCGGCGAGGGCGGCCCCGCCGCGTTGACGGGCGCGGCCACCGTGCGCCCGTTCCCCGCCGGGCTGGTGCCGGTGCCGGCGGAGCAGCGCGCGCCCGAGCCCGAACCGGAGCCGGCCGCCGACGAGTTCGACGAGACCGAGGAGCTGGGCGCCACCGTGCTCGGCGTGATGGTGGAGCAGCTCACCGGCCAGGGCCCGCAGGCGCACCAGGTGTGGCTGGAGCCGCTGGACCGCCCGGAGTCGCTCGACCAGCTCTACGGGGGGCTGGTCGAGCGGCCCGGGCGTGGGTTCGGCGCCGACCCGGCCGGCTCCGCGCCGCTGACCGCGCGGATCGGCGTGCTGGACCTGCCGTTCCACCAGCGGCGCGACCCGCTGGAGCTGGATCTGGCGGGCGCCGGCGGGCATGTGGCGATCGTCGGCGGGCCGCACAGCGGCAAGTCGACGGCGGTCCGGGCGCTCGTCGCCGCGCTGGCGCTGCGCCACACGCCGGCCGAGGTGCAGTTCTACTGCCTGGACTTCTCCGGCACGCTCTTCGCGCTGGCCGGGCTGCCCCATGTGGGCGGCGTGGCCGGGCGGTTGGACGCCGAGGTGGTCAACCGGACGGTCGCCGAGGTGCTGGAGGTGATGGAGGCCAGGGAGGCGCGCTTCCGCGAGCTGGGCGTGGAGTCCATGGCCGCCTACCGCGCGGCCCGGGCCGCCGGGCGGATCGCCGACGACCCCTTCGGCGACGTGTTCCTGGTGGTCGACGGCTGGGCCGTGCTGCGGCAGAGCTACCCGGAGCTGGAGGGCACCCTGATGGCGCTCGCCGGCCGGATGCTCACCTACGGCGTCCATCTGGTGGTCACCGGCAACCGCTGGCTGGACATGCGGATGGCGCTGCGCGATCTGCTGGGCACCAAGGTCGAGTTGAAGCTCGGCGACGCGCTGGACTCCGAGATGGACCGCAAGGCCCAGCGCACCGTCCCCGAGGGCCGCCCCGGGCGCGGCATCACCCGCGACAAGGAGCACTTCCTGATCGCGGTGCCCCGGGTGGACGCGGTCCGCTCCGACGCCGGGCTCGCCGAGGGCGTGGCCGACCTGGTGCGGCGGATCGACGCCGCCTGGACCGGCGCGCGGGCCCGCCCGGTGCGGCTGCTGCCTACCGCGTTCCCCGTCGAGGAGGTCACCGGGCGCGGCCCCGGCGTCACCGTCGCCGTGGAGGGCAACCGCCTGGAGCAGGTCGTCTTCACCCCGGGCGAGGAGGCCGGGCTGATCGCCATCGGCGACAGCGAGACCGGAAAGACCTCGCTGCTGCGCGCCGTTGGCCGCCAGGTGATCGCCAACTATTCGCCGGAACACGCCAAGTTGATCGTCCTGGACCATCGGATGACCATGCTGCGGGAGTTCGACGGGCCCTCGCTGCTCGGCTACTCCACCACCCACGAGCGTTCCATGGAGGTCGTCACCGGACTCGCCGAGGGCCTGAAGAAGCGGCTGCCCGGCACCGACGTGACGCCCGAGCAGCTGCGCGACCGCTCCTGGTGGACCGGGCCCGAGATCTACCTGCTGGTCGACGACTACGACCTGGTCGCCACCTCGCGCGGCAACCCGCTGCGCGCCCTGCTCGACTTCCTCCCGCAGGCCAGGGGCATCGGCCTGCACCTCTACGTCACCCGCCAGGCCGGCGGCGCCTCCCGCGCCGTGACCGAGCCGGTCATCGGCCGCCTCAAGGAACTCAACACGCCCGCCGTGCTGCTGAGCGTGCCCAAGGACGAGATGCCCATCTGGGGCGTCAAGTCGGCCCGCCGCGCCCGGGGCCGGGGCCTGCTGCTGCACCGCAGGCTCGGCAACGTCCCCGTCCAACTGGCCCGTGCCGACTCCCCGTTCGCCGCCGCCGGCGGCCCGACCCCGCCGCCGGCACCCGACGACACCGGCCGACGGGCCGCCCACCCCGGCCGATGAGCCGGACCCCACCCGACGAGCAGGACCCCACCCGACGAAGCAGGACCACCCGATGAGCGAGATCATCCGATGAGCGCCGCCCAGCCGACCCAGGCCACCCCGAACGCGCCCGCCGCCGCCCCCGGAGCCCCCGCGCCCCGCCCGGCCGGCGGCGCCGGCGAGTTCGTGCGGATCGGCCTGGCCGGACCCGCGGGCCGCGCCGACCTCGCCGTGCCCGCCGGGCTGCCGCTCGCCCGGCTGCTGCCCACCCTGCTCGCCCACGCCGGCGCCGAACCGGGCCCCGACGGCGGCGCGCGGCACGGCGGTTGGGTGCTGCGCCGCCTCGACGGCACCCGCCTGGACGCCGCCGCCTCCCTCGCCGCCCAGGGCGTCGTCGAGGGCGACGTGCTCTTCCTCGGCCACGGCGCCGAGGACGCCACCGAACCGCTCTACGACGACGTCGTCGAGGTCATCGGCGAGGACCGCGCCGAGGGCGGCTGGCCGCCGGCCGCCACCCGCCGGGTCAGCGGCGCGCTGGCCGCCGCCGCGACCCTCGCGGCCACCGGCGCGCTGGCCGTCGCACCCGGCCGGCTCCCCGGCTGGCTCGGCCTGGCCACCGCCCTCCTCGCCCTCGTCGTCGGCGTGCTGCTCTCCCGTGCCTTCGGCGACATCGCCGCCGGCACCTGCGCCGCCGCGCTCGCCGCGCCGCCCGCGCTGCTCGGCGCGGTGCGGCTGCTCGGCACCGAGGCCGGCACGGTCGACGGCTTCACCGCCGGCCATCTCCTGCTGGCCTGCGCCGTGTTGGCGGTCCTCGGCGCGCTCGGCCCGCTCCTGGTGGGCGGCGGCGACGGAACGTTCACCGCCCTGGTCGTCGCGGGACCGCTTGCCGCCACCGGCGCCCTGCTCTGCGCCGTCTGGGACGTCCCGCCCGCCAGGGCCGCCGCCGTGGTCGCCCCGCTGGCGCTGGCCCTGACCACCCTTTGGCCCACCCTGGCGCTGCGCGTCGGCCGGATGCCGGCGCCAGAGATCGCCTCCACCACCGAGGAGTTGGCCGCGCTGCCCAGCCAACTCGCCCACGGCCAGCTGCGCGCCCGGGTCGCCAGGGCGCGCCGGCTGCTGCTCGGGATGCTGGCCGGCGGCCACCTGGTGGCGCTCGGCGGCACCCTGGTCCTCTTCGCCGCCGGCGAGCTGTGGGCCGCCGTCCTGGCCGTGGTGCTCGTCGCGTTGACCCTGCTGCGCGCCCGCCTCTTCCGCGACCCGGCCCAGACCGCGATCCCGCTCCTCGGCGCGCTGCTGGCGGCGGCCGGCGGGGCCGCGTTCGCGCTGACCGACCTGGTCGGCCAGCGGCTGGCGCCGCTCGGCGTGGCGCTCCCGGCCGCGCTGCTGGTGGCGCTGGTCGCCGCCGCCGTCGGCCTGCTCGCCGGCCGCGCCCGCGCCAACCCCAGGACCTCCCGCGCCCTCGACCTGCTGGAGACCACCGCGCTGCTGTCCGTGGTCCCGCTGGCGCTGGCCGTGTGGGACGTCTACGCCGCGCTGCTCGACCTGCGGGCCTGAACCGATGGCCACCCCCCGCACCGCGGTCAGCACCGGGGTCAGCACCGGGCTTCGCCGCCGCCTGCTCTGGCCGCCGCTGCTCGCCCTCGGCCTGACCCTGGCCACCCCGCTGCCCGGCGCCCTGCCCGAGGCCGCCGCCCAGGACTGCTCCCAGCAGGCCACCGGCGAGGAACTCCCCGAGAACGCCGGCCCCTACCCGCTGATCGAACAGCTCGGGCTGCGGCAGGCGTGGGACCTGGCCACCGGCGAGGGCGTCACCGTCGCCGTGCTGGACTCCGGCGTGGACCGCGAACACCCCGACCTGGCCGGCGCGGTGGCGCGCGGCAGCGAGTTCACCGTCGTCCCCGAGGAGCGGGAGTTCGTCCGCACCACCCCCGAGCGGCAGCGCGACTGCCCCGGGCACGGCACCGCCGTCGCCGGCATGATCGCGGCGAACCGCGCCGAGGGCGACCGGATGGCCGGCGTCGCGCCCGGCTCGGTCGTCTACCCCGTCCGGATCGCCGACGGCGTGGACCGCGCCACCCCCAACACCCTGGCCGCCGCCGTCGACGACGCGGTCGCCGCCGACGTCGACATCCTCAACCTCTCCTTCGCCTACCCCGTCGACGCCGAGCCGCTGCGCGCCGCCGTGGCCCGCGCGGTGGACGCCGGCGTGCTGGTGGTGGCCGCAGCCGGCAACGAGGGCAACGAGGGCAACGAGGGCGGGAACGGCGACGGCGCCGGGAACGGGGAAGGGGACGGGGAAGGGGACGCCGTACCGATGTATCCGGCCGCCTACGAGGGGGTGTTGACGGTCGGCGCCGTCGGCGAGGACGGGCAGCCCCTGGAGACCTCCAACGCCGGCGACTGGGTGGACCTCGCCGGCTACGGCCAGGAGCTGGCCGTGGCCGCGCCCGGCGGCGGCTACCGCGTCGAGGCCGGCACCAGCTTCGCCACCGCCCAGGTCTCCGGCGCCGCCGCGCTGGTTCTCTCCCGCTTCCCCGACCTGACAGCGGCCCAACTGGCCGACCGGCTCACCGAGTCCGCCAACCCGGTCGGCGGCGGCCGGGGCGAACGCACCGGCGCCGGGATCGTCGACCCGTTCGCCGCGCTGACCCACCTCGACGGCGCGGGCGACGGCGCCACGGACGGCGCCACCGGGGACCAGGGCGAGGCCGCCGCGCGCCCCGGGCACATCCCGGTGCGCCCCATCCCCGAGGACCGGCCGCTGCTCAGCCCCACCGCCGCCACAGCGCTTGGCTGGACCGGCGGGCTGCTGCTGGCCGTCGCCCTCGGCCTGCTGGGCGCGCCCGCCGTGCGCCGCGCCGCGCGCCGTGGCTGGCACGCCGGCCCGACCCCCGAGGAACGCGCCCCCGCCGCCCGGGAACCCGCCCCGCCCCCGCCACCCCTCGACTGGCTGCGCGGCACGCCCGACGCCAACGACCGTTCCACCGCCGCCCGTTCCCCTGCCCGCCCTCCCGCCCGTCCCCACGCCCGGAACCGGACCCGATAGATGGCCACCACACGCGAACAGGCCGACGCCTACGCCTACGAGAACCGCCGCCGCACCACCACCCTGATCCGGGGCGCCGACGAGGCGCGCCAGGACCCGCGCCGCCGCCTCAACCGGGCGCTCGGCGGCGGCGTCGCCTTCGGCGTCCTGATCATGGCCGGCTTCGGCATCGCCGGCTGGCTCGGCGGCGGCCGGGGCCCCGACCTGCCCGACAACGGCGCCGTCGTCGTCGGCGACGGCGGCGACCGCTATGTGGTCAACGACGGGGTGGTGCACCCCGCGCTCAACCTCGCCTCCGCGCTGCTGGTCGCCGGCGGCGACCTCACCGAGGTCCGGCAGTCCACCCTCGACGAGGCGCCGCGCGGCCTGCCCGTCGGCATCCCCGGCGCCCCCGACGCGCTGCCCGACGCCGACGAACTCACCGAGGACGACTGGACGTTGTGCGCCATCCCCGCCGAGACCGGCGGCCCGCCCACCCATACCGCGCTCTACCTCGCGGTGCCCGGCGTTGCCGCCGAGCCGGAGACCGAGGGCGGGGCGACCGTGCTCGTCGAGGGCGAGGGCGGCGAACTGTGGCTGCTGGCCGAGGGCCGCCGCTTCGCCCTCGCGCCCGGCATCCGCGACCTGCTGGGGCTCCAGCAGGTCAACGCCGTCCCGCTGCCGCGCCAGATCATCGCCACCGTGCCCGAGGGCCCGGCCGTCGAGATACCCGAACCGGGCGCCGGCGCCGGTCAACCCCCGTCCGTGCCGCTGCCGTTCGACGCCCTCGTCGGCGACCTCGCGCACACCGAATCCGGCGGCGCGGCCCGGCAGTTCTACCTCGTGCGGCCCGAGGGGCTGGTCACGGTCTCGCCGCTGCTGCACACCCTGCTCAGCGCGGAGGCCGGCGCCGACCACGCGATCAGCCTCACCGACGCGGCCCGCGCCCCCCGCGCCGACGAGCCGGCGCCCGGCGACCGGGCCTGGCCCGACGCCCTGCCGCGCGCCGAGGAACCGGGCCGCGACCAGCCGGTCTGCGTCTCCACCCCGCCCGGCGGCCAACCCGGCGACGCGCCCTGGCAGGCCGTGGTCCACCTCCCCGACGCGCTGCCGGAACCCGCCGACCTCACGCCGGTGACCAGCGCCGACGGCGAACGGCTCGGCCTCCTCGACGCGGTGTGGCTGCCGCCGGGCTCAGGGGCCGTGGTGCGCGCCACGACGTCGGCCGGGACCGGCGGCACGTTCACGCTGGTCACGGACAGCGGAACGGCGTATCCGTTCGCGTCGCCCGACGCGGTGGAACGGCTCGGCTACCGGCCGGACGACGCGCCGTCCGTCCCCCAGAGCTATGTCGGCCTCCTGCCGACGGGTCCCGTCCTCGACCCCCAGGCCGCGGCGAGAGAACAACGGGGTGCCTCCGGCGGGGTGGCCTCCGGCGGTGGGGTGGATGGCGGCGGTGCGTTGGGGTTGGGCGTCGTTGCCGGCTTGGGGCCGGTGGGTGGTGTTGCCTCCGGCGGTGGGGTGGATGGCGGCGGTGCGTTGGGGTTGGGCGGGGTTGCCTCCGGCGGTGGGGTGGACGGCGATGGTGTGTTGGGGTTGGGCCTGGTTGCCGGCTTCGGGCCGGTGGGTGGTGTTGCCTCCGGTGGGTTTGCCTCCGGCGGTGGGGTGGACGGTGTTGCTGGCCTTGCGCCGGGGTGGGGTGGTGGTGAGGGCGCCGCGTCCGGCGGGGCGGCCTTCGGTGCTGAGTCGTTTGGCGAGGGCGTTGTCGCCGGCCGGTTCGCCTTCGGCGGTGGGGTGGACGTCGTTGCCGGCCTCGGGCCGTCCGGCGAAGTCGCTTCCGGCGCTGCGGTGTTTGGCGAGGGTGTTGCTGGCGTGGCGCAAGTTCGTGATCGTGCGACCGGCGAAGTCGGGTTCGGCGGGCGTGGGTTCGCGGGTGTCCTCGGCGGACGGGCCGACGGCGACGCCCGCTCCGGCGACGTCGCCGGGGCGACGGCACCCGGCGGTGAGGTGTTCGGCGGCGGCGCGTTGGGGGCGGGGGCTGTCCCCGGGCTTGGGCCGGTGGGCGGCACCGGCGCGGTGGGGTCAGCTGTCTCCGGCGAAGTGGCTTCCGGCGCTGAGGTGTTGGTCGGCGATGGTGCCGCTGGTGTGCCGGGGGCGGGGGTGGTGGCAGCCTGTGATAGTGCGGCCGGCGAAGTCGCGTCCGGCGGGCGTGGGTTCGCGGGCGTCCACGGCGGACGGGCCGACGGCGGCGCCTCCTGCGGCGGCGTCGCCGCAGCGGCGGCACCCGGCGAAGGCACCTCGCCCGGCGCTGAGGTGTCCGGCGACGGCGGATCGCGGACGGGTGCCGGTGCCGCGTGGCCGCCAGGCCTGGCCCGCGCCGGTGCTGCCGCCGTCTCTGGCAGCCTCGGCGTTCTCGGTGAAGGGGCTGCCGCCGGTGCGCCGTTCCCCGGCCCGGCCTCGGCCGGCGCCGCCGTATCTGGCGGCGCCGCCGCCCATGGTCGGCCACCCGGCGCAGGCGTCGTCGCCGGACCGGCGACCGAGGCCGCCCCCGTCGCCGAAGTCGGCCCTGCCGGCGAGGCGTTCGCGTGCACCGTCCGCGCAGGGCTCGTTCGGAAGATGGAGGGACCGCGCGCATGAGGGAACGTCAACCGTGGCGGGGGCGTGCCGTCGCCGTTCAGGCGGCGGCCGGCTGCGTGGCCACGGGCGTGGCCATCGCCAGCCCGTGGGGGTACGCGTTGGCCGGCGGGGGCGTCGCGTTGGCCGCCGGGGCGCTGCTCCGCGTCGGCGGCGGCTGGGCCGACCGGTGGGTGTTGGCCGCGCTGCGCCGGGGCGCCCTGGCCTCGGCGGCCGAACCGCCGCCGCCCGCCGACCCGTTGGGCCTGGCCCACACCGTGCTGCCGGCGTTGGACGTCGTCGAGGTCGCCGACCGCAACGGCCCGCCGCTCGGCGTGCTCGCCGACGGGCGCGGCCACGCCGCGGCGCTGGCGCTGCCCTCCGGCGCGCTGCCGGCGCTCCCGGCCGGGCTGCTCGGCGACTTCCTCGCCGGCGACCCGGCGGAGCCGGCCGCCGCCCAGCTGCTCGTCGAACGGTTCGCGCCCCCGCCCTGGGACACCCTGAGCCGCTACCAGCCCACCATCGCCTACCGCCAACTCCCCACCGGCGGCGGCCCGACGGCGCTGCGCACCGTGCTGCTGGTGCGCTTCGAGCCGCTCGCAGCGCCGGCGGCCGCGCGCCGGCGCGGTGGCGCCGAGGCCGGCGCACGCGCGGCCGTGGCCGCCGCCACCGCGCGCCTGCGCGCCCGCCTGGCGGCGCAGGGCGTGCCGAGCGCGCCGCTCGGCGCGGCCGAACTCGCCGCGCTGCTGCGGGAGTCCGGCGACCCCGACGGCCGGGGCCGGCCACGGCCCGGGCTCTGGTCGGGAGAGAGCGCCACCCACTGCCTGGCCACGGCGACCGTCAACGACCAGTCGGCCTGGACCCGGCTGCTGGCCACGCTCAGCGGCTCCGCCGCCGACCGCGCGCTGGCCTGCGCGACGGTCACCGCCGAGCCCGCCGGCGTCGCGGTCCGGGTAGCGGTCCGGCTGGTGAGCGCCCTGCCGCATGTCGCCACCGCCGAACGCGACCGCCTCACCTCGGCCGGCGTCCTCGACGCGGAACCTCCCGACCCCTACACCGCCCTCCTCGCGACCCTGCCCGTGGCCTGCCCACCCGGCCCGCTGACCGAGGCCGCAGCCCTGAACGCGGCACTGGCCCCCGGCCTGGACTCCGCGCCGGTCGCCGCCCTGAACTCCGGGCCGGGCGCCGCCCGATGACCGCACCCCGATGACCCGCACCCCCGGGGCCGCCGGCCCGACGACCCTTCCGAGGAGCACCGTGACCACCCCGCACCCGCCCCCCGTTCCCGCCGCCCGTCACACCCCGCGCGTGATCCCCGAGTTGGGGCGGCTCCCGGCCGCCCACTGGCGGCCGGCCGAGGCCGCCGCCGCCCGCGTGCTGACGTTGACCCCGGTGGGCGCCGGCGTGCACCTGGGCACCGGGACGGCCGGGCAGCCCGTGACCCTGCCGGCGCCCTCGCCCGAGGGCGCCGGCCTCGGCGTGCTGGGTGAGTCGCTCTTCGGGCGGCTCTTCGCCCTGCGGCTGCTGGGCGTCGGCGCCCGGGTCACCGCCGCCACCCGCGTGCCCGACAAGTGGCGCGGGCTGACGCTGGCCGCCGGGGACCGGCTGACCGTCGGGGACGGCGTCGGCCGCTGGCCCGAGCGCCGGCCCTCCGCGCCGTCCGCCGGCGACGGGCCGCAGGCCCTCGTCTGTGACCTGCGCCGCCCGCCCTCCGCCTCGTTGGCCGACGGCCCCTGGCGCACCGTGGTCCATGTCGCCCGCAACCCGCCGCGCCGCTCCGCTTTCTGGGCCGCCGCCCGGACCGTGGTGGTCCTGGACGGCCAGTACGCGGAGGTCGCCGAGCGGCTGCTGGGCCCGGGCGCCGGGGCGTTCGTCGCGGCGCTCCGGGGCGGCGAGATCGCGGTGTTCCGCGACGGCCGGGCCGAGACCGTGCGGCTGGACCTCTCGCCGGGCGAGAACGCGCTGCTCACGCCCGGGCGCCGGCAGCGGCCCGCCGGCGGGTAGCGGCCGGCCGCCGGCGACGGGGCGGTGAGCCCCGGGGGCGCGAGGCGGGCGCAGAATGGTCCCCATGGATCTTCGTATCTTCACCGAACCGCAGCAGGGCGCCAGCTACCAGACGCTGCTGGCCGTGGCCCAGGCCACCGAGCAGCTCGGCTTCGACGCCTTCTTCCGCTCCGACCACTATCTGCGGATGGGCGACGGCGACCCGCTGCCCGGCCCGACCGACGCCTGGATCACCCTCGCCGGCCTCGCCAGGGAGACCAGCCGCATCCGGCTGGGCACCCTGATGACCGCCGGCACCTTCCGGCTGCCGGGCGTGCTGGCCATCCAGGTGGCCCAGGTCGACGCGATGTCCGGCGGCCGCGTCGAACTCGGCCTGGGCGCCGGCTGGTTCGCGGAGGAGCACGCCGCCTACGGCATCCCGTTCCCCAAGGAGAAGTTCCCCCGCCTGGAGGAGCAGCTCGCCATCGTCACCGGGCTGTGGGAGACGCCGGTCGGCGAGACGTTCTCCTTCGACGGCGCCCACTACCAGCTCACCGACTCGCCCGCGCTGCCCAAGCCCGCGCAGGCGAAGGTGCCGGTGCTGATCGGCGGCATGGGCAAGACCCGCACGCCCCGGCTGGCGGCCCGCTACGCCGACGAGTTCAACATCCCGTTCGGCTCGGCGGCCGACAGCGCCGAGCAGTTCGGCCGGGTCCGCGACGCGGCCAAGGAGGCCGGCCGTAACCCCGACGAACTCGTCTACTCCAACGCCCTGGTGGCCTGTGTCGGCCGGACCGAGGCGGAGGTCGCGCGCCGGGCCGAGGCCATCGGCCGCGAGGTCTCCGAGTTGCGCGAGAACGGGCTGGCCGGTACGCCGGGCGAGGTGGTCGAGAAGATCGCCGCCTACCGGGAGGCCGGCTGCCAGCGGGTCTACCTCCAGATCCTGGACCTGGACGACCTCGACCACCTCGCGGTGATCGCCGAGGACGTCGCCACCCAGCTGGACTGACGGGGCGGTTGACGATGCCCGACCTCGCGGCCGCCCTCACCCCCGGCGGGCCGCCGCTGCTGCTGGACGGCGGGCTGTCGAACCAGCTCGCCGCCCAGGGCGTCGACCTGTCCGAGGACGGCCTGTCCGGCGAGCCGACCGACCGGCTGTGGACGGCGCGGCTGCTGGTTGACGCGCCCGAACACCTCGTTGCCGCGCACGCAGCCTATCTGGCCGCCGGCGCCCAGGTGTTGCTCACCGCCAGCTACCAGGCGTCGTTCGAGGGCTTCGCGCGGCGCGGCCTGGGCCGGCGGGCGGCGGCCCGGCTCTTCGGCGACAGCGTCCGGCTGGCCCGCGCGGCCGGGGCGCGCGCGGGGCGGCCCGCGCTGGTGGCCGCCTCGGTCGGGCCCTATGGCGCGGTGCGGGGTGACGGCGGCGAGTACCGGGGCAACTACGGCCTGTCCGTGGCCGAGTTGGCGCGGTTTCACGCCCCGAGGGTGGCGGCCCTGCTGGACGCCGACCCCGACCTGCTGGCCCTGGAGACCGTGCCGGACACGGTGGAGGCCGAGGCGCTGCTGACGGTGGTGCGCGACGCCGGGGTGCCGGTCTGGCTCTCCTACACCGCCGCCGGCGGCCGCACCCGCGCCGGCCAGCCGCTGGCCGAGGCGTTCGCGCTGGCCGCCGACGAGCCCTCGGTGGTGGCGGTCGGCGTCAACTGCTGCCGGCCGGAGGAGGTCGCCGACGCCGTCGCGTTGGCCACCGCGACCACCGGCCGCCCGGCCGTCGCCTACCCGAACGCCGGGGAACGCTGGGCGGCCGGCGGCTGGCGCGGGCCCGTCACCCTCCGGCCGGAGCTGGCGCGTGCCTGGCGGGCCGCCGGCGCCCAACTCATCGGCGGCTGCTGCCGGGTGGGCCCCGACACCATCGCCGCCCTGGGCGCGGCCCTCGCCGACTGACCGGCGCGGACGCGCCGTCGAACGGCGTCGAACTCCCGGCCGGCACCCATGAGTTCTGGCCGACTTCCCCTCGCCGCCTTCCCACCCGCAAAACCCCATCGTTGAGCCTCACCGTCGGTAGTTGTCGCGCTGCTGAGGGTCGCAGCGCTGACCGAATACCGTCACCCGCCGCCGGCGCTCGGCGAGAATCGTTTACCGGCGGTGGTGGCCCCCGCAGTGCAGGGCGTGGGGCCGCGACCGAGCCCTCGTCCGCGCGCTGGCTTCGCCTCCCCGCACCGCCACGCGCGCGGACCCGGGCCGCCCGGGCACCCCGTTCCCACCCGCGATGTCACAATCCCCCGGGCTGCGTCGTCTGTTGAGGCATGAGAATCGCCATTGTGGGAGGAACGGGCACCCTCGGGCGGCTGGTGGTCGAGGAGGCACGGGTGCGCGGGCACCAGGTGCGGGTCCTCAGCCGCCGCTCGCCCGAGTACCCGGTGGACCTGCGTACCGGCCGGGGGCTGGCTGACGCGCTCGACGGGGTGGACGTGGTGGTCGACGCCGCCAACGACCCCTCGCGGCGGCCCGGGGCGACCCTCGTCGAGGGCACCCGCCTGCTGTTGGCCGCCGAGGTGGCGTGCCGGGTGCGCCACCATGTCGCGGTGTCGGTCGTCGGCGCGGAACGACTGCCCGGCGCCTATACGCGCGCCAAGACCGAGCAGGAGCTGACCGTCGCCAACAGCCCGGTGCCCTGGACGATCGTGCGGGCCACCCAGTTCCACGAGCTGCTGGTGGCCGGCTTCACCGCGCTGGCCCGAACGCGGCTGATGCCGCTGCCCGCCGTTCCGCTCCGACCGGTGGCCGCCGCCGAGGTGGCGCCGGTCGTCGTGGAGGCGGCCGAACTGACCCCGCGCGGGGCACGCCTGGCGGTCGTGGGACCCGAGGTCGCCGACCTCCGCCGGCTGGCCGCCGCCTGGCGCGAGGCCACCGGCAGCCGCGCGCTGCCGTTGACGGTCCCGCTGCCCGGCGCGATGGGCCGGGCCCTGCGCGCCGGCGCGGCCACCGGGGACGACGCTGCGGACGCCACGGGGTCAGCAGATTCAACAGGTTCAACGGGCCACGAGGCGCCGGTGGTTGGCGTCGCCGCGTTCGCCGAGTGGCTGAGGGGGGTCAGGGTATGAGCGAGTACACCGGACGGGAGGCCGACGGGCCCTGGCCCGAGGAGGACCCGGGGAGCGAGGGGCTCGAAGGGCTGCCGCTGGACGAACGGCTGGAGGCGATGGCCCGCGCGTTCGAGGCCGAACGGCCCCGGCTGCTGCGCGTCGCCTACACCACCACCGGCTCCCTGGCCGAGTCCGAGGACTGCGTCCAGGAGGCGTGGATCAGGCTGCGCGGCACGCTGGGCCGCACCGAGATCCACGATCTGCGCGGCTGGTTGGTCACCACGGTGGGCCGGCTGGCCCTCGACGCGCTGGGCAGCGCCAAGGCCCGCCGGGAGAGCTATGTCGGGACCTGGCTGCCGGAGCCGGTCGTGGAGGACGACCCGGCCGAACAGGTCACCCTCGACGAGTCGGTGAGCCTCGCCCTGCTGGTGGTGCTGGAACAGCTCAGCCCGGCCGAGCGCACCGCCTTCGTGCTGCACGACGTCTTCGGCGTGAGCTTCGCCGAGGTGGCCGAGATCGTCGGCCGGACGCCGGCCGCCGTCCGACAGCTGGCCTCCCGCGCCAGACGCCATGTCGCGGACGGCCGGCCCAGGTTCCCGCCGACGCCGGCCCAACAGCGCGCGCTGGTCGCCGCGTTCGCCGACGCCTGCCAACAGGGCGACCTGTCAGGACTGGTCGAACTCCTCGACCCCGACGTCGCCTGGCGCGGCGACGGCGGCGGCCGGGTCACCACCACGGCCAGGACCCAGTACGGCGCGATGCGGGTCGCCAAGGGCATCCTGCTGGCCCTCTCCGGCGCGAGCGGACTGACGATGCGGCTCGCCACGGTCAACGGCGTGCCCGGGCTGGTCGTGTACGAGCACGGGGGCGACGTCTCGGTGGTCTCCTTCGGCATGGACGAGGGCCGGATCACGAGCATCGACGTGGTCCGCAACCCCGAGAAGCTGAACACGGTGGTCCGCCTCGAACGGGACGGCTCCCGGCTCTTCCCCGACCGGGAGTAGTCGCGGGGGCACGGCTCCCGGGCCGGCGTCGCCGGCCCGGGGCGGGACGGTCCGCCGAGCGGGCCCCGACCTGGCGGTCGACGCCGGCCCGCCGGCGGAAGGGCTTTCGCGGCCCCGGGCCGTCTCCTTGGCTCCGCCACATCCCTTCCGGAACGGGCCCCGGTGCGTGGCGGCAGGCTGCCGCCGGCGGCGGCAGCCTCGATCAGGGACCGTCGGTCCCGACACCCGTCGTGCGTCGCCCCACGCCTCGCCCGTCCGCTGCCCGCACCGGTGCCGCCCGTGGGCCCGCTTCCCCGGCACGGTGGCGCATCCCCGTCCGGCCTCACGAACTTCCGCCCCCGCCCGAGACGTCACGCTTCCGCCCCGGCCGCCCGCTGCCCGGCTCCACCAGGCCCGTCGACCCACCACGGACCGCCGTTCTCCACGGCCTCTCGGTCCCTCGTCCCCCGGCCGCCAACTCCCGTGCCCGGCCAGCCCTGCGGCCCCGGTCCGGCTTCGGCCACCGCCGTACCGCCCCCGGCCCTCGGGCCGTCTGCGGGCCGGGGCCCCGGTGCGGCCGGCCAGGCCAACTGCGGGCCGGGGCCCCCGGTACCGGCCGGCTAGGCCACCTCGTGGAGGAACGACACCAGCAGCCGGGCCACCTCCGCCGGCCGTTCCAGGCTGGGCAGATGCCCGGCCCAGGGCAGCTCCTCGTGGCGGGCCCGGGGCAACAGGCGGGCCAGTTCGACGGCCGTGGCCCGGAAGTCCGGCAGGTCGTGCCGCCCGGAGACGGCCAGGGCGCGGGCCTTGATGCCGGTCAGCCGGTGGTCGGCCGGCGGGCGCGGGAACTCCTCCGCCGCCAACCGGACGTCCAGCGCGTGGCGTTGCATCAGCCGCACCATCGCGCGGGTGTTGCCGTCGGCCTCGGGGCCCAGCCACGTGGCCACGTTCAGCTCGACGGCCTCCGCCACCGCGTCGGCGGCGATCAGCTCGGCCGCCCTGGTCTCGAACTCCGCGAGTGCCGCCGTCCGGTCGGTCAGCGGGGGAGCGGCGTTGAGCAGCGCGAGCGCGGTGACGCGTTCCGGCCAGCGGGCCGCGACCTCCAGCGCCACCCCGCCGCCGAAGCAGGCCCCGACCACGGCCGTCTCGTCGATGCCGAGGGCGTTCAGCAGGTCCCGCACGTCCTCGGCGTCCCGGTAGGGCCGGTCGGCCGCCGGGCTGTCACCGTGGCCACGGAAGTCACAGCGCACCACGCGGAAGCCCGCGTCGACGAGTATCCGCCACTGCGGGTCCCACATCCGCCGGTCGCAGACCGTCGAGTGGAGCAGCAGCAGCGCGGGGCCGTCGCCGGCCACGTCGTGGGCGAGGTGTGAAGTCGAGGTCACGGGTAGCCATCGTTCCATGGACCTCGCCGGTCCGCCCGAGGTCTCCGGAAACGTCACGGTCCTCCGGATGCTCGTTGAGGCACGCACCTGGCGTGCGCGCCGGCGCGCACGGCGCACACGGCGGAACCCGACGCGCGCGCCGCCCGTCGCCGCGCGGATACGGGCGCGCGGTGGTGTGGAATAGGGAGCCGGCAACGGGAGTTGGCACCCCAGGGCGCGGGGCACGCGTTTCGGGCGCCCCCGTTCCACCCGCACATCCCCCGCACATGCGACCCCCCTGAAGGACGGCCGAGATGGCAGTGACGCTCTCCGACGAGCTGAAGCGATACCTGGACGAGACCAAGGTGTTCGCGACCGTGGCGACCCTCCAGCCGGACGGATCGCCCCACCTCACCGTGGTCTGGATCAAGCGCGACGGCGAGGACCTGCTCTACTCCACCACCGCCAGCCGCCAGCAGGCCAGGAACATCGACCGCGACCCCCGCGTGACCGTGATGGTCAACCCGGCCGACAACCCCTACACCTACGCCGCGATCCGGGGCACCGCCACCCTCGCGCCCGACGCGGACCGCGAGGTGATCGACGAGCTGTCCCGGAAGTACACGGGCCAGTCCTACGCCGAGTTCAACCCGGCCGCGGACCAGGAGGAGCAGCGGCTGGTCGTCCGGATCACCCCGACCAGGGTCACCGGCCGCCTCTGACCGCCTCCGGCTCGGTCAGGCCCCACAGCGCGGCGACCAGCGGCCGGCGCAGGTCCGCCCGGCGCACGCACAGGCCGATCGGGAACAGCGGCGGCGCCGGCTCGGCCGGCACCACGGTCAGCCGTTCCCCGGTGGTGCTGGTCTCCAGCACCAGCCGGGGCACCACGCCGGTGCCGCAGCCGAGCGCCACCAGCGTCAACAGCGCCTCGTGGCCGTCGGGTTGGGCGGTCACCTCGGGGGCGCGCCCGGCCGCCCTGAACCACCGGTCGGCGGCCTCGCGGACGAGGCCGCGCTGCGGCAGCACGAACGGGCCGCGCAGCTCGGGGTCGGGACGGTCCCGCGCCGTGACGAAGACCAGCTCCGTGCTGGCCACGGTGCGGCTGACCAGCGCCCCGGGCAGCCGGGCCGGCACGCCGGCCACCGCCACGTCCACCTCGCCCTCGTCGAGCCGGGCGAGGGCCGCCGCCGCGTCCCCGGTCCGCAGGTCGAGCGCGACCCGCGGATGCGCGGCGCGGAACGGCCCCAACAGCCCGGGCAGCAGCGCCTGGCAGGCGGTGACCGTGGCGAACAGCGCCAACCGGCCGGTCAGATGGGCCGGCTCGGGGTCCTCGTTCCGGTAGTCGTGCCACAGCGCGACCGCGCGCCGGGCATAGTCACGGAACCGTTGCCCCTCGGCCGTCAGTGCCACCCCGTGCGGGCCCCGGTCCAGCAGCCGGTGCCCGACCCGCGCCTCCAGGCGCTGCACGGTGCGGGTGAGCGTGGCGGGGGAGACATGGCAGTCCAGGCTGGTCCTGCCGAAGTTGAGGCTGTTCGCCAGATGGAGGAACAGCCGCAGCGCCCGCTCGTCGTCCAACACCCGTCACCACCTGGCCCTTTCGTTTCACGCAACGCCCCGATGCGGTAGTTGCGCTTGCCGCAACGCAGGCCGGCAGCCTACAACTCCAGCCATGACCAACGCCGTTACCCCGCCCGGAACCCCCGCGCCCGCCAACACCTTCACATCGGCCGTCTTCCGGCCCGAGCCGCTGGCGATGCCCGGCGGCGACGAGACCGTGCTGCGCGGCGGGCGCCACCTCTTCCCGCTGCTGCCGCGCGCGTTCGCCGGGGTGCGCCGGATCGGCGTCATCGGGTGGGGCTCCCAGGGCCGCGCCCAGGCCAGGAACCTCCGCGACTCCCTCGCCGGCACCGACATCACCGTCACCGTCGGGCTGCGGCCCGGCTCCGCCTCGGCCGCCGACGCCAGGGCGCACGGCTTCACGGAGGAAAACGGCACGCTGGGCGCGCTGTTGGACGTCGTCGCGGCCAGCGACCTCGTGCTGCTGCTGATCGCCGACGCGGCGCTGGCCGAGCACCACCGGGAGATCCTCGGCGCGCTGCGTCCCGGCGCCACCATCGGCCTCTCGCACGGGTTCCTGCTCGCCCACCTCGCGGCCGAGGGCGGCGCGCCGCCGGCCGGGCACGCCGTGATCGCGGTCTGCCCCAAGGGCATGGGCAACTCGGTGCGCCGCCTCTACGAGCAGGGCGAGACCACCGAGGGCGCCGGCATCAACAGCAGCTTCGCCGTGCACGCCGACCCCGACGGGCGGGCGGTCGACCTCGCGCTGGGCTGGTCGGTCGCCCTGGGCTCGCCCTACACCTTTCGGACCACCCTGGACAGCGAGTACCGCTCCGACATCGTCGGCGAACGGGCCATCCTGCTGGGCGCGGTGCACGGCCTGGTCGAGGCGCTCTGGCAGCACTTCCGGCTGGGCGGCGACGATCCCGTGACCGCGTACGAGCGCTCCTGCGAGGTGGTCACCGGGCCGCTGGCCCGCACCGTCTCCCGCTCCGGCCTGGCCGGCGTGCGCGAGGGGCTGGACGAGGCGGGCCGCGACACCTTCGACCGCGCCTACTCGGCGGCCTACCGGCCGGCCCGCGACCTGGTAGCCGAGATCTACGACGAGGTGGCCGCGGGCAACGAGCTGCGCGGCGTGCTGCTCGCCGAACGGCGGCTGGCGGAACGGCCGATGAGCCCCGTCGGCACCTCCCCGATGTGGGCGGCGGCGCCGGAGGTCCACGCCCGCAGGGCGCGGCGGGAGGTGCCCGTGGACCCGCTGACGGCGGGGGTGTTCGTGGCCACCATGACCGCCCAGGTGGACGAGTTCGCCGAGCGCGGCCATCCGTGGTCGGAGATCGTCAACGAGTCGGTGATCGAGGCGGTGGACTCGCTGCTGCCGTACATGCACGCGCGGGATGTGGCGTTCATGGTCGACAACTGCTCCCGCACCGCGCGGCTGGGCGCCCGCCGCTGGGGCCCGCGCTTTCTGGCGGCCTGCCAGCAGAACGTGCTGCCGGCCGTGCAACGGCCGGCCGATGACGGCCTGTTGGCCGCGTTTCTGGCGAACCCGGTGCACCGGGCCCTGGCGTCGGCGGCCCGGCTCCGCCCGACGGTGGACATCTCGGTGGACGGCTCGGCCGGCTGACCCGGCCCGCCGCGCCCGCCCCTCCTGCCCCGGCTGTCCCTCCTGTCGCGCCCGTCCCCTCCGCCTCGTCCGTCGAAGGATGTAGGCGGGGGTGCGGAGAAGGATGTAGGTGGGCGGCGCGGGATCATGCCCCAGGACGATGACGGTGCGTCACGACGACTCTACGGTGGGCATAGCGGTGGGGGTTCCGCCGGGACCGGAGTGGGAGGGGTTTCCCAGTGACGCGAGTGGCGAGGCACACGGTGGAGGGGGTGGCGACGGCGCTGGTCGGCGTCCTGCTGTGGGTGTTCACCGACGGGGTGGAGACGCCGGTGGTGACGCTGAGCAAGGTGGGGATGGTGTTGACGGCGGTGGGCGCCGCGCAGCTGGCGGTGACCCTGATCCTGGAGCTGGGGCGGCGTCGAGCATGAGCACACTTCGTCGCCCGCCCCGTCGTCCCGGGGGCGGTTCAGCGCAGTTCGCCCTCCAGCACGCTCATCAGGTACATGTCGTGCCAGCGGCCGTCGCCGCGGAAGCACTCGCGATGGCGGCCGTCCCGCCGGAAGCCCACCTTCTCGTAGGCGTGGACGGCCCGTTCGTTGTCCACGACCACCCAGAGCGCGATCGAGTGCAGCCGCAGCCGGTCGAAGCCCCAGCGGCAGAGGGCGCGCACCGCGTCGGAGCCGTAGCCCTGGCCCCAGCAGTCCTTCTCGCCCAGGTAGACGTCGAGTTCGGCCCGCCCGTCGATCGGGCTGGCGTCGCGGAGCGCGGTGACGCCGATCAGCCGGGCGTCCGACCGCCGTTCGATCATCAGCAGGCTCGACTCGAAGCTGTTGCGCGGCCGTTCGGCGAAGCGGCGCTCGGCGCTGGCGAGGGACTGCGGCGGCTCGTGGTTGAGCCAGCGCACCACCTCGGGGTCCCGGTTCCAGCGCCAGAGGCTCTCGACATCGGACGCCTCCATGGGGCGCAGCCGGACCAGTTCGCCGGTGAGCGGGGGGAGTTGATCGCCGTCGGTGGGCACGTCGTTGTCCATGGCCGGCGATCCAACCAGCCGGCCGCGCCCGCCGGCCACCGGATTTCGGCGGCCATCCGGCGGCTCTGGGCGCGCTGCCGGCGCCGGCCGGCGGGGGAGCGGCGGGCCCGCCCGTCAGCGGGCGCGGCTGTTGAGCCGGGCGGCCTGGCGCGTGAGGTGGGTGCGCTCGGCGAGGTGGGGCGCGTGGCCGGCCGCCTCGGCGTAGAGCCGCGCCGCCGTGTCCAGGTCGCCGGCGCGCTCGTGGAGGTGGGCCGCCACCGCCGCGTAGCGGGGGACGGGGTGCCTCCCGCTCGCGGACGTCGAAGCGGGGGCGCCCAGCTCCGCGAGGGCCGCCAGCCCCGCGTGCGGCCCGTCGGCCTCGCCGACGGCCACCGCCCGGTTGAGCCGCACCACGGGGCTGTCCGTCAGGCGGACCAACTCGTCGTACCACTCGACGATCTGCGGCCAGTCGGTCTCCTCGGCGGTCCGCGCGTCGGCGTGCAGCGCCGCCACGGCGGCCTGGGCCTGGTACTCGCCGAGCCGGTCGCGGGCGAGGGCCGCCTGGAGGATCGCGATGCCCTCGGCGATCATCCCGGTGTCCCACCGCTCGCGGTCCTGCTCGGCGAGCGGCACGAGTTCGCCGTTCGGCGTGGTGCGGGAGGCGCGCCGGGCGTGGTGCAGCAGCATCAGCGCGAGCAGCCCCGCCACCTCGGGGTGGTCGATCCCGGCGGCGAGCCGCCGGGTCAGCCGGATGGCCTCGGCGGCGAGGTCCACGTCGCCGGAGTAGCCCTCGTTGAACACCAGGTAGAGCACGCGCAGCACGGTCCCGACGTCCCCGGGACGGTCGAGCCGCGCGCCGGAGACGGTGCGCTTGGCGCGGCTGATCCGCTGCGCCATGGTCGCCTCGGGCACCAGGTAGGCCCGGGCGATCTGGCGGGTGGTGAGCCCGCCGACGGCGCGCAGGGTGAGCGCGACGGCGGACGAGGGCGTCAACGACGGGTGGGCGCACAGGAAGTACAGCTGGAGCGTGTCGTCGACGCCGGGGGCGGGCCCGGGCGGTGGCTCCTCCTCGACGCGGTCCTCACGCCGGCGGCGGGCGGCCTCTGCCCGGACGGTGTCGAGGTGGCGACGCCAGGCCACGGTGATCAGCCAGCCCCTGGGGTCGCGCGGAGGGTCATCGGGCCAGACGCGGATCGCCTCCACCAGCGCGTCCTGCACGGCGTCCTCGGCCGCCGCGAAGTCGACTCCGCGACGGACGAGGACACCCAGCACGCCCGGTATGAGGCTTCGGAGCAGGGCCTCGTTCACCGGTCCGCCTCACTCCGTGACGGTGGGCATCTCGGTGAGGAAGGGGCGCACCTCGAGCCACTCGTGGATCGGCTCCCCGCCCGCGCCGGGGGCGGCCGACAGCTCGCCCGCGAGTTCGAAGGCGCGCTCCTCGCTGTCCACGTCGATCACCATCCAGCCGGCGATGAGGTCCTTGGTCTCGGCGAACGGACCGTCGACGACCGGCGGGCGGCCCTCGCCGTCGTACCGGACGAACCGGCCCTCGGGCGCGAGCGCCTGGGCGTCGACGAACTCGCCCGTCTTCTCCAGCCGGGCGGCGAAGTCGTTCATGTACTGGATGTGCGCCGAGACCTCCTGGGGCGTCCACTGGTCCATGGGCACGTCGTTGACGGCGGCGGGAGCACCCCGGTAGTGCTTCAGCAGCAGGTACTTGGCCATCGTGTTCTCCTCGGTGGTGGTGTGACCCGTCCTGGTCACGTTCACCCCTGGGACGGAGCGGGTCGCGGGTTCTCGACATCGTCGGCCCACTTTTCTCGATTTTTTCGACCCGCTTGGTCGAGCGGCGGGGATTCGGGGCGATCCGGGCCCGGGGCGGGCCGCTCAGGACAGGGTGGCGACCAGCAGCGCCTTGATGGTGTGCAGGCGGTTCTCCGCCTGGTCGAAGACGACGGAGGTATCGGACTCGAAGACCTCGTCGGTCACTTCCAGGGAGTCGAGCCCGTACCGCGCGTGCAGCGTTCGGCCCAGCTCGGTGCCCAGGTCGTGGAAGGCCGGCAGGCAGTGCAGGAAGCGGGTGTCGGGGTTGCCGGTGCCCTCCATCACCGCGCGGGTGACGGCGTAGGGCCGCAGCAGCGCGATCCGCTCCTCCCAGGTCTCCACCGGCTCGCCCAGCGATACCCACACGTCGGTGGCCACGAAGTCCACCCCGGCCGTCCCCTCGGAGACGGACTCGGTCAGGGTGATCCGCGCTCCCGTCTCGCCGGCCAGCCGGCGGGCCTCCGCCACCACGGCCTCCTCCGGCCACAGCTCTCCGGGCGCCACGATCCGCACGTCCATGCCGAGCAGCGCGCCGGTGACGAGATAGGAGTTGCCCATGTTGTTGCGGGCGTCGCCGAGGTAGGCGAAGGACTGCTCGGTCAGCGGCTTCGGGCAGTGCTCGGTCATGGTGAGCACGTCGGCCAGCATCTGGGTGGGGTGCCACTCGTCGGTCAGCCCGTTGTAGACCGGCACGCCCGCGTGCTCGGCCAGTTCGTCCACCGTCCGCTGGGCGTGCCCCCGGTACTCGATGGCGTCGAACATCCGGCCGAGCACCCGCGCCGAGTCCCTGGTCGACTCCTTGTAGCCGAGGTGCGAGCCGGCCGGGTCCAGGTAGGTGGTGTGCGCGCCCTGCTCGGCGGCGGCCACCTCGAAGGCGCAGCGGGTCCTGGTGGAACTCTTCTCGAAGATCAGCGCGATGTGCTTGCCGGTCAGCAGCGGGCGTTCGGCGCCGGCGCGCCGCTCGGCCTTCAACCGGCCGGCCAGCGCGACCAGTTCACGGAACTCGGCCGGGCTGAGATCCAGCTCCCTGCGCAGGTGGCGGCCGGTGAGTGCGGTCCCCATGGGCGGGCTCCGATCTGCTTGCTCTGCTCACTCCGCGCGCGCCCCTCGCCGGCGCGCGGCTCGACGGGGCACGGCACCCCCGAGACGGCTGCAATCATATACAGATCCGCTCATGTCTATGCAATGGTGGTCCGTGCCCCGTCTCGCCGCCCCGCCCCGGGGCGGTCGCGGTCGTGGTCGTCGCTAGTCCACGGGGTCGCGCTCTATCGGGCAGCTCATGCAGCGCGGCCCGCCCCGCCCTCGCCCCAGCTCGCTGCCCGGGATCTCCAGCACCTCGACCCCGTTCCGCCGCAGCTCGGTGTTGGAGGTGACGGTCCGCTCGTAGGCCACGACCACCCCCGGCTCGACGGCCAGCACGTTGCAGCCGTCGTCCCACTGCTCGCGCTCCGCCGCGTGCAGGTCCTGGGTGGCGGTCAACACCCGGATCTTGCCCAGGCCCAACGCCTCCGCGATCGCCCGGTGCATGTGCTCCGGCGGGTTGTCGGCCACCGACAGCTCCCGCCCGCCCGTGCCCGGCGTGATCGTGTAGGAGCGCAGCATCCCCAGCCCCGCGTACTGGGTGAACGTCTCCGCGTCGACCATGGTCAGCACCGTGTCCAGATGCATGAACGCCCGCCGCTTCGGCATGTCCAGTGCGACGATGGTGTGCGCCGAACCGGTCGCGAACAGCCGCCGCGCCAGCAGCTCCACCGCCTGCGGGGTGGTCCGTTCGCTCATCCCGACCAGCACCGCGCCCCGGCCGATCACCAGCACGTCCCCGCCCTCGATGGTCGAGGGATGCGCGCCGTGCGGCTCCGACCAGTGGTGGAACGGCACCTCGGCCGAGGTGAACAGCGGATGGTGCCGGTAGATCGCCTCGAAGTGCACCGCCTCCCGCTGCCTGGCCGGCCAGCGCATCGCGTTGACCGCCACCCCGTCGTAGACCCAGGCCGAGGTGTCCCGGGTGAACAGGTGGTTGGGCAGCGGCTGGAGCAGGAACTCGTCCAGGTCCATGACGTGCAGCCGCACCGAGTTCGGCGCCGGATAGCGCTCCAGGTACTCGCGCTTGGTCATCCCGCCGACCAGCGCCTCGGCCAGCTCGGCGCCGGACAGGCCGTCGAAGACGGCGCGCAGCGCGTCGGTGGCCAGCGGCCCGTACTCGCGCTCGTCGAAGACCCGCTCCAGCACCAGCGAGCGGGCACCCGGGATCTCCAGGCTCTCCGCCAGCAGCTCGCCGAAGAGCCGGACCTCGACGCCCCGCCCGCGCAGCAGCGCGGCGAAGATGTCGTGTTCCTGCTGAGCGCGCCTCACCCAGAGCACATCGTCGAAGAGCAGCTCGTCCTTGTTGGTGGGGGTCAGGCGCTTCAGTTCGAGACCGGGGCGATGGAGGATCACCCGACGCAGCCGGCCGGTCTCGGAGTCAACATGAAAGGGCATGGCCCCATTCTGCGCCCCGCCCCCCGACCCCGCCCGCTACCAGGGCAGATCGCGGATCTGCTGAACGCACAGGATCACGAAGAGCACCCCGGAGGCCGCGAGCGTCGCGTTGCTCAGCCTGCCGTTCCGCCAGCTCAGCGGCGTCTGACCGGAGTTGAGCAGATAGAGAAGCGTCAGTGCCAGGAACGGCATGAAGAACGAACCGAGCACGCCATAGGTGATCACCAGCCCGATCGGCTGGTCAAGGAAGAGCAGCGCCATCGGCGGGAACGTCAGCCACAGCAGATAGGCGCGGAACGGCAGCGACCGTTCCCGTTCCCCCGCCACGGCCGCCCGCCCGGCGAGGGCGGGCCGGGTGCGCACCAGGAAGTCCGCGAAGAGCAGGCTCACCCCGTGCCAGACCCCGATCACCGAACTGAACGAGGCGGCAAAGAAGCCGATCAGGAAGAAGTCCGCCGTGGTCGCACCGAAGCGTTCCTCCAACACCTCGCCCAGATCCAGCAGCCCCCGGTCCCCGCTGGCCACCGCGATCTCCGCCGAGTTCAGCAGCTCGGCCCCGACCACCAGCATCGCGAGCACGAAGATGCCGGTGGTGGCGTAGGCCACCCGGTTGTCCAGCCGCATCATCGGCATCCAGCGCGGCGTCGTCCACCCCTTGGCCGTCACCCAGTAGCCATAGGCGGCCAGCGTGATCGTGCCCCCGACGCCGCCGATCAGCCCCAGCGTGTAGACGACCGAGCCGTCCGGCAGCGTCGGCCACAGCCCCGCGCCCATCGCGGCCACGTCCGGCCCGACCCGGATCGCCAACGACACGACCACCACGAACATCAGCCCGGCGAAGACCATCATGATCTTCTCGACGACCGCGTAGCGGTTGAACCAGACGCACAACAGCCCCGCGACCCCGCTCACCATGCCCCACACCCGCAGCGAGGGCCCGTCGGGGAAGAGCGAGACCAGCGGCAGGCCGCTGGCCGACATCGCGGTGGCGCCGTACACGAAGCCCCAGACCACGATGTAGATCCCGAAGTACCAGGTGGTCCAACGGCCCAGCGTGCGCCAGCCGTCGAAGATGGTGCGCCCGGTCGCCAGATGCCAGCGGCCGGTGGCCTCCGCCAGCGCCACCTTGATCAGACAGCCGACGACCGCCGCCCACAGCAGCGTGTACCCGTAGCGGCTGCCGGCCACCGTGGTGGCGACGAGGTCGCCCGCGCCGACCCCGGTCGCCGCGACCACCAGCCCGGGACCGACCAACCGCCAGCGCCGAGTGGGAGGTTGAGGACTCTCGCGCGTCGTCGCCACGCCGGGAGGATGCCCACCGGGACGCACGTTCAGGCCACCGGGACCCGGCACCGTGTCGTGGGTGTCCGAAAACCGCCGGTGCGGCGCGGGGAGCGCTGTTTCACTGAGCCCATGAACGAGCCCCACCCGCACGCGCCCCACCCGACCGACCTCGCCACCCGGGCGCGACTGCTGCACACCCTGCACCGGGGCGCGCGGCCGTTGCTGCTGGCCAACGCCTGGGACGCGCTCAGCGCCCGCCTCGCCGCCCGGGCCGGCGCCGCCGCCATCGCCACCACCAGCTCGGGCGTCGCCTGGAGCCTGGGCGCCCCCGACGGCGACCGGCTCGCCCGCGCGGACGCGGTCGCGCTGGTCGCCCGGGTCGCCTCCGCCGTCGAACTCCCGGTCACCGCCGACATCGAGAGCGGCTTCGCGCCGGACGCGGCCGGCGTCGGAGAGACCGTCGCCGAGGTGCTGGCCGCCGGCGCGGTCGGCGTCAACCTGGAGGACTCCAGCCACGGCGGCCCTCAACCGCTGCGCCCGGCCGGCGAGCAGGCCGAACGCCTCGCCGCCGCTCGCGCGGCGGCCGAAGCGGCGGCCGTGCCGCTCTTCCTGAACGCGCGGGTCGACGTGTTCCTCCGGCACCGGGGCGCGGCCACCGCCCTGGTCGACGAGGCCCTGGCGCGCGGCCGCGCCTATCTGGCGGCCGGCGCCGACGGCGTCTTCGTGCCCGGGGTCACCGACCCCGAACTGGTGCGCACCCTGGCCGACGGCCTGGACGCCCCGCTCAACGTGCTGGCCGGCCCCGGCGCCCCCGACGTCGCGGCGCTGACCGCCGCCGGCGCGGCCCGCATCAGCCTGGGCTCGGCCATCGCCCAGGCGGCGTACGGGCTGGCCGCCCGGGCCACCGAGGAGTTCCTCGCCGCCGGCACCTACGGCGCCCTGACCGGCGCCCTCGACTACGGCGGCCTCAACTCCCTGATGTCCGAGGCGGTTGCCCCCGGCGGTTCCGGCGACGCCGCCGTCTGACCGCCGACCTGGTTGGCCCGTTTGGTGGCGTACTTGACTGGGGGTCAAGGGGTCGCGGGGTTCACGTCCCGCCGTCCCGAAGCCAGGGTGCGGACCGGCCGACAGCACGGTGTTTCCCGGAGGCCGCGCGACCGTGGCGTCCGGGGCCGTCTTCAGCGGTGGTCGGAACAGGGAGGCAGCAGGCGGGCGGCGCGGTGGGCCAGTGGGCGGGCGGCGGAGGGACTGGCGGGGCCCGTGGCGTGGTCGATCTGCCGGAGGAGCGCGACCAGGCTGTGCGCGGGGACGATCAGAACGCCGGGGAGCGTGATCTGGCCGCCGGTTATTCGGGCGCCGTGCACCGCGATGGCGGTGGCGACCGGCTGGCCCAGCGCCAACGCGGCCTGGCTCGACTCGTACCTGGCCGCCGCCACGCTCCTGGTGCGGTCCACGGAGCCGTGGAAGACCCGCCCGTTCCGCTCATGGACGTTCCCGCTCCTGGCCGACCACATCGTGCTGTCCACGTTGATGACGGCGGCGGCGGGAGTGATTACCAGGTGGTCGATGTTCGCCCGCCCGCGCGGGCCGTGGAAGGAGGCGGGCCCGCCGGGGCGGAAGGGGTGCCGACGCCTGCGGGACTTTCCGACCGGCCCGGAGACCACGCCGGCCGCCAGCAGGAGCAGGAAGGCCACCAGAAGGAACTCACCCATCCGGTCAGCGTAACTTCCGCGTGTGGCACGCCACTTGCCGTCGGTGACCCCGACCCTGCGGGTGAACGGCCCTCCGCCGTATCCCGCCCGCCGCCCCACTCCCGTCAGCGTTCCTCGTCCCACCAACGGTCGTCCCGCTCCCTGCGGTTGGCCACGATGGTGGCGACCGGCGGGATCACGGCGGCCAGCGCGCACATCGCGATGGCCACCGGCACCGACCACAGCCTGACCACCGCCCCGCCGCCCACGAAGAGCAGCAGACAGACGGCCATCAGCACCAGATAGCGACGGCGTCGCGCGTTCCGCGAGGACACCACCCCAGGCTAGGCGGGCGGCCCGCCCCCCGCGCGGCAAGCGCTCAAGCGCTCACGCGCTCAACGGGCGCGGGTGCGGGGCGCGCCGGTCGAAGTTCGCGCGGGCGGCGCGCAACTGCTCGGTGCGGCTGGCGCTCCACTCCGCGATCCGCAGCACCAGCTCCGCTATTTCCTCCCCGAGCGCCGTCAGCCGGTACTCCACCCTCGGCGGCACCGTCGGGTAGACCGTTCTGGTCAACAGCCCCTCGCGCTCCAGCGCCCGCAGGGTCTGCGTGAGCATCTTCTGGGTGACGCCCTCCAGGCGGCGGCGCAGTTCGTTGAAGCGCATCGCCCGGCCGTCCGCCAGGGCGACCAGCGTCAGCATCGTCCACTTGCCGGCGATCAGCTCCAGCACGGCGCGTGGGGCCCGGTCGCGGGGAAGCACCTCGGCACCGCGCCCGCACTCCCCGGCCGCGCCGCGATACCCGCCGGCCGTGCCGCGATCTCGTTGGTCCTCGGGTCTGCCGTTGTCCTCATGATCGAAGTGCGTCTCCACGAGGTCCCTGGATACCAGAGAACGTGACGTATTCCCATGGTTGGGCCCGCTCGACCCCGTTCGTCGGGTGCGTTAGGGCGGGCCGAACGTTCCGCCTCGACCCCGTCGGATCAGCGGCCCCGTCAGGTCAGCGCGGCCAGCACCAGATAGGGCAGGCTGCCGGCCAGCAGGCCGGCGAAGACCACCGTGGCGACGCGGGCGATCCGGCCCTCGCGCTCCCGGGTGGCGATGCCGGTGCCGACCAGACCCAGCGCGCCGATCAGCAGTTCGTGCAGGAAGAAGACGGGGGACAGGGCCATGGCGAGGGCGACCGTGGCCGCGAACAGGAGGCGGGTGCGTCGTGTGGTCTTCCGGTCCAGCCGATTGTCCAGCCTGTTGTCCAGCGCCTGGTCCATGACGGAACTCCTCACCGCTGCCGGGGATTAACCGGTCCTGCTGATCACTGTCCCCAGGTTGGCCGCCGCTCATGCCCCCTCGGGGCAGTCGGGGAACGAGGAGCCGGCCCGGCGCGTCCCAACGGAACAGCGGAAGCCACGGAAGCTCCGACAGCACCGGAGGCGACGGAACGGTCCGGACGGTCGGAACGCTAGCCGCCCCCGCCCCCCGCGCGGCGGCTTCGCGCCGCGCGCCCGGCGTGCGCCGCCCCACCAGCCCCGCCACACGTTCGACCAATGGTGGCGCGGCCTGCCCTCTGGCGCGACGCGGTGCGCCGGGCGCACTATGGGCGCGTTCGACGCTCCGCCTGCTCTGCCATGACCCCCCACCGCACCACGGCACCAGGACGACGACGTCCCCGACCCCTCACCGCCTCCGCGAGAGGGAACGTTCCGCTCCACCGCACCATGGACCACCGCACCACGGACCACGGTCATCCGTTGGTCCCCGCGCGTAGATCACTCTCTGAATGTCATGTACGGGTCAAAAGAGTGGGTAGGGCTCCGATGCCTCCGGGGTCCGCCAGGACCCCTTCAGCGAAGGGAAGTTCATCGTGGCCTGCTCATCCAACTCCCTCTGGGCAGGGGAGACCACCTGGTTCTGCTGCGGCGCGGCCTGGGGCCCCTGCGGCAGCGCCGGCGGTGGCGCCTGCGGCAACTGCCGGTCCGCCGCCAACCACGGCGCCTGGCCCAACGCCTCCCAGGCGTGCTGGGACATCACCCGCCCCGACCAGTGCGGCGAGGGTGGCATCCCGCGCCGGGGCTGCGGCTCGGTCATGAACGTGCGCCACCAGTGTTCCGGCGCCACGGTCTGCATCACCATCACCGACTGCGGCCCCAGGACCCGCAGCTTCTGCGGCGAGCAGTCCTGCTGCGGCGGCTCCTGCCGGGTCAACCGCATCCTCGACCTCACCCCCGCCGCCTACTCCGCGATCGGCAGCCTCGACTCCGGCGTGCTGCCCGTCCTGATCACCGAGTGAACGAGGCGAGAGGAGACCACTCGTGAAGAACGACACCCCACGCCTCGGCCGCCGAGGCTTCCTGACCAGCGCCGCGCTGGGCGGCGCCACCATCGTGGGCGCCTCGGCGCTCGGCGCGCTCGACGCCGACGCCGCGTTCGCCGCCCCCGGGCCCTCGCTCGACCCGGCGATCAGCCAGTCCGCCTTCGCCGAGGGCCGGATCGGCGCCATCCAGGGCTCGTTGCTCCATGTCGCCGGCTCGCACGGCGAGCGGCACCGCATCCAGCTGACCAACGCGACCAGCGTCTGGAAGGCCAGGCCCACCACCGCCGACGACATCGAGGTCGGCGACGGGCTCTACGCGCGCGGCGTGCCGATGCCCGACGGGACCATCGCCGCCGACGCGGTCTGGGTGAACATCGTCAACCTCTACACCACCATCCGGGGCATCGAGCGCCAGCGGCTCCATCTCGCCCACAACAACCACGCGTTGGTCGGGAACACCATCCCGGAGACCTCGGCCTCCTACGCCGGCGGGGCGCTGACCTCCGACCTCTCCCGGCTGCGGATCGGCCAGCCGGCCCAGGTGCTGGGCGCGTGGCGGCCGGCCGACGACTCCATCGACCTGGTGCGCGTCACCGTCGGGCACTGAGGAACGAAGGGACGGTCGGTTGATGAGCCTGCTCGCCTCGTTGCTGCCGCCGCTGGTCGGCGTGCTTCTGCTGGTCAGCGGCGCGCCCAAGGTGGCGCGACGCTCGCTGCGCGCCCAGGCCGCGCGCAGCGCGCTGCCCCGGCTGCTGAAGGACCCGGACCGTGCGGTGTGGGTGCTGCGCGGCACCGGCGTCGCCGAACTGGCCGTCGGCGTCGGGTTGTTGACGGCGGTTCCGGCCGCCGCCGTGGGTGGCGCGCTGCTGGGCGCCGCGTTCCTCGGCTATCTGGTGGCCGGCCGGGCCGTGGCGCCCGAGTCCTCCTGCGGCTGCACCGCCTCGGACAGCGCGCCGATCGGCTGGCACGCGTTCGCCCGGGCCGGCGCGGTGGCGGCGGGCGCCGGCGTCGGCGCGTTGGCCGGCGACCCGTGGTGGACGGCGCTCGCCGAACGGCCTGGCGTCTCGTCCGCCGTGCTGCTCGCCGGCGGCGCGGCCCTGGCCTGGCTGGCGGCCGCGCCCGAGCACCAGTGGCGGGTGCCGCTGCGCCGGCTCCGCATCCGCCTGTTCGGCCACCCGCTGGACACCGGCGCCGCCGGCACCCCGGTGGCCGCCTCCGTCGAACTGCTGGAGCGCTCCCTGGCCTGGGAGACGGTGGCGCCGATCATCCGCTCCGGGCTGCTGGAGCACTGGGAGGAGGACGGCTGGCGCATCCTGCACTACGCCGGGGCGCAGCGGGTCGGCGACGCCGAACGCCCGGTCTCCGTCCTCTTCGCCCTGGACGCCAGGGCCACCAGGGACGGGCTGACCGAACGGGTCATCAGGGTCGGCGTCGTCGACCGGGAGACCGAGGAGGTGCTCACGCCCGAACTGGTCGTGGCCCCCGGCGCCTGACCGGCGCGGGCCCCGGACCCGCCCGGGGCCCGCGCCCTCAGACGACGTCCTGGCCGACGGACAGCATGTTGCCCTCGCTGTCCCGGAACCAGGCGCCGTGCTCGCCCCGGGCGTTCCTGCTCGGATAGTGGCCGCGCACCTCCACGATCTCCTCGCCGACGCGTTCCCCCTCGTACGAGTCCGGCAGCTCGACATGCTCGAACTCCACGCCGCGCCGCTTCAGTTCGGCGACCGTGGCGGCGATGTCGGGAACGTTCCAGGACATCTGGGTGAAGGTGCCCGGGGAGGTGCCGGCCGAGAGGAAGACCAGAACTCCACGCCGCCGCACCGGTAGAGCAGCCCGCCGGGGCGCTCGTCGGCCGGTTCGAGGCCGAGCCGCTCGGCGTAGAACCGGCGGGCCCGGTCCAGGTCCTGGGCGGGCAGCCGGGTCGAGGGGCTGCCCTGGGCGAGCGGGCTCGCCGTGTCGCTCGTGTGCATGACGCCCAGTCTGACCCGCGCCACCGACAGTCCGGCGCGACGACGCGCCCCCGCTCAGCGGGCCGGCCAGCGCCCGGCAGCCAGCGCGGCGAGCACACCGTCCGGATCGTGCTGCTTCCAGTAGCGGAACACCAGCGCGACGCCGGGGTCTGGGGTCTCGGGCGCCTCGGGCGCGGCGAACGAGGCGATCGGCCGGTCGGCGTCCACCAGATACCGGGGTGCGGCCCACTGCTGCGCCACCACGCCCACCGGCTCGCCACCCACCGTGAGAATCCAGGTCGCCCGCCCGCCGGCGACGGTGGCCAGGTAGCGGTCCGCCAGCAACCCGGCGACCACCCGGCCCAACGAGGCATCGGCCGGCACGTCGAGGGTCCTGACATGCGGCAGCGCGTCGTCCCCCGCCGCGACGCTCGTGCGGTCAACGGTGATCTCCATGACGGTCAACCTATGCCCGACGCACAGGAGTTGTCCCGGGCCGAGGCACCCGCCCGGGACCGCAGGGCCGCCCCCAACCCGTCACCGCCGGGACCGGCTGCAAACCGCAGCCGGACCGGACCACCCCCGCGCGTGCGGGGAAGACGCGGTCGCCACCGAGGCGGCCGCCCCGGGCGGCGGACCACCCCCGCGCGTGCGGGGAAGACCCCCGCCCGAGACCATGGGCAGGTTCCCGCAACGGACCACCCCCGCGCGTGCGGGGAAGACGGGGACGCCGAGGGCGGCGAGGCGGGTGCGGACGGACCACCCCCGCGTGTGCGGGGAAGACAGCTCCGCGTACAGCTGGATCGGCGCTGTGACCGGACCACCCCCGCGTGTGCGGGGAAGAGACTTCGTGACCTGCGGCGTCAGATGCGCTTTGCCATTACTTGACCTCCCCACACCGAACCGCAGTTCACCACGTGCCGCACCATCCCGCCTCCCGTTCTCCTGTCCCCCCGTTCCGTTCCACGACGCCCGTCACCGACCGTCGTTCAAAACTAACCGCCGGCACTGACAACGGCGTTGGCGTCGCTCCCGCGCCCGCCCGGAGGGCACCCCCGGAACTCCCTCGCGAAGCGCGCCGCCCCCAGGGCGGCGCGCGCCTCCGCTGCCACGCGGCCAGCGTCCCCGCGTTCGGCCGCCGGCAGCGGCGCGCCGGCGGCCTCGCGGAGGCGGGCCGCCGCGCCGAGGCGCCGCGCGGCGGCCACCGGTTGACCGCCGGAGGCATACGCCCCGGCGAGTCCTTCGAGGGCGAGGGCGACCGCCCTGGGGTCGCCGCTCTCCCGGGCGGCGGCCAGCCCCCTCCGGTGCAGGTCGAACGCCTCGGCGACCTCGCCCCGCAGCTCGGCGACGAAGCCGAGTTCGGCGAGGAGCAGCGCCGGCCCCGGCCCGAAGTCCGTGGCGCGGTGCCAGTCCAGCGCGGCGCGCAGGTGCCGTTCCGCGCCGTCGAGGTCACCCGCGCGCCGGGCGGCGAGGCCGAGGCCGATCTCGGCGTGCACCTCGCCCGCCGCGTACCCGTGCCGCGCGGCCAGCGCCATCGACCGCCGGTGCAGCGCGTCGGCCGCCGACCGGTCGCCGGTCAGCAGCGCGACGCGGCCCAACCCCGTGATGCGGTCGGCCGCCTCGGCCCAGAGCCCCAACTCCTCGGCCAGCCGCAGCCCTTCGCGGTGCAGCCGCTCCGCGCGCGGCAGGTCGCCGGCGATGGTGGCCAGCGCGGCCAGGGCGTAGCCGGCGTTCAACCGCCCCCAGCCGTCGCCGAGTTCGAGGAAGGTCGCGTGCGCGGCCTCGGCGTCGTCCCGGGCGGGCCCGAGGTCGCCCCGCAGCAGGGACCGCACCGCCCGGGTGGTGAGCGCGGCGGCCGTTCCCCAGCGGTCCCCGGCCGCGCCGAGCGCGCCCAGCGCCCGAGCGAGCAGCGCCTCGCCGCGCGGCAGATCGGCCCCCGACCGCAGCAGCGCGTGCCCGAGGAACCAGACGGCCCGGGCGTCGCCCCGCTCGGCGCCGACCCGCGCCGTCGCGTGGTCGCCGGCCAGTGCCGCGAACCCCGCGTGCCACAGCGCCGCGCCGGAACGAAGCCCCTCGTCGGCCGCCCCGCCCGCCGGTGTCCCGCCCGCCGGTGTTCCGGCCACCGCCAGCGCCTCGCCCAACGACCGCCGCGCTTCGCTGAGTCGGCCGCGCAGAAACCAGTACCAGCCCAGCGCGACCGCCAACCGCAGCGCGCCGTCCCCGTTCCGCCGCCGCACGGCGCCGTCGAGGGCGGCGCGCAGATTGCCGCTCTCCCGGTCGAGGCGGAGCAGCCACGCCGCCTGCTCCGGGCCGCGCAGTCCGGCGGAGCCCCGTTCGGCCAACGCGGTGCAGTGCACGAGGTGCCGCGCCTGGAGGTCCGCCAACTCGCCCGCCTCGACGAGGCGTTCGCGCGCGTAGGCCGCGACGGTCTCCGGCAGCCGGTAGCGCGGGCCTTCGGCCGCCGCACCGTCGGTGTCCGTGGGGTCCTCGGCCGTGACCAGGGAACGGTCCACCAGCCGGATCAACGGGCCGACGACCTCACCCCGTTCGTCCGCCCGTTCGCCGCCGCACACCGCCTCCGCCGCCGCCAGGTCCAGCCCGTCGGCCGGGGCGAAGACGGAGAGGCGGCGCAGCAGTGCGCGTTCGTCCGCGTCGAGGAGGTCCCAGCTCCAGTCGACGACCGCGCGCAGCGTGCGCTGCCGGGGCGGCAGGCCGTGCGCGCCGCCGGTCAACAGCCGGAAGCGGTCGTCGAGTCGGGCGGCCAGTGCGTGGACGCCGAGCGCCCGGACGCGGGCGGCGGCCAGCTCCAGGGCGAGGGGGAGCCGGTCCAGCCGGCGGCAGATCGTCGCGACGGCCGCCGCATTCGCCTCGGTGACGGCGAAGCCGGGCGCCGAGTCACCCGCCCGGGCGGCGAACAGCGCCTCGGCGTCGGCCTGTTGGAGCGGCGGCACGGTCCACACCGCCTCGCCCGGCAGGCCCAGCGGCTCCCTGCTGGTGGCCAGCACGGTCAACCCGGGTGCTGCCGCGAGTAGTTCGCGCACGGTCGCGGCGGCCGGACCGATCAGGTGCTCGCAGTTGTCGAGCAGCAGCAGGAGTCGGAGCGGGCGGAGCCGCGCACGCAGCGCGTCCAGCAGCCCGCCCGGGGCGTCGTCCTCCCGGGCGCCGAGCGCCGCCCCGAGCCGCTCCGCCACCGGGTTCACGGGGCCGAGAGGAGCAGCGCCGAGGAGAACGGAACCGCCGGCGGCCGGCGCGTCAACGCCCCCGCCCAGCGCGACCGTTCGCACCCCGTCGGGCCGGCCGCCGGCCACCCGTTCCGCCACCTCCTCCGCGAGCCGCGTCTTGCCGACGCCGCCGGGCCCGGTCAGCGTCACCAGGCGGTGCCCGTCCAGGAGTTGGGCGATGGCGGCGACGGCCGGCTCCCGGCCGACGAGGGCGGTCAGCGGCGCGGCCCGCCCTTCCGGCACGCGGGCCGACGCCGCCGGCGGCGGGCGCAGGCCCGGGTCCTGGGTGAGGATCGCCCGGTGCAGGGCGGCGAGTTCGGGGCCGGGGTCCACGCCCAGCTCCTCGGCGAGCCGCACCCGCAGGGACTCGTACCCGGCCAGCGCCTCGGCCTGCCGCCCGGCGAGCCAGAGGGCGCGCAGCTGGGCGGCGCGCAGCCGCTCGCGCAGCGGATGGGCGGCCGCCAGGGCGGTCAACTCGTCGCCCACCGCGTGGTGTTCACCCAGTTCGAGGCGGGCCTCGGCCAGCGCCTCCACGGCGGTCAGCCGCTCCTCGACGAGCCGTGTCGCCGTGCTCCGCAGCGCGGGAAGGTCGCCCACGCCGGCGAACGGCTCCCCGTTCCACAGCGCCAGCGCCTCCCGCAGCAACTCGGCGCTCGCGCGCGGGTCCCCGGCCGCGCCGGCCGCGCCGGCCCGCGCCGTCAGGGTGGCGAAGCGGTGCGCGTCCACCGCTTCGGGCGCGACCCGCAGCAGATAGCCGGCGTGCCGGGACTCGACGGGGCTCCCCGTCCCCGGCTCGGCCAGGGCCCGGCGCAGCCGGGAGACCCTGGTCTGGAGCGCGCCGGCCGGGTTCCTCGGCGGCCGATCGCCCCACAGCTCGTCCACCAGCCGGTCGGCGGAGACCGTGCGCCCGGCCTCGGTGAGCAGCACCGCCAGCAGCGCGCGCACCCCGGCCTCGGGCACGTCGAGGGGCCGCCCGTCGGATGCCAGGACGGTCAACGGGCCGAGGACCAGGAAGCGCATGGACGCACCGTAACCCGCCCCACCAGCGGCGTTCCCGACCGACCGGCGCACAGCCCCACCCCGACAGCGCGGCCGACAGCGTTCCGACACCGCCCCGACAGCGCCGCCCGGCACCGTGAGGTCAACGCCGAACGGGCCGGCCACCGCCGCCCGTCGCGGCGCACCACAAGAGGACGAACGCGGAAGCGCCCAAGCGTAGAAGGAGACGGCGATGACGATGGCGAAGTCGAAGGTGAAGGCGAATGCGGACGCGGACGCGGAGCGGGGCGACGAGGAACGGCCGGCCGGCGCGGCGGGCCGCGAGCGGTCGGCGGTGTCGGTGATCGGTCTCGGTCAGTTGGGGGCCAGGCTGGCCCAGGCGTTCCTGGCCGCCGGCCACCCCACCACCGTGTGGAACCGGGGCGCGGCGCGGGCCGAGGCGCTGGCCGCCCAGGGCGCGCTCCGCGCGGCGGCGCCACGGGAGGCGGTCCTGGCGAGCCCGCTGGTCGTGGTGTGCCTGCCGGAGTACGCGACGGTGCGGGAGGTGCTGGGGCCGGTGGCGGGGGAACTGCGCGGCCGGGTGCTGGTCAACCTGACCTCCGGCACGCCCGAACAGGCCGCCGAGGCCGCCGCGTGGGCCGGGCGGCACGGCGCCGCCTACCTCGACGGCGCCGCGATGAGCGGCACCCGGCTGGTGGGCCGGCCCGAGGCGCTGTTCGTGTTCAGCGGGGCGCCGGAGGCGTTCGCCGCGCACCGCCCGGTGCTGGCGAGCCTGGGCAACGCCCTGCACCTGGGCGCCGATCCGGCGCTGGCGCCGGTCTATGACACCGCGCTGTTCGGGCTGGCCTGGGGGACGCTGGCCGGGTTCCACCACGCGCTGGCCCTGGTGCGTTCGGCGGGCGTCGACCCGGCGGCGTTCGCCTCGGTGGCCGCCGTCCATCTGCCGTTCGTTGGCTCGCTGTTGGGCGAGCACGCGCGGCAGGTGACGGAGGGCCGTTACCCGGACGACGACGGCACCGTCGACGTGCACCGCGCGGCGCTGGAGCATCTGACGCACGCCAGCGCGGCGGCGGGCCTCGCCACCGACGTGCCCCGGCTGTTCACGACCCTGCTGGACCGCGCGGCGGCCGCCGGCCACGGCGCCAGCGGCATCGCCAGCGTCGCCGAGGCCCTGCCCGAGCACGCGGCGGCCTGAGACGCGACCGCGCCCCCTCCCGCGCGGCGGGGAGGGGGCACGGTCAACGGGCCCGGCGGCCCGGCGGGTTGCGCCGGCCGGGCCGGCTCAGATGTCGCGGAAGGTCTCGATCTGCGCGCCGACCGAGTTCAGCCGCTCGGCGAGGTCCTCGTAACCACGGTTGATCACATAGACGTTGCGCAGCACCGAGGTGCCCTCGGCCGCCATCATCGCGAGCAGGACGACCACGGCGGGCCGCAGCGCCGGCGGGCACATCATCTCGGCGGCCCGCCAGCGGGTCGGCCCCTCGACCAACACCCGGTGCGGGTCGAGGAGTTGGAGCCGGCCGCCGAGGCGGTTGAGGTCGGTGAGGTAGATCGCGCGGTTGTCGTAGACCCAGTCGTGGATCATCGTCGAGCCGTGTGCCGTGGCCGCGATGGCCGCGAAGAACGGGGCGTTGTCGATGTTGAGGCCGGGGAACGGCATCGGGTGGATCTTGTCGATCGGCGCCTCCAGCTTGGAGGGCCGCACGGTGAGGTCGGCCAGCCGGGTGCGGCCGTTGTCCGCCTTGTACTCGGGGCCGAGGTCGTGGTCCAGGCCCATGCCCTCCAGGACGGCCAGTTCGATCTCCAGGAACTCCAACGGCACCCGCCGCACGGTGAGTTCGGACTCGGTGACCAGGGCGGCCGCGATCAGGCTCATCGCCTCGACCGGGTCCTCGGAGGGCGAGTAGTCCACGTCCCGGTCGATCTCGGGAACGCCGTGCACGGTCAGCGTGGTGGTGCCCACGCCGTCGATCACCACGCCCAACTGCTCCAGGAAGAAGCACAGGTCCTGGACCATGTAGTTGGAGGACGCGTTGCGGATCACGGTGGTGCCGTCGTGCCGGGCGGCGGCCAGCAGCGCGTTCTCGGTGACGGTGTCGCCGCGCTCGGTCAGCACGATGGGGCGGTCCGGCGATGTGCCCGGCGTGACCGTGGCGTGGTAGACGCCCTCGGTGGCGGTGACCTCGAGCCCGAAGCGGCGCAGGGCCATCATGTGCGGCTCGACGGTGCGGGTGCCGAGGTCGCAGCCGCCGGCGTAGGGGATCTTGAACTGGTCCATGCGGTGCATCAGCGGCCCGAGGAACATGATGATGCTCCTGGTGCGGCGGGCCGCGTCCAGGTCGATCGCGTCCATGTCCAGCTCGGCGGGCGGCGTGATCTCCAGGTCGGCGCCCTCGTTGATCCAACGGGTGCGTACGCCGATCGAGTTGAGCACCTCCAGGATGCGGAAGACCTCCTCGATCCTGGCGACCCGACGCAGCACGGTGCGGCCGGAGTTGAGGAGGCTGCCGCAGAGCAGCGCCACGCAGGCGTTCTTGCTCGTCTTGACGTCGATGGCGCCGTTGAGCCGTCTGCCGCCCACCACCCGCAGATGCATCGGGCCGGCGTAGCCCAGCGAGACGATCTCGCTGTCCAGGGCCTCGCCGATGCGCGCGATCATCTCAAGGCTGATGTTCTGGTTGCCTCGTTCGATGCGGTTCACCGCGCTCTGACTGGTGCTGAGTGCCTCCGCGAGCTGCGATTGTGTCCAGCCGCGATGTTGACGGGCGTCCCGAATGAGCTGTCCGATCCGGGCCAGGTAGTCATCGATCATGTCTTCGAGCCTATCTCACATATGAGATTGCTCCTCTCGGGGTGGGCCATTCGGGTGGTGACACGCCGAGCGGCGGCGTGTTCTACTGTTGTTCTAGTTGTTCGCGTCGAATGCGAACAAGTGGCCAACGGCCGTGCGCGGACGAGGGGAGCGGGCATGGGAGAGACCACCGACGAGCGAGGGCGGGGGCGCGGGCTGGCGCTGGTCGTCCTGCCGCACCTCGCGGCGATCGGCATCCTGACCGCCGTCGCGATCGGGGTGCACGACCGGCTGCCGGACCGGGTGGCCACCCACTTCGACGGTGGCGGCACGGCGGACGGCTTCCTCTCCCGCGAGGCTCTGCTGGCCATGGCGGTGGGCACGCTGGTCTTCCAGGGGCTCGTGCTCGGCGTCGCCCTGTGGCGTGGCCGGGGCCCGATGCGCCGGCTGACGACCGCGCTCGGCGCCGGCCTGCCGGTGTTCACCGGGACGCTGCTGGTCACCTCGCTGCTGGTCAACGTCGACGTCGCCGACCCGACCGACGTGCGGATGCCGCTGTGGTGGCTGCCGCTGGCGCTGAGCGGTGGCGCGCTGGCGGGGCTCGGCGCCTGGCGGCTGGCGGGCGCGGACCCGAGGAACCGCGAGCGCCAGGGACGTTCCCCGGTGCTGCCGCTGGCGCCGGGCGAGTCGGCGGTCTGGAGTCGACATGTCGGCTCCCGCATGATGCGGATCGCCGCCCTGGTGGTGCTGGCGGCCTCGGTGGTCTCGCTGGCGGCGGGGGAGTGGACGCCGGGGCTGCTGGGCCTGCTGGCTGCCGTCCTCGTCGGCGCGCTGGCCAGCGTGCGGGTCACCGTGGACGGCTCGGGGCTGGTCGTCGACCTGCCGCTGCTGCCGAGGCCGAGGCTGTCCGTTCCGCTGGCCAGCGTCGCGGAGGCGGAGGCGGTGCGGGTGGACGCGATCGGCGACTTCGGCGGCTGGGGCTACCGCGTCCGGCCCGGCGCCTCAGGCGTCGTGCTGCGCTCCGGCGAGGCGCTGCGGGTGCGGCGCGCCGGCGGGCGGGCGTTCGTCGTCACCGTGGACGACGCGGACACCGCCGCCGCGCTGCTCAACGGGCTGGCCGCGCGCCGGCGCGGGGAAGGCGACTGAGCCGATGCTCTTCCGGGTCACGCCCGACTCGCCCGTCCCGCTGGGCGAGCAGATCGCCGCCTGCGTCCGGGGCGCGATCGCCGACGGCTCGGCCCAGCCGGGCGAACGGCTGCCGCCGGCCCGCTCGTTGGCCGGTTCGCTGGGCGTCAACGTGCACACCGTGCTGCGCGGCTACCAGCGGCTGCGCGACGAGGGGCTGGTGGAGCTGCGGCGCGGCCGGGGCACGGTGGTCACCGGCCGGACCGACGCGCCGGGCCTGGCCCGGCTGCTCACCCTGGCCGCCGAACTGGTCGCCGAGGCCAGGGCACTGGGCGTCGGGGACGAGGAGATCCTGCGGCTGGTCGCCTCCCAACTCCCCACCGCCGCCGCCGAATCCGGGGCGCACTGAGGGCGGCCGCCCGGCCCTACGCGGGCAGCGCCGCGCACCGCAGCGCTGCGGCGCGCGCCGCGTCCGGCAGCAGCGCCGAACGCGGGCCCTATGCCAGCCAGTTGAGCGGGTTGAGCGGGAACACGGCCGCCACTCGCTGAACGGGCCCGGGCGGCCGTCACCGCGCGGCCTCGGGGGCGGCCGGCGTCTCGGGGGTGGCCGCCTCCCCGGGGACGGCCGCCTTCTGGGGAACGGCGCCCGGCTCGCCGGCCGCCGGCCCCACGGCCCCCGCGCCCTCGACGATCGCCGGGCAGCCACCGTGCTTAGCGGGTCAACGCCAACAGCTCCTCGGTCGTCGACTCCTCGCCCCCGCCCGCGAGTTGGGCGACGGCCGCGAACGCGGCGATCACCCGGCTCCACTCGTGCAGCCGCTCGCCGTCGAGCCCGCACGCCGCAGCGACGCGCGCGCAGCGCGCCCCGACCCCCTCGGCCCCGGCCCCGGCCACGACGAGGTCCACGGCGTCGAAGCACGGATCGCCCACGCACACCTTCGGGTCGATGGCCATCAGCCCGCGCGCCGCGCCGCCGTCGAGCGCGTTGCCCGGGTGCAGGTCACCGTGGAGCAGCACGGGCCGCGCCGTCGTGGCCAGCAGCCGATCGCAGCGTCGAACGGCCCGGTCCCAGGCGGCGGCGTCCAGCCGTGCGCCGACCGCCGGCTCGATCAGCCGCCGGCCGACCCGCGCGAACGCCTCCTCGCACCGGTCGCCCAGCGTGCGCGTCGCCCCCGGCGGCGGGGCAAGGCCGTGCAAGGCGGCCAGCAGGTCGGCCCACCGCTCCGGGAGCGAGGCGGCGGGCAACTCGCCCGCCTCCGTGCCCGGCAGGATCTCCGTCATCACCAGCGCGCCCGCCGCCCCGTCCAGCGCCACCACCACCGGCACCCGGCCCGAGGCGGCCAACCAGCGCAGCATGTCCGCCTGCTCGACCAGCAGCGTCCGGTCCGGGCTGAGCTTCAGCACCGCCGGCGTGCCGTCCGGCCAGCGGCAGCGCAGCGTGATCGACGCGGCGCCCTCGGGCAGCGGCGCGCCGAGCGTGAGGCCCCAACGCGCGGTCAACCCCGCGACCAGGCGCGGGACCTCCGCGCACCACCCGGCCACCCCCGGCCCGAACCGCCGCACCAGCCGCGCCGTCGCCTTCGCCAGGTCTGTATCTGCCAGGCCCGCCCCCGCCGGACCGACACCCGCCGGGTCTGCGCCTGCCAGGTCTGTGTCCGCTGGGCCCACGCCCGCCGGACCGACACCGGCCAAGTCTGTGTCCGCCAGGTTTGCGCGCGTCAGATCCACTCGGGCCGGGTCCACCCGGGCCGGGTCCGTCCGTTCGGCGTCCGCCGGGGGATTCGCTGGTCCGTTCATCCGGTCAGTCTGCTGCCCACACGCTTCCCGTTCATCGCCTTTCCGACCCAGGCCGCGAACGCGCGCCGCCGCGAACCCCCGCCGCCCGCATGGCGGTTGGGCCCCGCCCGGCCGCGCTGCGCCGCACCGCGCGAACCGCCGCCCGCGTCCCGGGAGATGGCGGCCGGCTGACGCGCGCCCCGGCCGCCACCGGCCACCGCGCCAGGGCGCCCCCGCCGCCGTGCCCTGCCGGCGCTCGGCCAGGCCCTCCACCCCGCCGCCGCCCCGCCAGGCCCCCGCCGCGCCGCGCCGCTCGCGCGCCTCACCCCGCGCCCCAACCCGCCGCCGCGCCGCGCGCCCCGCCGCGCCCCAACCCGCCGTGGCGCGGCAGCGCCCCGCCGCGCAGCGCGCCCCGCCCCGCCGCGCCCCGACGCGGCGGGGCGACCGTTCCTCGACGCCGCCGCCCGTCGATGCGTTAGGGTTATCTCGACATCGAGATACCTGGCGTCGAGAGACGACGCCGTGGGACGGCGGGAAACCGTCTGTCGATGCGCCTTCCGAGGGGCCCACTTAGGGTTCCCTTAGCGAGTGGTGGCCCGGTGCGCACGGCAGGATTGCGGTAGAACGCGCGAATCATGTGGTGAAGGAGACAGTCGTGTCGGCGAACAGCTTCGACGCCCGCAGCACCCTGCGGGTGGGCGACGAGTCGTACGAGATTTTCCGGCTGGACAAGGTGGCGGGCTCGGACCGCCTGCCGTACAGCCTGAAGGTGCTGCTGGAGAACCTGCTCCGGACCGAGGACGGGGCGAACATCACCGCCGATCACATCCGGGCCCTCGCCGGTTGGGACGCCAGCGCGCAGCCCAGCCAGGAGATCCAGTTCACGCCGGCCCGCGTGATCATGCAGGACTTCACCGGCGTGCCCTGCGTGGTGGACCTGGCCACCATGCGGGAGGCCGTGCGCGAGTTGGGCGGCGACCCGGCGCGCATCAACCCGCTGGCGCCGGCCGAGCTGGTCATCGACCACTCCGTCATCGCCGACAAGTTCGGCACCGCCAACGCGTTCCAGCAGAACGTCGAGCTGGAGTACGGCCGCAACCGCGAGCGCTACCAGTTCCTGCGCTGGGGCCAGACCGCCTTCGACGAGTTCAAGGTGGTCCCGCCCGGCACCGGAATCGTGCACCAGGTGAACATTGAGCACCTGGCGCGGACCGTGATGGTCAGGAATGGTCAGGCGTACCCGGACACCCTGGTCGGCACCGACTCGCACACCACCATGGTCAACGGCCTGGGCGTGCTCGGCTGGGGCGTCGGCGGCATCGAGGCCGAGGCCGCGATGCTGGGGCAGCCGGTCTCCATGCTGATCCCGCGCGTGGTCGGCTTCAAGCTCACCGGCGAGCTGCCCACCGGCACCACCGCCACCGACCTGGTCCTCACCATCACCGAGATGCTGCGCAAGCACGGTGTGGTGGGCAAGTTCGTCGAGTTCTACGGCGAGGGCGTCGGCGCCATCCCGCTGGCCAACCGCGCGACCATCGGCAACATGTCGCCGGAGTTCGGCTCGACGGCCGCGATCTTCCCGATCGACGCTGAGACCATCAGCTATCTGCGGCTGACCGGCCGGGACGCCCAGCAGCTGGCGCTGGTCGAGTCCTACGCCAAGGAGCAGGGCCTGTGGCTGGACCCGGCCAGCGAGCCGGAGTTCAGCGAGTACCTGGAGCTGGACCTGGCCACCGTGGTGCCCTCGATCGCCGGCCCCAAGCGCCCCCAGGACCGGATCGCGCTCTCCGACGCCACCGCCAAGTTCGCCGACGACGTGCGCGCCTACGTGCCGAACGCGGACGCCGACGAGGCCGGCAAGGAGTCCTTCCCGGCCTCCGACTCCCCGGCCGTCAGCAACGGCACGCCCAGCCACCCGGTCACCGTGACCCTGGCCGACGGCAGCAGCTTCGAACTGGACCACGGCGCGGTCACCGTCGCCGCCATCACCTCCTGCACCAACACCTCCAACCCCTCGGTGATGGTGGGCGCGGCGCTGCTGGCCAAGAAGGCGGTCGAGCGCGGCCTGTCGCGCAAGCCGTGGGTCAAGACGACCCTCGCGCCCGGCTCCAAGGTCGTCATGGACTACTACGACCGCGCCGGCCTGACCCCGTACCTGGACAAGCTCGGCTTCAACCTGGTCGGTTACGGCTGCACCACCTGCATCGGCAACTCGGGCCCGCTGCCCGAGGAGATCTCGCAGGCGGTCAACGAGCACGACCTCGCCGTGGTTTCCGTCCTCTCCGGCAACCGGAACTTCGAGGGCCGGATCAACCCCGACGTCAAGATGAACTACCTGGCCAGCCCGCCGCTGGTGGTCGCCTACGCGCTCGCCGGCTCCATGAAGGTGGACATCACCCGCGAGCCGCTGGGCGCCGACGCCGAGGGCCGCCCGGTCTACCTGCGGGACATCTGGCCCACCGAGCGGGAGATCGAGGAGGTCGTTGCCTCCGCCATCGGCCAGGAGATGTTCGGCCAGAGCTACGCGGACGTCTTCGCCGGCGACGCCCAGTGGAACGCGCTGCCGATCCCCACCGGTTCGACCTTCGAGTGGGACCCGGAGTCCACCTACGTCCGCAAGCCCCCCTACTTCGAGGGCATGAGGCAGGACCCGGAGCCGGTCTCCGACATCACCGGGGCCCGGGTGCTGGCCAAGCTGGGCGACTCGGTCACCACCGACCACATCTCGCCGGCCGGCGCCATCAAGGCGGACACCCCCGCCGGCCGCTACCTCACCGAACACGGCGTGGAGCGGCGGGACTTCAACTCCTACGGCTCCCGGCGCGGCAACCACGAGGTGATGATCAGGGGCACCTTCGCCAACATCCGGCTGCGGAACCAGATCGCGCCCGGCACCGAGGGCGGCTACACCCGGGACTTCACCCAGGACGGCGCGCCGGTGTCGTTCATCTACGACGCCTCGCGCAACTACCAGGAGGCGGGCGTCCCGCTGGTCGTCCTGGCCGGCAAGGAGTACGGCTCGGGCTCCTCCCGCGACTGGGCGGCCAAGGGCACCGCGCTGCTGGGCGTGCGGGCCGTGATCGCCGAGTCCTACGAGCGCATCCACCGCTCCAACCTGATCGGGATGGGCGTGCTGCCGCTCCAGTTCCCGGCCGGGCAGGACGCCGCCTCGCTGGGCCTGACCGGCGAGGAGACCTTCTCCATCACCGGCGTGACCGCGCTCAACGACGGCACCACGCCCGAGACCGTCAGGGTCACCACGGACGGCGGCGTGGAGTTCGACGCCGTGGTCCGGATCGACACCCCCGGCGAGGCGGACTACTACCGCAACGGCGGGATCATGCAGTACGTGCTGCGTTCGCTGCTGCGCAAGTGAGCGCCGGGCGCCCGCTCCCGCGTTACCGCCGGGTCACCGCGACCCGGCGGACGCGCGGGCCGGGCGCCCGCTGACGAAGCGTCAGCGCGGCCCGCGAATCCCCAGCTCAGCGCGAGGGTCGGCCAACTGTCCGCGATTCACCCGGACGTGGCCGGCCCTTCGTGTGTGTCGGGGAGATCTCAACTCGGAAAAGCCTCCCGGCGATCTTGGCTCGCGATCTTCCGTGTACGCGCCAAGTGGACTATACCTGTCGGGCAGTCGGCGGCCATCCCGTTCGGCTCCCCCCAGGAAGGCGAGGCTGCACATGACCTCCAAGCTCAACCGCCGCTCCCTGCTCACCCGTTCCGCCGCGGCCGGCCTGCTCTCCGTGCCGGCGGTGGGCGCCCTGGCCGGCTGCGCCAGCGGTGGCGGCGACGAGGAGTCCGTCGAACGCGGCGAGACCACGGACGACAACCCGCTGGGCGTGGACCCCGAGGCCGAACTCGAGGTCATCATCTTCGACGGTGGCTTCGGCGACCAGTACGCGCTCGACGCCGAGGCGATCTACCAGGAGAGCTACGGCCAGGTCACCCACGACAAGACGACCGAGATCCAGACCAGACTCCAGCCGAGAATGGTCCAGGGCGACCCGCCGGACGTCATCAACAACGGCGGCGCCGACGCCATGGACATCGCGGCGCTGATCCGCAACGGGCAGGTCTACGACCTCAACGAGCTGCTGGACGCCCCCTCGTTGGACGACCCCAACGTCACCGTGCGCGAGACCCTGATGCCCAGCACGGTGGAGATGGGCCAGTTCGGCACGGAGGAGGTCTGGCGGCTCAACTACGCGTTCACCGTCTACGGCCAGTGGTACTCGCGCACCGCCCTGGAGCGGCTTGAGGTCGAGTACCCGCGCACCTGGGACGAGATGATCGCGGTCTGCGAGGCCGCCAAGCGGCAGGGCATGGCGGGCTGGACCTACCCCGGCGTGTATCCCTACTACTTCAACTTCACGCTCTACCCGTTCATCGGCAAGATCGGCGGCGTCGAGGTCCTCCAGGCCATCGACAACCTGGAGCCCAACGCCTGGCGCCACGACGCGGTGAAGGCCGCGTTCGAGGCGTACCACGAGCTGGCCGCGCGCGGCTACGTTCTCCAGGGCAGCCCGGGCATGACCCACGAGGAGTCCCAGGACGAGTGGAACGCCTACCAGGCGCTGTTCATCCCGAACGGCTCCTGGGTGGAGAACGAGTCGCGGCGCAACACCCCCGAGGACTTCGACATGGCGGTGGGCCCGCCCACCGGCCTGGACTCCTCGGACGCGATGCCGTTCGAGACGCTGTGGGCCTCGGCCAGCGAGCCGTTCTTCGTGCCGGCCGACGCCACCAACCCCATCGGCGGCCTGGAGTTCCTGCGGGTGATGCTCGGCCAGGAGTCCGCGCGGAACTTCACCGAGCTGGTCTCCTCGCTGACCTGTGTGCGGGGCGCCGCCGACGGGATGGACCTGCCGCCCGGGCTGACCAGCGCCAAGGCGACCTTCGAGGCGGCCGGCGACAACCTGCTCGTGCCCCGACTGCCCGACTGGTACAAGCAGTTCAACAACGAGGAGGTCGGGGGCGCGGTCGCCGCCATGATGGCCGGCGACATCGACCCGGACGAGGCGATCACCCGGTGTCAGCGGGCGGCCGACGCGACCGCGAGCGACGACTCCATCCAGAAGTTCCAGCACGTCTGAGCGGCGAGGGGGCGGCATGGAGGATGGCATGGAGAGTGGCGTGGAGAGCAGGGACGACACGGCCGGCCGCCGGGGGAGCGGCGGCGACCGGCTGACCCCGGGGCTGGCACTCCGGCTGACCGTGGCGTTCTTCCTGCCGCCCCGGTTCACCCCGCGAAGCGTCCGGTTCGACCGGCGTTACCGAAAACTCGATCAGTACCGCTTCATCGTCTGGTTCCTTTCGTTGCCGGTCCTGGTCTACGGCGTGTTCGTGGTCTCGCCGTTCCTCCAGGCGTTCTTCTACTCGATGACCGACTGGACGGGATACAGCTCCAGTTACGAGTTCACCGGCTTCGAGAACTACGAAAGGATGTGGAACGACGACAAGTTCTGGGAGGCCACCGGGAACAGCCTGCTGCTGTTGCTGGTCGCCCCGCTCGTGACGCTGGTGATGGGCCTGTTCTTCGCCTATATGCTCACCGCCGGCGGTCGGCGGCGGAACGAGGCGGTGGCCGGGGTCACCGGCTCGGGCCTCTACAAGATCGTCTACTTCTTCCCGCAGGTGCTCTCGCTGGCGATCATCGCGGTGATCTGGGCCCGGATCTACAGCCCGCGCAGCGGCGCGCTCAACGCCGGTCTGGACGCGGTCGGTCTCGACTCCTGGCAGCGGGAGGACTGGCTGGGCAGTTCCTGGGCGATCTGGTGCGTGCTGGTGGTGCTGTGCTGGTCGTTCGTCGGCTTCTACGTGGTGCTGTTCTCGGCGGCGATGAGTTCCATCCCCACCGAGATCTACGAGGCCGCCCGGCTGGACGGCGCGGGCCGCTCGACGACGTTCTTCCGGATCACCTTCCCGCTGACCTGGGAGACCGTCCGAACCGGCTGGGTCTACATGGGCATCCAGGCCCTGGACGCCTTCGCGCTGGTGAACGTGATGGTGCCGGAGCACGGCATGGACGTGCTGCCCAGCTACCTGTTCGAGAAGTCGTTCCGGGACGGGCAGGCCGGCTACGCCACCACGATCGGGGTGGCGCTCTTCGTGATCACCCTGCTGTTCGCCACGGTCATGCTGCGGATCGGCCGCAGGGACCGGATCGAGCTGTAGGCGCGGGGGCCGGGCCGCCGCCACCGGCCCGGCCCTCCGTCCGTTCCCGCCACGCCAACCGCCTGATGGAGCACCGAAGATGAGCCTCACCAAGACCCCCGGCGACCGGCCCGCCGAGCAGCGGCGGCAGGGCGTCACCGGCACCACCCTGAACGTCTTCTCGCACGCCTTCCTGGTCGCCTGGCTGGTGATGGCCGCGGCGCCGCTGCTGCTGGTCGTCCTCAACAGCCTCCGCCCGCACGGCGACATCGTCTCCGAGCCGTTCGGGCTGCCCACCGACCTGGAGTGGGCCAACTTCAGCAACGCCTGGACCTCGGCCAACATCGGCCGGTACGCGCTCAACTCGCTGATCATCCTGGCCGGTTCGCTGACCGGCACCATGCTGCTCGGCTCGATGGCCGCCTATGTGCTGGCGCGCTTCGAGTTCCCCGGAAACCGGCTGCTGCACCTGCTGTTCGTCGGCGGGATGATGTTCCCGATCTTCCTCGCCCTGGTGCCGCTGTTCTTCGTCCTCAACAACCTGGGCCTGCTCAACACCCGCCAGGGCCTGATCGTCGTCTACATCGCCTACTCGCTGCCGTTCACGATCTTCTTCCTGGTGGCCTTCTTCCGCACCCTGCCCGGCGCGGTCCAGGAGGCGGCGACGCTGGACGGCGCCTCGCACACCAGGACGTTCTTCCAGATCATGCTGCCGATGGCCAAGCCCGGGCTGATCAGCATCGGGATCTTCAACTTCCTCGGCCAGTGGAACCAGTTCGTGCTGCCCCGGGTGCTCAACGTCGGCGACCCGGACGACGCGGTGCTGCCCCAGGGCCTGGCCGCGTTGATGGTGCAGCAGGGCTACGAGGGGGACTGGGGCGCGCTCTACGCCGGCGTGACCCTGGCGATGATGCCGGTGCTGGTGGTCTATGTCGCCTTCCAGCGGCAGGTGCAGAGCGGGCTGACGGCGGGCGCGGTGCGCTGATCCCGCCGGGCCCGGCGCGCCGGCCGGCTTCGGTGGATTCCCGCACGAGGCCACCGTTCGGGGCGTTCACTTCCTATAGTGGGCCAGGTGCCGTCTCCCGTCGCAGGTGGGGCGGCCGGCGGAGGCGACGTTCGCCCGCTGGGTGACGGGATGTTCGGTATGTGGGAAGTGGAGTGAGCCGTGAAGACTCCGGGATCGCAGTCCTCGCTGCACCGGGCCAACCTGGAGCGGGTGATCAGGGCGGTCCGTGCCGCCGGCTCGCTCACCCAGGCCGACATCGCCAGGACCACGGGTCTCTCGGCGGCCACGGTCTCCAACATCGTGCGGGAGCTGAAAGAGTTGGGCACGGTCGAGGTGCGCTCCACCTCGGCCGGCGGCCGGCGGGCCCGCAGCGTCTCGCTCTCCAGCGACGCGGGCATCGTGGTGGGCGTGGACTTCGGCCACTCCCATCTGCGGGTCGCGGTCGGGAACCTGGCGCACCAGGTGCTGGCCGAGGAGGCCGAGCCGGTGGACGTGGACGCCTCGGCCGAGCAGGGCTTCGACCGGGCCGAGAAGCTGGTGGGGCGGCTGCTGGCGGTCGCCGGCGTGGACCGCTCCAAGATCATCGGCATCGGCCTCGGCGTTCCCGGGCCGATCGACATGACCAGCGGCACCATCGGCTCCACCGCCATACTGCCGGGCTGGCGCGGCACCAACCCGCGCGACGAGCTGGCCGCCAGGACGGGCGTCCCGGTGCACGTGGACAACGACGCCAACCTGGGCGCGCTCGGCGAGTCCGTCTGGGGCAGCGGCCGGGGCGCGGGTGACCTCGCCTACATCAAGGTGGCCAGCGGGGTGGGCGCCGGGCTGGTGATCAACGGCCGCATATACCGGGGCTCCGGGGGCACGGCCGGCGAGATAGGGCACATCACGCTCGACGAGTCGGGGCCGGTCTGCCGCTGCGGCAACCGGGGCTGCCTGGAGACGTTCACCGCCGCGCGCCATGTGCTGCCGCTGCTGGCGCCCATCCACGGGACCGAGTTGACCATGCGGCGGGTGGTCCAGCTGGCGCGCGAGGGCGACCCGGGCTGCCGGCGGGTGATCGCCGACGTCGGGCGCCATGTGGGCACCGCAGTGGCGCAGCTGTGCAACGTGCTCAACCTCAACCGCGTGGTGCTCGGCGGCGACGTGGCCGAGGCCGGGGAGATCGCGCTGGGGCCGATCAGGGACTCCGTCGGCCGGTACGCCATCCCCAGCGCGGCCCGTCAACTGACCGTGGCCGCCGGCGCGCTGGGCGGCCGGGCCGAGGTGCTGGGCGCGCTGGCGCTGGTGCTGCGGGAGATGGGCGACGGGATGCTGCTGGGCGCGGACCGGCCGGACTGACCGGCCCGACCGACCGCCGGGGCTGAACGCGCCGGCCCGGAAGACCCGCCCCCGCCCTGGTTGAACCTTCAAGAGGTAAAAACAACACAACGAAAAACAAAGCTTCAGAACTCCCCAGAGGCGCGCCCCCTTTAATGCCCGTGAATAGCGTTGTCAAACCTTCGCTTCCGCTCTAAGAGAAGGTCTCGATTTGGTTGAAGCTGGATTTATGTATTGACGACAAGAAGACGCCGGAGTTAGCTCTCACCGGACCGAATGGCCGCGAAGTGGCGGCCCGAGCGGGAGGCTTGACTAACGATGCGTCAACAACTGCGACTTGTCGGTATCGGCGTCGTGTCCCTGACCCTGGCCGTGGCGCTGGCCGCCTGCGGTGAGGCCGGCGGCGGCGATGACGACGACAACAACGAGGGCGGCGGCGGGGACGGTGGCGGCACCATCGGGCTCCTGCTCCCCGAGGACCGCACCACCAGGTACGAGTCCTTCGACCGCCCGTTCATAGAGGACAAGATCGGCGAGCTGTGTCCTGACTGCTCCATCGAGTACAACAACGCCAGCGAGGACACCAACCTCCAGAAGCAGCAGTTCGACGCGATGCTCACCGGCGGCGTCGACGTGATCATCCTCGACCCGGTGGACGCGTCCGCCACCGGCACCTGGGTCGAGGAGGCCGAGGCCGAGGGCGTTCCCGTCGTCGCCTACGACCGGCTCGCCGAGGGCCCGATCGAGGCCTATGTCTCCTACGACAACGAGGCGGTCGGCCAACTCCAGGGCCAGGCCCTGCTGGACGCCCTGGGCGACGAGGCCGAGGGCTCCCGCGTCGTGATGATCAACGGCTCGCCCACCGACCCCAACGCCGCGCTCTTCAAGTCGGGCGCCGAGTCGGTCCTTGAGGGCACCGCCGAGATCGTCGCCAGCCAGGACATCGACGGCTGGGACGCCGCGCTGGCCAACGAGGAGATGAACGCGATCATCGACTCGGTCGGCGCCGACGGCTTCGACGCCGTCTACGTCGCCAACGACGGCATGGCCGCAGGCGTGATCAACGCCCTCCAGGCCGCCGGGATCACCGACGTGCCGGTGGGCGGCCAGGACGCCGAACTCGCCGGCCTCCAGCGGATCGTCTCCGGCGAGCAGACCTTCACGATCTACAAGGCGCTGCGGCCCGAGGCCGAGATCACCGCCGAGATCGCCGTCCGCCTGCTCAACGGCGAGGACTTCGCCGACCTCGCCCCCGACAGCGTGGACAGCCCCACCAACGACGGCATCCCGTCCACCCTGTTGGAGCCCGTGCCGGTGACCGTCGACACCATCACGGACACCGTGATCGCCGACGAGTTCTACGCGCCCACCGACATCTGCACCGCCGAGTTCGCCGACGCCTGCCAGGAAGCCGGCCTCGGCTGATCGCCGCACCGCCCGGACCCCGCCCCCCGTCGATCCGTCCCGGGGCGGGGCCGGGCCAACGCAGCGCAAGGAGCTGACCCCACGCATGACCGCCGCACCCGTTCTGGCGTTGCACGGCGTCTCCAAGCGGTTCGGCGCCGTCCAGGCGCTGACCGACGTCGACCTGGAGATCCGCGCCGGCCACGTGACCGCCCTGGTGGGCGACAACGGAGCCGGAAAATCAACCCTCATCAAGACCATCGCCGGGGTCCACCCCATCGACTCCGGCCGCATCACCTGGAAGGGGCAGGAGGTCCGGATCGTAAAGCCCCACGACGCCCAGGAACTCGGCATCGCCACCGTCTACCAGGACCTCGCCCTGTGCGACAACCTCGACGTGGTCGCCAACCTCTTCCTCGGCCGGGAACTGCGCACCGCGCACATCCTGGACCAGGTGGCGATGGAGCGCGAGGCCCGCGAACTGCTGGACACCCTCTCCATCCGCATCCCCAGCGTGCGCATCCCCGTCGCCTCGCTCTCCGGCGGCCAGCGGCAGGTGGTCGCCATCGCCCGCGCCCTGGTCGGCTCGCCCGAGGTCGTCATCCTCGACGAGCCAACCGCCGCCCTCGGCGTCGAGCAGACCGCCCAGGTGCTCGACCTCGTGGAACGGCTCCGCGACCGGGGCCTCGGCGTCATCCTCATCAGCCACAACGTCGCCGACGTGCGCGCGGTGGCCGACGACGTCGCCGTGCTGCGGCTGGGCCGCAACAACGGCGTCTTCCAGGCCGCCGACACCAGCGGCGAGGAGATCATCGCCGCGATCACCGGCGCGACGGACAACGCGGTCACCCGGCGCAGCTCGCGCAGGGACCAGCCGCGCGACGCCGAGCCCGAGCAGAACACCGACGCCCAGGGCGCGGAGGAGGAAGCCTGATGAGCGACAAACTCGCGCCCGACCCGCGCCTGTTGGTGCGGGAACGCGGCCTGGCCGGCTATGTGGAGGACTTCCGCCGCCGGATCGCCGGCGGCGAGCTGGGCTCCATCCCGGTGATCATCGGCATGATCATCATCGCCGTCGTCTTCGAGGCCCAGACCGGGACGTTCCTCTCCCCGCGCAACCTCAGCAACATAACGGTCTACATCGCCGGCCCCGGCATCATGGCCGTCGGCATCGTGCTGGTGCTGCTGCTCGGCGAGATCGACCTCTCGGTCGGCTCCATGGCCGGCCTGTCCGCCGCGATCTGGGCGGTGCTCTCCGTCAGCCACGGGGTCAACGACCTCGTCGCCATCGGCCTGGCCATCCTGGCCGGCGCCGCCGTCGGCACCCTGCACGGCTTCTTCTTCGCCAAGATCGGGGTCCCCGCCTTCGTGGTCACCCTCGCCGGTTTCCTCGGCTGGAGCGGCCTCCAGATCTGGGTGATGGGCGACGAGGGCACCATCAACATCCCCCGCGACAGCCTGGTGCGGGACTTCAACAACTTCTACTTCTCCGACATCGCCGCCGCCTACGGCCTGGCCGCCGTGCTCAGCCTCGGCTACCTGGCCGCGCTCGTCTTCCAGGAGCGGCGGCGCGGCGCCGCCGGGCTGCCCACCCGGCCGCTGAGCGAGATCATCCTGCGCGTCGGCCTGGTGGCGGTGGCCGCGTTCGTCACCGCCTACACCCTCAACCAGCACCGGGGCCTGCCGCTGGCCCTGGTGATCTTCCTGGCGATCCTGCTGCTCGCCGACTTCATGGTCCGTCGCACCACCTACGGCCGGCAGATCTTCGCCGTCGGCGGCAACGCGGAGGCGGCCCGCCGCGCCGGCATCAACGTGGAGCGCGTCCGGCTGACGGTGTTCACCATCGCCAGCGCGCTGGCCGCGCTCGGCGGCCTCTTCTACGCGGCGCAGGCCGGCGGCGCGTCCAAGAGCCTCGGCTCGGGCAACCTGCTGATGAACGTGATCGCGGCGGCCGTCATCGGCGGCACCAGCCTCTTCGGCGGGCGCGGCTGGGTCTGGTCGGCGCTGCTGGGCACCCTGGTCATCCAGTCCATCACCACCGGGCTCAACCTGATGGGCATGGCCAGCGAGATCCAGTACATGATCACCGGCGCCGTGCTGCTGGTGGCCGTCGTCCTCGACTCGGTCTCCCGCAGGACGCAACGCACCGCCGGCCGAACATAGGTGCCGTACCGCCGAGTTGACAGGTCACCCGGGTCCCGAGCGACCCGGGTGACCTATCTCGCATCCTGAGACCCCCTGGCGGCGACCGGCGCACTAGACTCTCCGGGTGATGGGTGCCCCGAAGCGAGGAGGAACGGTGTCGTTGCTGACCGGTATCTCGGGACCGCGCGATCTGGACCGGCTCACCCCGGAGCAGCTCGTCGAGCTGGCCGGAGAGATTCGCACCTTCCTGATCCAGGAGGTCTCCAAGACCGGCGGGCACCTCGGCCCCAACCTCGGAGTCGTCGAGCTGACCATCGCCCTGCACCGGGTCTTCCACTCACCGGCCGACCGCGTCCTGTGGGACACCGGCCACCAGTCCTACGTCCACAAGCTGCTCACCGGCCGCCAGGACTTCACCGGGCTGCGCACCAGGGGCGGGCTGTCCGGCTACCCCTCGCGCGAGGAGTCCGAGCACGACGTCATCGAGAACAGCCACGCCTCCACCGTCCTCGGCTGGGCCGACGGCCTGGCCAAGGCCAACCAGCTGCGCGGCGTCGACCAGCACGTGGTCGCCGTCACCGGCGACGGCGCCCTGACCGGCGGCATGGCCTGGGAGGCACTCAACAACATCGCCGGCGCCAAGGACCGCCCCCTGGTGATCGTCGTCAACGACAACGAGCGCTCCTACGCGCCCACCATCGGCGGCCTCGCCAACCACCTGGCAACGCTGCGCACCACCGAGGGCTACGAGCGCTGGCTGGAGCGCGGCAAGCAGATGCTCAACCGCACCCCCGTCGTGGGCCGCCCGCTCTACGGCACCCTGCACGGCGCCAAGAAGGGCCTGAAGGACGTCATCGCCCCGCAGGGCATGTTCGAGGACCTGGGCCTGAAGTACGTGGGCCCGATCGACGGGCACGACATCCAGGCGTTGGAGTCCGCGCTCCAGCGCGCCAAGCGCTTCGGCGGGCCGGTCATCGTGCACTGCCTCACCGAGAAGGGCCGCGGCTACCAGCCGGCCCGCGACGACGAGGCCGACCAGTTCCACTCGGTCAACGTGATCCACCCCGACACCGGCCTGCCGGTGTCCGTCTCGGGCGCCGACTGGACCTCCGTCTTCGGCGACGAGATCGTCCGCATCGGCCACGAGCGGCCCGATGTCGTCGCCATCACCGCCGCCATGCTGCGGCCCGTCGGCCTCAAGCGCTTCGCCGAGGAGTTCCCCGACCGGGTCTTCGACGTCGGCATCGCCGAGCAGCACGGCGCGGTCTCGGCCGCTGGGCTGGCCACCGGCGGGCTGCACCCGGTCTTCGCCGTCTACGCCACGTTCCTCAACCGCGCCTTCGACCAGCTGCTGATGGACGTCGCGCTGCACCGCTGCGGCGTCACCTTCGTGCTGGACCGCGCCGGCGTCACCGGCCCCGACGGCGCCTCCCACCACGGGATGTGGGACATGTCGATCCTCCAGGTCGTCCCCGGGCTGCGGCTGGCCGCCCCGCGCGACGCCGACCAGCTGCGCGCCCAGCTGCGGGAGGCCGTGCAGGTCAAGGACGCGCCCACGGTGCTGCGTTACTCCAAGGGCAAGGTCGCCGCGCCCGTCGCCGCCGTCGGCCGGATCGGCGGGATGGACGTGCTGCGGGACGCCGGGACCGACCGGCCCGACGTGCTGATCGTCTCCGTCGGCGCGCTGGCGCCGCTCTGCCTGGAGGCCGCCGCGCTGCTCGACCGGCAGGGCATCAGCGCCACCGTCGTCGACCCTCGCTGGGTCAAGCCGGTCGACCCCGAGCTGCCCGCGCTCGCCGCGCGCCACCGGGTGGTCGCCACCGTCGAGGACAACAGCCGCGCCGGCGGCGTCGGTTCGGCGATCGCGCAGGCCCTGCGGGACGCCGACGTGGACGTGCCGCTGCGCGACTTCGGCATCCCCGCCCGCTTCCTGCCGCACGGCAGCCGCGACGAGGTGCTGGCCGAGGCCGGCCTGACAGCCCCCGCCATCGCCCGCCAGGTCACCGGCCTCGTCGCCCGCCAGGAGGGCCGGCTGGACCCGGCCGGCCTGGGCAGCGACTGACCCCGGCCGAACCCGCGACGCCGCTCGTCCCCCGTGGCGAGCGGCGTCCGTTCCACGCGTCGAACGCGTCGAACGTTCAGCCCTGGACGGCCGCCGGGTCCATCCACATGACCTCCCAGTGGTGGCCGTCCAGGTCGTAGAAGCTGCGGCCGTACATCCCGTCCATGTCGACCGGGTCGCCGGCCGCCGTGCCGCCGGCCGCCAGCGCCCGGTCGGCCAGCTCGTCCACGGCCTCCCGGCTGTCCGCGCTCAGCCCGATGAGCGCCTCCTGGTGGGTACCGGTGTCGGCGAGCTGCTTCTTGGTGAACGTCTTGAAGAACTCCTCGGTGAGCAGCATCGAGTAGATCGTCTCGCTGATCACCAGACAGGCCGCGTTCTCGTCGGAGAACTGCGGGTTGAAGGAGTACCCCAGCTTGGTGAAGAACTCCTTGGACCGCTCCAGGTCCTTCACCGGCAGGTTCACGAAGATCATGGTGGACATGGTGTGCTCCCTCTCGTTCCCGCCGCCGCTCCCCGCGGTGGCTTACGACAGGACAGACCGGGGGCTCACCGGAAACTCATCGCCCGCCCGGCGGAATCCTCGAAAGAAGTTCGCGCGGCCCCCACACCTCGGCGCCCAACTCCCGCACCCGGCCCCGCAGCTCGCGGTCGGCGGTGACCACCAGGCAGCGCCGCCCCGGCTCGGCCGCCCGCACCAGCTCCACCATCGCGTCGTCCCCGCTGCCCGCCGCCGAGACCACCCGCACCCCCGGCACCGAGGCCACCCCGCGCGCCGCGCCCTCCACGACCAGCACCGGCTCCCCGAAGCCGGCCAGGCCGGCGAGCCGGTCCCGCAGCCGCTCGGCGGCGCCCCGCCGGTCCCGCCACCAGCCGTCGGGCACCGAGCCCACCACGTTGGCGCCGTCCACCAACAGCAGCGGCGCCCCACCCGGGTCCACCGGGTCGGGCGCCGCGCCGTTCGCCTGCTCGTCCGTCACGCGGACGACCCTACTCCGGCAGGCTCGCCACCCCGGGCGCCAACAGCCGCCGGCCCAGCACCCGCTGGGAGACCCCGGCCCGGTCCAGGTAGGGGGTGATCCCGCCCAGGTGGAACGGCCAGCCGGCGCCGGTGATCAGGCACAGGTCGATGTCCTGCGCCTCGGCGACCACGCCCTCGTCCAGCATCAGCCCGATCTCCTCGGCGATCGCGTCCACCGCGCGGGCCCTGACCTGCTCCTCGGAGAGCACCCGGTCCCCGACCTCGAAGAGCGCGGCGACCTCCGGGTCCAGCTGCGGCTTGCCGCCGCTGTGGTCGTAGAGGGTGCGCTTGCCGGCGGCCACCACGCGGCCCAGGTTCTCCGAGACGCCGAACCGCTCGGGGAACGCCTCGTGCAGGGTGCCCGCCACATGGTGCGCCACGGCCGGGCCCACCAGCTCCAGCAGCACCATCGGCGACATCGGCAGCCCCAGCGGCGCCAGCGCGTTGTCCGCCACCTCGACCGGGGTGCCCTCGTCGATGGAGGCCAGCACCTCGCCCATGAAGCGGGTCAGGATGCGGTTGACGACGAACGCCGGGGCGTCCTTGACCAGCACCGCCGACTTCTTCAGCTGCTTGGCCACGGCGAACGCGGTGGCCAGCGACGCGTCGTCGGTGCGCTCGGCGCGCACGATCTCCAACAGCGGCAGCACCGCGACCGGGTTGAAGAAGTGGAAGCCGACGACCCGCTCCGGGTGCGCCAGCCGCGAGGCCATCTCCGTGACCGAGAGCGAGGAGGTGTTGGTGGCCAGGATGGCGTGCTCCGGCACCACCGCCTCAAGCTCGGCGAACACCTGCCGCTTGACGCCCATCTCCTCGAAGACGGCCTCGATCACGAAGTCCGCGTCGGCGAACGCGCTCGCCTTGTCCAGCGAGCCGGTGACGTTCGCCTTCAGCCGGTTGGCCTGGTCCTGGCTCAGCCGGCCCTTGAGCAGCAGCATGTCCAGCTGCTCGTGGACCCAGCCGACGCCCTTGTCCACCCGCTCCTGGTCGATGTCGGTGAGGACCACCGGCACCTGGAGGCGGCGCGCGAAGAGCAGCGCCAGCTGCGAGGCCATCAGCCCCGCGCCCACGATCCCGACCTTGGTCACCGGACGCGCCAGCGACTTGTCCGGCGCGCCCACCGGGCGCTTGGCGCGGCGCTGCACCAGGTTGAACGCATAGAGCCCGCTGCGGAGTTCGTCGCTCATGATCAGGTCGGCCAGCGCCTGGTCCTCGGCGTCGAAGCCGGCCCGCAGGTCCCCGTTGCGCACCTGGGCGATGATGTCCAGCGCCCGGTAGGCGGCGGGGGCCGCGCCGTGCACCTTCTCGTCGGCGATCTCCCGGCCCCTGGCCACCGCCTGGTCCCAGGTCTCGCCCCGGTCCGGGTCCTGCCGGGCGATCTCGATCTCGCCGCGCAGCACCGCCGAGGTCCAGATCAGCGACTGCTCCAGGAAGTCCGCCGCCTCGAAGAGGGCGTCGGCGATGCCCAGTTCGTAGACCTTGGGCCCGGTGAGCATCCGGTTCTGGTTGAGCGCGTTCTCCACGATGACCGTCACCGCGCGCTCCGCGCCGATCAGGTTGGGCAGCAGGGTGCAGCCGCCCCAGCCGGGCACCAGGCCGAGGAAGACCTCGGGCAGCCCGAACGCGCCGATCGAGTCGGAGACCGTGCGGTAGGTGCAGTGCAGGCCCACCTCGACGCCGCCGCCCAGCGCAGCGCCGTTGTAGTAGGCGAAGCTGGGCACCGCCAGGCTGTTCAGCCGGCGGAAGATCGCGTGCCCGCCGATGCCGATGGCCAGCGCCTGCTCGCGTTCGGCGATCACCTCGACGCCCTTGAGGTCGGCGCCCACCGCGAAGACGAACGGCTTGCCCGTCAGGCCCACGCCGACGATCTCGCCGGCGTCCGCCTCGGCGGCCACCCGGTCGATCGCCGCGTCGAGGTTCGCCAGCGAACGGGGCCCGAACGTCGTCGGCTTCTTGTGGTCGTGGCCGTTGTCCAGGGTGATCAGGGCGAACCGGCCCGCGCCGTGCGGCAGTTCCAGGTGGCGCACGTGCGCCTGGGTGACCACCTCGTCGGGGAAGATCTCGGCCGCCTTGCGCAGCTGCTCCGCGCTACTCACTGTGACTCCTTCACCTGCTCGCTGGACCGGGGTGCCGAACGTGGGCTCACTTGCCCTCCCAGTGCGGGTTCTCCCAGATGACCGTGCCGCCCATGCCGAAGCCGACACACATGCTGGTCAGCCCGTACCGCACCTGCGGCTGGTCCTCGAACTGCCGGGCCAGCTGGGTCATCAGCCGCACCCCTGAGGAGGCCAGCGGGTGGCCGTAGGCGATCGCGCCGCCGTACTGGTTGACGCGGGGGTCGTCGTCGGCGATGCCGTAGTGGTCCAGGAGCGCCAACACCTGGACGGCGAACGCCTCGTTGATCTCGAACAGGCCGATGTCGTCGATGGTCAGGCCCGCCTTCGCGAGGGCCTTCTCGGTGGCCGGGATCGGGCCGAAGCCCATCACCTCGGGCTCGACGCCGGCGAACGCGAACGCGACCAGCCGCATCCGCACCGGCAGGCCCAGTTCGGCCGCCACGTCCTCGCCGGCCAGCAGCGAGGCGGTCGCGCCGTCGTTGAGGCCCGCCGCGTTGCCCGCCGTGACCCGGCCGTGCGGGCGGAACGGGGTCTTCAGGCCGGCCAGCCCCTCCAGCGTGGTGCCCGGGCGCATCGGCTCGTCCGCCGTGGCCAGGCCCCAGCCCAGCTCGCCCTCGCCCTCGGTGCGCCGCACCGAGACCGGCACCAGGTCCTGCTGGATCTTGCCGTCCGCGTACGCCTTGGCCGCCTTCTCCTGGCTGCGCACCGCGTACTCGTCGGCCCGCGCCTTGGTCAGGTGCGGGAACCGGTCGTGCAGGTTCTCCGCCGTCATGCCCATGAAGAGGGCCGACTCGTCGACCAACTTCTCGGAGACGAAACGGGGGTTGGGGTCGACCTGCTCGCCCATCGGGTGGCGGCCCATGTGCTCCACGCCGCCGGCGATCGCCACGTCGCTGGCGCCGAAGGCGATGGCGCCCGCGCTGGTGGTCACGGCGGTCATCGCGCCCGCGCACATGCGGTCGATGGAGTAACCGGGAACGGACTGCGGCAGCCCGGCCAGCAGCGCGGCCGTGCGGCCCAGCGTCAGGCCCTGGTCGCCGATCTGCGTCGTGGCGGCGAGCGCCACGTCGTCGACCCGCTCGGGCGGCAGCTGCGGATTGCGCCGCAGCAGCTCCCGGACGCACTTGACGACCAGGTCGTCGGCGCGGGTCTCGTGGTAGATCCCCTTGGGACCCGCCTTGCCGAACGGGGTGCGGACGCCGTCGACGAACACGACGTCCCTAGCGGTACGCGGCACGATGCCCTCTCTCTCCACGCCGAGATTCTGCGATCCGGGACCCATGCTACTAGTGGGTAACTGTCAGGCAAGACTCGCCCGTCGTCCGGGTCGCACATCACAGGCCCGGACGCAGCCGCCCGGCGGCTCAGCCCTCGGAGAGTGCCTTGGCGAGCAGCTCGGCGGTCTGGCCGATCTGCCACTCCCTGGCGCCCAGCGCGCGCAGCGCCGCGCCGACCGCCTCGGGACCGGCCTCCGCCGGCGGCTCCCAGCACACCCGCCGCACCAACTCCGGGGTCAGCAGGTTCTCCTGCGGCATCCGCAGCTCCTCCGCGCGCGCCGTCACGGCGGCCCGCGCCGCCGTCAGCCGGGCGGCGGCCGCCGGATCGCGCTCGGCCCAGGCGCGCGGCGGCGGCGGGCCCTGGGTCTGCGGCGCGGTCTGCGGCAGCTCCTCCTCGGGCAGCTCCCTGGCCCGGTCGATCGCTGCCTGCCACTGCGCCAGCTGGCGGCGGTTGGTCCGGTGCCCGAAGCCGGGCAGCGCGGCCAGCGCCCTGGTGTCCCGGGGCAGCGCCTGCGCCGCGGCGACGATCGCCGCGTCCGCGAGGACCTTGCCCGGCGACAGGTCGCGCCGCCTGGCCGTCTCGTCCCGCGCCTCCCACAGCTCGCGCACCACGCCCAACTGCCGCCGCTTGCGCACCTTGTGCACGCCCGAGGTGCGGCGCCACGGGTCCTTGCGGGGCGGCGGGGGAGGGGCGGCGGCGATCGCGGCGAACTCCTCCAGCGCCCACTCCAGCTTGCCCTGGTGGCGCAGCTCCTCCTCCAGCGCGTCGCGCAGGTCGACGAGCAACTCGACGTCGAGCGCGGCGTAGCGCAGCCAGGGCTCGGGCAGCGGGCGGCTGGACCAGTCGACGGCCGAGTGGCCCTTCTCCAGGCTGTAGCCGAGCACGGTCTCCACCATCACGCCAAGGCCGACCCGGGCGAACCCGGCCAGCCGGCCGGCGAGTTCGGTGTCGAAGAGGCGGGTGGGGCGCATACCTATGTCGCGCAGGCAGGGCAGGTCCTGGGTGGCCGCGTGGAGCACCCACTCGGCGTCGGCGATGGCCTCGCCCAGGGCGGAGAGGTCGGGGCAGGCGACCGGGTCGATCAACGAGGTCCCGGCGCCGGCCCGGCGCAGCTGCACCAGATAGGCGCGCTGCCCGTAGCGGTATCCGGAGGCGCGTTCGGCGTCCACGGCGACGGGGCCGGAGCCGGCGGCGAGTCCTTCGACGACGGCGGCGAGCGCGGCCTCGTCGGCGATCACCGGGGGGACGCCCTCCCGGGGCGTGAGCAGGGGAACCGGCGCGGGGCCGGTGGCCTCGGGGGAGGGCTGGTCAGACGTTGACTCGGTGATCTGTTGGGCGTCGCTCACCTGTCAAGGGTAACTGTGCGCTCATGGAGTACAACGTCTCTCCCACGCCCCGGCGCACGCCCGGGGGCGCGCGCCGAGAGCGGGGGTCAGTGAATGATGCCGGTGCGCAGGGCGACCGCGACCATTCCGGCGCGGTCCCCGGTGCCCAGTTTGCGGGCGATCCGGGCGAGGTGGCTCTTGACGGTGAGCGCCGAGAGGCCCATCGAGACGCCGATGGCCTTGTTCGACTGGCCCTCCGCCACCAGCCGCAGCACCTCGACCTCGCGGCCGGACAGCTCGCGGAAGCCGCCCTGGTGGGCGGGGGCGCCGGGCTGCCGGCGGTGCATCCTGGCGGCCGCGCCGATGTGCGCGGCGCCGTGTCGGGTGGGCGGACCCAGGTTGTTACGGGTGCCGGTGACCACATAGCCCTTGACGCCACCGGCGAGGGCGTTGCGCACCGCGCCGATGTCGTCGGCGGCGGAGAGGGCGAGACCGTTGGGCCAGCCGGCGGCCCGGGTCTCGGAGAGCAGGGTCAGGCCCGAACCGTCGGGCAGGTGGACGTCGGCAACGCAGATGTCGCGCGGGTTGGCGACTCTGGGGCGGGCCTCCGCGATGGACGACGCCTCGATCACGTCCCTGACTCCGAGAGCCCACAGATGGCGGGTCACGGTGGAACGGACGCGGGGGTCGGCCACGACGACCATGGCGGTCGGCTTGTTGGGGCGGTAGGCGACCAGGCTTGCGGGGTGCTCAAGAAGAACAGACACCGGGCCTCCCGGAGGGTGGGGTGGGGAAGGAACCGACTCCGTAAGAGGGGAGTCGGGGCGATCCGGATGGAAGGGTCACAGACCTCTTCGGCACGAAGCTCCGGCGCCTTTAGGGAATGATCACGAACCGGTGATTCCGCGTCACGACCCTGACAGTCGGCGTGTCCCGCGCGGCGCCCCCGGCCGGTCAGCCGGGGCGCGGGCCGCGTCGGCGGGGCAGCGCCGTGACCGGGGTCCCGCTGGACTCGGGCGGCAGCCCGGCGCACTGCGCCAGCAGCCCGCACCAGGCCAGCAGGTGGCCGGCGGCGTCGGCCGGGTCGGCCGGCGTCCAGGACGCCCGCAGCTCCAGCTCGGCCCGGCCCTCGCGGTCGGCCAGGCCGCCGAAGTACGCCGAATCCGCCCTGGTCACCGTCCCGTTGGGGACGTCGAGCGGCACCGCCCTGGCCGTGAGCGCCTCGGTCAGCCAGGACCAGGCGACCTCGGGCAGCAGCGGGTCGGTCGCCACGTCGGGCTCCAGGTCGGCCCTGGCCAGGGTGACGATGCGGAACTCGCCGCCCCAGCTGTCGTCGCCGGCCGGGTCGTGCAGGAGAACGAAGCGCCCGTCGGCCAGCTCCTCGTCGCCCTCGCTCACCGAGGCGCCCAGCGCGTGCGCGTAGGGGGCGAGCCGGCGGGGCGGTGGCAGCGGGGAGAGGCTGACCTCGGGCCGGGGGCGGACCGCCTGGAGCGCGGCCACCGCCTGCCGGAACACGGGCGGTGCCCCAGCCCCGGGGTCGCTCATCTCCGCCGACTCCTCCGCTGTGTGGGTGCGAGACGCTGCCATGGCGCGTAACCCTAGGCGCCCGAGCGGTCCGCCGCCGGTAGCCACACCCGGGGGCGCGGGCCCAACCGAGTGCCGTGCGAGACTTCTTCCGTGACTGTGACCGACTCCGTGTTTCTGAAGGCCTGCCGTCGCGAACCGGTGCCGCACACCCCCGTCTGGTTCATGCGACAGGCCGGCCGTTCGCTTCCCGAGTATCGCAAGGCGCGCGAGGGCATCGCGATGCTGGACTCCTGTATGCGACCGGAGTTGGTCACCGAGATCACCCTCCAGCCGGTGCGCCGGCACGGGGTGGACGCGGCCGTCTACTTCAGCGACATCGTGGTGCCGCTGAAGGCGATCGGCGTCGACCTGGACATCAAGCCGGGCGTCGGGCCGGTGGTCGCCGAGCCGTTCCGCACCCGCGCGGACCTGGCGCGGCTGCGCCCGCTGACGCCCGATGACGTCTCCTATGTCACCGAGGCGGTGCGGCTGACCACGGCCGAGCTGGGCGACATCCCGCTGATCGGCTTCGCCGGCGCCCCGTTCACCCTCGCCAGCTACCTGGTCGAGGGCGGTCCGTCGAAGAACCACGAGCACACCAAGGCGCTGATGTACGGCGACCCGGAGCTGTGGTCGGCGCTGCTGGACCGGCTGGCGGAGATCACCTCGACGTTTCTGAACGTGCAGATCGAGGCGGGCGCCTCGGCGGTGCAGCTCTTCGACTCCTGGGTGGGCGCGCTGGCGCCGGCCGACTACCGGCGTTCGGTGCTGCCGGCCTCGACCCGGGTGTTCGACGCGGTGGCGCACCACGGGGTGCCCCGCGTCCACTTCGGCGTCGGGACGGGCGAGTTGCTCGGGGCGCTGGCCGAGGCGGGGCCCGACGTGGTCGGCGTGGACTGGCGGGTGCCGCTGGACGAGGCGGCCCGCCGGGTCGGCCCCGGGCGCGCGTTGCAGGGGAACCTCGACCCGGCGGTGCTGTTCGCGCCGACGGCCGTCGTCGAGGAGCAGGCGGACCGGGTGCTGGACGCGGCGCGGGACCTGCCGGGCCATGTCTTCAACCTCGGTCACGGCGTGCTCCCGGACACCGACCCCGACGCGTTGACCCGGCTGACGGCCTACGTCCACGAGCGGACGGCGCGGTAGAACCCGGGCCCGGGCGGGCCGACGGCGGGACCAGCCGCCGGCCCGCACCGTCTCAACTCCCGTTCTCCGGCGTGGACCTGCCGGCGGCGTCGGGCGCTTCGGGGGCGTGCGCCGGGCGGGGGAGCGGCGGCGGCGCGGCGACCGGCGGCGGGGGAACGGGCCGGGAGGTCCGCAGCCGGTCCAGCGGGAGGCGCGGGCGCAGCAGCCGCCACAGCAGCCACAGGACGGCCAGCAGCGCGACCACCGGCAGCGCGGCGCCGACCGCGATCGCGATCCAGACCAGCACCAGCCAGACGAACTCCACGCCGCCCAGCAGCGCGTCCAGCACCGAGGGCCGCTCGTCTTCCTCTTCGACTGGCTGCGGCGCCGGCTCGCCCTCCCGGTACAGCTCCAGGGTGACGGTCGCCATCGCGGTCTGGCCGCGCAGCGCCTCCAGCCGCGCCTCCAGCGACTCCAACTCCGCCTGACGGGTGCTGAGTTCGGACTCCAGGCGGACGATCTCGTCGAGCGTGGTGGCCTCCTCCATCAGGTCCCGCACCCGGTCGATGCTCTCCCGCTGGGTCTCCAGGCGGCTCTCGGTGTCGACGATCTGGTCGCCCACGTCCTCGGTGGTCAGCTCGCGCGAGGACAGCTCGCCCAGCTCGGCGAGGTCGCCGAGCAGCCCCGCGTACCCCTCCTTGGGGACGCGCAGGGTCAACGTGGAGTACGGCTCGTCCTCGCCGCCCGTGGTGGACTCGTCGCTGACATAGCCGCCGGCGGCCTGGGTCAGCCGCACCGCCTCGGCATAGCTCTCCGGCACGCTCTCCACGGCGACGGTGAGCGTCGCGGTCTGGATCAGCTGGGACGGGTCGGGCACCTCGGCGACCGTGGACAGGTCGGCCGAGTCCTCGGCGCCCGCCTCGCCCTCGGCGCCCTCCCGGGTGGCGTCCTCCGACGGCAGTCCGCCCTCGGCGTCCTCGGTGCCGTCGAACTCGGCGGACGCCTCGTTCGCCGCGTCGCCGCCGGACTCGTCCCCCATCCCTGAGCTGGTGCAGCCGGCGAGCAACGCCCCGCCCGCCAGCAGCGCGGCCAGGGCCAGCGCGGGTGCGCGGCGTCTGCCGCCCCGGTTACCTCGGCGCATGAGTCGCATCCCCCTTTCGCGTCGATCCCTTCGACGCGTCGTCTCGGTCGTCGCGCGACCGCGGAGTGCCCCCCAACTGACCGGGAGCGGTTACCTCTTGGACGGGGCTGGCCGGCCGCCGGTTGTCGCCGCCGGGTTCCGATGAGGTCACACGGAGGACTCGGGAAGGCGTCTGCGACAGTGGACCCATGCATGTGATCGTCGTCGGCGGCGGGATCTCCGGACTCGCCGCCGCCCATCGGCTGCTCGCCGCCGGCCTCCGGGTCACCGTCCTGGAGTCGAACCGGCGCCTGGGCGGCAAGCTCCACACCGGGCACGTCGCCGGCGTCCAGGTGGACCTGGGCGCCGAGTCGCTGCTGGCCAGACGCCCGGAGGCGACGGAACTGGCGCGGGCCGTCGGGCTCGGCGACGCGCTGCGGCCGCCCGCCGTGACCAGCGCGGCGATCTGGACGCGCGGCGAGCTGCGGCCGATGCCGCAGGGCCAGGTCATGGGCGTGCCCGACAGCGCGGCCGCGCTGGCCGGGGTGCTCTCCGACAGCGGCCTGGCCCGCATCGCCCGGGACGCCGAACTGCCGCCGCTCGCCGTCCACGAGGACGTCGGCATCGGGCAGCTGGTGGCCGAACGGATGGGGAACGAGGTGGCGGACCGGCTCGTCGACCCGCTGCTCGGCGGGGTCTACGCCGGCGACGCCTACCGGATCTCGCTGCGGTCCGCCGTGCCCAAGCTCTACGAGGCGGTCCGCAAGCACGACTCGCTGCTGGCCGCCGTCCGTTCGCTGCGCCCCGAGCCCTCGGCGGCGGGCGCCAGGACCCCGGTCTTCACCGGGATCGAGGGCGGCGTTGGCACGCTGGCCGCCGCCGTCGCCGAGGACGTGGCCGGGCGGGGCGCCGTGATCGAGACGGGCGTCGCCGTCACCGGGCTGCGCCGCACGGCGCGTGGCTGGGTCGCGGCGCTGGACGACGGGCGTTCGCTCGCGGCCGACGGGGTGCTGCTGGCCGTTCCCGCGCCGGCCGCCGCGCGGCTGCTGGCGGCCGAGGCGCCGGCGGCGGCCGGGGAGTTGGGCTCGGTCGAGTACGCCTCGATGGCCATCGTCACGCTGGCCTTCCGCCGCTCGGAGCTGGCCACGCTGCCGCGCGGCAGCGGCTTCCTGGTGCCGGCGGTCGAGGGGCGGACCATCAAGGCGGCGACGTTCACCAGCGGCAAGTGGGACTGGGCGGCGGCCGCCGACCCGGAGCTGTTCGTGCTGCGGGTCTCCGTCGGCCGCTTCGGCGAGGAGGGCGCGCTGGAGTGGGACGACGCGGACCTGGTGCGCGTCGCCTTGGACGACCTCGGCGAGGCGGCGGGGCTGCGCGCCACCCCCGTGGACAGCGTGGTGACCCGCTGGTGGCAGGGGCTGCCGCAGTACACCGTCGGCCATGACGCGCGGGTCGCGCGGGTGCGCGGGTACCTCGCCGGGCTGCCGGGGCTGGGCCTGTGCGGCGCCGCCTACGACGGGGTCGGCGTCCCGGCGTGCATCGGCGGCGCCGAGCAGGCGGCGGCCGAGCTGCTGCGCACCCTGCCGACGGGCCCGCACGGCGAGGCGGGAGAATAGGCGCCATGACGAACGCACCCGAGAAGCCCACCGGCAAGCGCGCCAAGGAGCTGAACGACACCATCCGCTACACGCTCTGGTCGGTCTTCCGGCTGCGGGACGTGCTGCCCGAGGACCGGTCCGGGCTCGCCGAGGAGGTCGACGTCCTCTTCGAGCAGCTGGCCGCCAAGGACGTGGTGGTGCGCGGCACCTATGACGTCTCCGGGCTGCGGGCGGACGCGGACGTGCTGGTCTGGTGGCACGCGGCCACCTCGGACGCGCTCCAGGAGGCGTACAACCTCTTCCGCCGCACCGGCCTGGGCCGGCTGCTGGAGCCGGTGTGGTCGAACATGGCGTTGCACCGGCCGGCCGAGTTCAACAAGTCGCACATCCCGGCCTTCCTGGCCGACGAGACGGCGCGCGACTACGTCAGCGTCTACCCGTTCGTCCGCTCCTACGAGTGGTATCTGCTGCCGGACGAGGAGCGCCGGGCGCTGCTGGCCGAGCACGGGAAGATGGCGCGCGGGTACCCGGACGTGCGGGCGAACACGGTCGCCTCGTTCTCGTTGGGCGACTACGAGTGGATTCTGGCGTTCGAGGCCGACGAACTGCACCGCATCGTCGACCTGATGCGCCATCTGCGGGCCTCCGGTGCCCGGCGGCACGTGCGGGAGGAGATCCCCTTCTTCACCGGCCGCCGCCGGTCGGTCGGCGAGCTGGTGGCCGGGCTGGCCTGAGCGCGCGCGGCGCGGCGTTGCTGGGCGCGCGGCCCGCGCCGCCGGCCCGGAGCGGTGCGGAGCGGCCCGGAGCGGTGCGGAGCGGCCCGGAGCGGTGCGGTCCGGTTCGGTGCGGCGGGCCGTGGTCAGCCCCCGCCGCAGCCGCCGCCCCCGCAGCCGCCTCCGCCGCCACAGCCCCCGCTCCCGCCGCCGCAGCCGCCACCTCCGCTTCCACCGTCACCGCCGCAGCCGCCCGCGGCGCCGCAGCCCGCGCCCCAGTAGGGCGACGTGGCGGTGGCCGCCGGCGCCGTGGCCGCCGCGAGGATCGCGCCACGGAACTGCTCGACCAGCTCCCCGCCCAGCACCGCGATCCCGCCCAACGCCACGGCGCCCGCCAGGCTGTCGAGCAGCCGGGGCCGGTAGGCGCGGAGTTGACGCATCGTCTCCCGGCCCAGCGGCGGCAACGAGGAGGACGGCGGCGCGAGGACGAAGGAGCCGATCAGCGCCACCAGGCCCAGCGCCGGCCCCAGCAGCGTCCAGACCGTCTGCGCCGGCTCGCCGAGGCTGAGCGCCACCAGCGAGAACGGCGCGCTGAGCAGGGCGAAGCCGGCGACCAGCCGGCTGAGCACGATGGCCCGCCCCCAGGCCCGGCGTTCCCTCGGCAGATAGGTCAGCCCACGGGACGCCAGGCCCTCGCCGACCTCCCGCACGAGCGGGGAGCCGATCAGCTCAGCGCGCACCCGGTCCAGCGGGGCGCCCCACTCCTCGCCGAGGACGGCGAGGGCCGCCCGTTCCAGCGGGTCGTCGGCGACCGGCCGCACCACCCGCACCCAGCGGTCCTCGATGGTGACGCGTTCCTTCTCCCACAGGCCGACGAGGACCGTGTCCGCGACCCGTTCCGGGCCGCCGGCCAGGAACGCGGCCTCGGCGACGGTGCCGACGCCGAGCTTCGCCAGGGCCGGCGTGCTGGGCAGGGCACGGGACCGCAGGGACCCGGCCCAGACGAGGGCGGCCAGGGCCAGCAGCCCCGGGCCTATCGACAGCGCGAGCCACATCCCGCTCACCTCTCCTCCCGCCGCCTGCGCGGCCTGATGCCCCTGACCGCCCGGCGCAGCGGGCCGGGGCGGGGCGGTTCCTGCTCGTCCAGCCAACGGGCCAGCCGCCGGCGGACGTTCGGGCTCAGTTCGATGCCCGGCTCCGGGCCGAGCAGCTGGCGGGCCAGCGCGACCGCGTCCCGGCGGTAGCCGCCGGTCAGCGGGTGCCGCGCCGCGTAGGCGCGGACCGCGCGCGGGTAGTCCTCGCCCAGGATCTCCTTCAGCTCGGGCGCCACCTTCGCCAGCACGCCCGCGCGCTTGGCAACCAACGCCCGCCGCTGGGCGGCCAGTCGGTCCTCGTCGAAGCCGGCCGGCGGCGGCGCGCCGGCCACCAGCGAGGCCAGCAGCGCGTCCTGCGCGGCGGCCAGCCGGCGCCGGGCCGCCACCAGCCCGCCGGGCTCGCCGCCCGGCGCGACGGACGGGGACTCAGCCATGGCGCACCCGCTCCCGCTCGACCACCGCGCGGATGGCGGCCAGCTCGCCGGCCAGCTCACCGCGCGAGGGGAAGTCGGCGTCCCGCTCCAGCATCACGCCCGGCGGCGTGGCCCGCGCGCACAGCTCGTCCAGCACCGCCAGCACCTGCGGCGGAACGGGGTGGGCGTGGCTGTCGTGCCAGAGCCCGTCCCGTTCCACGCCGCCGGCGACATGGACATAGGCCAGCGCCTCCAGTGGCAGCGCCGCCAGCGCCTCGGCCGGGTCCTCGCCCCGGTTGACGTGGTTGGTGTGCAGGTTGGCCACGTCGATCAGCAGCCGCACCCCGGTGCGTTCCACCAGCTCGCCCAGGAACTGGGCCTCCGTCAACTCCTCGTCGGGCCAGGAGAAGAGCGTCGCGATGTTCTCCAGCGCCAGCGGCACGGGCAGCGCGTCCTGGGCGATCCGGACGTTGGCGCACAGCACGTCGAGCGCGTCCCTGGTGCGCGGCACGGGGAGCAGGTGGCCGGCCTCGATCGCGGGCGTCCCGGTCAGCGCGCCGCCGGACCTGACGAACGCGATGTGCTCGGTGACCAGCGGCGAGCCCAGCGCCTGGGCGACCGAGGCCAACTCCACCAGCCGCGCGGGCGAAGGCCGCGCCGCGCCGCCCAGGCCGAGGCCGACGCCGTGCGGGACCACCGTGGTGCCCCGCGCCCGCAGGCGTTGGAGGGCGTCGGGCGGGTGGTCGGCGCAGACGTTCTCCGCGACCACCTCGACCCAGTCGATCCCCGGCAGGCCCTCGATGACGTCGGCCAGCTCGGGCCGCCAGCCGATCCCCAGGCCCAGTCGATCCGTGTTCCCCATCGGCCCCTCCCCGTGTTCCCCGTGTGCCCCCGTGATCCCCGTCGGGGACCGGCCCCCGCCGGTTGTCCCTGTCACCACCATCCCCCCGCCGACGCCCAACAACCGGGCAACGGGGAGGATTTGAGGTACTTCTGAGCTGGTTCTGAGCCGGATCTGAGCTTTCCCGCCCGAATGCCCGGAAACGGCGACCTGGCCGTGGTCGTTGGCGGCGACCGAGCGACCGAGCGACCGAGCGACCGAGCGACCGAGCGACCGAGCGACCGAGCGACCGAGCGGCCGAGCGGCCGAGCGGCCGGTCAGGCGGGCGTGCCCGCGTCCCTGGCCAGCGCGGTCAGCCGGGAGACGGCGCGGAAGTACTTCTTGCGGTAGCCGCCCCGCCGCATCTCCTCGCTGAAGAGGCGGTCGAACGGCACGCCCGAGGCCAGCACCGGGATCTCCCGGTCGTAGAGCCGGTCGGCCAGCACCACCAGCCGCAGCGCCGTCGTCTGGTCGGGCACCGGGCGCACGTCCGTCAGGCAGACCAGGTCCACGCCGTCGCAGAGCGCCCCGTAACGGCTGGGGTGGACCCGGGACAGATGGTCGAGCAGCGCCCCGAAGTCGTCCAGCGTCGCGCCGTCGGTGGCCCGGGCCGCCGCGACCACCTCCTCGGTCGGCCTCGGCGGCGGCGCCTCGGGCAGGCCCCGGTGGCGGTAGTCCTCGCCGTCCACCCGCAGCGGGCGGAAGTGCGCGGCCAGGCCCTGGATCTCCCGCAGGAAGTCGGCGGCGGCGAACCGGCCCTCGCCCAGCTTCCCCGGCAGCGTGTTGGAGGTGGCGGCCAGCGCGACGCCCTCCTCGACCAGCCGGGCCAGCAGCGAGGAGATCAGCACCGTGTCGCCCGGGTCGTCCAGCTCGAACTCGTCGATGCACAGCAGCTGATGGCCGGCGAGGGTGCGCACCGTCTGCTGGAAGCCGAGCGCGCCGACCAGGTTGGTCAGCTCGACGAACGTGCCGAACGCCTTCCGCTCCGGGGGCGCCGGGGCCGCGTGCCACAGCGAGGCGAGCAGATGCGTCTTGCCGACGCCGAAGCCGCCGTCCAGATAGACCCCGCGCGGCCCGGTCGCCACGCTCCTGCGGGAGAACGCGCGCAGCAGCCCGCGCCGCCCGCCGCCCCCGGACCCGCCGTCGAGGGTGGCGGCGAAGTCCTCCAGCGCCTTGACGGCGGCGCGCTGACTCGACTGCGCCGGGTCGGGGACATAGGTGTCGAAGCGGACCGCGTCGAAGCGCGGCGGCGGCACCAGCTCCGCCGCCAGCCGCTCGGCCGGCACCTGGGGCGAACGGGCGCTGAGCGCCGGCGGCTCGCCGTCCGGGCCGGTCGACTGGGGTGCGCTGGGGGTGGACACGGTCTTCGATTCTACGCCAGACGGGTGGTACCGGCCGGTTCGGGCCGCTGTGCCAGACTGCGCCCCATGCGCCGCCTGTACCCCGCGCCCGCCCCCGCGCGCGCCGCCGCCGCGTCGGCCTCGCCAGGACTGGCCTCACCAGGACTGGAAGAGCTGGCCGGGCTCGCCGAGGACTACGCCTACCCGGAGCCGGTCGCGGCCGACGGCTGCTGGCTGCGGGCCAACATGGTCGCCTCGTTGGACGGCGCCGCCCACCACGGCCACCGTTCCCAGCCGCTCTCCGGGCCGGCCGACATGCGGGTCTTCGGGGTGCTGCGGGCGCTGGCCGACGCCGTGGTGGTGGGTGCGGAGACGGTGCGCCGCGAGGGCTACCGGCCCGCGCGCGTCCGCGCCGAGTTCGCGGAACGGCGGGCCGCCGCCGGGCAGGCGCCGGCCGCTGCCATCGCCGTGGTCAGCTCCCGCCTCGACCTCGACTTCTCGCTGCCGCTGTTCGCCGCGCCCAGCGTGCCGACGCTGGTGGTCACCGGCGCGGGCGCCCCGCCGGCGCGGCTGGCGGCGGCGGCCGAGGCCGGCGTCGAGGTGGTCATCGCCGGCGAGGGCGGCACGGCCGAGCCGCACCGGATCAGGGCCGAGCTGGCGGGCCGCGGCCTCACCCGGCTGCTGGCCGAGGGCGGGCCCAGGCTGCTGGGCGCGTTCGCCGGCGCGCGGGCGCTGGACGAGCTGTGTCTGACGGTCGCACCCCGGCTCGCGCTCGGCGCGGCGCCCAGGATCGCGACCGGGCCCGAACTGCCCGAGCCCCACGCGTTCCAGCTCACCGACCTGCTGGAGGAGGACGGCTTCCTCTTCCACCGCTACCGTTCCGCCACGCCTCCCGCCGGCTGAGAGGGGCCGGGCGGGGCGCACGACGTGGGGCGCCCGGGGCGTACGCCCGAAGGGTCTGACAATCTGCGGAATGTGACGTTCCGCTTATTCTGGTGTGGGCAGACTGAAGGGACGCGACGCCGTGTCAACGACGGTGTTTCGCCACGACGGGGAGCGCGGACCGGCCGACGAAGGGCGCAGAGCGTGATCACGACTGTCCTCATGATCGAGAAACCCCTGGTGCCCACCGACACCGAGCTGGTCACCACCCTGCACGGCGACGAGGAGCAGTCCTTCGTGGTGCTGATGCAGCCGCGCGGCGACCAGGACCAGCTGCTGCGGGCGTTGGACGACGTGGCGCTGGGCGAGTTCGGGGACGCCGTGCGGGAGCCGGACGAGCCGGAGGGCGAGGAGGCCGTGCCGCCGGCCGCGCGCGGGCTCGACCACTCGCTGGACGCGCTGCGCGCCACCGGCGCCGAGGCCGTCGGCCAACTGGTGACCGACCGCCCGCTGGACGTGCTGGCCTCGGTGGTCGCGGAGACCCGCGCCGACGAGGTGGTGGTGCTCACCGCGCCGCACTACGTCGAGGAGCTGTTCCACCGCGACTGGGCCTCCCGCGCCCGGCACCGGGTCGGGGTCCCCGTGCTGCGGCTCTTCGCCCACACCGAGTAGCCCGGTCCGCCCGGTCCGCCCGGCCCGGGCCAAGGAGCCCCCGGCCGGCCCTGCGCGGCCCGGCGCCGGGCGGGTGCGACAATCGGCGGGCTACCGCGTCGAGCAGGTTGAGCAGGGAGACGGACGATGACCACGGCGATCCCACCCGGGATGGAACGACCGCACTTCATCGGCATCGGCGGTGCCGGCATGTCGGGCATCGCCAAGCTGCTGGCCGGGCGCGGCGCCGCCGTCGCCGGCAGCGACTCCCGCGCCTCGGAGACCACCGCCGCGCTCACCGCACTGGGCGTCACCACCCACGTCGGCCACCGGGCCGAACACCTCGCGGGCGACGCCACCTGCGTCGTCGTGTCCAGCGCCATCCGGCAGGACAACCCCGAGCTGGTCGAGGCCGCCCGCCGCGCGCTGCCCGTGATCCACCGGGCGGAGGCGCTGGCCGCGCTGCTGGCCGGCACTCGCTCCATCGCCGTCGCCGGCACCCACGGCAAGACGACCACCACCTCGATGCTGGCCGTCGCCCTGACCACCCTCGGCCTCTCGCCGTCCTACGCCATCGGCGGCGACCTGGACGTGCCCGGCTCCAACGCGGCGCAGGGCACCGGCGACCTCTTCGTCGTCGAGGCCGACGAGAGCGACCGCAGCTTCCACCACTTCCGGCCCGAGGTGGCGATCATCCTCAACGTGGAGCTGGACCACCACGCCAACTACGCCTCGATGGACGAGATCTACGACTCGTTCGAGACCTTCGTGGCGGGCATCAGGCCCGGCGGCACGCTGGTGATCAACGCGGACCAGGAGGGCGCGCGCAAGCTCACCGCGCGCCTGGCCGGGCGCCCCGAGCTGACCGTGGTCACCTACGGCGAGGCGGCCGACGCCGACGTGCGGGTGACCGGGCTCCGGCCGAAGGGCCTGACCAGCGAGGTCACCGTCGAACTCGGCGGCGAGAAGCTCACGTTCGAGGTGTCAGTCCCCGGCCGGCACTACGCGCACAACGCGGTCGCCGCGCTGGCCGCCGGCGTCGCGGCCGGGGTGCCGGCCGCCGCGCTGGCCGCCGCGCTCGCCAGCTACACGGGGGTGCGCCGCCGCCTCCAGTTCAAGGGCGAGGCCGGCGGGGTGCGGGTGATCGACTCCTACGCCCACCACCCCACCGAGATGGCCGCCGACCTGGAGGCGATCAGGGACGGCGCGGGGGAGGGCCGGGTGCTGGTCGTCTTCCAGCCGCACCTCTTCAGCCGCACCCGGGAGTTGGGCGCCGAGATGGGCCGGGCGCTGGCCCTGGCCGACGCCAGCCTGGTGCTGGAGATCTATCCCGCCAGGGAGGACCCGATCCCCGGCGTCACCAGCGCGCTGATCGTGGACGCGGCCCGCCGCCACGGCGCCGAGGTCACGGCGGTGCCGACCAGGAACGCCGTGCCCGACGCGGTCGCGGGAATCGCCGGGCCTGGCGACCTGGTTCTCACCATGGGGGCCGGCGACGTCACCGAGCTGGGGCCGCTCATCCTGGGGCGGCTCGCCGCCTGACGCGGCCGGGCGCGGCCCCCACCGAGAAGACCCGGCCACCGAGAAGACCCGAAGGAGTCACCATGACGTACAAGGTCGAGAAGTCCGACGACGAGTGGCGCGCGGAGCTGTCCGACGAGGAGTACCGGGTGCTGCGCCAGGCCGGCACCGAGCCGGCGTTCACCGGCGAGTACACCGACACCAAGACCGAGGGCGTCTACCACTGCCGGGCCTGCGGCGCCGAGCTGTTCCGCTCGGACACGAAGTTCGAGTCGCACTGCGGCTGGCCCTCGTTCTTCGACCCGGCGGACAGCGACGCGGTGGAGACCCGCCCGGACGACTCGCTGCCGGGCCGGCCCCGCACCGAGGTGCTCTGCCGCACCTGCGGCTCGCACCTGGGCCATGTCTTCGCGGGCGAGGGCTATGGCACCCCCACCGACCTGCGGTACTGCATCAACTCCATCGCCATCCGGCTGGACCCGACCGACTGACGGCGCCCTCTCCCTCGCCGGTGGTCTCGCCGGTGATCTCCGCCGTCGCCGCCGCCAACTCGTCGACGGTGATGTGCCGTTCGTGCGTGCCGTGCTGGGTGGCGGCGAACGCGCCGGAGATCGCGCCGGCCAGCACGCAGCGCTCCAGCGGCGCGCCGTCCAGGTGCGCGTGCAGGAACGCGGTCGCGAACGCGTCGCCCGCCCCGTTGCTGTCCACCACGGCGCGGGGCGGCGTCACGGCGGGGAAGCGCCGCACCCGCCCGTCGCCGCCGGCCTCGGGGCGGGCCAGCACCTGGCAGCCCCGCGCGCCGTCAGTGGCCACCGCCACCCGCGCCCTGCCCCGTTCCACCACCGACTCCAGCACCCCGGCGGCCCGGTCGCCGAGTGCGGCCGCGCTCATGAAGAAGTAGTCCACGCCCAGCGCCCACGGCAGCATCGCGGCGTCCCGCCCGTCCCAGGCGTGCACGTCGGTCGAGGTGGTCACCGGCCGGTCGGCCAGCTCCGCCGGCAGGTCGCGGGTGAACCCGGCCGGCCCCACGTGCACATGGGCCGCGCGCTCCAGATACGGCAGCGCCACCTCCGGCGGCAGCCGCAGCTCCCACGGCAGCCGGCCGTCGTAGAACGAGAACCGCCGGCCCTCGGCGTCCACCAGGTTGACGCTCCGCGAGGTGCCGAGCGGCGCCGGCAGCGCCTCGAACCTCAGCCCCGCCGCGCGAAATCGCTCGCCGACCAGCCGGCCCTGGGTGTCGTCGCCGAGATACGTCAGATAGCTGGTGGGCCGCCCCAGCGCGTGGAAGCCCAACGCCCAGCCGGTGCCCGAGTGCGCCACATAGTCGCGGATCGGCTCCACATGCGCCAGATCGCCCTCCGGCACCGCCAGCCGCTCGACGCGGACGATGGTGTCGACGCCCGAAGTGCCCACCACCAGCACCTCGTCGGCCCTACCCGTGTGCTCGGGCACCGTTGCCTCCCAGAATCGACGGAGCTGCCAGCGTACGGAAATCGCATGGCCGTGGCCCGTGACGCGGGAGCAGGATGAGGCCCATGTTGAGTCACCTCCCGGCGTTCCTCCTCGCGTGCCTGCTGATAGCGGCCTCGCCGGGGCCCGGCACCGTCCTGATCATCCGTAACTCGCTGCGCGACCGCAGGGCCGGCTTCCTGACGGTGTTGGGGAACGAGAGCGGCGTGTTCATCTGGGGCCTGGCCGCCGCGTTCGGGCTGACCGCGCTGCTGGACGCGTCCGAGGCGGCCTATGACGTTCTGCGGCTGGGCGGCGCCGTGGTGTTGGTCATCTTCGGCATCCAGACGCTGCGCGCCGCGCGGCGCGGCAGCGGCGCGTCGCTGGCCGCCGAGCGGCCCGACGCCGAACCGGGCTCCCGGGCCCACTACTACCGCACCGGGCTGCTGCTCAACCTCGCCAACCCCAAGGCCGGGATCTTCGCCATGGCCTTCCTGCCGCAGTTCGTCCCGGCCGGCGCTCCGCACCTGCCGACCATGGTGCTGCTCGCCGCGATCTGGGCGGTCTTCGAGGTCGGCTACTACGCCACCTACGTCTGGGGCGTCGACCGGATGCGGACCCTCCTCGCCCGCCCCACCGTCCGCCGCCGCCTCGAACAGGTCTCGGGCGTCGTCCTGATCGGCCTCGCCGTCCGCCTGGCGACGGACGGCTGAGGACCCGCCGTGGTCCTGGGCCTCAGGTCCGCAGCAGCACCTGGGCCGCGTGCGGCGGCAGCGACAGCTCGCCGTCCGGCGGGTCACGACGCTCCTCGGTGTGGCTGGCCGCCAGCGTCGCGAACGGGCCGGGGCCCAGCGGCAACAGCGCCGGCTCGGACGCCAGGTTGGCCGCGACCGTCAGCGGCCCGTTGTGCAGCACCAGCCACCGCGCCGTCTCGTCGAAGTCGCAGCGCACCGCGTCCAGCCGCAGGTCGGGCGGGAGATGGCGGTGCCGGATCGCGATCAGCCTCCGGTGCCACTCCAGCAGCGCCGCCTTCGCCGGCTCCCTGACCGGCTCGTTCCAGTCCAGGCAGGAACGGTCGCGCGTCGCCGGGTCCTGCGGGTCGGGCACCTCGGCCGCCGTCCAGCCGTGGGTGGCGAACTCCCGCCGCCGACCGTCCCGCACCGCCGCCGCCAGCGCCGGGTCCTGGTGGTCGGTGAAGTACTGCCAGGGCGTCGTCGCGCCCCACTCCTCGCCCATGAACAGCATCGGCGTGAACGGGCCGCACAGCACCAGCGCCGCCACCGGCGCCAACCGCTCCGGGCCCAGCAGCGCCGCCAGCCGGTCGCCCAACGCCCGGTTCCCCACCTGGTCGTGGGTCTGCGCGTAGCCCACCAGTTGGTGGGCCCGCACCGTCGAGCGGTCCAACGGCCGGCCGTGCCGCCGGCCCCGAAACGACGAGTACCCGCCGTCATGGAAGAAGCCGCAGGTCAACGCCTTGGCCAGGGCGGCGATCGGGGCGCGGGCGAAGTCGCCGTAGTAGCCCTGGGACTCGGCGGTGACGGCAGCGTGCAGCGCGTGGTGGAAGTCGTCGTTCCACTGGGCGTGCAGGCCGTGGCCGTGGCTCTCGCGCGGCGCGACGGTGCGCGGGTCGTTGCGGTCGGACTCGGCGACCAGGAACATCGGCCGCCGCTCCGCCTCCGCCAACGCGTCGACGGCGGCCGACAGTTCGGCCAGCACATGCTCGGCGCGGTCGTCGGCCAGCGCGTGCACCGCGTCCAGCCGCAGCCCGTCGAGCCGGTAGTCCCGCAGGAACGCCAGCGCGCTGCCCACGAAGTAGGCGCGCACCTGGTCGGAGTCGGGGCCGTCCAGGTTGACCGCCGCGCCCCACGGCGTGTGGTGCCGCTCGGTGAAGTAGGGGCCGAACGCGGGCAGTCGGTTGCCCGAGGGCCCGAGGTGGTTGTGCACCACGTCCAGCACCACGCCGAGCCCGTGCTCGTGCGCCGCGTCCACGAACCGCGCCAGACCCTCGGGCCCGCCGTAGGGCTCGTGCACCGCCCAGGGCGCCACCCCGTCATAGCCCCAGCCGTGCCGCCCGGGGAACGGGGCGACCGGCATCAGCTGCACATGGGTGATCCCCAACTCCGCCAGATGCGGCAGGTGTTGGGCGGCCGCGTCGAACGTGCCGGCCTCGGTGAACGTGCCGACGTGCAGCTCGTAGAGGACCGCGCCGGCCAGCTCGCGGCCGCGCCAGGAGTGCCGCCAGGGGAAGCGCGAGGGATCGACGACGGCGCTCAGCCCGTCCGGCCCGTCCGGGAGCGCGCGCCCGCGCGGGTCGGGCAGCACCTCCCCGCCGTCCAGCGCGAAGCCGTAGCGCGCCCCCGGCTCGGCGTCCGCCTCCGCCTCCCACCACCCCTCGCCGCCGGGGGCCGGCCGCATCGGCAGCGGCCGGCCGTTCAGCTGGAGCGTGACCTCACGGGCTCGTGGCGCCCAGACCTCGAACAACATGGGTCCATGCTGGGCGCCACGCCCCGCTCAGGCCAGACCCCCCGCCGGGAAACGCGGGGCCTTCAGCCCCGGACCAGGCAGTAGCGGTGCTGTCTGATCGGATAACCGGCCCGGGCGAAGGAGGCGGCCATGCCGACGTTGCCCACGTCCGTGGCGGCGGCGATCCGTTCGGCGCCCTCGGCCACCAACATGTGGGTGCACTCGGCCAGCAGGTCGAAGCCGTAGGAGTGGCCCCGCTGCTCGGGCACCACGCCCACGAAGCCGACGCAGGGGCCGCCCGGGTTGTGCGCCGGGACCTGGATGCCCACCAACTCGCCCTCGGGCGTGTACGCCAGGCGCAGCCACTCGCGCGGCGAGGGACACCAGTGGAAGAACTCCAGCTCCTGGCGCGCCGCCGCCTCGGGGCCGCCGTGCTCCTCGATGGCGCGCAGCGCGTGGTGGTCCCTGGTGTCGCTGTGCACCCGGGCCAGCACGTCCAGCACGACGTCGTCGTCCGGCTCGGGCCGGAACGTCAGCCGGCCCGGCCGTTCGGGCAGGCCGCGGTCGGGCGTCCAGGTGTAGTGGAAGCGCTCCGTCAGCCGGCGGTAGCCGGCCTCCTCGGCCGCCGCCATCCGGCGCTCGGCGGCCCGGAACGCGGCCGGGTGCTCGCGCCAGCCCGGGGGCAGCAGCAGTTCGTACTCCACGTCCCAGGGCGCGGCGCGCAGCAGCGCCACGCCGTCGGCGTGGTCGAGGAAGTCGAAGTACTCCAGCAGCTTGGGCTGTTGGTCGGACGGGCCGCCCCAGTACGCGGCTCGGGCCACCACCGCGCCGTCGCGCAGCGCCAGCCAGCTCCACTCGGGGCGGTACTCGCCGCCGGCTGAGCGGAGTTCGAAGATGTTCCTGGGCGGGGGAAGGATGGCGCGGCCCACGAGGTTGTCGTCGGGCAGCGTGGTGGAGAGCGAGCGGAACAGCTCGCCGGGCTCGCCCTCGGCGAGCGGACGGATGACCAGGTCGGTCACGGGGTTCCCTTCGGAAGGAACGCCCCGCGCTCTTGCCTCAGTCGCTGGGACGCCCGAGGACAGCCGGGCGGAGGCGCGGGACGCGAACTACGGGTGTGCGGATCATCGTCAACGCCTCCTTCCTCGTCGGGCGGCCCATCGGGCCGAACTCCTCGGCGTCACCCGCACCCTAGCCCACCCGGGGCGAATCTGGACAGCCGGGCGGGACGTCCCCGAGAATCCCGAACATGACCACGCCCGACTCCGAGGCCCAGCGACCGCGCGTCTCCGACGCGGACCGCGAACGGGCCCTGGACGTGCTCAAGGAGGGGATGGCCGAGGGGCGCATCTCGCCCGACACGCTGCTCAGGCGCATCGAGTTGATCATGGCGGCCCGGCACCCCGACGAACTGGCCGAACTGGTCGAGGACCTGCCGCACCGCGAGGTCCCGCCGCCGCCCCACAAGGGGTGGTTGCTGGAGTCGGTCACCCGGCTCTCGGCCTTCCACCACCGGCTCCGCCTCGCCTGGCGTGCCGAGCGGCTGCCCCAGCTGGTGCTGCCGGCACCGGGACCCAAGCCGTTGGCGATAGGCCGCGCGGCGGGTTCCGGGCTGCGCCTGAACGACGCGAGCGTCTCCCGCTACCACGCCCAGCTGCGCGGCACGGCCACCGGCTGGACCCTGCGCGACCTCGGCTCGGCCAACGGCACCTGGGTCAACGGGCGTCGGGTCGCCGACACGGTGCCCGTCCGCGCGGGCGACCAGGTCCGCTTCGGTGCGGTCTCCTACCGCCTGGCGCCCCGGGAACCCACGGGCTGAGGCGCTGACGGGCCGCGTCGCGCCGCGCCCCGACGCCCGGGCGCGCCGTCAACTCGCCACGCTGCGACGGCTCGCCGTGCTGCGGCGCCCGCCGTGCTGCGACGGCTCGCCACGCTGCGGCGCCCGCCGTGCTGTGGCGACTCGTGCTCGGTCGGCGCCGCTGGCCGGCGCCGCCGTCCAACGCCCCATCGTGGCCGTGACGTTGACCGCGTGCGGAGGCGTTCGGCGAGGTCACCCCGGTGCGGGGCGCGCCGGTCCGGCCCGTGGACCGCCGTGTGTGCGGCGGTGCGGTGCGCGGGCCCGGGTGCGTGGTCCGGCGTGGATGGCCCTGGGCGTGTGGTCCCGGGCGTGTGGTGTGTGCCGGTACACCGTAACTCCCGGCACTGACAACGCGGGTCGCGCGCCGGACGGTGACAGCGGAAAGCCGGCCTGTCGCCCTAGCGGGGGCTGGGAGGTGGGGCGACAGGCCGGAGTCTCAGCGACCGGCCGGGGCGGGGCGCCCCGGGCCGGCGGGCTCGGTTCGGTTGGTCAGTTGGTCAGTTGGTCAGTTGGTCAGGCTGTGCAGCATCCCGTGGAAGACGGTCCGCGCGCTGCCACCCGTGGTGGCCGCCACGTCCTGCGCCGCGTGCGCCGCGTGGGCGTCGTGCGCGCCGCCCTCCTCGTTGACCGGCGCGGTGAACTCCGTCATCGCTTCGGGCGAGGCGGCGGTGTCGTCGCCGGGGACGGTCACCTCGCCGTTGCCGCCGTCGAAGATCACGTCCGAGCAGCCGTAGAAGGTCTCCTGGCTGTCCGAGCGCTCCCAGACGGTGTAGATGATGTGCCGCCCCTCCTTGCCCTCGGGCAGCTGGGCGTTCCAGTAGTACTCGGAGTTGGCGTCGCCCACCCCGCCCCTGAACGGCGGGTCGGTCTCGGAGTGGAAGGGCTCGTCCTCCAGGTCGTCCCAGGTGAGGGGCGAGTTGGGGTCCCAGCCGTCGACGGTCACATACTGGTGGAAGGTCCCGGGGTGGTGGGCCCACGGGTTGTAGGTGAACTCCCAGTCGGCGCCCGAGGTCAGATGGGTGGTGGGCCAGTCCTCGCTGGGGATGTCGAAGCCGGAGAAGTCGTAGACGGTGGCCCCGCCGCTGCACAGCTGGCCGTCGGGGATGAAGCCCTCGGTCCGGCCGGCGCCGTCGGAGCGCAGCACGGCGAACCAGTTGTAGAAGCCGTTCGCCCCGCTGGCCTCCAGGGCGGCGGCGCAGGCGGGGTTGGTGGGGTTGACCGCACCGGTCTCGCCGACGCTGTACTTCCAGCACAGGTAGGTCCGGCTGCCGGGGTCCATGGGGGCGCCGTGGGCGGAGGCGGTGCCGCCGGTGAACACCACGGCGGTCATGGCCGGCACGGTGGCGGCGACCGTCAGCAGTCCGAGCTTCCGCAGACCGCGTCGCTTCTGGTGGTCTCTCATCGCGTTGCGTCCCTTCGCCGTGATGAGGTGGGGGGTCGGCCAGGAGCGCGCGGACATGGACGATCTCCCGGAGGGGGCCGGGGAAGGTGTCCATGGGAGCGCTCCCAATTCCGGACCGTAACGCGGGCCCGAGTCGCGTGTAAAGACTCGTGCGTTACCTGTTCTTGACCGACGTTCACGGGGACGGCGCCCGTCCCCTCCCCGAGGGCGGCGCGCCAGCCCCCGCCCGGAAGGCGGCGCGCCAGCCCCGTCCCGTCGGGCTACGCTCAGCTCTCGTTGACCAGCAGGGCCACCGGCTCGGTCGCGAACAGGCGGCTCAACTCCACGCGCTCGCGGTGGCGTTGGCCGGTCAACGTGCTGCGCCACTCGCCGGGGGGCAGGGCGAGCCGGGTGTCGCCCCAGCCGCCCTCGGCGGTGAGGCGGTGGGAGAGGCGGGTGACGGCGGTGAGCGCCCGGTCGGCGCGGACGAAGGCGACGCAGTGGTTCGCCGCCCGCCCCTCCGCGAACAGCGGCTGGTAGCCGCCCCGTGGGCCGAACCACTCCGGGTGTGCGCGGCGCAGCCGCAGCGCGGTCGCCGTCAGCCGCAGCTTCTCGGTGGCCAGGTCGTGGCCCTCGGCGGGGCCGGCTCCGTCGAGCGCGGCGAGTTGGGCGACGGGCAGCCGGGGCGGCCTGCGGTTGTCCGGGTCGACCAGGGCCGGATAGTGCCCCTCGCTGCCCCGGTAGACATCGGGCACGCCGGGCATGGTCAGGTGCAGCAGCGTGGCGCCCAGCACGTTGGACCGGATCGCCGGCGCCAACCCGGCCGCGAACTCGGCGAGTTGGTAGAACGGCTGCCCGCAGGGGCCGGCCAGCACGAAGCGCTCAAGGCTCGCCTCGTACTCCTCGTTCCGCTCGGTCCAGCTGGTGTGGAGCGCGGCCTCGCGCGCCGTCTTCAGCTGGGTGGCCAGCAGCCGGTCGCGGTCCGGGCTGCCGAGCCCGAACGCCGTCTGCCAGGTCGACCACGCCAGGTGCGGGTCGGGGGCCCGGGCGCCGCTCGCCGCGGTGGCCTCGGTGAGCTGGGTGACCAGGGCGGCCCAGTCTCTTGGGCGCTCGGTGAGGGTGGCCTGGGCGGCGCGCACGTCGCCGCTGCGCTTGGTGTCGTGGGTGCTCAACACCGTGCCGGTCAGCGGCCAGTCCCGCTGTGTCCGGGAGCAGAAGGCGTGGAAGGTGGCGGGTGGCAGCGCGGGCGCGCCGGGGTCGCCGCCCACCTCGGCGGCCGAGAGCAGCGGGGTGTAGCGGTAACAGGCCGTGTCCTCCACGGCCTTGGCGCGCAGCGCCGAGGAGACCTGCGCGAAGCGCACCCGGAAGTCGGCCCGGTCGGCGTCCTCGCCGAACAGGCCGAGCGCCAGGTCGCGCACCGTGGCGACGGCCGACGCCTCGGCGGGCACCCGGAACGCCGCCCTGGCGCCGTCGGCCGCCGTGGCCAGCAGCGCCTCGTCCACCGGCGAGGGGGGCGCGTCGGCGGTCGCATAGGGGCGGTAGACCGGGAGCCTGACCAGCAGTTCGGTGATCGCGGTGCGCAGCGCCCAGGGCGCGTGGTCCCGACGGCGCAGCCCGTCGACCGAGCGGCAGATGCGCAGCGCGACCCGCACCAGCCGCTCGCGCTCGGCGACCAGCTCGTGGTTGATCATGCGGTACGCCGCGCGGCGCACCGTGGCCTCCCACGCGCCGCCCTGGTCGGGCGGGGCGCCGGTGAACGCCCGGTAGTGCTCGGTGAGTTCGGCCCAGCCCTCCGGGTCGACAAAGAGCGCGTCCAGGTGCCGCAGCGCGTCATAGCCGGTGGTGCCGGCGATCGGCCAGCCGCCCGGGAGCTGCTCTCCCGAGCCCAGGATCTTCTCCGCGACGATCCAGGCGCCGCCGGTCTCCTCGTGCAGCCGGGCCAGATACCCGCCGGGGTCGGCCAGCCCGTCGGGATGGTCGACGCGGAACCCGTCGATCACCCCGTCGGCCAGCAGGCGCAGCACCAGGGCGTGGCTGGCCCGGAAGATCTCGGGGTCCTCGACGCGGATCGCGATCAGGTCGCTGATGGTGAAGAACCTGCGGTAGTTCACCTCGCTGCGGCCCAGCCGCCACCAGGCGAGGCGGTAGTGCTGGGCGTCCAGCAGGTCGGGCAGGGGCAGCTCCTCGGTGTCGGCTCTCAGGGGCAGAAGGTGATCGGCGTAACGGAGAGTATCGCCGTCCACTGACAGTCGGCACAGCTCCTCGCCCAGCGGTCCGCCGAGCACCGGCAACAGCACCCGGCCGTCGCCGGCGTCCCAGTCGATGTCGAACCAGCGCGCGGCCGGCGACTCGCGCCCCTCCCTGAGCACCTGCCACAGCGGCGCGTTGCGGCGGGTGTCGGCGGGCAGCGCCATGTGGTTGGGCACGATGTCCAGCACCAGCCCCAGGCCGTGGTCCCGTGCGGTGGCCGCCAGCCGCCGCAGGCCCTCCTCGCCGCCGAGTTCGGGGCGGACCCTGGTGTGGTCGGTGACGTCGTAGCCGTGCCCGGAGCCGGGGACCGCGTCCAGCACGGGGGAGAGGTGCAGATGGGAGACGCCCAGCGAGGCCGCGTGCGGCACCACCTGCTCGGCGGCGGCGAACGGGAGGTCGGGGCCCAGCTGGAGCCGGTACGTTGACGTGGGCACGCGCGTGGCCGTCATGGAAGTCGCCTGCCCCAAGCCGGGCGCCGGCAAGCGCGGGGGTTGTGGGATCTTGCTGCGTGGTCGGGGCGTGCCACAGTAGGCTTCCTTGATCCATCAGTGGCGCGGAAGGCGGTACGAACGGTGGGCTCTTCGGGCCTGGAGCTGCCATCGGGCAACGGCGGCGAGACCGCCGAGGCGCCGGCCGGGGCCGTACCGGTGCCACGACCCATGGAGATAGGGGCCGACCTGGAGTGGAGCGCCGAGGACTGGTCGGAGGTTCGGGTGCGCGTGGAGCGCGCCGGGCGGGCGTATGTCTGGCTCAACCTGGTGGAGCAGCGGCTGCGTTCGGTGGTCGGCGCGGTGTTGCGCCCGGTGTACGAGCCGGTGCACGGCGCGGAGTGGGAGATGGCGGCGGCCGGCCCGACCGGCCAGGAGTGGGTGCAGCGGGCGGCCGCGCTGCGCGAGGTGAGCCGCCGCAAGGGACACTTGCTCGATCCTGCCGATGACACGGTGCTCGCCTTTCTGACCCTGCCTCAGTTGCGTGAACTCATGGTGCAGCACTGGCCGTGCTTCGCGCCGTATTTCGACAACCGGCGCGAGCTTGAGCTGACGCTGGACGAACTGGAGGTGGCGCGCAGCGCGGTCAGCCGCAACCGGGGCATCAACCGGGCCGTGCTGGAGCAGGCGGAACGCGGCTGCGCCCGGCTGTTGCGGCTGCTGGACTCCAGCGCGCCGGCCGAGGAGGGGCGGCTGCCGGCCGATGTGGTGGAGCAGCTGGTGGGCGACCGGTTCACCGATGTGGCGGGTGTGCACCCGGACCGGGTGCGGCTGCAACGGCAGCTGCCGGCCGAAGAACTCTTCGGCGGCGCCAGGCGACTGGACGCGATGGGTATAGGTCTGGGGCTGCTGGTGCAGAACTACCCGGGGCGGCGGCTGGCGCGGCTGGCCGAGTCCGGCTGTCGCACCCGGCTGCTCTTCCTCAACCCGGCCAGCGGCGCGATGCGCCGACGCGAGCGGGAACTCGGCCTCAAACGGGGCGAGTTGGGGCGCGCGGTGGAGACCAACATCCTCCAGGTCCGGCGGGTGCGGGCCCGGGTGCGGGACCAGGAGGCGTTCGAGATCCATGTGTTCGACGACACGCCCCGGTTCAGCGCCTACTTCGTCGACGGCGACAGCGCGGAGGGCGTCGCGGTGATCCAGTCCTATCTGCGGCGCAGCAGGGGAGTGGAGACCCCGGCGCTGGTGCTGCGGCGGGCCGGGCGGGAGATCGTGGGACGCGAGGAGCGGCCGGACGACGAGCTGAGCCTCTTCGAGACCTACCGCGAGGAGTTCGAGTGGGCCTGGGAGCACTCCAGGTCCGTCTCCTGACCGCCCAACCCGGGCTCGCCTGAACGCCTCTCACCAGGGGAAACAACGGATTGTCAGTAGCCTCCCCTATCTTCGTCACCATGAGTGAACAGAGGGAGTCCGCGGCCAGGGTGGCGCTGCTGAGAGGCGTCAACGTCGGCGGCCGGCGGAAGGTGCCGATGGCCGCGCTGCGGGAGGCGCTGGCCGCGCGCGGCTTCGGCGCGGTCCGCACCCATCTCCACAGCGGGAACGTCGTGTTCACGGCGCCGCCGGGGGAAACGGAGGAGTTGGCGGCGGAGATCTCGGCCGTGGTCGAGGAGCGCTTCGGCTTCCCGGTGGACTGCCTGGTGCTGACCGCCGAGGAGCTGCGCGGGGCGGCGCGGCGCTGCCCGTTCCCTGCGGAGGATCTCGACGCGTCGAAGCTGCTGGTGCTCTTCCTCGGCGCCCCGGTGGCGGGGCTGCCGGTCGCCGGGCTCGATCCGGCGGAGTTCGCGCCGGACGAGCTGCGGCTGGGGGAGCGCGAGGTGTTCGCCTACTTCCCGGGCGGGATGGGGCGGAGCCGGCTGGGCGCGCGGCTGGTCGGCCGCGTGGTCGGCGAGCGCGCCACCGGGCGGAACTGGCGCACGGTCACGGCCCTGTTGGCGCTGCTCGACGAGGCGGAGCCGGGCGGGGCGGAGCGGGACGATGGCTAGGCGGGGGACGGGATGGCGGACGGCCGCGCCCGGCAGCTCAGTCGGTGGCGAGGCGGGCGTGGGTCTCGACGTCGTGGCGGACGGAGCCGTAGCGCAGCTTGGCCCGCTGCCGGCCCTCGACCGCGTAGCCCGCCGCCAGGGCCACCCGGCAGGACGCCTCGTTGTCCACCCGGTGCCCCAACTCCAGTCGGAAGAGTCCCAGTTCCGTGAAGCACCAGGCGGTCAGGGCGCGCACGGCCGCGCTGGCCACGCCCCGGCGGCGGGCGGCGCCGACGGTCCAGTAGGAGACCCAGCCGCCGTCGTGCACATGGTTCACGTTGCTCACCGCGACATGGCCCAGGAGCGCGGCGCCGGGCCCGGTGCCGTCGGTCACCGCCCAGGAGTAGGCGCTGCCCTGCTCCCACCGTTCGCCGTGGCGGGCTATCCAGCGGCCGGCCGCCGCCTCGTCGACCCGGCCCTCCTCCAGCACCGTGCCGAACTGCGCGTACATTCCGGGCTCGTTGAAGGCGTCGCGGACGGCCGGCAGGTCGCTGTCCCGCCAGCGCCGGAGGGTCAGGCCGCCGTCGGCGGAGAGAGGCTCGTTCACGCGGTCCAGGCTACGGGCCGCCCCGGGCCGGCCCTTCGGCTGGTCGCCGCCCTGTGGGGGCTGGTCGGGCCGCTGGTCGGCGTGCTGACATGGCTCTGCTCTCGGCGAATTCGCCCAGGGGAGAGCCGCCTTGGCCGGCCGGGGCCGGCCGGGCAGGGTGGGGCCCATGAAGGTACTGGTGCTGGGCGGCACGGCGTTCGCCGGTCCCGCCCTGGTGGACGAGGCGTTGGCGCGGGGCTGGGAGGTCACGGTGTTCAACCGGGGCAGCAACCCGGACCCGCCGGGGGTGCGGTCGCTGCACGGCGACCGGCTGGCCCCCGAGGGGCTGGCCGCGCTGGAGCGGGGCGAGTGGGACCTGGTCGTGGACACCTGGAGCTGGGCGCCCACGGCGGTGCGGGACACGGCGCGGCTGCTGGCCGGTCGGGCCGGCCGCTACGCCTATGTCTCCTCGCGTTCCGTCTACCGCTTTCCGTCGCCGGCCGGGGCGGACGAGTCCGCCCCGCTGGTGGAGGGCGATCCGGACGCGGGGCAGACGGAGTACGCGGCGGACAAGCGGGGCGCCGAGCTGGCCGTGGAGCGGGAGTTCGGCGCCGAACGTTCCCTGCTGGTGCGCTGTGGCCTGCTGCTGGGCCCGTACGAGATGGTGGGCCGGCTGCCCTGGTGGCTCCGGCGGATCGCGCGCGGCGGCGAGGTGGTGGCCCCAGGACCGGTCGAACTGCCGCTCCAGTACCTGGACATCAGGGACCTGGCGGCCTGGACGCTGAACGCGGCGGCCGAGGGACTGCACGGCCCCTACGACCTGGTGAGCCCGCCGGGGGCGAGCACCATGGGCGAGCTGTTGGAGCACTGCCGCGCGGTCACCGGCTCCGACGCGACGTTCCGCTGGCTGACGCCGGAGGAGATCGAGGCCGCCGACATCGAGCCGTGGACCGAGCTGCCGGTGTGGCTCCCGCCGGGTCCGCTGCACGCGGCGATGCACGGCTCCGACGTCTCCCGGGCGCTGGCGACGGGCCTGACGGTGCGCCCGGTCGCCGAGACGGTCCGGGACACCTGGGCCTGGCTGGCCACCCTGCCGCCGGACACCCGGCTGGGCGGTCAGCGTTCCCCGGTCGGCCTCCCGGTGGAGAAGGAGGCCAGGGCCCTGGCGGGTTGAGGCGTCCCGGCCGTTGCCCGGAGGCGGCCGCCCGAAGGGCCGGCGGGCGGCGGCCGTCCGCCGCGCGGCGCCGGCCCGGCGGGCCCCCGTGGCGTGGGTCAGGCCGCGCGGGATTCGGCTCAGGCCGCGCGGCGTTCGGCCGGCTGGGCGGCGGGCCGGGGCGGGGTCACCGGCAGGCCGGCGGCGCGCCAGCTCTGGAAGCCGCCGATCACATCGGTCGCCCGGCTCAGGCCCAACGTCCGCAGCGAGGCCGCCGCCAGGGAGGATGCGTAGCCCTCGTCGCAGAGCACGATCCAGCGCACCTCGGTGTCGACGGCCTCCGGCACGCTGGCCCCGCTGTCGGGGTCGCAGCGCCACTCCAGGTGGTTGCGCTCGATCACCAGGGCACCCGGCACCGTGCCGTCCTGGGCGCGCTGCTCGTGGATGCGGGTGTCCACCAGCACCGCGCCGGCGCGCCACTCCCGGTAGGCCTCCTCGGCCGTGACCCGGTCCAACGCCTCGCGCGCCAGGGCGAGTTGCCCCTCGATGGTGGTGCGGGTGGTCCGTGCCTCGCTCATCGGGGTTCCCTCAGTCCTCGATCGGGTCGGTGCGGTGCAACAGCAGCGCGCCGTCCCCGGCCTCGGTGTAGTAGGACATGGTGCTCAGGATCGGGGCATAGGCGTGGATGCTCACCGCCGGCTCCGTGCCGAGGTTGGTCACCTCGTGCACATGGCGCGGGCCGAAGGCGCGCACCGCCGAGACGGCCAGGCCGCGCACCCGGGGCGGCCGGGGCGCCTCCGCTCCCGGCAGGACGAAGGAGCGCTCGGTCAGCTCCCCGCGCACCACCCCGAACGCCCCGGAAGCGCCGCCGTGGTCGTGGATCTCGGTGCCCTGCCCCGGGAGCCAGCTCAGCAGCCACACCTCGTGGTCGGCGCCGGCGGCCAGCCGATGCCACCAGCGTTCCGGCCTGGTGAACCGCACCAGCGGCTCCCACAGGTCCACGCGGGCGGCGTAGGCACGCACCGTGGCGGCCAACTCCTGGGGCGTGCGCGGGTTCTCGACGACGGGCGGCGGCGCGGCGGCGGACGCCGTCGCGGCGGCGGTCACGTCCGAGGACGAGGCGGTGGACAGGGCGGTGGACATGGCGATCCTCACGAGACGGGTGGTGATGCGGGCGGGTTCGACCGGGGAGGCAACTCGGCCAGGGGCCGCAGGGCGTTCAGCCGGGACGACCGGCAACGCGGGGAACCACACCCGACGGGAGACCACCGGGCGCGGCCGTTCCCTCAGGCGTTCGGGACCGCCCCGGCGGGGGCGGTGCGGAGACGGCGCTCAGAGACGGCCGCGACGACACAGCGCGCTGGCCACGCGGACGAGATCCACATGGCACCGCGAGAAAAGGCGCTTGCTGGTCGGCATGGCGAAAGAAGTACCGCGAGACCTCCTCCCCGGTCAAGTGCGCCCGGGGCTTCCGCCTCGCGAACCACGCGCCAACCCCCCGCCGCCACACGGAGGAACGCGCCCCGCGATATCGGGAAGTGGACGCCCGTTGTCCCGTGATGTGAGACGGAACACCACAATCTTGACGGCGACCAAAGGGGGCTGGCATTCTCACATATCGTGAGTCAGGCTGACTTTCTCGTAGCGCGGCTGCACGTCGATCTTCGGCGGCAGGCCAGCGCGATCTGTGCCGTCGGACGCTGAAACAGCGACCAGCCGACGCACTTCCTCGGCGCGTTCGTTCCCGTGCATCGCCTCCCCGCGTGCACCCCCACGATGCGCCGGCCCACCGACTCCGTTCACCAGCACGGCGGTTCCGCACCATTCCGGACAACTCCGAGCCTTTCACGACTCCGTTCCACGCCGTCCAACGGCCTCCGGCCGAAAACGCCGCGCGGAACCGGAATCCACGGAGTTCCGGAGGAACCACCGCACGGTCACGGTTCTCGGTGGGCCAGGGGAATTTCGCGGCTGCCTCGGGGCCACCACGCCCCACCCGTCACAGGACGCGAATTTCCGTCAGGGAAAGGCAGCAGGGACCATGACCAGCAGTGATTTCGACATTCGCAGGATCGGCGGCCGCATCGGCGCCGAGATCCTCGGCGTCGACATCTCCCGCCCGATCGACCCGGCCGTGGTCGGCGAGATCAACGGCGCCCTCATCGAGCACAAGGCGCTCTTCTTCCGTGGGCAGTCGCTCGACGACGCCGCCCAGCTCCGGTTCGCCTCGCTCTTCGGCGAGTTGACCACTGCCCACCCCACCGTCGGCTCGGCCGACGGCCAGCCCAACATCCTCGCCGTCGACGGCGACGGGGTGCGCTCCAACCGGTGGCACACCGACGTCACGTTCATCCGCACCCCGCCCAAGGCGACCACCCTGCGCAGCCTGGTGGTCCCGCCCTACGGCGGCAACACCCTGATCGCCAACACGGCCACCGCCTACCGCGACCTGCCCGAGGCGCTGCGCGAGCTGGCCGACCGCCTGTGGGCGGTGCACACCAACGACCACGACTACGCCGAGCCGAAGACCGCCCGGGCCGCCGAACACCGCCGGCAGTTCGTCTCCCGCCGGTACCGCACCGCCCACCCCGTGGTCCGGGTGCACCCCGAGAGCGGTGAACGCGGCCTGTTCATCGGCGGGTTCGCCCAGCGCCTCGTCGGCTTCAACGCCGACGACTCCCGCGACCTGCTGCGCATCCTCCAGGGCTATGTGACCCGCCCGGAGAACGTCGTGCGCTGGAGCTGGGCCCCCGGCGACCTGGTGATCTTCGACAACCGCAGCACCCAGCACTACGCGCCCGACGACTACGGCACCCTGCCCCGCCTGCTCCACCGGGTGACCGTCGCCGGGGACGTTCCCGTCGGCGTCGACGGAGAGCGCAGCCGCGTCGTCGAGGGCGACGTCGCGGAGCACTACACCCCCGCCTCGGCGGCCTGACCCTTCGAAGACCCAAGGAAGGAAGGAGCCGAAGATGCGGCACCTTACCGCGCTCCCCGACCTGTCCGAACTCTCCGATGTGACGGTGACCCTGGCGCCGGAGAGCCAGACGGCGGACGGCTCCGTGCCGCTGGTCGGCTATCTGGTGCTGGCCCCGGCCGGCACCCAGCCGGCGCAGCTCACCGAACTGCTCGCCGCGCAGGGCGCGTTGACCACCCCGCTCCGGCCGGCCGCCGTCGCACCCGAGGAGCCCCCCGGCTCCCGGGGCATCGTGGTCGACACCGAGGAACGCACCGCGACCGTGGACGGCGTTCCGCTGCGCCTGACATACCTGGAGTTCGAGCTGTTGGCGCACCTGGTGCGCCATCCGCACCGGGTCTACACCCGGGAGTCGCTGGTCGCCACGATCTGGGGCTACGGCCCCGTCGGGGACCAGCGCACGGTGGACGTCCATGTGGCCAGGCTGCGGCGGAAGTTGGGGCCGGCCTACCGGGAGCGGATCGTCACGGTGCGCCGGGTGGGCTACAAGTACGTCCCCCCGGCCGGCTGAACGGGCTGAGCCGCGCGGCTCAGCCCTGAGGAAACCGGTGGCCGCGCGACGGCCGACGGGCCGACCGGCTCCGGCCGGTCGGCCCGTTCGGCCGCGCGCGGCCGTCTCACGGTGTAACGGTCCTGGCGGGCGACCATGCCCGGCGTGGAGACGGGAACGTACGGGGTGCTGGAGGATCTGGCCCGCAACCGCGTGAACCTGAACAAGGTGATCACCACTGGCCGGACATGCTGCGGGTCGCAGGTTCCCTGGTCACCAACCAGGTCAGGGCGTACGACCTGCTGCGGATGTTCGGCCGCGAGGGCCGCCCGACCCCGCTGGGGCAGGCGTTCGCCGAGTACGGGCGGATCGCCAAGACCGAGCACCTGCTGCGCGTCGTGGACCCGGTCGACGACACCTACCGAAGGCAGATGAACCGGCAGCACACCGCGCAGGAATCCCGCCACAGGCTCGCCCGGGACGTGTGCCACGGCAAGCGCGGCACCATCCACCAGGCGTACCGCGACGGTATGGAGGACCAACTCGGCGCGCTCGGCCTGGCCCTGAACGCCATCGTGCTGTGGACCCCCGCTACATCGACGCCGCCGTCACCCAACTCCGCGCCGAGGGCCACGAGATCGCGGGCCAGGACATGGCCCGCCTCTCCCCGCTGAAGCACCGCAACCTGAACCTGCTCGGCCACTACAGCTTCCGCGCCTCCACCCCGGCCAGCGGGGTACTGCGGCCACTGCGGGACCGGGCACCCCCGACTGGGACGAGGACGACGATGGCAGCGAGGAATGAGCAAACCGGCAGACCGGCCCCGTTGATCCGGGCATGAGAGCCGAGGCGTCCCTCAGTCTCGACGACGATCCGCAGGGAACCGCGAGTCGGCGACGGGCGGATTCCGTGGTGGAGGTCTCGACACTGGTCATCGGGGTTGCGGAAGTTTCCGCCCGCGGACACCTGCTGCCTTCTCGTCAAGGCTGGCGGTCTTGAGACCGCAGGGATTGTGGGGCAGGTAGCGGGAGAGCCAGACCGGTCTTGATGGTGTCGAAGGCCACCAGGGTCTCGTAACGCCTGATGTTGTCATCGGCCTTGAACAGGCGGTCGCCGAGGCGGCCACAGTCGCGCATGCTGCGTGCCGCCAGGACGATCACGTAGTCCCACGGCCCCGCGACCCGGTAGCACTGCTGGACCTGTGGTTCGCCTCGCATCCGTTCGGCGAATACGCGGTGGTGTTCGAACGATTCCTGATTCAGAGTCACCAGGACCGTCGCCAGGACAGTGGGGCCGAAGCGGTGCGGGTCGAGCACGGCGACCTGCCCGGCAATGAGGCCGTCCTTGCGGTAGCGGGCGATCCTGCGCTGGACGGCGCTCGGTGAGAGCCCGACCCGTTCACCGAGCTCGTGCAACGTGCGTCCGACGTCGTACTGGAGCAGATCCAGCAGCAGAGCGTCGATCTCGTCCAGGCGTGGTGGCGGCGATTCAGGCACACAAAATTATTGCGCCTGGACGCGAAAAATCTCAATCGCTTCGATCGAGCGTCCGGCTAGCGTCAGTCACGTCCGCAGCCCCGCGGAAGCGGAAGGGGAGGCACATGGACCTGGATGTGGCGCGCATCGAGCACGCCGTACAGGTGATCGATCCGGTATTCCTCAATATCCCGCAGTACCTCGACGAGCAGTCGTGCACGGCGTTGGGCGACCGCGCGGTGGCCGTGAAAGTGGAGACGGCCAATCCGGTGCGCGGTGTCAAGGGCCGGGGCGCCGGCCGGATGCTGAGCACACCGGCTCCCGGAATGCCGGTGGTGTGCGCGAGTTCGCGCAACTTCGGGCAGGCCGTCGCCTACGCGGGACGCTCCCCGGGATGCCGGTCGTGGTGTTCGTGCCCGAGACGGTCGCCGGCCGCGCGGTCCGCCTCGAACACGTCCGCACCTTCGCCGACGGCATCGCGGTGCGCACTTGCTGGAGACCTCGGTGCGGCGGGCCCGCGCGCCGGTGGACGAGATCGTCCTGGTGCCCGACCACGCCATCGCCGCCGCCATGGAGCTGGCGGCGCGAACACTGGCGACCCTTCTGAAACCCGCGGGGGCGGCGGTCCTGGCGGCGATCGCCGAAGGCGCGGTCGCCGGCGACCGGTTGACGACGGTGCTGACCGGTGCCAATCCGCGCCCCGAACAGGTCCGTGAGCTGGCCGCGCGGCTCACCGGCCTCGCATAGGCGTCGAGTCCCGCCGAGTGCGCGACCGTCTGAAGAGCAAGGGAGAAGACATGGATGAGACCACCGATGTGAGGCGGCCGCCGCAGCCGGACTTCTCGGCGATCACGACCGAGGAACTGATCGCCTACCGTGCTGTGGAGAACGGCTGGCGGGCGTCCAGCGCGGCGCGGGCGCTCCTTGGCGAACCCGATCCCGGCGCCGCGATCGAGTGGCAGGACGTTGCGCTGCCGGGCCGCGTCCTGCCGGTCCGGGTGTACCGGCCGCTGCCGACGGGCGACGGTGAGGCCACCGCCCGAAGCGACCTGCCCCTCGTGGTCCATGTCCACGGAGGCAGCTTCGTGGGCACGGCGGTGCAGTGCGACTGGACCAACAGCCACCTCGCCGTGGGGCTGCACGCCCTCGTCGTCTCGGTCGAGCACCGCCTCGTCGCCCCGGAAAGTCCGCTCGCGAACGCCGCCGACGACGGCTGGGACGTGCTGCAGCACGTGGTGCGGCACGCCGCCCAGTGGGGCATCGACCCGGCGCGCACGGCCGTCTTCGGTGAGAGCTGCGGCGCGCTGATCAGCGCGCTGACGGCCATCCGAGCCAGGGAGGCCGGCCTGAAGCTCAGGGCGCAAGTGCTGGTCAACCCCGCGGTCGACGTGACCGAAACGATGTTCGACTACCCCTCGATGGCCGAGTACGCATACCGCCCGACCCGAGCCTTGCCGCAATTGCGGCTCTTCCAGCGGCTCGCCGTCCCACCGGGACACGACGCCGGTGCAGTCTCGCCGCTGTACGCGGACGACCTGAGCGGACTCGCCCCGGCTCTCGTGGTCGTGCCCACCCATGACGCGGTCGCCGACCACGGCCGCCGCTACGCCGAGCGGCTCCGCGAAGCAGGGACCTCCGTACGGCTCTCCGAATACCCGGAAGCACAGCACGCGTTCCTCACATTGCCTGGAGTGGCACCGCAGGCCGAGACCGCCCAGGCAGAGATCCTCGCGTTCCTCCGCGCAGCCATGGCCAAGTGACGGAGGAGCGAAGCACCCCGCCCTGGGACCCGATGTCACCGTGTTCGGCGCCGGCGGCTTCCACGGCGACGGGGCAAACGAGGAACTTCTCGGCCTGGCCCTCACACCGCACGGTGCCCCCACCGCGCCGGCCGCCAGGACAGAGTCCACCGCTTCGCCGGAGGTGTGGTCCCAGCCGGTTCGTCCGACGATCCGCGGCGTGCCTGCGAAGCATCGTCGCGACGGCCGCGTACCGACCTCATCGGCCTGTACCACTTCGCCCGCATCGACCCAATGAAGAGAGAAGAATTCTGATGACAAGACCGGCCCATGCCCGAGGAGTGCTTGGAGCGGTATCCGTGGGCCTTGCGCTCACTGTCCTCGCGACGATCGCCTCGTACGTCGACCTCGGCACCACCCATCTGCTGGCCGATCACATCCGGGCCGGCTATCCCGGCTACTCCCAGGCGCGGATCGACTCGGCCGTCACGACCTACCTGGTCGTGTCGTCCGTTATCGGAGTGCTCGGCGTCCTTGGCTGGCTCACGGCGGCCTGGGCCGTCAGGGCAGGCAAGCGGTGGGCCCGCCCCGTCGCGACCGTCCTGTTGATGCTCGGCGCCGGCATCGGACTGGCCGGGCTGCTGACCAAGGACACCTCCGGCGCGACCGGATTGCCGCCGGAGCTGGGTTGGGCCGGGATGCTTCCCTGCCTGGCAGGTGTCGTCGCGGTCATATTGCTGTGGAGAGAACCGCGACCGACATGACGTCGGCTTCGTCCGAGTCCCTAGATGAGGAGCCGACGGCAGGCATCGCGACCGTACAGATCCGCACCGACACACGTCACGACTACCGAGCGCCATGGAGGAAGGCATAGTGCAGAGCATCGGCATCATCGGGGTGGGCGAGATCGGCCGGGCCATCGTCGAGGGCCTGCGCAGCAGGGGCGGCGCGTCGCCTGACGTCTTCCTCTCTCCCCGGGGAGCCCGCACCGCCGCTGAACTGTCCGAGCGTTTCCGGGGCGTCCACAGGTGTGCCGACAACCAGACGGTGCTGGACCGCTCGGAGGTGGTGATCATTGCCGTGCGCCGCCAGGACCGCCACAAGGCACTTGCCGGGCTGATGGTGGACGGCGACAAGACCGTGGTCAACCTGATGGCCGGTATCGCCACAGACGACTTGCGCCGGACCCTCGCCACCAAGGCCCCGATCGTCCGCGCCATCCCGCTGCCCGCCGTGCGTGAGCGCCGCTCCGTCACCGTGACCTGCCCCTCGCACCCGGTCGTGGACTCTCTCTTCCAACAGCTGGGCGGAGTGCTTCCCGTCGCGGACGAGGACTCCTTCAACGTCTTCTCCGCGCTGACCGGGACGCTCACCGCTCACTACGCCTATCTCGCCACGCTCACCTCGTGGGCCGCCGGCCACGGCATCACCCCCGACGCCGCCGACCGGTATGTGCGCGGCCTCTTCCAGAACGTCGGCCGCTCTCTGGGCGACGAGCTCCGCCCTCTGCACCAACTCGCCGCCGACCACGAGACGCCCAAAGGGAACAACGAGCGGATCCGCAACACGTGGTTCGATCCGGCCAACGCCAGAGCCCTCAAGGAGGCCCTGGACGGCCTCCTCTCCGATCTGAAGTAACGGTTTCCCAGCGGGACTGGCGCCCGCGACCGGAACAGTGACCCCTCGCACGCCTCTCGCAAACGATCCTTTGCGCGAGCAGGATCAATCACGGGGCGCCGAACCCCCGCCGAACCCGGATTCATTCGCAGACCCCGTTCTCACTCAAAAGTGGTACGGACTCCTTCTGAGACTTGCATGGTGCGAAATTCCGAGCCCATGACGGGCCCTCAGCAGCCTTCCCCAACCGACCGGTCGGACGCCGACGCCCGGGCCGGCCGTGGCGGCCGGGCACTCCGCCCCCGGCGCCGATCGATCCGGACCTGCCGAGCGCGGACATCCGCATCGGCTCCGCCCGCTGCTCGACCCTCGGGCAGGAACTCGACTCCCAGCTCGACGCGCTCGCGGCGCACGGCATCCCCAGGGGCAAGATCTTCAGCGAGAAGATCAGCACCCGGAGCCGCGTGCGGCCCAAGTTCGAGGAGGCGCTGCGGACCGCGCGGGAGGCCAAGGCGCACCGCTGTACCGATGTTCCCCAAGGCCGTGACCGGCTGATGCCCTTGGCCACGTCGTGGCCTGAGCGGAACGGCCGTCCGCGAGTGCCTCGTCGGCGGGCCGAGTCGGCCGCGCGTGAGCCCGCCGCGACCCGGTTGCCCGCCCATGGTCGGCCGGTCGGCCGGTCGGCCGGTCAGCCACGGGGCCGCCGTCGCTGTGCAGGCGTGAACCGGCCGGTCAGCGCGGTCAGTTGGGTCAACGACGGCTGTGCCGGAAGCACCCAACCAGGGACGAATGCGAACCGGCCGCCAGGAACGCCCGGCCAGGACGCCCGTCGGCAGGCCGAACCGGCCGCCAGGAACGCCCGGTCAGGACGACCCGCAGCCACCCACCAGCCACCGGCCGGCACGGTGCCGGCTCAGCCGGCCAGCGGGAGCGCGGGCCGCCGCCGCGAGGCGGCGGCCCGGTAGCGGGTGACGACCACCCGGGCCAACTCGGGCGCGGCGCCCAGCACCGGGGCCAGCAGGTCGGCGCCCGCCTCCCGGGCGCCGACCGTGATGCGGTCGGGCAGCCGGCCCGGCGCGATCACATAGGGAGCGACCACGACCCGGCGCAGCCCCTCCGCGCGCAGCGCGCGCACGGCCAGCGCCACGTCCGGCCCGCTGGCCGAGGCGTAGGCCGAGACGACCGCGCCCCAGCCGGCCGTCCGGCGCCACCGTTCGGCCAGCGCCTCCAGCGCGGCTCGCCCGGCCGGGTCCGAGGTGCCGGCCGAGGCCAGCACCACCCCGGTGTCCGAACGCCCGGCCAGCGGCCCGCCGTTGGCCTCGGCGAGTCGCCGTTCGAGCAGCCCGGTCAGCAGCGGGTGCGGCCCCAGCACCTCGGACTGTTCCACCGTCAGCCCCGGCCGCCGCGCCCGTTCCCCGGCCAGCAACCGCGGGATGTCGGAGGTGGCGTGGAAGGCGCGGTTGAGCAGCAGCGGCACCGCCACCGCCGAGCGGTGCCCGGCGGCGCGCAGCTCGCCCAACACGTCGGCGACGCGCGGCAGGTTGAAGTCGAGGAAGCCGCAGCTGACCGCCGTCCCTGGCGCGGCCTCGCGCACCCGGGACGTCAGGGCCAGCACGGTCGCCGCGTGGCGCGGGTCCCGGCTGCCGTGCGCGACGAGCAGCAGCGCCGGGGGAGCGGCGCCGCCGCCCGGGACGTGCGGGCCGCCCGTCATGTCAGGCGGGCCATCAGGCCACGGGAGCGCAGCACGCGCCGCTCCAGCGGCGAGAAGAACAGCAGGTCGATCGCGACGCCCACCACCAGGATCAGGATGATGGTGGCCAGCACGCCCGACATGTTCTGCATCGTGCGGTAGTTCTCCATCAACTGCCCGAGCCCCGTGCCCAGATCGGGCGAGTGCACGATCAGCTCGGCCGCCATCAGCGAGCGCCAGGAGAACGCCCAGCCCTGCTTGAGCCCCGCCAGATAGCCCGGCAGCGCCGCCGGCAGCAGCACGAACCGCACGCTGCTCAGGCCCGAGGCCCCCAGGGTGCGGCCGGCCCGCAGATAGATCGGCGGGATCTGGTCGACGCCCGCCACGATGCCGTTGGCGATCGACGGCACCGCGCCCAGCAGCACCACCGCGTAGATGGTCCCGTTGGTCAGCCCGAACCAGATGATCGCCGCCGGCACCCAGGCGATGGACGGCAGCGACTGGAGCCCGGTGAGCACCGGGCCGATCGCGGCGCGCACCAGCTTGACCCTGGCCACCAGCAGCCCGAGCGGGGTGCCCACCGCGATGGCGATCAGGAAGCCCAGGATGCCGCGTGAGACGGACGTCCAGACGTATTCCAGGAGCGTGCCCTCGCGCCACATCTCGCCGAAGACCGCGCCCACGTCGCCCGGGCTGGGCAGCAGGTAGTCCGGCTGCACGTCCGACCAGTAGGCGATCTGCCAGACCGCAAGGACCAGCGCGATCGCGACGATGGGCGGCAGCACCTTGGTGAGCAGGATGCGGCCGACGGGCACCCGTTCCGCGCCGCCGGGGCTCTCCAACGCGTCCAGGCCGGCCTCAAGTCCCGCCAGGTCGCCCGAGGACGCCTTCCGGTCGCCCGACGGCGTGTCCCGGCCGGCGCGGTCCCGGTCGCTGCGGGCCGCTGTCTCACTGCTGGCCATGACGGCGGATCTCCTCGCGCAGTCGTTCGGTGATCTCCACGGAGAGCGCGGAGACCTCGGCGTCCTCGATGCGGCGCGGGTGCTCGATCTCCACCCGCCACTCGGTGACCACCCGGCCCGGGCGGGAGGACAGCAGGATGACGCGCTGCGCCAGCCGGACCGCCTCCCGCACGTTGTGGGTGACGAAGAGCACCGAGACCCCGGTCTCGGACCAGATCCGGGTCAGCTCCTCGTGGAGCACGTCCCGGGTGATGGCGTCGAGCGCGGCGAACGGCTCGTCCATCAGCAGCAGTTGGCTGTCCTGGGCCAGGGCCCTGGCGAGCGCGACGCGCTGCCGCATCCCGCCGGACAGCTCGTGCACCCGCTTGCCGTAGGAGCCCTGGAGCCGCACCAGGGCCAGCAGCCGCTCCGCCTCCTCGCGGCGCTCCGCCTTCGGCACGCCGCGCAGCCGCAGCGCCAGTTCGATGTTGCGGCCGGCGGTCAGCCACGGGAAGAGCGCGTGCTCCTGGAACATCAGGGCCGGCCGGCCGCCGGGGACGGAGATGTCCCCGGCGGAGGCCGCGTCGAGCCCTGCGGTGAGGTTGAGCAGCGTCGACTTGCCGCAGCCCGAGGCGCCGATCAGCGTCACGAACTCCCCGGGGGCGACATCGAGGCTGATGTCGTCCAGCACGAGTTGCTGCTTGCCCGGCCGGCCGAAGGACTTCGACACATGCTCGAAGCGCACGGCGTAGCCGGCCTCGGCAGTGGCGTCCTCGCCGATCGCGCTGTCAACGGCGATGGCCATCGGAAGTCACCTCCTGGGGTGAACGTGGCGGGTGAACGATTGCGGAATCGGGGCGGGTGCGCGGGTGCGCGGGTGCGCGGGTGCGGGACGGCGGTCAGCCGACGCCCAGGCCGGCGTCCTCGACCTCCGGCAGGCCCTCCTCGGCCAGCACCGCGTTGAGGATGGACAGGTCGTAGATCCCGGTCAGGTCGGTCTCGTCCAACAGCCCGACCTCGGTGGCGTTCTCGGCCCCCACCAGCAGCGTCTCGGCCAGCGGGTCGTTGACGAACTCGACGTTCTCGAAGGCCGGGTCGAGCACCTCGGCGGGCAGCTCGTTGCCGCCCGGCAGGTCGCCCAGGGCCTCGTTGAAGACCGTCTTGGCCTCGTCCGGGTTGTCGTTGATCCAGGCGTTGGTCCGCACCACGCCCCGCACCACGGCCTCGACGACATCGGGGTGCTCGGCCAGGAAGTCCTGGGAGGCGATCACATGGGTGACCACGTACTGGCCGTTCTCCCACAGCTCGCCCTCGTCGAGCAGGGTCTCGGCGCCCCGGCTGACCAGGTTGGCGGCCGTCGGCTCCGGCACCCAGGCGCCGTCGATGTCGCCGCCGTCGAAGGCCGCCGGGATCTCGGAGTTGGCGATCCGCAGCACCGAGACATCGCCCCGGCCGGACTCCGGGTCGACCTCCAGGCCCTGGTCGTTGAGGTAGCTGAGCAGCGCCACGTCCTGGGTGTTGCCGAGCTGCGGCGTCGCGATCCGCTTGCCCTCCAGGTCGTCCAGGCTGGTCACCGTCTCCGGGTTGACCACCAGCGAGGCGCCGCCCGAGGCCGCGCCGGCGACGATCCGCAGGCTCTGGCCGCCGGAGCCGGCGAAGCCGTTGATCGCCGGGTTCGGGCCGATGAACGTGATGTCCAGGTCGCCGGCGTTGAGCGCCTCGATCGCGGAGGGGCCGGCGTTGAAGACCTGGGTGCTGATCTCGGTGCCGCCCAGCTCCTCGCGGATGGCGCCGTCGCCGCCGAGACCGATCACGCCGGTGGCGTGGGTGATGTTCGCGAAGTACCCGATGCGCACCTCGTCGGCGGAGAGCGCGGGACCGCTCGCGGTGTTGTTCGACGCCGGCTCCTCGTCCTCGGCGTCCGAGCCGTAGCCGCAGGCGGCGAGCGGGGCCAGCAGCAGCGGCAGCAGGGCCAGCCCGACGAGCGGTCGGCGGGATCTTCCGTGGCGGGAGGGGCGGTTGGCGGTCATGGCTCGGGGTTCCTCTCAGGGACATGGGCGCTGTGGGGCCCATGTGACGGACGTCGTCGTGAAACGGGATCGGCTGAGTGAGCGGCAACGGAAGCGGCGAGCGTGACGCGGGGCGCGTCAGCTCAGCCGGCACATCGCGCGATCCCGCCGTGGCCGCTGCCGAGCGCGCCGCTGCCGACCCGTCCGCCCTCCTTGGCGAAGGTCGAGAAGACGTCCCTGAGCATGATCAGAAGTCCCACCCGTCGTCGGAGTCGGCCTCGGCCGACGCGCCGGGCCGCCGCGCGGCGTCCGCGAACGCCTCGCCGGCCATGCCGGCCGTCAGCGTCGCGCCGTCCGCCGGGTCGATGAGCAGGAACGAGCCGGTGGTGCGGGAGACCGCGTAGTCGTCCAACGCCAGCGGCTCGGCGGTGCGGACCACCACCCGGCCGATGTCGTTGGCCTCCAGCCGGCCCGGCTCGGGGTGTTGCGAGAGGTCGTCCAGCGTCAGCCGGGACGGAATCTCCTTCACGATCGCCTTGACCGTGCGGGTGGTGTGCTTCAGCAGCACCCGGGCGCCCGGCGTCAGGGGACGGTCGTGCAGATGGCAGACGGTGGCCGTCAGGTCCTGGCTGGCCGGCGCGACGGACTCGGTCGGCGCGATCAGGTCGCCCCGCGAGATGTCCAGGTCGTCGGCGAGCGTGATCGTCACCGACTGCGGCGCCCACGCCACGTCGACGGACTGGCCCAGCGCGTCGATACTCGTGATCTCGCTGGTGCGCCCTGAGGGTTGGACGGTGACCCGGTCGCCGACGCGCAGCACGCCGGAGGCGATCTGGCCGGCGTAGCCACGGAAGTCGGGGTGCTCGGCGGACTGCGGCCGGATCACGTACTGCACCGGGAAGCGCGCCGGCTCGGCCGACGGGTCGTGCGCCACCGGCACCGTCTCCAGGTGCTCCAGCACGGTCGGACCGCCGTACCAGTCCATGGTCGCCGAGGGCGCCACCACGTTGTCCCCGGCCAGCGCCGAGATCGGGATCGGGGTGACCTCCGCGATGCCCAACGAGGCGGCGTAGCGGGTGAACTCGGCGGCGATCTCGGCGAAGACCGGCTCCGCGTAGCCCACCAGGTCCATCTTGTTGACGGCGAGCACCACCTGCGGCACCCGCAGCAGCGCCGCCACCGCCGCGTGCCTGCGGGTCTGCTCCACCACGCCGTTGCGGGCGTCCACCAGGATGATCGCCAGCTCGGCGGTCGAGGCGCCGGTCACCATGTTGCGGGTGTACTGCACATGGCCCGGGGTGTCGGCGAGGATGAACCGGCGGCGCGGGGTGGCGAAGTAGCGGTAGGCCACGTCGATGGTGATGCCCTGCTCCCGCTCGGCACGCAGCCCGTCGGTGAGCAGCGCCAGGTCGGGCGCGCTCTGCCCCCGGTTGCGGGAGGCCAGCTCGACGGCGGCCAGCTGGTCGCTGAGCACCGACTTGGAGTCGTGCAACAGCCGCCCCACCAGCGTGGACTTGCCGTCGTCGACGGAGCCCGCGGTGGCGAAGCGCAGCAGCGAGGTGGCGGATATCGCCGCCGTGTCGGCGGTCTCGGCCGTGCTCATCAGAAGTACCCCTCGCGCTTGCGGTCCTCCATGGCGGCCTCGGACAGCTTGTCGTCGGCCCGGGTGGCGCCCCGTTCCGTCAGCCGGGAGGCGGCGATCTCGGCGATGATCTGCTCGATGGTCTCCGCGTCGGACTCCACGGCCCCGGTGCAGGACATGTCGCCCACCGTGCGGTACCGCACCTGGCGGACGTCCACCGTCTCGTGCTCCTTGGGCCCGCCCCACTCGCCCGGCGCCAGCCACATCCCGTCGCGCAGGAACACCTCGCGCCGGTGGGCGTAGTAGATCTCCGGGATCTCGATCTTCTCCCGGGCGATGTACTGCCAGACGTCCAGCTCGGTCCAGTTGGAGAGCGGGAAGACCCGCACATGCTCGCCCGGCGCGTGCCGCCCGTTGTACAGCTGCCACAGCTCGGGCCGCTGGCGGCGCGGGTCCCAGCCGCCGAACTCGTCGCGCAGCGAGAACACCCGCTCCTTCGCCCTGGCCTTCTCCTCGTCCCGCCGGCCGCCGCCGAAGACCGCGTCGAAGCGGTTGGTCTCGATGGCGCGCAGCAGCGGAACGGTCTGGAGCGGGTTGCGGGTCCCGTCGGGGCGCTCGCGCAGCTCGCCGCTGTCGATGAAGTCCTGCACCAGCGCCACCGTCAGCCGCAGCCCGTGCTGCGCCACCACCCGGTCGCGGTAGGCGATGACCTCGGGGAAGTTGTGGCCGGTGTCCACGTGCAGCAGGGAGAACGGCGGCGGCGCCGGCGCGAACGCCTTGAGCGCCAGGTGCAGCATGACGATGGAGTCCTTGCCGCCGGAGAAGAGGATCACCGGGCGCTCGAACTCCCCGGCCACCTCGCGGAAGATGTGGACCGCCTCGGACTCCAGCACGTCCAGGTGGGACAGGGCGAAGGGGCCGCCGGTCTCGTCGGTGATCGAGAGTGCCGCCGTCATGGGGGATTCCTTTCGTTCGCCGGGCCGGGAGGTGTCCCCGACCGCTGTCGTCCGCGTCTCCCCGGTGCCCTGGCTCATGCCAACCCCCGCCCGGTCAGCAGCGCGTGGAGCGCGGCGGCGGAGTCCGACACCGTCTGCTGGTGCGCCTCGATCCGCAGATCCGGGGTCTCGGGCACCTCGTAGGGGTCGTCGACCCCGGTCAGTCCGGTCAGCTGGCCGCTGGCCTGCTTGGCGTACAGCCCCTTGACGTCCCGCTGCGAGCAGACGTCGACGGGGGTGGCGACGTGCACCTCGAGGAAGCGGGTGCCGGCGGCCTCGTGGTGCTTGCGGACGGCGTCCCTGCTGTCCGCGTAGGGGGCTATCACCGGGACCAGCGCCTTCACCCCGTGTGAGGCGAGGAGTTCGGCGACGAAGCCGATCCGCCGCACGTTGGTGTGCCGGTCCTCGCGGGAGAAGCCGAGGCCGGCGGAGAGGAACTCGCGGATCTCGTCCCCGTCCAGCACCTCGACGCGGTGGCCCTCCTCGACGAGCCGGCCGGCCAGCGCCCGCGCGATGGTGGTCTTGCCGGCGCTGGGCAGGCCGGTGAGCCAGACGGTGGCGCCCCTGCTGGTCACGCTCATCCCCGAACTCCTCGCATCCCGCTGCCCGTTGGTGGTCTTCTCGGTGGCCGTCTTCTGGGTGGTTCTCGCGCCGCTCGTCGTCTCGGTGGTCATCAGCCGTGCAGCCCGCACTCGGTCTTGCCCAGGCCCGACCAGCGGCCGGCCCTGGCGTCCTCGCCGTCGGCGACCCTGCGGGTGCAGGGCGCGCAGCCGATGGAGGCGTAGCCGTCCTGGAGCAGCGGGTTGGTCAGCACCCCGTGTTCGGCGACATAGGACTCCACGTCGTCCTGGGTCCAGCGGGCGATGGGCGCGATCTTGACCTTGCCCCGCCGCTCGTCCCAGCCGACCACCGGCGTGTTGGCCCGGGTCGGCGACTCGTCGCGGCGCAGCCCGGTGGCCCACGCCTCGTAGCCGGCCAGGCCGCGCTCCAGCACCGCGACCTTGCGCAGCGCGCAGCAGCGGTCCGGGTCGCGCTCGTGCAGCCTCGGGCCCCACTCGGCGTCCTGCTCGGCGACGGTCTGAACGGGCGTCAGCGTCAGCACGTTGACGTCCATCACGGCCGCCACCGCGTCGCGGGTGCCGATGGTCTCCGGGAAGTGGTAGCCGGTGTCCAGGAAGACCACGTCCACGCCGGGCCGGGCGCGGGAGGCGAGATGGGCCACCACCGCGTCCTCCATGGAGGAGGTCACGCAGAACCGGTCGCCGAAGGTGTCGGCCGCCCAGCGCAGGATGGTCAGCGCGTCGGCCTCCTCCAGCTCGCGCCCGGCGTGCTCCGCCAGCGCGCGCAACTCCTCGGCGCGCGCCGTGCGTTCGGTGGTGGTGGTCTCCATCTCAGGTCTCCTTCAGCTGCCGTCGGCGCCGCCGTCGCCGCCCTCGTGCGAGGGGGAGGCGGAGGCGCGCGCGATACCGCTGGCCAACAGGCCCAGGAACGACAGGCGGAACGCCCGGTTGCAGTCGGCGCATTCCCAGGCGCCGTGGCCGGCCTCGCTGGGGCGCAGGTCCTCCTCGCCGCAGTAGGGGCAGTAGAACGGGGCGGCGCGCTCGCTCACTTGAGGTCCCCCTCGTCCGCGCGGGCGACCCACTGGGCGAACCGCTCGTCGGGCTCCCGCTGCGCCAGATAGGCGCGCAGCACCCGTTCGACGTAGTCGGCCAGCCCGGCGGCGGTGACCTTCAGGCCCCTGACCTTCCGGCCGAAGCCCGGGTCCAGGCCGAGGCCGCCGCCCAGGTGCACCTGGAAGCCCTCGACCTGCCGGCCCTCGTCGTCGGTGACCAGCTGCCCCTTGAGACCGATGTCCGCGACCTGGATGCGGGCGCAGGAGTTGGGGCAGCCGTTGATGTTGATGGTGAGCGGCTGGTCGAACTCGGGGAGCCGGCGCTCCATCTCCTCGATCAGCCACTGGCCCCTGGCCTTGGTCTCGACGATGGCCAGCTTGCAGAACTCGATCCCGGTGCACGCCATGGTGCCGCGCCGGAACGGGGAGGGCCGGGTGGTCAGGCCCAACGCCTCCAGCTCCTCGGCGAGTTGCTCGATCCGCTCCCGCGGCACGTCCAGGATCAGCATCTTCTGGTGGACGGTGGTGCGCACCCGGCCCGAGCCGTGGGCCTCCGCCAGGTCGGCGATCTTGGTGAGCGTGGTGCCGTCGACCCGGCCGACGCGCGGGGCGAAGCCCAGGTAGAACCGGCCGTCCTTCTGCGGGTGGACGCCCACATGGTCGCGCCACTCGCTGGGCGGCTGCTCGGGCGCCGGTCCGTCGACCATCCTCCGCAGCAGGTACTCGTCCTCCAGCACCCGGCGGAACTTCTCCACGCCCCAGTCCTTGAGCAGGAACTTGATCCGGGCGCGGGTGCGCAGCCGCCGGTAGCCGTAGTCGCGGAACAGGCCCACGACGCCCTCGTGCACGTCGGCGACCTCCTCCAACGGCACCCAGGCGCCGAGGCGTTCGCCCAGGCTCGGGTTGGTGGACAGGCCGCCGCCGACCCAGACGTCGAAGCCAGGGCCGTACTCGGGGTGGACGACGCCGACGAAGGCGACGTCGTTGACCTCGTGCGCCACGTCCAGCAGCGGGGAGCCGGAGACGGCCGTCTTGAACTTGCGCGGCAGGTTGGAGTACGCCTTGTTGCCGATCACCCGGCGCTGGATGGCCTCGATGGCCGGGGTGCCGTCGATGATCTCGTCGGCCGCGATGCCGGCGACGGGGGAGCCGACGATCACCCGGGGGGTGTCGCCGCAGGCCTCGGTGGTGGACAGGCCCACGCCTTCGAGGCGGCGCCAGATCTCCGGCATGTCCTCGATGCGAATCCAGTGGTACTGGATGTTCTGCCGGTCGGTGATGTCGGCGGTGCCGCGCGCGAACTCCTGCGATATCTCGCCGATCACCCGCAGCTGTTCGGTGCTGAGCAGCCCGCCGTCGATGCGGACCCGCAGCATGAAGTACTCGTCGTCCAGCTCCTCGGGCTCCAGGATCGCGGTCTTGCCGCCGTCGATCCCGGGCCGCCGCTGGGTGTACAGGCCCCACCAGCGCATCCGTCCGCGCAGGTCCGCGCCGTCGATCGAGTCGAAGCCCCGGTGCGCGTAGATCGTCTCAATGCGTGTCCGCACATTGAGACCGTCGTCGTCCTTCTTCGTCTGCTCGTTGGCGTTGAGAGGAGTGAAGTGACCCGAGGCCCACTGTCCCTCACCGCGGTGGCGGCCGGCCTTGCGGCGGGGTGTGCCGACGGGCTTCTTGACGGAGTCCGGCATGATCACGGTCTTTCTGCGGGCAGCAGGGAGGCTCTGTCCTGGAGACCGGCGCAACGTCGCGGCGGGCAGGGCAGAGTCGAAGGTCAGCGAGGCAGCGGGACGGAGAGGTGCGGCCCGGAACGGGCGCGGGCCGGAGTCGAGCGGCGCCCTCCCGAGGACGCCTCAAGTGCTCTGTGGCCACCTAACAGATGGCGCTGGACATCCGACCGAGATCAACATGGCGACGACTCACCAAGGCAATTCCCGCTCGCGACATGACGGCAGCGTTGCACGCGGTCACGCGCCCGTCCACCAGCATCCATTATTTGGACATCCGCGTCCCGTTATATGGGCAGGCGGTGGCGATTCTCACGCTGTGTGCAGCGTGCGCGACGTAGCGGCGAAAACGGACATCGGCGGCAGGACACACGGCCGCAACACCGTGGACATGTCGTTCGCCTGGCCGGGGGCGGGGTGAGCCGGCGCCCGGCGCCCGGCGGGCGGACATGCGAACGGCCCCGAGGTGTGGGGTCCCAGGGGCCGTTCGGTGGGGGGACGCGCGGGGGACGGGCGGGTGGTCGGCACCGCCGTCCCACGCGGGCTCATGCACGGGTTCACGCGTGGGTTCACACGCGGGGTTCAGCAGCGCAACAGGCGGTCCACCAGGTCGCGGTAGTCGCGCAGCGCGGTGCGCCGGTCCTCGGTCGTCGGGCCCTCGGACCCCGCGCCCCCCTCGCCGGCCTGCCAGCCGTCGCGCAACGCCCGGCGGCGGCGGGCCAGTTCGTCGGTGAGGCGGGCCACCGCCTCGTCCAGCGCGGCGTCGGCGCGGGCGACCGAGCGCTTCGGGTCGTCGACGAAGCCGGCGACCGCGCCCTTCACCTCGGCGCGCAGCGCGTCGGCGGCCTCGGCCTCGAACAGCGGCGCGGTGGCCAGCCGTTCGGCCTCGGGGGCCAGCGGGTCGGCGGCGGGGCGCGCGGACGGGGCCGCCTGTTCCTCAGCGGGGCCGCCCACCGGGGCGTCGGTCCGTTCGACCTGGTCGTTCGCCGGGCCGTCCGTCGGTCCGTGCGCCGGTGCCTCCGGGGGAACGGGGGGCGCCGACGGCCGGCTCGGCGGCTCGGGCACCCGCGCCGCTTCGCCCTCGGGACGGTCGGAACCGGTCGGCTCGGCCGCCGCCTCCGTCCCCTTCTCCCCGCTGCCGGGGGAGTCCTCGTCGGCCGAGCCGGTACCCGGGCTTCCGTCCGAGCCGGTGCCCGTGCTTCTGCTGGTTCTTCGGTCAAGGCCCTTCAGCGTCAGGCGCATCAGGCTTCGCCTCCCGTGCCGGCCTTGCTCGGGGCGTCCGCCCCGCGCGGCGCGGCGCTCGTGGTGGTCCCCTCGGAGTGCGCCTCCGTCGCCGGCGCGGGCGCGGCCTCGGGGCGTTCGTCCAGCAGTGCCTGGAACAGCTCGCGGGCGGCCAGCAGCGCCGCGCGGAGGTCCTCGGTGCGCTCCGCGTTCTGGCCCGGGTCCTCCCGGCCGGCCAGGATGTGCGCCTGCCGGTAGCCGTCCACCTGGTGCGGGTGGTGCACGGAGACGGCGGCGAGCTGCTCGCCATAGCCGTCCGAGGGATAACCCCGTTCCCTGATCAGCTGGTTGAGCAGCTGGTCGGCCTCGGCGATGGCGCCGGCGGGGGAGTCGACGAACTGCTCCTGCGCCCTGGCCCACCTGGCCCGGTACTTCTCGTGGGCGCCGGGCGGCAGCGGCCGTGCCCGGAACCGGCGGTGCCGGCGCAGCCGGGTGGCCAACTCGCGGTGGGCGGCCTTGGTGTCCCCCTGGTGCCGCGCGACGGCCCGCTCGTACTCGGGGCCGAAGCGCCGCCGCAGCATGGTGCCGCCCGGGGCCAGCGTGGGCCGCAGCAGCGCCAGCGCGATGGCGGCGAGGACCGCCACGCTCAGGATGATGATGATCAATGCCGTCATGACGTCCTCTTTCGCGGAGAGCCTCTCGGCGAGGTTGTCATCAAGGCGCGTTACCCGATCGAGACCTTCCAAACCTGCCCGAACATCGAACAGTTCACGGCGTGTGACGGCTCAACCGCCGGACGGCTGGTAGCGTCCGGCGTGGCACCCCCTCCCAGCAGTCCACCCAGCAGTCCACCGGGCAGTCCGCGGCCCCCGTTGGCCCTCCGTCAGCCCTCCTCAGGCACCGCCCTGGCCCGCTCCACCACGGCGGACAGGTCGCCGCCGGGCAGCGTGCCGAAGCTGCCGCCCCAGTCGCCGCCCAGCCGGGAGGCGCAGAACGCGTCGGCCACCTCCGGCGGCGCGTGGCGCACCAGCAGTGCGCCCTGGAGCACCAGCGCCAGCCGCTCCACGATCCTGCGGGCCCGCGCCTCGACGCCCTCCAGGTCGGACAGCTCGGTCAGCAGGTCCTTGAGCGCGGCGTCCAGCCGGTGGTCGGCGCCGGTGGCCGCGCCCACCTCGGTGAGGTAGGCGTTGAGCGCGCCCGGCTCGCGGGTCAGCGCGCGCAGCGCGTCCAGCGCCTGCACGTTCCCCGAGCCCTCCCAGAGGGAGTTGAGTGGCGACTCCCGCAGCAGCCTGGGCAGCCCGGACTCCTCCACATAGCCGTTGCCGCCCAGGCACTCCAACGCCTCGGCCGCCACCGGGGTGCAGCGCTTGGTCACCCAGTACTTGGCGGCCGGGACCGCGAGCCGCAGCAGATGGCGGTCCTGCGCGCTGCCGGCCGCCGCCGCGTCGGCGGCCGAGGCCAGCCGCAGCGCCAGCGCCGTGGCCGCCTCGGACTCCAGGGCGAGGTCGGCCAGCACGTTGGTCATCAGCGGCTTGTCGATCAACGGGCCGCCGAACGCCGAGCGGTGCGCCGCGTGGTGGATCGCCCTGACCACCGCCTGCCGCATGATCGCGGCGGAGCCGGTGACGCAGTCGATCCGGGTGGCAGCGACCATCTCGATGATGGTGCGCACGCCCCGCCCCTCCTCGCCCACCAGCCAGGCCAGGGTCTCGCCGTCGAACTCGACCTCGGAGGAGGCGTTGGAGCGGTTGCCGAGCTTGTCCTTGAGGCGCTGGATGCGGAACGCGTTGCGCTGCCCGTCGGGCAGCACCCGGGGCAGCAGGAAGCAGCTCAGCCCGGCGGGCGCCTGGGCCAGCACCAGGAACGCGTCGGACATCGGCGCCGAGCAGAACCACTTGTGCCCGGTCAGCCGGAACAGGCCGGGCTCGCCGGCCGGTTCGGCCCTGGTGGTGTTGGCCCGAACGTCGGAGCCGCCCTGCTTCTCCGTCATCCCCATGCCGGCCAGCGCGCCGGCCTTCGCGGTGGCCGGCCTCACCAGGCCCGGCTCATAGCTCCGGGAGGTGAGCAACGGCTCCCAGACGGCGGCCAGTTCGGGCGCGGCGCGGAGCGCGGGCACCGCCGCATGGGTCATGGAGACGGGGCATCCATGCCCCGCTTCAACCTGGGACCACACCATGAATCCGGCCGTCCTACGCAACTGGCCGGAAGGGCGCGACCAGGCGTCCGTGAGCCCGGCCCCCACCGCCCGCTCCAGCAGCAGGTGCCAGGCCGGGTGGAACTCCACCTCGTCGATCCGGTGGCCGACCGCGTCGAAAACGCGCAGGGCAGGCGGGTTCTCGTTGGCGAGCCGCCCCCATTCGGCGGCCTCGGCCGAGCCGGCCGAGCGGCCGAGATCGCGCAGTTCGGCGGTGGCCTCCTCGGCCACCTCCGGCGCCACCTGGCGCGCGAAGCCCTCGGCGAGCGCGGCGTCCCGGGTGAAGACGTCGTAGTCGACGAGCGGCGGAACCTGGTTGGTGACCGCGTGGGTGCTGGGCGTCATGGGCCCACGGTAGGCGCGCGGCGCCGGGACCGTCACCCCCGCGCCGCCGCCCGTCCCCGCACATCCCGGCTCATCAGGGAGTACCGATCCCCGACTCCCCTAGTACAGTGGGGCGTTCGCGGCGACGGCAGGGAGCGACACATGGAGTTGGAGCTGGATTCCGATGGCGCCCTCAGCGAGCTGAGCCAGCCACAGATGGCCCTGGACTTTCGTCAGACGGGGCCAACGGTGCCCCGCATGATCCTCGGCAACCGGCTCCGGGCGCTGCGCGAGGCCCGGGGGATCACCGGGGCGGACGCCGGCCGCGAGATCCGGGGCTCGCACTCCAAGATCAGCCGCCTGGAGATGGGCCGCACCGGCTTCAAGGCCCGCGACGTCGCGGACCTGCTCACCCTCTACGGCGTGCTGGACGAGGGCGAGCGCGCGACCCTGCTGGCGCTGGCCCGCGAGTCCAACAGCCAGGGCTGGTGGCAGTACTACCACGACGTGGTGCCCAGCTGGCTCCACGTCTATCTGGGCCTGGAGCAGACGGCGACGGTCATCCGGAGCTACGAGCTCCAGTTCGTTCCGGGGCTGCTCCAGACCGAGGAGTACGCGCGGGCCGTGATCAGCCTGGACCCGGACGAGGAGGAGCGGCTGGAGCGCAAGGTCCAGCTGCGGATGGCCAGGCAGCAGATCCTCCGCCGCGCCCAGCCGCCCTATCTGTGGACCGTGATCGACGAGACCGCGCTGCGCCGCTCGATGGGCGGACGCGGGCTGATGCGGCGGCAGTTGGCCTATCTGATCGAGGTCTCCCAGCTGCCGCACGTCACGGTGCAGGTGGTGCCGTTCTCGGCCGGCGCCCACTCGGCGATCGCCGGCCCGGTGACCGTGCTGCGGCCGCCGGGCGGCGAACTGCCCGACGTCGTCTATCTGGAGCAGCTCACCGGCGGGGCGTATCCGGACAAGCCGGGCGAGGTCGAGCAGTACCGGCATGTGATGAACCGGCTGGCCGTCGAGGCCATGCCGCCGGTCGAGACCGAGGCGTTCCTGCGGAACGCGCTGCGCGAGCTGTAGCCGGTACGGGCCGCGCCGCGCGGCCCGTACAGCGGCGGCCCCCCGGCGCTGCTCGAAGCGCCGCCGAGGAGCCGGGCGAGCGCCCGGAACGGCAGCGTGACCAGCGTGCTGACGGCGCCGACCGCCCGGAGGACGTCGGCGATGGCGCGGAACATACGAGCCTCCTGCGGGACCATCCCCGCGTGTGCGGGGAGCAGTCCGGGCTGCCGCTCTTCTGGAGCTTCGTGGGGGGACCATCCCCGCGTGTGCGGGGAGCAGAGCCGTGCGGGACCGGGGAGGACTCGGCCGAGGGGACCATCCCCGCGTGTGCGGGGAGCAGGATCACGTCGGCCTCTATATCGGCGGAGGGAAGGGACCATCCCCGCGTGTGCGGGGAGCAGCCAACTCGTCGTCGCTCCCCTCACAACGACGGGGACCATCCCCGCGTGTGCGGGGAGCAGGAAGCCACATCCGGCAACGCGCTCTCCCCCCAGGGACCATCCCCGCGTGTGCGGGGAGCAGAGGTCGTGAGCTGCGGGTTTATCGGGGGCAGGGGCTGACTTTACTCAACTTTACCTTTGGGCCCGACAAGGGCCGAGTGGTCACTGCTTCGTGACGGCTCACCGATGGCTCCGCCTTCCGAGGCGGCGCCGCGCCGCCCTGACGGCGTCAGCGTAGCCGGGGCCGGGCGCAGGCCGGCGACGTCCTGTCGCTGCGCGACAGCCCGCCGAGCGATCGCCCTCGGGTGCCCGAACGCCCCGGAACGGAAACGGGTTCGCCCGCCCCGCGCCCTCGACGGCCGCCCCGTTCCGGAACAACGGTGGCCGCCGCCGGCGTTCCGGGTACCCGGCCTCCCGAGGCCGCGCCCAGGCCAGGCCCGTCCAGCCCCGACCGCCTGATCGCCGACAGCGAACGCCCCGCACCCCGGGGAACAACCCCCGCCCTCCCGGCATTGAGTCGGCATAGCTCAATTTGCCTGCCAAGGGAGACGTCATGGAATCGTCGTTCGACGTACTCACCCTCCCGGTGCTGCCGTTGGAGAGCGAGGTCGTGCTGCCGGGGATGGTGGTGCCACTCGAACTCTCCGACTCCGAGGTGCGCGCCGCCGTGGAGGCGGCCCAGTCCGCCGCGCCCCGGGGTGAGAAGCCGCGCGTGCTGCTGGTGCCGCGCGTGGACGGAAGCTACCCGGCGATCGGGGTCGTGGGCCGGATCGAGCAGGTCGGCCGGCTCGCCGACGGTGATCCCGGTGCCCTGGTGCGCGGGCTGCGCCGGGCCAGGGTCGGCGCCGGCACCACCGGCCCTGGCCGGGCGCTGTGGGTCGAGGCCGCCCCGGTCGACGAGCCGCTGCCCGACCCGCTGCCCGGCGCCGTCACCGAACTGGTCGGCCAGTACAAGGCGCTCGCCACCAGCTGGCTGCGCAAGCGCGGCGCCTGGCAGGTCGTGGACCGGGTCACCGGCATCGAGGAGGTCGGCCAACTGGCGGACAACGCCGGCTACTTCCCGTTCCTCACCGCCGAGCAGCTCGCCACCCTGCTGGCCACCACCGACCCGGTCGAGCGGCTGCGCCTGGCCACCCGCTGGCTGACCGACCACCTCGCCGAGGAGGAGGTCTCCGAGTCGATCGCCAAGGACGTTCAGGACGGCGTGGAGCGGCAGCAGCGCGAGTTCCTGCTGCGCCGCCAGCTGGAGGCCGTCCGCAAGGAGCTGGCCGAGCTGAACGGCGACGACGCCGACGGCGGCGAGGACCCGCGCGCCCGCGTCGAGGCCGCCGACCTGCCCGAGCACGTCCGCGAGGCCGCGCTCAAGGAGGTCGAGAAGCTGGAGCGCGCCTCCGAGAACAGCCCCGAGGCCGGCTGGCTGCGCACCTGGCTGGACACCGTCCTCGAACTGCCCTGGCAGGTCCGCACCGAGGACGCCTACGACATCCCGGGCGCCCGCGCGGTGCTGGACGCCGACCACGCCGGGCTGGCCGACGTCAAGGAGCGGATCACCGAGTACCTCGCGGTCCGCAAGCGGCGCGCCGACCGGGGCCTGGGCGTCGTCGGCGGCCGGCGCGGCGGCGCCGTGCTGGCCCTCGTCGGGCCGCCCGGCACCGGCAAGACCTCGCTCGGCGAGAGCGTCGCGCGCGCCATGGGGCGGAAGTTCGTCCGCGTCGCGCTCGGCGGCGTCCGCGACGAGGCGGAGATCAGGGGCCACCGCCGCACCTACGTCGGCGCCCTGCCCGGCCGGATCGTGCGGGCCATCCGCGAGGCCGGCTCGATGAACCCGGTCGTGCTGCTCGACGAGATCGACAAGGTCGGCGCCGACTTCCGGGGCGACCCGGCCGCCGCCCTCCTGGAGGTGCTGGACCCGGCGCAGAACCACACGTTCCGCGACCACTACCTGGAGGTCGAACTCGACCTCTCCGACGTGGTGTTCCTGGCCACCGCCAACGCGCTGGACGCCATCCCGCAGCCGCTGCTTGACCGGATGGAGCTGGTGCGGCTCGACGGCTACACGGAGGACGAGAAGGTCACCATCGCCCGCGACCACCTGCTGCCGCGCCAGCTGGAACGGGCAGGCCTGGCCGCCGACGAGGTCCGCGTCGAGGACGCGGCGCTGCGCCGGCTCGCCGCCGAGTACACCAGGGAGGCCGGGGTGCGCGGCCTGGAGCGGACGATCGCGCGGGTGCTCCGCAAGGTCGCCGCGCGGGCCGAGCTGGGCGAGACGACGCTCCCGGACACCGTCACCGACGCCGGGCTGCGCGCGCTGATCGGCCGGCCGCACCACGTTCCCGAGTCGGCGCGGGAGCCGGGCGCCCGCCGCACCTCGGTGCCGGGCGTGGCCACCGGGCTCGCGGTCACCGGCGCCGGCGGCGACGTGCTCTACGTCGAGGCGTCCCTCGCCGACCCGGAGACCGGCGGCTCGGGGCTGACGCTGACCGGCCAGCTGGGCGACGTGATGAAGGAGTCCGGGCAGATCGCCCTCTCCTACCTCCGTTCGCGCGGCGCCGAGTTGGAGCTGCCCGTCGGGGACCTGCGGGAGCGCGGCATCCACCTGCACGTCCCGGCCGGCGCCGTCCCCAAGGACGGGCCGAGCGCCGGCGTCACCATGACGACCGCGCTGGCCTCCCTGCTCAGCGGGCGAACGGTGCGGCCCGAGGTCGCCATGACCGGCGAGGTCTCCCTCACCGGCCGGGTGCTCCCGGTCGGCGGCATCAAGCAGAAGCTGCTCGCCGCCCACCGCGCCGGGCTGACGACCGTTGTCATCCCCCGGCGCAACGAGCCCGACCTGGACGACCTGCCCGACGAGGTGCGCGGGACCCTGGACATCCACCCGGTCTCCGACGTCTCCCAGGTGCTCGAACTGGCGCTCACACCAGCCGAGACGCCAGCCGAGACACCAGCCGAGACACCCGCCGCGACATCGGGCGGGGCGCCCGCCGCGCTGGTCGCCTGAGCCGGCGCGACCACCCCCTCCCCGTGCCACCGGGGGGCGGCTCCCGACGCCACCGTACGGTGGCGTCGGGAGTGGGCGTATGGTCTGCCCTTATGAGTCCTTCGATCGCGACGAACACGCGCGTTGATCTCGACGGCCTGCTCGACTTCGTGCGGGCCAGGCACCGTGCCATCCTGCTGACCCGGCGGACCGACGGCTCCCCCCAGGCCTCGCCGCTGACCTGCGGTGTCGACGACTCCGGCCGCATCGTGATGTCGACCTACCCCGAGCGCGCCAAGGCCCGCAACGCCAAGCGGGAGCCCGAGGTCAGCGTGCTGGTGCTCTCGGACGAGTGGGACGGACCCTGGGTCCAGGTCGACGGCACCGCCGAGGTGCTGGACGTGCCGGAGGCCGTGGAGCCGCTGGTCGAGTACTACCGCAACATCGCCGGCGAGCACCCGGACTGGGCCGAGTACCGGCAGGCCATGGTCCGCCAGGGCAAGTCCCTGATCCGCGTCACGCCCACCCGCTGGGGCCCCGTCGCCACCGGCGGCTTCCCCGCCCGGCTCGCCCGGGACTGACCCCCTCCGTTCCCCGCCCACCTGCATGTCCGAATCCCGCCAGTGTACGGGGCGCCCGCCCCGCACACTGGGAGGCGTGATGGACGACGACAGCAGGTACCAGGCGGTGCGGAGCCGCGACGAACGGTTCGACGGGGTGTTCTTCACCGCCGTCCTGACCACCGGCATCTACTGCCGCCCCAGCTGCCCGGCGACCACTCCCAAGCGCGCCAACGTCCGCTTCCTCCCCTCGGCCGCCGCCGCCCAGTCCGCCGGCTTCCGGGCCTGCCGCCGCTGCCGCCCCGACGCCGTGCCCGGCTCGGCCGAGTGGAACGCGCGGGCAGACGCCGTGGGCCGCGCCATGCGGATGATCGGCGACGGCGTCGTGGACCGCGAGGGCGTCGCCGGCCTCGCCGCCCGCCTCGGCTACAGCGCCCGCCAGGTGCAACGCCAGCTCGTCACCGAGCTGGGCGCCGGCCCCATCGCCCTCGCCAGGGCCCAACGGGCGCACACCGCACGGGTGTTGCTCCAGACGACGCGGCTGCCGATCACCGAGGTCGCGTTCGCCGCCGGCTTCGCCAGCGTGCGCCAGTTCAACGACACGATCCGCGCCGTCTACGACCGCACGCCGAGCCGGCTGCGCGCCACGGGACCGGCCGCCGGCCGCGACGCGGCGACCGACGGCTCCGGCATCCCGCTCCGCCTCGCCTACCGGGGCGCCTACGCGGCCGGCGCGATCCTCGACTTCCTCGCCCGGCGAGCCGTCCCCGGCGTCGAGGAGGTCGTCGGCCCGCCCGGCGCCCGCACCTACCGGCGCACGCTGGCGCTGCCGCACGGCACCGGCATCGCCGAGGTCGACGAGTCCGCCGGCGCCGACGGCGGACGCTGGCTGCCCTGCCGGCTCCAACTCACCGACCTGCGCGACCTGACCTCAGCCGTGGAACGCGTCCGCCGCCTCTTCGACCTGGATGCCGACCCCTACGCGGTGGACGAACGCCTCGGCGCGCACCCGCTGTTGGCGCCGCTGGTCGCGGCCGAGCCCGGGCTGCGTTCCCCCGGCGCGGTCAGCCCCGACGAGCTGGCGATCCGCGCCGTGCTCGGCCAACAGGTCACCGTGGCCGCCGCCCGCACCCTCGGCGGGCGGCTCGTCGAGGCGCTCGGCAAGCCGCTGGGCCGGCCCGACGGCGGGCTCACCCACCTCTTCCCCGAACCGGCCACGCTCGCCGAGGCCCCGCTGACCGAACTGGGGATGCCCGCCTCGCGCCGGGAGACGCTCCGCACGGTGGGCGCGGCGCTGGCTGAAGGACGCGTCGTCCTCGACCCGGGCGCCGACCGCGAGGAGGCGACCGCCGCGCTGCTGGCGCTGCGCGGCATCGGGCCCTGGACGGCCGGCTATGTGCGGATGCGGGCGCTGGGCGACCCGGACGTGATGCTCACCGGCGACGCCGGCGTCCGCCACGGACTCGCCCTCGTCGGCGCCGCCCCCGGCGACGCCGAGGAGTGGCGCCCCTGGCGCTCCTACGCCCTCCACCATCTCTGGCGTGCGGCGGCCGCCTGACCCCCACCGCCCGCCCGCCCCGCACCCTCATCCGCGAGACGAACGAAGGAATGTCCCATGCGCTACACCGTTCACCCCAGCCCGCTCGGCGACCTGCTGCTCGCCGGCCCGCGCCCCGGCGTCCTGGCCTCGGTCACCGTGCCCGGCCAACGCGGCGGGGCGAGCGTCCAGCCGGACTGGGTCCGCGACGACGCGGCCCTGAGCGAGGTGGCCGAGCAGTTCGACGCGTACTTCGCCGGCGACCTCAAGGAGTTCGCCCTCACCCTGGAGCCGGCGGGCACCCCGTTCCGGCAACGGGTCTGGGACGCGCTCGACGAGATCCCGTTCGGCGCGACCACCACCTACGGCGCGCTCGCGGCGCGGCTCGGGCTGCCGCGCAGCGCGGCACGGGCGGTGGGCGGCGCCGTCGGCGCCAACCCGCTGACCGTGATCCGCCCCTGCCACCGGGTGCTCGGCGCGAACGGTTCCCTCACCGGGTACGCGGGTGGGCTGGACCGCAAGCGGCTGCTCCTCACTCACGAGGGCGTTGCACTGGCTTGACGGAGGTGCGGGCCCTGGGGGCCCGCACCGGGGCGTGGTCCTGGGGTGCGGGCCCTGGCGGCCCGCACCCGTCTCCGGGCCTACGGCCCGGGCGTTTCCGGCCTGCGGCCGGTGCCTTTCCCCGGGCCTGCGGCCGGTGCCTTTCCCCGGGCCTGCGGCCCGGGCCTCGGGCCTGTGGCCAGGGCACTGTTCGGGGTCTGGGGCCGGTGCCTTTCCCTGGGCCTGCGGCCGGTGCCCTTCCCCGGGCCTGCGGCCCGGGCACTGTTCGGGGTCTGGGGACGGGGGCCGTGCCTTGCCGGGCCTGCGGCCGGGGTCCCGCTCCGGGCCTCGGGCCTGTGGCCTTGGCACTGTTTGGGCCTGTGGCCGGTGCCTTGCCGGGGCTGCGGCCGGGGTCCCGTTCCGGGCATGAGGCCCGGCCCGTCGGGCGTGGGGTCGGTGCCTTGCCGGGCCCGGGGGTTGGGCACCGCTTCGGGCCGGGGCCCCGACCGGCCTTGGGGGTGCGCCTACGGCACGAAGGCCGTCCTGGCCTGCGACAGCGGACCGTTGGGCGTGGGGCTTCTTCCGGGCGTGGCCCGGATTCGCTTCCTGGCCTGAGGGCTCGCCGCACGCGGGGTGGGCTCGGGGCCTGTTCTCGCCTCGGGAGCCGCGTCCTTCCTGGGCCCGCGGTCCGGATCTGGGGGCCTGGGCTGGCAGCCTGTTGACGGCGGTACGGGGCAACGTCCCGCTGTGTGACGAGTGTTGGGCGGCGCGGGGTGCTGGTGCGATGTTCCGGCTTGGCCGGATGCTCCGGCGGGGGACTCTCGAAGCGCCGGCCTCGGCAGCTCGCCACAACCCTCCGGCTCGGCCGCCCGGTCAGGCGTCCTGCGCCGGTGAGCCTGGTGGGCCGTCACCGAGGAGTGCCGTCGCGGGCTTGGCCAGGGTTCCCGGCCGGGACGGTCATCGACGGTTTCGGCCCAAGCCACCTATCCCGCAGGTCCGTTGGCCTTGGCCTTGGCCTTCTGCCACGCCGCCCCGCGAGGGCTGCGGGCCGCAGGCCCGCACCCCCCTCCGCCAAGCCGGGCCGGCAAGGCCGTCCCGGCAAGGCCGTCCCGTCAGGGGAACTGCCGCTCGATGCGGGCCAGTTTCTCCTCCAGCGTGTCCAGGCGGGGCGCCGCCGTCGCCAGGGAGCCGGACTCCGGCTCGCCGCTGCCCAGCGCCCTCGGCTGCGCCGCGGCCTCCAGCGCGGCCGGCTCCGGCGCCGGGAGGCGCCGCCTGCCGCGCAGCCGTGAGCCGCCGATCGCCCGCAACCGCGCGCGTTCCAGCTGCCGTTGCTCCCGCCGGTCGCGCTTGGCGTCCTCCTTCTTCCGCCGCTCGTCGCGGACCTCGTCCACCGCCTCGTCCAGCGTCCGCACGCCTTCGAGCAGCATCAGCGACCAGGCGCCGAACGTCTCCCGTGGCGCCCGCAGCCAGCGGACGAAGCGGATCTGCGGCATCGGCCGAGGCACCAGCCCCTGTTCGCGCAGCGCGGCGCGGCGGGTCTGCTTCAGCGCCCGGTCGAAGAGGACGGCCGCCGACAGCGACATGCCGGCGAAGAAGTGGGGCGCGCCGGCATGGCCCGTGCCCCGGGGCGCGTGCACCCAGTTGAACCAGGCGGCGGCGCCCGCGAAGAGCCACACCAGCATCCGCGAGCCCATCGACGAGTCCCCGTGGCTGGCCTCCCGGACGGCGATCACCGCGCAGAACATCGCGGCCCCGTCGAGGCCGAACGGCACCAGGTACTCCCAGCCGCCGGAGAGTTGCAGGTTCTCCCGGCCGAAGCCGACCAGTCCCTGGAACGAGAGCGCGGCCGCGACCCCGGCGCAGCAGAACAGCAACGTGTAGGAGGCGGAGGCGTAGACGCGTTCCTTCCGGCGGCGCCGCGCCTCCAGGCGTTCCCAGGAGGACTCCGACTCGCGTTCCTCGCCGTCGGGCTTGCGGCTCCGCGTGAGCAGCGCCGTCGCCACCAGGAAGCCCGCCAGCGCCACGGCACCGGCCAACACCCAACTGAACTCCATGTCCGTCACCTTCACCGCGATGTGTGCCCCTCGCCAGGGTGTGCGGGCTCACCCCGGGGGCGTCGCCCGATCTCAGCAGTTCACAGCGGGTGGCCCCGAGGGCCGCCCTGGAAGAAGCGTGATGGTACCTGAGTTGCCGTCAGCTCCTATTCGGGCGTAATGCCACCAACGAGTGGTAATTCGGCGGAACTTGCCGCCCGATGATGAATGATCTGTTATCAGGCAGGCGAAGGCGCTGGCGCCCCGGGGCTCAGGCCCCGGTCAGCCGGCGGAGCCGGTCGGCGTCGCAGAGGCGGGGGCAGGTGGCGCAGGTGTCGGCCGGGCGCAGCGTGTAGTACATGCAGCAGCTGGCGCGGTCCCTGGTGCGCACCGCCGTCTCGTCCGGGGCGCGCAGCTCGCGGAAGCCGGCGCCGGCGGCGAACGGCGGGGTCGCGCCGGGCAGCAGCAGGGCCAACTCCCGCACCGCGCGCTCCTCCTCGCCCAGCAGATGGCCGAAATACCACAGCGACTCGACGAGTTCGTCCGTCGCGGCGCCCCACAGCGCGCGCGAGCGGCGGCGCATCCGGGGCCCGAAGGCGTCCAGCAGCGGCCCGAGGTGGTCGGCGGCCGCCCGCCGGGTCTCGGCGCGCAGCGCCTCCTCGTCGGGCACCACCAGCGCGCCCGGGTGGTGGGCGAGCGGGTCGCTCGGCAGGCAGGCGAACGCGGTGACCCGCACGGTGAGCCGCGTTGGGTCGCGGCGCAGCGAGACGTCCTCGGGGGCCAGGTGCGGCACCCGGCGGAGCAGAAAGTAGGGAACGGTGAACAGCGCGGCGGCCGGCCAGGCGTAGCGGTGCAGCGCGAACGTCGCCACCACGTCCGGCCTGGGCGTTTCGCCGTAGGTCGCGAGCCCGGCCCGGGCCTCGTCGGCGAGGAAGGCGTCCAGTGCGGGGCCGCCCTCGGCGAGCGCGTCGCCGTTGATCCAGCCGGTGTCGGAGCGCGGCTCGCCCTCGATCACCCGGAGGCTGGGCATCAGCTCGGCCACCCGGGCATAGGCGGGCGTCAGCGGCGTCGTCGTGGTGACGGCGGGCACGGTCATCGGGCCATCGATCCCTTACTGGTGCAGGTAAGCCTTACCTTACCCGACCAGGGGGCGGGGTTTGCTGCCGTGGAAACTACGCCTAGGGTGCTGGAACCCACGTGATTCGGGGGCGACGGGGGCGAGAGGGATGGAGTGGACAGATGGAACCCACCCTATTGGAATCGGCCATTTCGGGGGCATCGACCGTGGTCGATCGGCCGCTGCCCAGGCAACGGCAGGTGCCGACGCTCCGCCGGCGCGCGCTGCCGGCGCGTCGCTCGGTGCGCGCCCAGGTGCTGGCCGCCCTCAGAGACGCCCTCGCCACCGGTGAACTGCGCTCCGGCGAGACCTACTCGGCGCCGCTGCTGGCCGAGCGCTACGGCGTCTCGGCCACCCCGGTGCGGGAGGCGATGCAGCAGTTGGCCAGCGAGGGGCTGGTCGAGACGGTGCCCAACCGGGGGTTCCGGGTCGCCGGGCACAGCGCGCGGGACATGGCCGAGCTGGCGGAGGTGCGGGCCGCCCTGGAGGTGCCGGCGATCCTCCGGCTGGTGGGCGCGCTGCCGCCCGGGAGCCGGGAGGAGCTGCGCCCGCTGGCGGACGCCACGGTCAGGATCGCCGCGCTGGGCGACCTGGTCGGCTATGCCGAGGCCGACCGGCGCTTCCACCGCGAGCTGCTGTGGCTGACCGGAAACCGTCAACTGGTGGCCGTGGCCCAGGAGTTGCACCGGAAGTCGCAGTGCCACCGGGTGCCGGGCAGGGCGCCGGGCCCGGTGGAGCTGGTCGCCGACGCCCGCCAGCACGGCGCGCTGCTGGACGCCCTGGCCGAGGGCGACCGCTGCTCCGCCGAGCGGCTGGCCCGCGCCCATGTGACGGGCCAGCCCGTCGGCACCGTCTGACCGGGGCCCGGTGCGTCGGCGCGCCAGCCGAGAAGCCCGGTGCGTCGGCGCGCCAGCCGAGAAGCCCGGTGCGTCGGCGCGCGCCGAGAAATTCCTGCGGCGGCGCGTGGACGGGCGGTCAGTCCGAGGGGGGCAGCGGCTCGGGGGCGGGGTCCGGCGGCAGCTCGGGCGGCAGGTGCGGGGACAGCCAGTGCGGAACGTTCCCCAGCAGCCGGTGCAGCCGGGCCGCCTCGACGCGCAGCCGGGTGGCCTCGTCCGGCGGCTGCACCTCCGCCAGGGCCACCAGCGCCGGGGCGATGCCCACCAGGAAGCCCAACTCCTCGCGCAGCCGCAGGGATTCGGCGAAACCGTGGCGGGCCTCGGCGAGGTCGCCGTTCTCCAGGGCCAGCGCGGCCAGATGCCGCCAGGTATAGGAACTCAGCAGCGCGTCGCCCCGGTTGATCGCCTCGTTGTGCGCCCTGCGGTAACCGGTCTCCGCCGCCTGCGGGTTGCCGCTCACATGCTCCGCCATCAGCCCGCGCCGGAAGTCGAGCAGCGGCCGGCCGGGGGAGTCGGGGGCCAGCAGCGCCGCCGCCCGGCCCAGCGCGGCCCGCGCCTCGTCGGCCCGATCCCGCACCCGCAGCAGCGTCGCGGCGTAGGCGAGATACCCGCGCTCGCAGGCGGCCGCGCCGCGCTCCTCGTCGTTCAGGGGCATCGACTCCACCGCGCGCAGCGCCTCCTCGGCGCGCTCCCAGCCCTGCCCGGTGAACATGCACCGCTCCACCAGCAGCCGGGCCCGCAGCAGGGCCGCGCGTGGCTGGTCCTTCGCGTCCGGGAGCAGCAGCGCCGCCGCGTCCTCCCAACAGCCTCGTGACCGCAGCCGCCATACCGCACTGTCGAGCGCCGTTCCGCTCGCCGTCTCCAGAACCGGATGTGGCACGGCGGTATCCGTCACATCGCCCTCCCAGCGCGTCGTTGTGCTGTTAGCCGTTAGCCCCTCGTGATGTGAGTGCATCTCAGCATGAGGGACGCCGCCCGGCCAAGAGGGGAGCGTGAAACAGTTCACAAGTTCCCGTACCCGCCGGTCCGTTGGCAGGAAGACGGTGGTGGGGGGCGGTGTGGTTGCGTGGAGAATCGGCCATTCCCGGGCCGCCCGAGGTGGCGCGTACCGTTCGCTGGGCGGACGCCCCGCTCCGGCCGGCCCGCTGCCCGGACGCCACTCAGCCCAGGCGCAGCGCCAGCAGGAAGTCGACGGCGTCCTCAAGTCGGCCCAGATCCCGCCCGGTGAGCTGTTCGATCCGGCCGATCCGGTAGCGCAGGGTGTTCACATGGAGATGGAGCCGCGCCGCGCAGCGGGTCCAGGAGCCGTCCTCGGCGAGGAACGCCTCCAGCGTGGGCAGCAGTTGGGAACGGTTGCGCCGGTCGTAGTCGCGCAACGGGGCGAGCAGCCGGTCGCTGAACGCCTGCCGCACGTCCTCAGGGACGAAGGGGAGCAGCACCATGTGCGAGGCCAACTGGTCGTGGCCGGCCACCGCCACCGCGTCCGGGCGGGCGGCGGCCAGCCGGCGGGCGTGCCGGGCCTCGGCGAGCGCGCCGCGCAGCCCCTCGGCGTCCGGCACGGAAGCGCTGATGCCGACGGTCAGCCGCCCGTCCGGGGCGAGGCCGGCCGTCAGCGGATGGCGGACCGCGGCCTCCCACGCCTCGGCCCGCAGTGGCGCGCCCGGCGTTCCCTCGTCGGCCAGCGGGCAGACCGGGACCAGCGCCACCGCCTCCCCGTCGGCGTGCGCGACGGCCACCTCGGTGTCGGGCGCGGTCGGGTCGCCCAGCAGCTCCTCCAGCACGGCGCGGGCCAGGGGGCCGGTGTCCGAGGCCGGTGGCTCCTCGCCCCACGACAGCCGGGCCACCACCAGCTGCCAGTCCTGGCCCGAGCGTCCCGGCAGCAGCACCGGCGCCGCCACCCGCAGCCGGGCCGCCACCTCGGCCGCCGGCGCGCTCACCGTCAGCAGCTCCACGACCTGCTGCGCCAGCCGCCGGCGCACGCCCCTGGCGGCCTCCCTGCGGTCGCGCGCCGCCGCGACCAGCTCCGCGACCCCGTCGAGCAACTCCCGCCGCTCCGGCGGCCATTCGCCCGCGTCCGCGCCGACCGCCAGCAGCCAGTCCGTCAGCGGCGGCCGGGACCCGGCGCCCGGCGCCTCGTCGGCGTCGCCGGCCGGCCGTTCGCCGCGCACCGGGAAGAGCGAGTAGACCCCGCCGCCGGGCAGCCGCACCCGCTGCGGCCCCGGCCCGCCGCCGCCCGCCAGCCGCCGGGCGGCCAGCTCCGCGCCGACCCCGGGCGGCAGCGGCCCGGCGCCGGAGTCGGCGACCGGGCGGCCGGTGGCGGTCAACAGCCAGGCCGGCAGGTCCAGATCGGAGCCCAGCAGGTCGAGCACCGCCTGCGGGCCGCCGCCGGCCGGCCCGGCCGACATCAGCCGCCGGTGGCGTTCCACCACGGCGGCCAGGTCCCCGGCCCGCTCGGTCGAGACCCGGCGCACCACATGCTCGGTGAGTTCGGCGAAGCCGACCTCCTCGGCCACCGCGAACAGCGGCAGCCGGTGCCGGGCGCAGGCGGTGGTCAGCTCGTCCGGCACGGAGCCGAACTCGGCCGTCCCCGCCGCCAGCCCGGCCACCCCGGCGGCCACCAGCACCCGGACGAAGGGCTCGGCGTCGGCGCCGCCGCGCCACCAGGCGAGGCCGGTGAGCACCAACTCGTCGCCGTGCAGATAGCGGCTCGGGTCGCGCAGGTCGGTGGTCATCACCCCGCGCACCGGCCGGTCCAGCTCCTCGCCGCCCCACAGCAGCTGCAGCCCGAGCCGCTCGGACTCCAGCAGGGCGCGCAGTCGCACGGTCCTCGCCTCCCTCGCACGGCCGGGAACGAAACTCACCGGGGACGGAACCCGCCGGAAACGGAACGCGCCGGGGACGGGCTCTTCGTATGAATCTACAAGAACGGTAGTGCCGCCAGTCGTGGGCTTCGGCCCTTCGGTGACTGCCGCCGACCGCCCCCGCCGGGCTCTACTGGAGGAACCGTTCGCAGCACCGTCCCACCGCCCCGACGAACGCCCCCGTAACGCACCGGAAAGAGCCGACTCGATGGAGTTCCTTCGCCCGGCCACCTGGCGGGAGGCGCTGGCCGTCAAGGCGGCGCACCCCGAGGCGGTGCCGCTCGCCGGCGGCACCGACCTGATGGTGGAGATCAACTTCGACCGTCGCCGCCCCGAGATCCTGCTGGACCTCACCCGCGTCCCCGAGCTGCGCGCCTGGCGCGCCGAGCCGGACGCCGTGCGGATCGGCGCCTGCGTCCCGTACCGCACCGTGATCGACCGGATGGCCACCGAGCTGCCCGCGCTGGCGCAGGCCGCCCGCACCGTGGGCTCGCCGCAGATCCGCAACCGCGGCACCGTCGCCGGCAACCTGGGCAGCGCCTCGCCCGCCGGTGACGCGCACCCGGCGCTGCTGGTCGCCGGCGCCCGCGTGGAGGTGGCCAGCGCGCGTGGCACCCGCAGCGTTCCCGTCGAGGAGTTCTACCTCGGGCCCAAGCGGAACGCGCTCGCGCCCGACGAGCTGATCCACTCGGTGGTGGTCCAACGGGCCACCGGGCCGCAGCAGTTCGCCAAGGTCGGCAGCCGCAACGCCATGGTGATCGCGGTCTGCGCCGTCGCCCTCGCCCTGCACCCCGACACCCGCACCGTGCGCACCGCCGTCGGCTCGGCCGCGCCCACCCCGCTGCGGGCCACCGGCGCCGAGGAGTTCCTCACCGGGGTCCTGGCCGAGGGCGACCACTGGGCCACCGGCCGGCCGCCCCCGCCGGCCGCCGCCGCCCGGTTCGCCGAGCTGGTGGCCGCCGCCTGCTCGCCCATCGACGACGTGCGCGGCAGCGCCGACTACCGCGGGCACGCGGTGCGGGTGCTGGCCCGCCGCACCCTGGACCGCGCCTGGCGCGCCCGGCCCACGCCCACGCCCGAAGGAGCCCCGGCATGAGACTGACCCTCACGGTCAACGGACGTCCGACGAGCGCCGACCACGTCTGGGAGGGCGAGAGCCTCCTCTATGTGCTGCGCGAACGACTGGGCCTGCCGGGCTCCAAGAACGCCTGCGAGCAGGGCGAGTGCGGCTCCTGCACGGTGCGCCTCGACGGGGAACTGGTCTGCGCCTGCCTGGTGGCGGCCGGCCAGGCCGAGGGCTCGGAGGTGCGCACCGTCGAGGGCCTGGCCGGGCCCGAGGGCGAACTCTCCCCGCTCCAGGCCGCGTTCGTCGAGACCGGCGCCGTCCAGTGCGGCTTCTGCACCCCCGGGCTGCTGCTGGCCGCCGAGGAGCTGCTGGCCCGCGCCCCGCACCCGGGGGACGCCGACATCCGCGAGGCGCTCGCCGGCAACCTCTGCCGCTGCACCGGCTACGAGAACATCCTGGACGCGGTTCGGCTCGCCGCCACCCGCACCGCCCAGGACCAGGCCCAGGACCAGCCGCCGGCCCCGACGAACCCGAACGGGGGCGCCGACCATGCCCGTTGAGCCGACCGTTGAGCCGACCGCCCAGCCGATCGTTGAGCGGGTGGCCGTTCGAAACGCCACGACGCCCGGCGTCGTTCCGCCGCCGAGCGGGCTGACCCAGCGCGGCGACACCGCCCCCGACACCTCGGGCGGCGTCGGCGAGTCCACCCAGCGCCCCGACGGCGTGCTCAAGGTCACCGGCGAGTTCGCCTACGCCTCCGACCTGTGGCACCGCGACATGCTCTGGGGCCACACGCTGCGCAGCCCGCACGCGCACGCGGAGATCCGTTCCGTGGACGTCGCCGAGGCGCTGGCCCTGCCGGGCGTGTACGCCGTGCTCACCCACCAGGACCTGCCGGCGGCCACCCACTACGGCCTGGAGTTCGCCGACCAGCCCGTGCTCGCCGTCGACCGGGTGCGCTACCAGGGCGAGGCCGTCGCCCTCGTCGCCGCCGACCACCCCGAGACCGCCCGCCGCGCCGCCGAGCGCATCCGCGTCGCGTACGCCCCGCTGCCCGTCGTCCACGACGAGGCCAGCGCCACCGCCCCCGACGCGCCCGTGCTGCACCCCGGACGCGAGGACCACCACGCGCCGTTCGTGCCCCACCCCAACGTCGTCCACCGCCAGCCCGTCACCAGCGGCGACCCGGACGGGGCCGAGGCGCTCGCCGAGGTCGTGGTGCGCGGCGAGTACACCGTCGGGATGCAGGACCAGGCGTTCCTCGGGCCCGAGTCCGGGCTCGCGGTGCCGGCCGAGGACGGCGGGATCGACCTCTATGTCGCCACCCAGTGGCTCCACGTGGACCAGCGGCAACTCGCCCCCGTGCTGGGCCTCCCGCCGGAGCGGGTGCGGCTGACGCTGGGCGGCGTCGGCGGCGCGTTCGGCGCCCGCGAGGACCTGTCGATGCAGGCCCACGCCTGCCTGCTCGCGCTGCGCACCGGCCGCCCGGTGAAGATGGTCTACAACCGGCAGGAGTCGTTCGTCGGCCATGTCCACCGCCACCCGGCCACCCTCGCCTACGAGCACGGCGCGACGAAGGACGGTCAACTCGTCTATGTGAAGGGCCGGATCGTCCTCGACGGCGGCGCGTACGCCTCCTCGTCGCCGGCCGTGGTGGGCAACGCCGCCTCGCTGGGCGTCGGCCCCTACCGGGTGCCGCACGTCGCGATGGAGGCCCTCGCGCTCTACACCAACAACCCGCCCTGCGGCGCGATGCGCGGCTTCGGCGCCGTGCAGGCGTGCTTCGCCTACGAGACCCAGATGGACAAGCTCGCCGCCGCGCTCGGCATGGACCCGGTCGAGCTGCGGCAGCGCAACGCCCTCACCCAGGGCGACCTGATGCCGACCGGCCAGCCCGTGGACTCGCCCGCGCCCGTCGCCGAACTGCTGCGCCGCGTCAAGGCCAGGCCGCTGCCGCCCGAACGCCCCTGGGAGGCCGCCGGCGCCGGCGGCGAACCCGGCGTCGACCCGCGCGAGCTGCCCGGCGGGCTCGCCAACTCCAGCCAGGGCGAGGGCATCGTGCGCGGCGTCGGCTATGGCGTCGGCATCAAGAACGTCGGCTTCTCCGAGGGCTTCGACGACTACTCAACGGCCCGGGTGCGGCTGGCCGCCGTCGCCGGCGAGCCGGTCGTCACCGTGCACACCGCGATGGCCGAGGTCGGCCAGGGCGGGGTCACCGTGCACGCCCAGATCGCCCGCACCGAACTCGGCGTCAGCCAGGTCAGCATCCTGCCGGCCGACACCTCCGTGGGCTCGGCCGGCTCCACCTCCGCCTCCCGGCAGACCTATATGACCGGCGGCGCGGTCCGCAACAGCTGCCTCGCGGTCCGCGCCGAGCTGCTGCGGCGCGGCAGGGAACGCCTGGGCGCCGCCCAACCCGGCTGGCACGAGCCGGGGTTGCGGCTGCGCGACGGCGCGGTGGTCACGGCCGGCGGCACCCGGCTGGCCTCGCTGGTCGAGGTGCTGGGCGAGGAGACGATCGACCTGGAGCTGGAGTTCCGGCACCGGCCCACCCAGCCCTTCGACCGGGAGACGGGGCAGGGATTCGGCCACGTTCAGTACTCGTTCTGCGCCCACCGGGCCGTGGTCGACGTGGACGTGGAACTCGGCCTGGTCAGGGTCGTCGAGCTGGCAGCCGCCCAGGACGTGGGCCGCGCCATCAACCCGCAGGCGGTGCGCGGCCAGATCCACGGCGGCAGCACCCAGGGGCTCGGGCTCGCCGTGCTGGAGGAGATCCTGGTCGGCCCGGACGGGACCATCCGCAACCCGTCGTTCACCGACTACCTGATCCCCACCATCCTGGACGTCCCGCCGATGCCGGTGGACATCCTCGAACTCGCCGACGAGCACGCGCCGTACGGGCTGCGCGGGGTGGGCGAGGCGCCGACGCTCTCCGCGACGCCGGCCATCGTCGCCGCCATCCGCCAGGCCACCGGCCGCGCCCTGGCCCGAGTACCGGTCCGCCCCGAACACCTCACCGTCGACGCCTGAACGCCCGCCCGCCGACCGCCCGCTGACCGCCCGCCGACCGCCGCCGACCGCCCGCCGACCGCCCGCTGACCGTCCGAAGAAGGGGAACGGAGGCCCGCCATGCTGGACATCGCCGCCGAACTCGACGCCTGGTGCCGCGAGGGCCGCGCGTTCGCCGTGGCCACCGTGGTGGCCGTCGAGGGCAGCGCCCCGCGCCGGCCGGGCGCCGCGCTCGCCGTGGACGAGCGGGGCCGAACCCTGGGCGGGGTCTCCGGCGGCTGCGTCGAGGGCGCCCTGTGGGAGGAGTGCCGGGCGGCGCTGGCCGAGGGCGCGCCCCGGCTGGTCCGGTACGCGGCCGACGCCGCCGACCCGTTCGCCCCGGCGCTGACCTGCGGCGGAACGGTCGATCTTCTGGTCACCCCGGTGGCCGCCGGCGCGGCCCAACGCCCGCTGCTGGCCGGCGCGGTGCGGGCCGTGGCCGAGGGCCGGGCCGTCACCCTGCTGCGGGCGCTGCCCGAGGGGCCGGGGGGCGACGCCGGGGCGCTGCTCTGGGAGCCGGACGCGGGCGAGGGAAACGGGGCGCGCGGCACCCTGGGCTGGGGCGCGGCGGCCGACCGGACGGCGCTCGCGCGGGCCCGCGCGCTGGCGGAACGGGGCGGCACCGGGATCGTCCGCCTCCCGGGCGGGCGCCGGGTGTGGGTCGAGGGCCGGCGGGCCCCGGCCCGGCTGCTGATCTTCGGCGCGGTGGACTTCGCCGCCGCGCTGGCCCGGGTCGCCGGCCCGCTCGGCCACCGGGTCACGGTCTGCGACGCCCGCCCGGTCTTCGCCACCGCCGAACGCTTCCCCGAGGCCGCCGAGGTCGTCAACGACTGGCCGCACCGCTATCTCGACACGCAGCGGCTCACGGCGCGCGACGCGGTCTGCGTGCTGACCCACGACCCGAGGTTCGATGTCCCGGCGCTGGTGCGGGCGTTGCGCGGGCCGGCCGGCTATGTGGGCGCGATGGGCTCCTGGCGCACCCACGAGGACCGGCTGCGCCGGCTGCGCGCCGCCGGGCTCGGCGAGGCCCAACTGGCCAGGCTGCGCTCGCCGATCGGCCTCGACCTGGGCGCCCGCACCCCGGCCGAGACGGCGCTGGCCATCGCCGCCGAGATGGTCGCGGTGCGCAGGGGCGGCAGCGGGGTGCCGCTGACCGGCAGCGGGCTGCCGATCCACCGGGACGGCGGCGCGTCGGCCGACTGTCAGTGGGCGGACATAGGCTCGCCCCATGACCCGGCCGCCCCAGCTCTCCCTCCGCACCCTCAACCGCGCGCTGCTTGACCGCCAGTGGCTCGCCCGGCGCGCGCCGGTCACGCCGGCCGAGGCCGTCGAGCACCTGGTGGGGCTCCAGACCCAGGTCCCGACCAACCACTACACCGCGCTCTTCTCCCGGCTCGCCGACTTCGACGCCGCCGACTTCTCCCGCCGCTTCGAGGCCCGCGCCTTTGTCCGGATATCGCTGCTCCGCGCCACGATCCACACCGTCACCGCCCGGGACTGCCTGCGGCTGCGGCCGGTGCTGGAGGCCGCGCACCAGCGCCCGTTCGGCTCCTCCTTCGGCAAGCGGCTGACCGGGGTGGACCTGGCCGAGGTGAGCGAGGCATCCCGCGCCCTGCTGGACGAACGGCCGCTGACCGCCGAGGAGTTGGGTCGGCGGCTCGCCGAGCGCTGGCCGGCGTACGCGCCGCGCGACCTGGCCATGGTCGCCCGCCACTTCCTCGCGCTGGTCCAGGTCCCGCCGCACGGGCTGTGGCACCGGGGCGGTGCGGCCCGGCACACCACCGCCCAGTCCTGGCTGGGCGCCGAGTTGGCCGAGGACGGCTCGGTGGACGAGCTGGTGCTGCGCTATCTGGCCGCGTTCGGTCCCGCCTCGGTCAGGGACGCGCAGACCTGGTCGGGGCTGACGCGGCTGGCGGAGGTCTTCGAACGGCTCGACGGCCGGCTGCGGACCTATCGCGGGCCCGACGGGCGGACCACGCTCTTCGACCTGGCGGAGGCCACCCTCCCGGACGAGGACGCCCCGGCGCCGCCCCGCTTCCTGCCCGAGTTCGACAACGCCTTCATCGGGCACCACGACCGCACCCGCGTGCTGCCCGACGAGGCCAGGGCGGCGGTCTGGCGCGGCGGGATGCGGTCCGACCCGCCGTTCCTGGTGGACGGCTTCGTCCGGGGCACCTGGCGGATCGACGCCGACCGCCGGCACACCGAGGCCACCCTCGTCCTGCGCCCCCTGAAGCCGCTGACCGCCGACGAGCGGGCCGGGGTCACCGCCGAGGGCGCCGCGCTCCTCGCCTTCCACACCCCCGGCGCCCGGCAGGACGTGCGGATCGAGGAGGGCGCCGACCGCGTGTGAACGCCCGTCAGGGCTCGGCGTCGACGCCGTGGTCCAGCAGCCGCTGGCCGGGCTCGTTGACGGGCTGGGGCGTGCCGCTGAGGTCCAGCACGAAGAGCGGCAGCCGCAGCCGGTCGGCCAGGGTCCGCGCCTGCCCCCGGTAGCCGGCCAGCGAGAAGGCGACGGCCAGCGAGGAGCCCAACAGGCCGTGCAGCCACAGGACTTCCAGCTCCTCGTCGCCGGTCGGCTCGGTGGTGGCGTTCACCAGGCCGACCACGGAAGGCCCGCGCAGGTCGAGCCCGGAGGCGGTCCTGGGCACGGCGGTGCGGACCCCGGCGAAGCCGAGCCAGCGCAGAAAGTGCGCGGCGCAGGCCACCGCGTCATAGCCGGTCCTGATGGTCAACGGGCGGAACGGGCCGCGCCGCGCGCCCGGTTCGGCGGGCGTGGCACGACCCTCGCGCGCGGCCCTGGCCGGGGCGCCGCGCGCCGCCCGGCGCCCCTGCGCGAAGTCCCGCGCCGCGCTGCTCTCCCTGGCGGGCGCCCCGGGAGCGCCCCGGGGGCCGCCGCCCGGGCGCGGGCCCGGCGGCGGTGCGTCGGTGGTGTCGCCTCGCGGGCCGGCGGTGGAATCGTTCTCCCGGTCGGGGCCGCCGTCGTCCGAGGGCGAGGCGCTCGTGGGGCCGGCGGCCTTCGCCGCCTCCCGGCCGCCGTCGCGCTCCGCCGCGAGCCCGGAAGGGCCCTCCGCCGCGCGCCCGTTGACCGGCCGAGCCTCCGCGCCGCCGGGCGCCGGCGCCCACGCGCCCTCGCCGGCCTCCGCGCCCGGGCCCGAAGTCCCCGTGTGAGCGGCCCCGTTGGCCGGCGCCGCGCCGTCCGCGCCCCGGTACCAGGACGGGCCGGCGACCCTCGGGGCCATCGGCGTCAGCCGCACCAGCGCCCCGCACGGGCAGTCGAAGCCCGGCTGCGGCCAGTGCCCGGGGCGGCCGCAGGCCGGGCAGTCCAACTCCGCCCAGCTGTCCGCCCAGGAGCGGTGCGCCACCCGCACCGGCGTGCTGTCGTCGGCCACCGGCAGCGTCACCGGCGCCCCGCAGACACACGGGTACTCCGGCGGGACATAGCGGTGTTCGAGCCGGCACGCCGGGCATCGCAGCAACACGCTTCTGGCCATGGGACGCTCCCCCAACGGAACTTCTCGACGGGACTCGCACCCGACCCCCGGCAGTCGTCGAGCCTACGGCCCCTTCCCGCAAACCGCCTCTTCACCCGAAGCACCCGCACATCATCGAACGCCCCGGGGAAGGCCGGAGAGAAACCGGACCACATTGTTCATCGGAATGTGACACGCAATCTAGCCCTCCGTATGGCGTGATGCGCGGACAGTGATATTTACTTTCCCTGCCGGGTCCTTCACGTTCTGGCGTGCGTGGGGAGGAGTCCGGCACGTTTTCGGGTGGCTTTCTGGAAGACGGGTAGGGGAGGGTTGGGTGGCAGGAGAAGCTGAGACGGCTCATCTGGTGCGCACCGCACCGATGGCCGGGCTCGACCCCCGGGTGACCATGCTGCGCGCGGCCGTGCACCGGCTGCGACGCGAGTTGGGCGGCTACCAGGTCGCGCTCGCCGATCGCGAGGTCGCCATGGAGCGCTTGACCGGCCTGGACGAGTTGTCGGTCGCCGGCGTTCCCGACCAGGCGACGCTGGCGCAGGCACTGTTGGAGATCGCCGCCGCCCTCGGCTCGGTCAGCGCGCTCAGGCCGGCGCTCGCCGAGTTCCGCCGGGCCGTGGAGCTGTTCGGGGTCCCGCACTACCAGGCGGACGACCCGCGTCGGACCGCCACACCGGGCGGGACGTGGGTCGGCTGACCGGGGGCGGCGCGTCGGCGCGGGAGTTAGGTTGGCGGCGTGCGACTGCGACTTGAGTTCTCCACCGAGCCCTTCGACCTCGACGAGGTGCCGCCCCACGCGCTGGTGGCGCGGGACGTGGTGACGCGGGCCGGCCTGGAGGCGGTGGAGGTGGGCCCGTTCGGCAACAGCGCCGAGGGCTCGCCCGACGCCGTGGTCGACGCGGTCGCCGAGCTGCTGCGCCGCGCCGTCGCGGCCGGCGCCACCCGAATATCCCTTCAGGTCAACGCCGTTGAGCCAACGGAGGAGCCACCGGAGCAGCCGCCGACGGAGCCCGGCGCGGCCGGCGAGGCCGCCGCGTGAGCGCCGGCAACGGCCGACGGCGGCCGGTCGGGTCGGGGCACCCTCCCGAGCCGCACGCGCCCGGCGGCCCGCTCGCCGGCCGGGGCGCGCCCGGCGCCTCGGGAGACGCCGAGGAGTCCGAGGAGCAGCGCTTTCTGACCGCTCTCGGTCCTCTGTTGGCCGCCATAGGCGGTGAGTTGGTCGATCCGCTCCAGGCCGGCGAGGACGACGTGCCGCTGTGCTGGGACGGGGCCACCGTCGCCGCCGTGCGGCTGCCGCTGCTGTCGGACTCCCTCGACCACATCCTGGACGACCTGCGCCGCCGCCACGGCCGTCCGCTGGCCGAGCTGGACCGCAGGTCCAAGCAGCGGATCGTCAGCAATCTGGAACAGCGGGGCGCCTTCGCCCTGCGGCACGGCGTGGAGACGGTGGCCGCCGCGCTCGGGGTGAGCCGCTTCACCGTCTACAACTACCTCAACCGCGCCGGCGGCGACTGAGCCCATGGCGCCCGGACGCCACCCCGAGGCGGCGCGGCGGCGCGCTTCAACAAACTGTTGACGTACCCGGTCCCCGGCCGCTTAGCTGGGTCGATGACCTCGCCCGCCCATCCCGGGTTGACCTGGCTCAACCACGCCGGCGCCGGCGCCGTCCGGCACGCCCTGCACGCCGTCTGCGCCTCGCGGGACTGGGGCGAACGGCTGCTCTCCGCCCGCCCGTTCGCCGATCCCGACGCCCTGCTGTCCGCCCAGGACGCGGCGGTCGCCGCGCTGTCACCCGAGGAGTTCGAGGCGGCGGTCGCCGGCCACCCGCCCATCGGCCGGCCCAGGCCGGGCGACCCGACCTCCGCCCGCGAACAGAGCGGCCTCGCCGACGCCGACGCGGCGCTCCGGTCCGAACTGCTCGACCTCAACCTCACCTACCAGGAGCGCTTCGGCCGGACCTTCCTCATCTGCGCCACCGGCCTGTCGGGGGAGCGGATGCGGGACGCGCTGCGCGCCCGCTTGGCGCACCCGCCCGAGCGCGAGGCGGCCGTCGCGCGCCGGGAGTTGGGAAAGATCAACCGGCTGCGGCTGACCCGCCTCACGGAGACGCCCGTCACGGTCTCCACCCATGTGCTGGACACCAGCGCCGGCCGCCCGGCCGCCGGCGTCGCGGTGCGGCTCGACGTCCGCGACGCCCGGCGCGACGGGCCCGATGGCTGGCACCCGCACGCCGAGGGGCGCACGGACGCCGACGGGCGCTGCGCCACCCTGCCCGCGCTCCCGGGCGGCGCCGTGGCCGCGCGGCTGACCTTCGCCGTCGAGCCCTATCTGACCGGCGGCGGCACCGGCACCGCGTTCTTCCCCGAGGCCACGGTCGCCTTCGCGGTCACCGCCGGCGAGCGCTACCACATCCCGCTGCTGCTCAACCCGTTCGGCTATTCCGTCTACCGAGGGAGCTGACCCATGCCGGTGCTCGGCCAGAACCAGTACGGCAAGGCGGAGACCCGCGTGGTGCGCGTCGCGCGGGCGGGCGAGAGGCACGAACTGACCGACCTCACCGTCTCGGTGGCCCTCTCCGGGGACATGACCGACGCGCACCTCGTCGGCTCCAACGCGGCGGTGCTGCCCACCGACACCGTGAAGAACACCGTCTACGTCCTCGCCAGGGAGCGCGGGATCGACTCGCCCGAGTCCTTCGCCGCCGAGCTGGCGCGGCACTTCGTGGACGCCCAACCCACCGTGCGCGGCGCGGTGGTGGACGTGGCGGAGCACCGCTGGGAGCGGCTGGGGGACCACTCCTTCGCGCGGGCCGGGCAGGACACCAGGACCGCCCGGGTCACGTTCGACGGCCGGGCCCTTCAGGTGCTGAGCGGGCTGACGGGGCTGACCGTGCTCAACACCACGGACTCCGAGTTCCACGGCTTCGTCCGCGACGCCTACACCACCCTGGCGGAGACCACCGACCGGGTGCTGGCCACCGAGGTCACCGCCCGCTGGCGGCACACGGCCGAGGAGCCCGCCGCCGTCGCGGCGGCCGACTGGAACGCCGACCACGCCGCCGCCAGGGAACGGCTGTTGGCGGCCTTCGCCGGCACCTACTCGTACTCGCTGCAACAGACCCTGTTCGCGATGGGCTCGGCCGTGATCGAGCAGCTTCCCGGCGTGGCCGAGATTCGACTGTCGCTGCCCAACAAGCATCACTTCCTGGTCGACCTCAGCCCGTTCGGGGTGGCCAACGAGACCGGCGACGGCGCCGTCTACCACGCCGCCGACCGGCCGTTCGGCCTGATCGAGGCCACCGTGCTGCGCGAGGGCGCCGAACAGCGCATCCCCGTCGAACTCACCCGCCTCTGACGACGCCCGCCGCTGACCACCCCGGAGACGCCCACCATGGCCATGCCCCCGACCGATCAACCGCCGTCCGAAGAACCGTCGTTGGTGATCGAGAACTGCGCGATCGCGACCATGGACGGTGTCGGGACCGAGCACGCCAGCGGCCATCTGGTCATCGCCGGCAACCGGCTGCTCGCCGTCGGCCCCGGGCCGGCCCCCGCGTCCTACCGGGCCCGGGCCGCCCGGCTGCTCGACGCCACCGGCCAGCTGGCCACCCCCGGGCTGGTCAACACCCACCACCACTTCTACCAGTGGCTCACCCGGGGCCTGGCCCAGAACGCCCACCTCTTCGACTGGCTGGTCGCGCTCTACCCGGTCTGGTCCAGGATCGACGAGGCCATGGTGGGCACGGCCGCCCGCGCCTCGCTGGCGATGATGGCGCGCGGCGGGGTCACCACCGCGTTCGACCACCACTATGTCTTCCCCCGGGGCGCGGGCGACCTGTTGGGCGCCGAGGTGCGCGCGGCGCGCGAGCTGGGCGTGCGTTTCATGGCCGCGCGCGGCTCGATGGACCTGGGCGCCTCCGCCGGCGGGCTGCCCCCGGACTTCGCCGTGGAGACCACCGAGGCCGCCCTCGCCGCCACCGAGGAGGCCGTCGTCACCCACCACGACCCGGCCCCCGACGCGATGCTGCGGATCGTGGTCGCGCCCTGCTCGCCGTTCTCCGTGACCACCGAACTGCTGCGCGAGTCGGCCGCGTTGGCTCGCCGGCTCGGCGTGCGGCTGCACACCCACGGCTCGGAGACGGTCGAGGAGGAGGCGTTCTGCCACGAGCGGTTCGGGATGGGCCCGACCGCCTACTTCGAGGACACCGGCTGGCTCGGGTCCGACGTGTGGATGGCGCACTGCGTGCACATGTCCGACGCCGACATCGCCGCCTTCGCCCGCACCGGCACCGGCGTGGCGCACTGCCCCTCGTCCAACGCGCGGCTGGCCGCCGGCATCGCCCGGGTGCCCGACCTGCTGGCCGCCGGGGTGCCCGTGGGGCTCGGCGTGGACGGAACCGCGTCCAACGAGTCCGGCGAGCTGCACACCGAGCTGCGGAACGCCGTGCTGGTCAACCGCCTGGGCCCGTGGCGGGAGCGGGCGTTGACGGCGCGCCAGGCGCTGCGGCTGGCCACCGCCGGCGGCGCCGAGGTGCTGGGCCGGCAGGCCGAGATCGGCTCGCTGACGCCGGGCCGGCTGGCCGACGTGGTGCTGTGGCGGCTGGACGGCCTGGGCCACTCCACCATCGAGGACCCGGTCGCGGCCCTGGTCCTGGGCCCGCCGGCGCCGGTCGCGCTCTCGCTGGTCAACGGGGTGCCGATCGTCGAGGACGGCGTGCTGCGCACCGCCGACGAGGCCGAGATCGCCGCCACGGCCCGGGCCGAGGCCCGGCGGCTGGCCCAACGGGCCGCCGATGCCTGAGCGTTGGGGGTCCCGGCGCAGAGTTCACACGACGTTAAGGCGCCGCAATGGCGCGGCCGGCGCGTTTGACGGAGGATGCCCGTCCATGACGATCGACGAGAGGCTCTACGACCGCCGCCGGCTGCGCCAGTTCCTCGACGGGCGGGCGCGCGCCGAGGGGATCGACCGCCGCGCCCTGCTCCGCCTGCTGGCCGCCGGCGGCGCGCTGGGGGCCGCCGGCGCCGCCCTGGGCGCGGGCGCGCCGGGGGCGCGCGCCGCGAGTCGCGCCACCGGGGGCGCCGACCCGGCGCCCGGCATCGTCAAGCCGCTGCCCGAGGACGCGTTCGTGGTGCACGGCACCAACGCCGAGACCCGCTGGTCCGCGCTGCGTGAGGTCGGCTACCACACGCCCAACGAGCTGTTCTTCGTGCGCAACCACACCGTCACCCCGACCATCGCCGCCGAGGACTGGCGGCTGACCGTCTGGGGCGGAGGACTGCGCGGCGGCGCCGTGGAGTTCGGCCTGGACGAGCTGCGCGCGCTGCCCGCCACCGTGCACACCGCCGCCGTGGAGTGCGCCGGCAACGGGCGCAGTTTCTTTACCTCGCAGCAGGGCGAGACGGTCTCCGGCACCGCCTGGAAGCTCGGCGCCATCGGCGTCGCCCGCTGGCGCGGGGTGCGGCTGGCCGAGGTGCTGCGGCGCGCCGGGCTGCGCCGGGACGCCGTGGACGTCCAGCCGCGCGGCCTGGACGACCCCTACGAGGACTCCTCGGGCAACCAACTCGGCCGGGTGCGCCGCCCGTTGCCGCTGGCCAAGGCGCTGGACGACGTGCTGCTCGCGTACGAGATGAACGGCGAGCCGCTGCCGCCCGACCACGGCCACCCGGTGCGCGTGGTGGTGCCGTCCTGGATCGGCATCGCCTCCATCAAGTGGGTCGGCGACATCGAGGTCTCCACCGAGCCGCTCTACTCGCCGTGGAACACCGACCTCTACCGCCTCTTCGGCCCCGACCACCCCGAGGGCGGCAGCGCGCCGCTGACCCGGCAGACCCTCAAGAGCGCCTTCGAACTCGACTGGGACGCGCCGCTGGTGGCCGGCGAGCGGCACCGGCTGACCGGCCGTTCCTGGTCCGGCAACGCGCCGGTCCGCTCCGTCGAGGTCAGCGTGGACGGCGGCGCGAGCTGGCGCCCCGCGCGCCTGCGGGACACGCCGCGCGCCGACCGTTGGGTGCGCTGGTCGGTGCCCTGGACCCCGACCACCCCCGGCCCCGCGACCCTGCTGGCCCGCGCCACCGACGCCACCGGCGCCCGCCAGCCGGAGCGGGCCACGTTCAACGAGCAGGGCTACCTCTTCAACGCGGTCGTCCGCCACCCGGTCGTGGTGACCGCCGGCTGAGACGCCCTCACCCCGGCTTCGGGCCCTCGATCGGGGTCAGCACATGCGTGACGGTCTGCTGGTAGATCACCGAGCTGCGGAAGTTGACCACTTCACGCCGGGCGCTGACCCGGTCCATCAGGAAGGCGTGCAGATGCTCGATGGTGGGCACCGCGACATGGATCACGAAGTCCTCGTCGCCGGAGACCACCAGCACCGAGCGCACCTCGGGCAGTCCCGAGAGATAGCTCTGGAAGCTGGTGATCACCTCCCGGCTGAGCGGCCGGAGCCGGGCGAAGATCAGCGCCTGGAGCGAACGGCCCAGCGCCCGGGGGTCAACGGCCGCGTGGTAGCCGGTGATCACGCCCCTGGCCCGCAGGTTGCGCACCCGTTCCAGACAGGTCGAGGGCGCGATGCCGACCAGCCGCGCCAGCTCACGGTTGGTGAGCCGTGCGTCACGCTGGAGATGGCCCAGCAGCGCCGAATCAATGTCGTCCATGGTCGCCATTCTCCGCTCAACTCCGAACACCGTTCGGCCGGTCCCCCACGCGGTCGTACCACGGGCTACGTTCGTCGCCGTACCCGCGCACCTCCGCCCGCATCGCAGAAGGGCCGCCGATGACGCCCACCACGCTCGCCGTCGACCACTACGACCGCCTGCTCGCCGAGCACTACACCTGGATGCTCGGCGGCGACCTGCCCGGGCTGGTGGCCGGACAGCGGGCGCTGCTGGAGGAGTGGGGGGTGCGGCCCGACGGCGCCGGCCGCCGGGCGGTCGACCTGGGGTGCGGGCCGGGCCACACCAGCCTGGCCCTGGCCGCGCTGGGCTTCGAACGGGTGCTGGCGGTGGACCTCAGCCGCCGGCTGCTCGCCGAGCTGGAGCGGAACGCCGCCGAGGTGCCCGCCGTGCGCCCGGTCCACGGCGACCTGCGGGCCGCGCTGCGCGAGCACGTCGGCCCCGGCACCGCCGACGCGGTGCTCTGCCTCGGCGACACCCTGACCCACCTGCCGACCAGGGGCGATGTGGCGGCGCTCCTCAACGACGTCGCGGACGCGCTCACCCCGGACGGCACGGCGGTGCTCTCCTACCGCGACCTGACCGTTCCGCTGACCGGGACCGACCGCTTCCTTCCGGTCCGGGCCACCGAGGACCGGATCATGACCTGTTTCCTTGAGTACCCGGACGACTTCGACGACTACACCGTGGTCGTGCACGACCTCGTCCATGTCCGCGAGGTCGGCCGGGACGGCGGCGAGAACTGGACGCTGAAGACCGGCAGTTACCGCAAGCTGCGGCTCGCCCACGCCTGGGTGGTGCGCCAGTGCCACACCGCCGGGCTGCGGGTGGTCGGCGAGCGCTCCGCCCAGGGCGGCGCCTGGCGCACCGTGGCGCTGCGGCTCGCCGGCTGAGGACCGGCGAGAGCCGCAGCGCCGACGGCGTCGGCCCGGTCAGTCCAGCAGCTCGTAGGCCGGCAGCGTCAGGAAGTCCACATAGGACTCGTCCAGCGCGATCTCCATCAGCAGGTCGAACGCCCGCTCCCAGCCGCCCGCCACATAGACGTCCTCGCCCACCTCGTCGCGGATGCTCACCAGCTGGTCGGCCGCGACCTGGCGGACGTACGGTCGCGTGACCCGCTCGCCGTTGTCCAACAGCACCCCGGCGTTGATCCACTGCCAGATCTGCGAGCGCGAGATCTCGGCCGTCGCCACGTCCTCCATCAGGTTGAACACCGCGACCGCGCCCCGCCCGGCCAGCCACGCCTGGAGGTAACGGGTGCCGACCTGCACCGCGTTGCGCAGCCCGTCGGCGGTCGGGCGGGCCGGCACCGAGGCGATGTCCAGCAGTTCCTCGGCCGTGACCGCCACGTCCTCCCGCAGCCGGTCCTTCTGGTGCGGCCGCTCGCCGAGCACCGCGTCAAACGCGCCCTCGGCCACCGGCACCAGGCCCGGGTGCGCCACCCAGGAGCCGTCGAAGCCGTCGGCCGCCTCCCGCTCCTTGTCGGTGCGGACCTTCTCGAACGCGACCTTGTTGACCTCGGCGTCCTTCGAGGGGATGAACGCCGCCATCCCGCCGATCGCGTGCGCGCCGCGCTTGTGGCAGGTGCGCACCAGCAGCTCGGTGTAGGCGCGCATGAACGGGGCCGTCATGGTGATCGCGTTCCGGTCGGGCAGCACGAAGCGCTCGCCGCCGTCCCGGAAGTTCTTCACGATCGAGAACAGGTAGTCCCAGCGGCCCGCGTTCAAACCCGAGGCGTGGTCGCGGAGTTCGTAGAGGATCTCCTCCATCTCGAAGGCGGCGGTGACCGTCTCGATCAGCACCGTGGCCCGGACGGTGCCCTGCGGCAGGCCCAACGCGTCCTGCGCGAACACGAACACGTCGTTCCACAGCCGCGCCTCCAGGTGCGACTCCAGCTTGGCCAGATAGAAGTAGGGCCCCTTGCCCATGTCCATCAGCCAGCGGGCGTTGTGGAAGAAGTAGAGCCCGAAGTCGACCAGCGCGCCCGGGATCGCGCGGCCCTCGACCGTCAGATGGCGCTCGTCCAGGTGCCAGCCGCGCGGCCGGGTCACCACGGTCGCCAACTCGGCGTCGGGGCGCAGCGCGTACGCCTTGCCGCGCTCGTCGGTGAAGTCGATGCGCCGGCGGAACGCGTCGGCCAGGCTCAGCTGGCCGCCGACCACGTTGGCCCAGGTGGGGGAGAGGGCGTCCTCGAAGTCGGCGAGCCAGACGCGGGCGCCGGAGTTGAGCGCGTTGACGGTCATCTTCCGGTCGGTCGGCCCGGTGATCTCCACCCGGCGGTCCTGGAGCGCGGGCGGCGCGGGCGCGACGGTCCACTCGCCGTCCCTGACCTCCGCCGTCTCCGGCAGGAAGTCGAGCCGGCCGGTGCGGGCGATCTCCGCGCGGCGGCGGCCGCGCAGCGCCAGCAACTCGTCCCGGCGCGGGGTGAACCGCTGGTGCAGCTGCGCGAGGAAGTCCAACGCCTCGGGGGTGAGCACCTCGTCCTGGCGCGGCACCCGGTGCCGGGCTTCCACGGTGACGGCTGACATGGGAACTCCTTCGTGACGGTTCCACCTCGGGAGGGGCAGCAAAAATGGATAGTAGTTTCTACATCGTGGAAGATCAACGATGGGGTGGCGGTCCGGACAGCCGTGCCAGGTCGGCGGGTTGGTCGATGTCCTGCGGGCTGGCCACGTCCCCACACTCCACCAGCGTGAGCCGGTCCGCGCGCTCCCGCAGATAGTCGCGCGCCCCCCGGTCGCCCCGCGCGCCGTCCGCCACGGCGGCGAGGTGCGCGGCGCCGAACAGCACCGGATGGCCGCGCTCGCCACCGTAGGCGGCCGCCGCCAGGGTCTCGGGGGAACGCAGCGCCCCCGCGACCCTGGCCATCGCGGCCGCGCCCACCCACGGCTGGTCCACGAGCGCCACCAGCGCGCCGGCCGGCGGCTCGGGCAGCGCGGCGAGCGCCGCCAGGCCGGCGCGCAGCGAGGAGCCCAGGCCCGACTCCCACGCCGGGTTGCGCACCACCCGGCACCCGTCGAGCCGCGCGCCGGCCACCACCTCGTCCGCGCCGGCGCCCAACACCACCACGACCGGCGCGCACCCGGCCCCACGCAACTCCCCGGCCGCCAACTCCACCAGCGGAAGTCCTCGATGACGCAGCAGCGCCTTCACGCGCCCCCCGAGCCGCCGCCCACCCCCGGCCGCCAGCAGCACCCCCGCCACACCCGACACCACGCCAACCGGCCTCCGTTCCGTATGTCGGCGCGGGAAGCCGCACCGTGCCGGCGCGCCGCCCGGGCCGGTCAGTCCTCGCCCTCCGGCGCGGTGGCCAGCGCGGCGCCCAGCTCGGCCGCGACCTCCCGCAGCAGCGGCGCCAGCTTCTCCACCGCCTCGTCCGTCAGCCGCCCCGCCGGCCCCGAGACCGATATCGCGGCGGCCGTCGGCGCCTCCGGCAGCGCGACCGCGATGCAACGGACGCCTATCTCCTGCTCGTTGTCGTCCACCGCGTACCCGCGCTCCCGCACCTCGTCCAGCGCCCGCAGGAACGCGTCCGGCGTGGTGATGGTGCGCTCGGTCGCCGCCGGCATTCCCGTCCGCCGCAGCAGCGCCCGCACCTCATCGTCCGCCAGCCCGGACAGCAGCGCCTTGCCCACCCCCGTGGAGTGCGGCAGCACCCGCCGGCCCACCTCGGTGAACATCCGCATCGAGTGCCGCGACGGCACCTGCGCCACATAGACCGCGTCGTCGCCGTCGAGCAGCGCCATGTTCGCGGTCTCCCCGGTCTCCGCCACCAGCCGCGCCAGATAGGGCCGCGCCCAGGTCGCCAGCGGGCGCGCCGCCGCCTCGCCCAGCCGGATCAGCCGGGGGCCCAACGCATAGCGCCTGTTGGCCTGTTGACGGACATAGCCGCAGGCCACCAGCGTGCGCATCAGCCGGTGAATGGTCGGCAGCGGCAGCCCGCTGCGGGCCGCCAGCTCGCTCAGCCCGGTCACCCCGCCCGCGTCGGCCATCAGCTCCAGCAGCGCGAAGGCCCGCTCCAGCGACTGCACCCCGCCGCCCCCGGCGGAGGACCTACGCACGTCGGACGGCGACACGGCGCGTTTCCTCCAGCGGACGAACGGGGTGGGCAGCGGTCACCGGGAAGCCTACCGGCCCTTGACGGACCGGCCCCGGCGGCCGACCATCGAAGCTGCCCGACTTCAACAAAACGTTGAAGCCGCCCCGTCGTCAGCGACCCCCGAAGGGTGGCCGGTTGACCAGCACCGATGCCCCAGCCTCGCAGGGCGCCACGCCCGCCCCCACGCCCAGGACCGAGACCGCCCCCGCCGCCGAACTCCTGCTCCGCGCCGACCGGGTGGTCACCCCCGACGGCGTTCGCCCCGCCGCCGTCGCGGTCGCCGGCGGCCGGATCACCGCCGTGCTGCCGCGCGACGCGCCCGCCCCGCCCGGCGCCCGCGTCGTGGACCACGGAACGGCGGCCCTGCTGCCCGGACTCGTCGACACCCATGTCCACATCAACGACCCGGGCCGCGCCCACTGGGAGGGCTTCCCCAGCGCCACCAGGGCCGCCGCGGCCGGCGGCATCACCACCCTGCTGGACATGCCGCTCAACAGCCTGCCGCCCACCACCAGCCCCGACCGGCTGGCCACCAAACGGGCGGCGGCGCGCGGCCGGGTCCATGTCGACGTCGGCTTCTGGGGCGGCGCCGTGCCCGACAACCTCGACCGGCTGCGCCCCCTCCACGACGCGGGCGTCTTCGGCTTCAAGTGCTTCCTCTCGCCCTCCGGCGTCGACGAGTTCCCGCCGCTCGACGCCGAGCGGCTGGGCCGGGCCCTGGCCGGGGTCGCCGCCTTCGACGGGCTGCTGATCGTGCACGCCGAGGACCCGACCCAGCTCTCCGCCGCGCCCGCGCCCACCGGCCCCCACTACGCCGACTTCCTGGCCTCCCGGCCGCCAGCCGCCGAACACGCCGCCATCGCCGGCCTGTTGGAGCTGGCCGCCCGGCACGGCGCCCGGGTGCACGTCCTGCACCTGTCCGCCGCCTCCGCGCTGTCGCTGATCGCCGAGGGCAGGGCCGCCGGCGTCGTCGTCACCGCCGAGACCTGCCCGCACTTCCTCACCCTCACCGCCGAGGAGGTCCCGGACGGCGCCACCGAGTTCAAGTGCTGCCCGCCCATCAGGGAGGCCGCCAACCGCGACGCCCTGTGGGCCGCCCTCGCCGACGGCACCCTCGACTGCGTCGTCTCCGACCACTCGCCCTGCACCGCCGACCTCAAGGTCCCCGACTTCGGCCGCGCCTGGGGCGGCATCGCCTCGTTGCAACTCGGCCTGTCCGCCGTCTGGACGGCCGCCGCCGAACGCGGCCACGGCCTGGCCGACGTCGCCCGCTGGATGGCCACCGCCCCCGCCCGGCTCGCCGGCCTCCACCACAAGGGCGCCATCGCCCCCGGCCACGACGCCGACCTCGCCGTGTTCGACCCCGAGGCCACGTTCACCGTCGACCCCGCCACCCTCCACCACCGCAACCCGGTGACCGCCTACGCCGGCCGCACCCTGCGGGGCGTGGTGCGCGCGACGTGGCTGCGCGGCACCCGCATCGTGGGAGAGGACACCGAGGGAGAGGACACCGAGGCGGAGGGGGCCGCCGCCCGGGGAGGGAACGCCGAGGACGCCGCGCCGCCACCGACCGGCCGGCTGATCGAAAGGACCTGAGTTCGCCGTGACCCCCGACCCAACGCCCGGCCGGGCGGCCGCCGTTCCGGCCGCGACCGTCTTCACCGGCCCGGCCGCCCCCTACGCCGGCGGCGACCCCTACGCCGACCACCGCGCCCCCGACCCGGCGACGCTGCCCTTCACCCGGCTGCCCGACCTGGCCGACCGGCGGCTGGGCGGCTCGGTCACGGCGGCCAGCGACGAGTTCTTCGCCGAGCGCGAGAACCTGCTGAACCCGGAACCCGCCAGGTTCGACCCGGCGGCCTTCGGCCACAAGGGCAAGGTCATGGACGGCTGGGAGACCCGCCGCCGCCGGGGCGTCCACCCCGACCACCCGCACCCGACCGCCGACGAACACGACTGGGCGCTGATCCGCCTGGGCGTGCCTGGGCTGCTGCACGGCCTCGTCGTGGACACCGCCCACTTCCGGGGCAACCACCCGCACGCCGTCCGGATCGAAGGCACCCGCGTCCCCGGCACCCCGGGGCCCGAGACGCTCTTCGCGCCGGCCACCGCGTGGACCGAACTGGTGCCCCGCACCGAGGTCGGCGGCCACGCCGCGCACGCCTTCCCGCTGTCCGGCGCCGCGTCGGGGCGCTTCACCCACCTGCGGCTGAGCCAGTATCCGGACGGCGGCATCGCCCGGCTGCGCGCCCACGGCGAGCCGCTGGCCGACCTCGACTGGCTGGCCGCGCTCGGCACGTTCGACCTGGTGGCGCTCGCCCACGGCGGGCTGGTCGAGGACGCCTCCGACCGCTTCTACTCGCCGCCGATCCACACCATCCTGCCCGGCCGGCCCCGCACCATGGACGAGGGCTGGGAGACCCGCCGCCGCCGCGACGCCGGCCACGACTGGCTGCGCTACCGGCTGGCCACCGAGGGCGTGGTGCGCGCCGTCGAGATCGACACCGGCTGCTACCGGGGCAACGCGCCCGGCTGGGCCGAACTCGCCCTGGCCAACGCGGAGAACGGGGCGGGGCACGGGCCCGGGGCCGGCGACGGCCTCGCGCCCGGCCCGGGGGAGTGGCGGCTGGCGCTGCCCCGCACCCGGCTGCTGCCCGACACCGTGCACCGCTTCGTCCTCCCCGAGGACACCCCGCCGGCCACCCACGCCCGGCTCGACGTCTTCCCCGACGGCGGCGTCGCCCGGCTGCGGCTGCACGGTTCCCCGACCGAGCCCGGCTGGCGCCGCCTGCGCGAACGCCACCACCGGACCGCACCCCGCCCCGACTGACGAGCGAGCACGCGCCCCGCCGAAGCGCGCATACGGGGAATCCCCCGGGCCCGGCGCCGCGCCAGCGGCAGTCGCCCGAACTCGCCAACGACGAACGGCGCGTGTGCGGGCAAAGGAGCGGCCGGGCGGATTCGTTCGCGGTGACGCCTCTCGGCTCGGCGCCCTTCGGCGGCAGCCGCCCAGGCTCGCCGGTCCCGAACGGCGCGTGCGCGGGAGAGCGGACCGGAACTCCGTTCGCGGTGACGCCCCTCGGCCGCCGGGGAGCCGACGACGACACCTCCCCCAACGAACACCGGGCGAGTCAACCTCCCCGACAACCCCTCAGAACGGCCGACAACCCCCACCCCCACCCACCCCGCCCACCACCCACCCCCTCTGCACGGCCGACCACCACCCGCACCCCCACCCACCGTGGCCGCTCCCGTCACACCACATGCGCTGGTCCTGTGAACTCCTGGGAAACATCCCCGAGATGAGGTTGACGCGCGTCATGCTACGCGCGTCACACTATTGGCATGGGCATGAATCACGCGCACTGGAAGACCAGGGCGGCCCGTGCCGGCTCCCTGAGCGTCCTCCTCGCGGCAGTCCTGGCCGGCGGCCAGGGCGCCGCGTCCGCCGCACCGCACCCGACCCCTGCCCCCACCCCCACCGCCGTCGCGACCGCCCTCCAACCGTGGGCCGTCGGCGACATCTGCTACGACGACCTGCCGTCCCAGGCGCACGACACGCTCGACCTGATCGCGCAGGGCGGCCCGTTCCCCTACCCGCAGGACGGCGGCACCTTCTACAACCGCGAGGGCCTGCTGCCGAGTCAACCCACCGGCTACTACCACGAGTACACCGTGGAGACGCCGGGCAGCGACGACCGGGGCGCCCGGCGGATCGTGACCGGTGACTCGTACCAGGAGGACTACTACACCGCCGACCACTACGAGTCCTTCGACCTGATCGACTACGCCTGCTGACCCACCCGCCGCCGCCGAGCCGGCGCCGACCGGCTCGGCCCGAAGACCACGTCCCCCCACGGCGGCGCCGGGACCGCCCCCCACCGGTCCCGGCGCCGCAACTCCCCTGCGCGCATCGCTCACGGCCGGATCGCCGCCTGCCCGTGTGCCCGCTCCGTCCTTCCCTCACGGGGCCGGTGCGAGGTCACCGGACGTCGGGCCTGTCCGGCAGTAGCTCTCTGACACTCTCATGTGACCCGTGCCGTTGGCGGAGCGTGTTGGTGACGCCGTTGAGGTGGCGGTGTACGCGGTGGGAGCCGACGTGTTCGGCGAGTTCGAGAGCTTGGCGCGCGGCGGCGGTGGCTCCGGTGATGTCGCCTGTTCGCAGACGGGCGTCGGCCAGCTCGCTGGCGAACAGCATCCGATCGCGCGGGTAGCGTGCGTCGTCGTCCGGGCCGCGTTGGGAGAGGTAGGGCTCCGCCTGCTCCGGTTGGTGGGCGGCGAGAAGTGCTCGGCCGGTCTGGGCGTTGATCGACGTGGGTGTGAGCCACAGCGTCCACCATGGTTCGTCTTCCCCGGCGGCGGCCAGGTGGAAGCGGGATTGGCCGTCGGCGCGGTGGAGCGCCTCGAGGTCGCCCTGCTGCCCGGCGAGCGCGATGCGTCGCATGTCCACCACAGCGCGGAGGCGGGCAGTCATCGCACCGGGCCTGCGGTTCACGGCGACGTCCAGGAGCGTCGTGGCCTCTCGGTACTGTCCCAGCCAGGCCTCCTGGTAGGCCGCCGAGGCAAGGAGGTTGACCGTCGCATGGTGCACGCTGGGCGCGTCCAGGGCCTCTCGCGCGAGGCGCAGCCCGGTCTGGTAGACCCGCTGGGCTTGTGGGTGATACCCCGCGTCGAAGAGCATCCAGCCGTAGCTTTCGGACAGTTCGATGTAGGCGGTGTGCAGGCGCACACCCTCGCTGTCCCGATAGCGGCTCTCCGTGAGGAGCTTGCCCAGGTTCTGCCAGATTCCGCCGGCCCATAGCAGAGTGGACGCGCTGCCCTCGCTGTCGTCCAAGGCCCGCGCCTGACGCACCGCCTGCTCGATCGTGTCGGTCAGTTGGGGCGAGACCCGGTCGCCGTTCTCCGCCGCGCGCAGTGCGGGTGCTCCGGCGACGAGAAGATCGAGGGCAGGGGCGGTGAGGACGGCTCCGGAAAGTTGAACGAAGGAACGGCGGTGCATCGGTTGGTCCCCCTGGGATTCCCGGAGCAGGTCGGTGGCCGTCGCTCCGTACGGGTTGTCCAGCGCTCGGGCGCGCTTGCGCTGGCGCGGTCCGTGCCAGCCGAGATCGGCTGCGGTGATGCGGTTCCCGGTGAAGTGCGAGAGCACGGTGAGGACATCACTCTCGGCCTCGGCACTGGGACGTTCGCCTCGCACCCACGGATATGCCGACTTCCGGTGGAGCGGAGGCGAGCCACGTCGTGCCCGTAACTCGTTGATACGGGCGATCAGCTGTTCAGCGCCCCATCCGAGGTTGGCGAGGTGAGTGCGGAGTGCGACCGGCTGGGTTCGGTGATCCACGGTTCCCCCTGCTGCGGGTCGGCCTCCTCAGGAACGGTACTCCGGGCGTCGTGAGCGCGGCAGGGGCGGGCACGCACAGGCAGGTGTAGCTACACCCGGTGGTGCGGCGGTGCCGCGTCAGTGCCGCACCCGACCCACCCTGTCCACCGCTGTGCCGACTGTCCGGGCCGCGTACCGCGCTGCTGTCCTGGAGACATGACGAGCGTCCGCCCATGTCGGTCGGGCGCGGCACTGCTCCCGGAAGGGGAGGGGAACTCATGGAGAAAGTCCTTGTCACGGGCGGGGCAGGATTCATCGGGTCGCACTTCGTCAAACGTCTCCTGGCGGCGGAGGACATCGAGCGAGTAACGGTCCTCGACGCGCTCACCTATGCCGGGCACCTCGAGAACCTCGGTGAGGCGATGCTGTCCGAGTCGCTCACCTTCGTCGAGGGCAACATCCTGGACGGCCAGCTGGTCGACGCGTTGGTGCGACAGCACACCGCGATCGTGCACTTCGCCGCCGAATCCCATGTGGATCGGAGCTTCTTCCAGGCCGGGGCCTTTCTGACCACGAACATCCTTGGCACGCATGTTCTCCTCCGTGCGGCCCTGCGGTTCGGAGTCGAGAAGTTCGTGCACGTCTCCACCGACGAGGTCTACGGACCGCAGCTCTCGGGCAGCGCACGGGAGGACGACCCGTTGCGGCCCACCGTGCCGTACGCCGCGTCGAAGGCCGGCAGTGACCTGGTCGCTCTCTCGTATCAGCGGACCTACGGCGTCCCGGTGTGTGTGACCCGTTCCTCGAACAACTATGGCCCCGCCCAGCACCCGGAGAAGATCATCCCGCTCTTCGTCACCAGCCTCCTCAAGGGAAGGAGCGTGACGCTGCACGGGGAGGGACAGCACGTCCGCAACTGGCTCCACGTCGAGGACAACTGCCAGGGCGTCGAACTGGTCCTCCGACGCGGAATCCCGGGCGAGGTCTACAACATCGGCGGCGGTACGGACCTGACCAACGTGGAGCTGACGGCACACCTCCTCGACATGCTCGGGGCCGACTGGGAGCGCGTCACCTACGTCCCCGACAGGCAGGCCAACGACATCCGCTACGCGATGGAATGGTCGAAGACCGCCGAGCAGTTGGGGTACCGACCCACGTGGGACCTGCGGGAAGGGCTGGCGCAGACGGTGGACTGGTACCGCCGCAACCCGGACCGCTGGGCCCCGCTGCTGCGCAATCCGCGCGCCAGCCGGCCCGAGGTTGCTCTGGCCCCGCAGCCAGGGGAGGGAGCCGGCCATGCCCGGTGAACGCCCGCTGGTCCCACGTGTCGTGGTCACCGGGGTAGGCGGGGCGCCCGGTTTCGATCTGGCCCGAAGCCTGATGCGCCGGGGATGCACCGTCATCGGCACCGACTCGGATCCGCTGGCATCCGGTCTGCTCCTTCCCTTGGCAGCGCGCGTGGTCCCGCCGGCGGACCATCCTGACTACCCGACGCAACTCCTCACGCTCTGCACGGAGTTCGAGGCCGACGCCCTGCTGTCGACTGTCGAGGCTGAGCTGCCGCATCTGCTGAGGTTGTGTCCCAAGCTGACGGCGCTCGGCGTGCGGACGTGGCTGCCCAGCACGGGGGCGGTGACCGCCTGCCTCGACAAGGCCGTCTTCCATTCCGTGCTGGTGCGACACGGCCTTCCCACGCCGAACACCTTCCTTCCCCACCAGCTTGCCGAACTGCCCGGCGACATGGCCCTGGTGGTGAAGCCACGTCGGGGCCAGGGAGCGAAGGACGTGTACTACTGCAACACCCCAGGACAGGCGCGGGTCCTCTGTGAACTGGTGACCGACCCCATCGTCCAGGAACACGTCGTCGGGGAGGAGTTCACCGCAGACTGCCTGGTCGATGACGCAGGACGCGCCTCGGCGATCCTGCGCCGTCGGCTGTTGGTGCGCAACGGGCTGTCCATGGTCAGCACGACCTTCCACGACGAGGCGGTTGCCCTCCGGGTGAAGGAGGTCCTTGCCGCTGTCGGGATGGTGGGGCCGTGCTGCGTCCAGGGTTTCCGTCGCGAGATTCCCGGGGGTGAGGCGCAGGTGGTCATCACCGAGATGAACGCCCGTGTCGCCGGCGCCTTCCCGCTCAGCGAGGCGGCGGGGGCGGATCTGGTGGGTCAGGCCCTGAACGGCCTGTTCGGCGCGGCGGTTGATCACACCCGCCTGGGCTACCGGTCCGGAGTCCAACTCACCAAGTACGTCGAGACCCTGGCCAGCGGCGACGCCGCGACCCTCGCCAAGGGGAGGCCCAGGGCATGACAGCATCCGCATGGTTTCCGCAGTCCAGTGAGGTGGGCAGAAACGCGCGCCCCTTCCTGCACGGTCCTGAGTTCGACGCGGTGGCGCAGGCGTTGCGCGACGGACAGTACGGTCATGGCGAGGTGACGGAGGCCTTCGAGGGTGAACTGGCCTCGTTTCTGGGGGTATCCGACGTGGTGGCGGTCTCTTCCGGGACCGCCGCGCTGGAGATCGCCCTTCTGCTGGCCGGGGTAGGGCCCGGCGACGAGGTCGTGGTCCCCTCGCAGACCTTCTGCGCCACGGTGCGGGCCGTCCGCGCGTGCGGAGCGACGCCGCGGTTCGCCGACATCAGCCCGGACAGCCTGTGCGTCGACGCCGACACGGTCCGGGAGGCGCTCACTCCCGCAACCAGGGTCGTGCTCCCGGTCCTCTATGGAGGCCGAGCCGTCGACCTGGCCGAGGTGCGTGACGAACTCGACGACCGAGGCATCGTCGTCGTGGAGGACGCGGCCCACGCCTTCGGCTCCCGTGCCAAGGAGCGGCGCGTGGGGAACACCGGCGTTCTGACCTGCTTCAGCTTTGGCCCGATCAAGAACCTCACCAGTGTCGAGGGGGGTGCCGTGGTCCCACGGCACCCCCAAGAGGGCCTGCGAGCCCGGCGGTTGCGCACCCTGGGCATCGCGCAGCCCCAGAGCGAGCGCATCCGCACCACCAGCTACAGCGTCACCGACCGTGGACTCCGGGCAACCCTGTCCTCGGTCCACGCCGCCGTCGGGAGGGTCCAGCTCCGGCGGTTCGCAACGGTCGAGGAGGCACGCAAGGCACTGTGGCGCGCCTACGCCACCCGGCTGGCCGAAGTGGACGGCGTGGGACTCGTGGACGTTGATGTCGTCCACTCCGTGCCCTTCAACTGCGTGGTGCGCGTACCCGAGCGGGACGGGGTGCACGCATTCATGCGGTCCTGGAACATCGGCGTGGGCGTCCACTACCCACCCAACCACCTGCAACCCGCCTTCGCTCCCTGGCATCGGCCCCTTCCGGCGACCGAGCGGACAGCTCGGGAAATCCTCAGCCTTCCGTTCCACCCGGCGATGGGGGAACGAGCAGCGCTCCGGGTGGTGGAGATGCTGGAACGCGCACTGTCGAGGATCAAACGCTAGTCGACGGGTTCCCGGGTTGGGCGTGGTGGTTCCTTCCGGGAGCCGTGACGGTCCGGCAGCCAGAAATGGTCTTCCACCATGCGTTGACTCTACGGGCTACGTGCCCGGTCCATGCCGTCATCCCGAAAGCCTGGACGACGGGTTCCTCCCTGCGTGGTTATCCGTCACTGCCATCGGAGGCGGAAGCTTCGAGGAGAAGGTCGACGAGGCGTTCGGCGGCGTCGGGGCGGCCGTGGGTTCGGGCCGCGGCGGCCATCGCGGTGCGGCGGGCTGGGTCGGTCAGGAGCGGGGTGAGGGCCGCCCGGAGGGTGTCGGGAGTGGGCTCGTCGGTCAGGGCGACGGCGGCGCCGGCCTGTTGGAGGTGGCGCGCGTTGTGGGCCTGCTCGTTGCCGGCCGAGGTGGCCAGAGGGACGAGGACGGCGGCCTTGCCGAGGGCGGTGAGTTCGGCGATGGTGCCGGCTCCGCTGCGGGAGACGACGATGTCGGCCAGCGCGAGGACGTCGGGGAGTTCGGCGCCAACGTATCCGGTGAGCAGGAAGCGGCCGGCCAGCTCAGAGGGCAGCACGGCCGTCTGTTGGCGGAGTTCGTCGACGTTGGCCGGGCCGCACTGGTGGATCACATTGGCCTGGGTCAGCAGCCAGGGCAGGCTTTCGCGCACCAGGGTGTTGATCTGCTGTGAGCCCTGGGCTCCGCCGGTCACGTAGACGGTGGGCAGGTGGGAGGCGAAGCCGGTCAGGCCCATGGCCGCGACGGCCATGTCGGGCCGGCCGGTGAGGACTTCGGGGCGGACGGGGTTGCCCGTGACGACGGCGCGGGCGCGCGCCTGCTCCGGGAGAAGGGGCAGGGTGGACTCGGAGGAGACGGCGATGCGGGTGGCGCGGCCGGCGAGGGTGCGATTGGCCAGGCCGAGGCGCACGGTCTGTTCGTGGACGACGAGGGGGCGCTTACAGAGCCTGGTGGCCAGGCCGACGGGCACGGCGACATATCCGCCGGTGGCCAGGACGACGTCCGGGCGGTGCTGGTTGACCAGTTTCCGGGCTTGCGCCACGCCGAGGGGAACGCGGCCCATGTCCTTGACGTTGGCGGGGGAGAGCATCCTGAGCGGATTGCTGGCGCGGCGGATCTTGCCCGTGGCCACGGAGGCGAAGCGGATGCCCTCTGCTGCGGCGACCCGTGACTCCAGGCTGTTGGCCGTACCAACCCACAGGACGTCCAACGGATCTCCGGCAGTCGCGAGTCGGGCGGTCAACGCGCGCACGGCGGTGAGGGCGGGGTAGGTGTGCCCTCCGGTGCCACCGCCGGTGACGATCAGTCGGAAGGCCCGGTCGGGGGCGGTCGAGGGGTGGGCGTCGTGGCTGCTCACGAGGCGTGTCCTGTCTGGGAGGCCGGATGGTGCGCCGACCGTGCGGCATGGGGAGCGGACGATAGCAGGAGCGTGTGCTGCGCCGAGTCCAGAGCGGCACCAGCCCGTCACTGTGGGCGAGGCCCTCACATCCCGGACAGCGTGGTGTGGGGTGGGCGGCGCCGGGACCGCCCCCCACCGGTCCCGGCGCCGCAACTCCCGGGCGCGCGCCGCAACTCCCCTGCGCGCGACGGCCGTTGGGGTGCCCCACAGGCGTCCGGCGTCGCTTAACCGGGTAAGGGAACGACATGGCTACCCCCCACACCCGCGCCCGGCTGGGCGCCCTGCTGGCGGGGCTGGTGGTGACCGTCACCGCCGTCTCGCAGAGCGCGGCCGTGCCGCCGCCGGACCCACCCCCCACGACCGGCGCCTCCCGGGACGCGCGACCGACCGACCCCGCCGAAGTGCCCGACGCTGCCGAAACGCCCGACCCGGCCGACGCGTTCGACCCGGCCGACGCGTTCGACCCGGCCGAGGTCCCGCTCCCCGAGCGGTTCGCGTGGACGTCGAGCGGGCCACTGCTCTCGCCGCACCCGGACGAGGCCCACGACATCGTCTCGATCAAGGACCCGACGGTCATCCGGCACAACGACGAGTGGCAGGTCTACGCGACCGTCGCCAACACCGACGGCGAGTGGAGCCTGGCCCACACCAGCTTCGCCGACTGGTCGGGGGCCGACGAGGCCGAGCAGTACTTCCTGGACACCAACCCGGCCATCGGCGGCCGGTACGCCGCCGCGCCCCAGGTCTTCTACTTCGAGCCGCAGGACCTCTGGTACATGGTCTTCCAGACCGGCCCGCCGGCCTACTCCACGACCACCGACCCGAGCCGCCCGGAGACCTGGACCGAGCCCCGCCTCTTCTTCGAGGAGGAGCCGCCGATCGTCACCGAGAACAAGGGCGAGGGCGGCTGGCTGGACTTCTGGACCATCTGCGACGCGACCGACTGCTATCTCTTCTTCTCCGACGGCAACGGCCACATGTACCGCTCGCAGACGACCGTCGCCGAGTTCCCCGAGGGCTTCGACGACACCGCGATCGTGCTGGAGGACGCGGACCGGTTTCGGCTCTTCGAGGCCAGCAACGTCTACCGGCTCGGCGACTCAGGCGGCTATCTGATGATCGTGGAGGCGCTGGCGGTCGAGTCCGACTGGCGGCGGTACTTCCGCGCCTGGACCTCCGACAGCCTGGACGGCGAGTGGACCCCGCTGGCCGACAGCGAGGCGGAGCCGTTCGCCCGTTCCCACAACGTCTCCTTCGCCGACGGGCAGCCCGCCTGGACCCAGGACTTCAGCCATGGCGAGCTGCTGCGGGACGGCGTGGACCAGATGCTGACCGTCAACCCCTGCGATCTGACCTACCTCTATCAGGGGTTGGACCCGGCCGCCGAGGGTGAGTACTCGCAACTGCCGTGGCGGCTCGGCCTGTTGACGCTGGACAACCCGGTCTGCTGAGCGGGGGCCGCCGATCAGGCCGGGCGACCCGGCCGGGTCGGCGGCGCCGTGGCGGCGAGCGCCAGCAGCCACCGTTCCCGGCCGTGGCGGGCCACGAGTTGGAGGCCCACCGGCTCGCCGCGCCGGGTGCGGCCGGCGGGCAGGCTGGTCGCGGGATGCCCGCTGAGGTTGAACGCCCAGGTCAACGCGGGCGACAGCGCCTCGCCCGGCCCCTCGTGTCCATGCGGGGGCCCGGGCGTGGTCGGCGTCGCCAACAGCTCGGCGACGGCGAACGTCTCGGCCAACGCGGCGTCGTTCAGGTCCTGTTCGGCCGGCTCGCCGGCGCGCAGCGCGGCCCAGACCGGCGCCGGGTCGGCCAGCCGCACCCGGTGCGCGACCCGCACCAGCCGCCCGCCCGCCGCCCAGCGCGCCAGCGCGCGCTCCGCCACCGCCGCGACCTCGGGCGTTGTCGCGGCGAAGCCCAGGTCGGCCGACCACGCCACCCGCACCGGACCCGGTGGCCCGGCCACGGGCCCGGGCGCGGGCCCCGCCACCGCGTCCAGCCAGGCCGCCGCGTCCGCCGGGTGCCGCACCAGCGGCCCGCCCACGTTCAGCCCGGCCCGATCCCGGGCCGGCACCCGCCCGTTGGTCGGCTTCAGCCCGACCACCCCGCACCACGCCGCCGGGATGCGCACCGAGCCGGCGCCGTCGCTCCCGGTGGCCAACGGCACCATCCCGGCGGCCACCGCCACCGCCGAGCCGGCCGATGAGCCGCCGGGGGAACGGTCCGGCAGCCACGGGTTGCGGGTCACCCCGCGCTCCGTCCGCCCCCAGGTGCGCCAGGGCGTGCCGGGCCCCGGCGTCGCCGTCGCGCCCACCGGCACACAGCCGGCCGCCAGCAGCCGCCGGCTCTGCCAGGAGTCCGTGCCCTCCGTGTCCTTGACCGCCAACGGCACGCCGGCCAGCGGCAGTCGGACGCCGACCCGCACCGCCGCGTCCGTCCGCATCGCCGCGTCCGCCCGCACCGCCGCGTCCACCTCGGCCGCCCGCGCCAGCGCCGCCTCCGGCCAGACGGCGGAGAACGCCCGCAGCTCCCCGTCGACCTCGGCGATGCGCCGCAGCGCCGCCTCGACGACGGCCACCGCCGACAGCCGACCGGCGCGCACGCCGGCGGCCACCGCCCGCGCCGACAGCGCCGGGTACGCCGGGAGCGCGCGCCGCGCGTCCCGCGTCAACTCTCCGGCGGCGGCGGTGCGGTGGAGCCGCGCAGCGTCAGCGAGGGCGCGGTGTCCTGGAGGTCACCCGGGCGTTCCCCGCCGGCCGCCGCCCGCAGCCGGCGCGCCGCCCGCGCACCATAGCCCCCGATGTCGCGACGGAGCGCCGTCAGGGGCGGGTTGACCAACTCGCACAGCGCCGAGTCGTCCCAGGCCACCACGGAGAGGTCGGTGGGCACCCGCAGCCCGAGGTTCTGGGCCGCCGCCACCCCGGAGAGCGCCATCACGTCGTTGTCGTAGATGATCGCCGTCGGCGGGCGTTCCCGGTCGAGCAGCTCCCGGGTCGCCGCCGCGCCGCCCTCGCCGCTGTAGTCGGCCTCCAGGGTCCGCCCGCCCAGGCCGAGTTCGGCCGTCACCCGTTCGAAGGCGGCCGTCCGCACCGAGGTGTGCCGCAGCCGGTTCGGGCCGGAGACCCGCGCCAGCCGGCGGTGGCCCAGGTCGGCCAGGTGGATGACCGCCGTGGTCACCGCCGCCGCGTCGTCGCTCCACACCGCCGGCAGCCGCCCGGTTCCCACCGGGGCCCCGATCACCACCGTCGGCATCCCCAGCTGCTCCAGCACCGGCACCCGCGCGTCCGCCACCTGGAGGTCGACGAGGAACACCCCGTCCACCGCCCGGCGCGCCCACCACGAGCGGTAGAGCGCGATCTCGGCGGCTTGGTCCTCGGCCATGGTCAGCAGCAACGGCGTGGTGTCCGTCGCCAGTTCGGCCTGGATGCCGGAGATCAGCTGCATGAAGAAGGGCTCAAGGCCCAGCGTGTGCGCCGGGCGGTCGATGACCATGCCGAACGCGCCCGCCCGACCGTCCGACAGGGCCCGCGCCGCGCTGCTCGGCTGCCAGCCCAACTCCTCGGCGATGGCCAGAATCCGTCCCCTGGTGGTCTCCGACACCCCGGGGCGACCGTTGAGGGCGAAGGAGACGGCGGCCTTGGTGACCCCCGCCCGATGGGCGATGTCCTGCATGGTCGGGCGTTTCAACGGACCTCCTCGCGACCGGCCCCCGCGCCGGAGCGGGGCGCTCGGCACGGCTCCCGCATTGACTTCCTCCCCCGCCTGGCGGCGGGGATTCCAGTGGCCGCCCGCTGGGTTTCCCGCTTCGTCGACGACTGCCCCGTCCGGGAGGACTCCCGTTGCGGTCTTACACGGTCTCCACAGGCAGCCGCCGCCAGCCCGGCGGCCAGAAGGTTCTTCGCCGCGTTCCCATCACGGTCATGCGCAGTGCCGCATTCACACGTCCATGTGCGGATGTTCTGCGGCAGCTTCTCCGCGACCGTGCCGCAGGCCCCGCACAGCTTGGAGCTGGGGAAGTAGCGGTCGATCACGACGAGTTCCCGCCCGTACCACGCGGCCTTGTACTCCAGCCTGGAGCGCGGTTCGCTCGGTTGGCCGAGCCCTTCGCCTTGCGCGACAGCTCCGCCGCCTGCTCGCTCGTGGGGTAGAAGCGGTATCGAAAAGCCCGCCTGACCTGCCGCGTCATGCCTCACACCGTAGCAACTTCCGCGTGCTCGGCGGCTTTTGTCCGGTGGATGGTGGACGCCGGTCCGCCCTGGCGGTGACCCGGCTTTCCCTGCCCCGCTCCGCAGGAGCTTCGATTCCTCCCCCGGCCGAAGCCGGGGGTATCCACGAAGGAGACCCCCCGGATGATCCCCGGTCCGCCACCAGGCCAATCGGCCGCCCCCACCCCGCCGGGGCCGGCCCCCACCCCGCCGGGGCCGGCCCCCACCCCGCCGGACCCGGCCGTCGCCCCGGCGTGCCGGCCGCGCGCCGGCGCGCACACCCCCCGCGCCGGCGCGGGTACCGTTCGGGGGGTGCGTCGCCCGCCGTTCCCCGCCGCTTTCCCGGCCGTCCGTCGCCCGGACACCCGGGCGTTCCACGGGCTTCGGCGGCCCGCCGCCAGCCGGTGGGCAGCCCGCCACCCGTCGGCGGGGTAGGGCACAATCGAGCCGATGAGTACCTACCGTGAGCGTGCGCACCGCCAGACGGCGCGGGCATCGGTCCTGCGCGCCATCGCCAGTCGCGAGCGCTCCTCACATCTCTCCGCGCCCCGGGTGCCGACCGTGGGCATCGACATCGGCGGCACCAAGGTGATGGCGGGCGTGGTGGACGCCGACGGCACCATCCTGGAGCGGGTGCGCACCGAGACGCCGGACAAGTCCAAGAGCCCCAAGGTGGTCGAGGACACCATCGCGGAGCTGGTGTTGGACCTGTCCGACCGGCACGACGTGCACGCGGTGGGCGTCGGCGCCGCCGGCTGGGTGGACGCCGACCGCGCCACGGTGCTGTTCGCGCCCCATCTCGCGTGGCGCAACGAGCCGTTGCGCGAGGCGCTGGCCGCGCGCCTGGCGGTGCCGATCATGGTGGACAACGACGCCAACACGGCCGCCTGGGGCGAGTGGCGCTTCGGCGCCGGCCGGGGCGCCGACCACCTGGTGATGATCACGCTGGGCACCGGCATCGGCGGCGGGATACTGGAGGCCGGCAAGGTCAAGCGGGGCGCGTACGGCGTCGCCGGCGAGTTCGGCCACATGCAGGTCGTGCCCGACGGACACCGCTGCCCCTGCGGGAACCGCGGCTGCTGGGAGCAGTACAGCTCGGGGAACGCGTTGGTCAGGGAGGCGCGCGAGCTGGCGGCCGCCGACTCCCCGGTGGCCCACCACATCCTGGACCGGGTGAAGGGGCAGATCGGGGACATCACCGGCCCGTTGATCACGGAGCTTGCCCGCGAGGGCGACCCGATGTGCGTGGAACTCCTCCAGGACATCGGCCGTTGGCTGGGTGTGGGCATCGCCAACCTGGCCGCCGCGCTGGACTCGGCGCGGTTTGTGATCGGCGGCGGGGTCAGCGACGCCGACGAGCTGCTGATCGGCCCGGCCAGGGAGGCGTTCCGCCGCCAGCTGACCGGGCGCGGGTACCGCCCGGAGGCCACCATCGTGCGGGCCGCGCTGGGGGCCGACGCGGGCATGGTCGGCGCCGCCGACCTCGCGCGGCTGGTCGCGCGCCGCTTCCGCCGGGCGAACCGCCGTCGCGCCGAGCGGGCACACCGCCCCGGCTTCGACCTGCGGCTCACCCCGCGCGGTTGGGCGGGTGAGCAGTGACGACCACGTTGAGCACCCCGGGCGGCACCTCGGACGTGCCGCGCAGGCCGCCGCACCGGCCGCGCCACCGCTGGCTGGTGGCGCTGACGGTGCTGCTGCTGATCGCCATCCCCGCCGGGTACATGGTGCTGTCCGCCTACCAGAGCCGGGACAGCGGCGAGGACAAGGCGAGGGCCGCCTCGGCGCGCACCCTGGTCTACGAGTGGCCCAGCAAGGTGCAGCGCCGCATCTACGACATCCCCATCCCGGGCGGCTCGGCCTATGTCGGCCACTTCGAGACCAACTCCTGGGACAGCAGCACCATGTATGTGGAGTTCCGCTGCTCGCCGAGCCAACTCAGCGGCTTCCTTGAGGAGTTGGGCACCAGCAGGGGCGGTCTGGTCGAGGGCACGGTGACCATCCCGACGCGCCAGGCCGAGACCGTCGGCTGGGCCTTCGACGAGCCGGGGCGGATCTACGCGGGGACCATCGTGCGGCAGTCGGAGCAGGAGCCAGAGGTGGCGATCACGGTCGACCTCACTAGGGAGGAAAGGCCGCGCGTCTACGCGGTCTCCACGACCGAGCCCTGAGCCGGGCGGCTCGGGCGGTGAGCGTTGGGTTCCGGGGCCGGGTGGGACGGGGCGCGGGGCGCCGGGGATCATGGGGCGTCGACGAGACGGCCGGGCCCGGGGGTTCGGCCGGTGAGAAGGGCGGCCGGACGATGTCCACACTTCAGTACGTCGGCGACGGCGTGACCCCGCACGGCGCCGGCGCGCTGGCCGAGGTGCTGCGGGCGGCGGCCCGGGGCGAGTTCCCGCCGGCGGACGGCGGGTTCACGGTGCTCCCGCAGCCAGGGCCGCGCGACGCGGGCGTGTTGGGGATGAGCGCGCACGCGGTGATCTTCGCCGACGTGGAGCCGGGGTGGGTGCGGAAGGCGCTGCTGGCCGCCTCGCCCGACCAGCTGGCCGCGCCGCTGGGCCCGGCGTTTCTCGTCGCATTGGGCGCCGAAACCGGGCGCCGCGTCAACATTGTCGATATGTTGACCGTCGCGCCCGCCCTGCCGGGGCGGCCCGAGGTGCCGCTGACCGAGATCATCGAGACCGACCATCCCCGCGTGGTGCGGGCGCGGAGGTTCCGCGACGCGGTGCGGGTGTGGACGACGGACGGCGGGGTGCTGGTGCTGGGGCGGGGCGTCGCCGGGCGCTGGGAGATCGCGATCGAGGTCGACGAGGACGCCAGGGGACGGGGCCTGGGGCGGGCGTTGGCCCTGGCCGGCCGGCAACTCCTGCCCGAGGGCGAACTGTTGTGGTCGCAGCAGCCGCCGGGGAACGCGCGCAGCGTCCGCGCCTTCCAGGCCGCCGGGTTCCGACCGGTGGGCGGGGAGGCCCTGTTGGTGGTGGACGGGCCGGCGGCGGGCTGAACTCGTCCGGGGCGTTCCGACGTTCCGGCGTTATGGCGTTCCGACGTAACGGCGGTCCGACGTTCCGGGCCGGCGTCGGGGCGATTGTCAGTGGGGGCGGTTACGGTGTGGTCCAAGGCTGAGCGGTGGGGCATCGGCTGCGGAAGGACCTCGGGCGTTCCGGGGTCGGGGAGGGGAGCGATGAACAGGCAGGGCGCAACGGGGGCGAGGTCCGCCGGGCGGGGGCGCGCGCGGCGGCGAACGGCCGGGCGCGCGGTGCGGTGGGTCACGCCGGCGCCGACGGCACGGGCCGGGCGCGGTGGCGCGCCGGGGCCGGAGCGCCGGCCGGGGCTTCGCCAGGTGGTGCGGCACCGGGACGTCGTGGCCCTGGCGGCGCCGCTGCTGCTCCTGCTGGCGGCCGGCACGGCCTGGGCCCTGCTCGCGGCGTGCGTCACGTGGTGGACGGCGGCGACACTGGCCGGGGCGTTCGGGGCCTATGGCTGGGCGGCGCCCGTGTCGGACCTCTGGCCGCCGCGCCGCCGGCCCCACGGTCCCGAGGAGCCCAACGGCCCGTCGCGGCGCCGGTCTTGCCAGGCCGGCGGGGGTCGTGGGCCGACCGGCCCGTCACCCCGGCCGCGCTCCGGCGGGCCGGCCGGTGGGCGCTCAGGCGCCGCCATCGGCGGGCGCGCCGTCGAGGTGCTCCTCGGCGAGCCGGGCGGCGACGCGCTCCAGCAGCGGGCCCGCGTTGTCGATGGAGCGGCGCGGGTTGGGCTCCAGCGCCGTCAACGGGTAGGCGGCCTCGATGCCCGCCCCGGCCAGGGTCTCGGCGTCCAGGGACAGCCGGCCGCAGACCGCGAGCACCCGCTTGCCGGCCGCGCGGGCCCTGGCGGCCACGCCGGCGGGCGCCTTGCCGCGCAGCGTCTGCTCGTCCAACGAGCCCTCGCCGGTGATCACCAGATCGGCCTCGGCGAGCGCCTCGGCGAAGCCCAGCACCTCCAGCAGCACCTCGATGCCCGGCCGGAAGGTGGCGTTCAGTCCGAGCAGCGCGCCGAAGCCGATGCCGCCGGCCGCCCCGGCGCCCGGGGCTTCGGCGAGTTCGGCGACGCGTTCGCCCTCGGTGCGCTCCAACACCTCGGCGAAGTGCGCGAGCGCGCCGTCCAGGACCTCGACCTCCAGCGGGTCGGCGCCCTTCTGGGGGCCGTAGACGCTGGCCGCCCCGGTGGGCCCGGTGAGCGGGTTGTCGACATCGCTGGCCAGGACGAACTCGGTGTCCTTCAGCCGGGGATCGAGCCCCGACAGGTCCGCGCTCGCCAGCTCCCGCAGCGGCCCGCCGCCCCAGGGGAGCGGGTCGCCGTCCTCGTCCAGGAGGGTCGCGCCCAGCGCCGTCAGCATCCCGGCCCCGCCGTCGGTGGTGGCCGAGCCGCCGACGCCCAGGATCACCCGGGAGGCCCCCGCGTCCAGCGCGGCCGCGATCAACTCGCCGGTGCCATAGGTGGTCGCCGTCATCGGCGCGAAGCTCCGCTGCGGGAGCAGCACCAGCCCGGACGCCTGCGCCATCTCCACCACGGCGGTCTCCCCGCGCAGCGCGAAGCGCGCGGCGACCGGCAGCCCGAGCGGGCCGGTGACCTCGACCTCCACCGGCTCGAAACCGCCGGCGACCGCCGCGTCCACGGTGCCGTCCCCGCCGTCGGCGACCGGCAGGGACACCACCGACGTGCCCGGGCGCGCCCGGCGGATGCCGGCCGCGACATGCTCGGCCACCTCGGCGGCCGTCAGCGAGCCCTTGAACTTGTCGGCGGCGATCAACACGCGCCCGCTCTGCGTCATCTGAGGTCCCTGTGGTCGTTGCGGTCGAACACGGACCCTATCCGCCGCCGTCGCCGACCACCACGGCCCCCGAGTGCCGTGCCCGTCACACCCGTTGAGCCCCGGGCGGGCGACGGGCGCCGCCGCGCGGGCCGTCCGCCCGGGCCCTCGGGACCCTCAGGAGCCGGTCGCGCGCAGCCGACGCCAGACGGCCTTGGCCGCGTTGTGCCCCGACATCCCGTGCACGCCGGGGGCCGGCCAGGTCGCCGAGGAGCAGAGGAAGACCGCCGGGTGCGCGGTGCTGTAGGGGCGCGGCCCGATCCTCGGCCGGAACATGGTCTGCGTCCCGGCGAACGCGCCGCAGGCGATGTCGCCGCCCACGTAGTTGGCGTTCCGCCGCGCCAGTTCGGGCGGCCCGGCGACGGCCCTGGCCAGCACCAGATCGCGGAAGCCGGGCGCGAAGCGCTCGATCTGCCGCTCGATCGCCTCGGTCAGGTCGCCCTCCCAGCCGTTGGGCACATGGCCGTAGGCCCAGTAGACGTGCTTGCCCTCGGGCGCGCGGCTCGGGTCGAAGAGCGTCGGCTGCGACGTGACCAGGAACGGCACCTCGGGGGCCCGGCCGCGCCGCGCCGCGTCGTCCAGGGCGCGGGTGATCTCCGCGCTGCCGGAGCCCAGATGGACCGAGCCGGCGCGGCGCGCCTCGGGCGCCGTCCAGGGCACCGGCCCGTCCAGCGCGTAGTCGATCTTGAACGCGGCGGCCCCGTACCGGAAGTCCCGGTAGGCGCGGCCCAGTCCGGCGATCCTGGCCAGCGCGGTGGGCGAGGTGTCGAAGACATAGGCGCGGGCCGGCGGCAGCTCGTCCAGCCGCCGCACCTCCACCCCGGTGTGGATCTCGCCGCCGAGGTCACGCAGATAGCCGGCGAGCGCGTCGGCGATGGACTGCGACCCGCCCCGGGCGATCGGCCAGCCCACCTCGTGGGCCGCGAGCGCGAAGACGAGCGCGACGGCGCCCGTCGCCGGGGTGGAGGTCGGCGCGATCACATGCGCGGCAAGACCGGTCAACAACGCCCTGGCCCGGTCGTCCGCGAACCGCCTGGCCACCCAGGACACCGGCCGCATCCCGGTCAGCCCGAACCGCGCCAGCAGCACCGGATCGCGCGGCAGCCCGTCCCAGGGCACCTTCAGGAAGTCGCCCACCAGCGTCTCCCACCGGCCCAGATACGGCGCCAGCAGCTTCCGGTAGGCGGCGGCGTCGCGCGGGCCCAGGCTGGCGGCCGTCTCGCCGACCGCCCGGGCGAGCACGGCGGCCGAGCCGTCGGGAAAGGGGTGCGCCAGCGGCAGTTCGGGCTGCACCCACTCCAGCCCGTACCGCGCCAGCGGCATGGCGTTGAAGGCCGGCGAGCCGGCGCCCATCGGGTGGACGGCGGAGCACGGGTCGTGGCGGAAGCCCGGCAGGGTCAGCTCCTCGGTCCGCGCGCCCCCGCCGACGGTCTCCTTCGCCTCGAAGAGCGCGACCGACATGCCGCGCCGCGCCAGCTCCACGGCGGCCGTCAGCCCGTTCGGCCCGGCCCCCACCACGACCACGTCACGCAACGCAGGCAACGTACGGCTCTCCCCTCAACGGTGAGCGACAGGCGGACCAGCACCCCGAGGATACGCCGCCGCCGACCACGCTCCGCGTCCAGGTCAACTCGCATAGACGGATAATCAGTTGCCGGGCCGCGCGGGGCGTGGAGGCTGGTGGGTATGGAGTTCTCCCTGCGCGACTACCGACCGGAGGACGAGGCGTCCTGGCTGCGGTGTCGGGTGCTGTCCTTCCTGGGCACGCCGTACTACGACAACGTGCTGCCCGCCAAGCCGGCGATGGCCGCGCCCGGCTGCTCGCTGGTCGCCGCCGACGCCGACGTCAATGCCGACGTCGACGCCGACGCCGGCGGTCAGGGCTCGGCCGGAGTGGTGGTGGGCTGCCTGGACCTGGCCGTGGACGGAGAGCTGGCCACCATCGAGACCATCGCCGTCCACCCCGACCACCAGCGGCGCGGCATCGGCCGGGCCCTGCTGGCCGAGGCCGCCGTCAGGGCCCGCGCCGCCGGCGCCACCACCCTGGACGCCTGGACCAGGGACCAGCCCGAGAGCCTGGCCTGGTACCGGGCCACCGGCTTTGTCGAGAGCGACCACTATCTGCACGTCTTCGCGGACGCCTACGCGGACGAGGGCGAGCCGGGCCGGGCCGTGGAACGGCCGGGCGCCGGGCTGAACCCGATCGGGGTCTTCAGCCACGCGCCCCTGGCGAGGGAGGAGGAGATGAGGACCCGCTTCCGACGGGTCTATGTCTGCCGCCGGTTCAGCCAGCCGCTCACCCCGGCCGGCTGAGGCCGCCCCCGGGGCCGGCACTTCAGCCGACGACCGGCCGCTCAGCCGACGACCGGCCGCTCAGCCGACGACCGGGCCCTCGGGCCGCGCACGGTCCTCCCCGCGCCCGGCGCGGAAGAGCGCCAGCAGCCGGTCGGCCGTCGGCCGGTCCCTGGCCGCCGTGAACGGCATGGCGTTGCCGCCGGCCAGCCGGAACGCCGTCCCGTCCCGCGTCGCCTGCGCCCCGCCGGCCTCCTCGACCAGCAGCAGCCCGGCGGCGTGGTCCCAGGCGAGTTCCCAGGTGAAGGCGAGCGCGTCCAACGCGCCGCGCGCGATGGCCAGATACTCCAGCCCTGCCGCCCCGCAGGGGCGCGGCGCCACCCCGTCCGTCCACAGCGCGGCCAGCGCGCGCTTCTGGTCGGGGGTGGTGTAGTCGGGGTGCGAGTGGGCCACCCGCAGCGGCGCGCCGGGCTCGGGCGAGCCGGCGGTCAGCCGTTCGCCGTCCAGCCAGGCGCCACCCCCACGCCAGGCGTGGGCGAACTGCCCCGTCGCCGGCGCATGGGTCCACGAGCCCAGCAGCTCACCCCGGTGGGCCAGTGCCACCAGCGTGCAGAAGCCGGCCTCGCCGCGCACGAACGGGCGGGTTCCGTCGACCGGGTCCACGATCCACACCGGCGCCTCGCGGCCCAGTGCCGCGTAGCGGGCCGGGTCCTCGTGGACCGCCTCCTCACCCACCACCACGGAGCCGGGCAGCAGCTCGGTCAGCTCGGCGGTCAGGTGCCGTTCGGCCTCCTGGTCGGCCACCGTCACCAGGTCGTGCGGGCCCGTCTTCTCCGTCACCTCGTGGGACGCCAACTGCCGCCAGCGCGGCAGGATCTCCCGCGCCGCGACCCGCGTGACCGCCTCCGTGACCCGCTCCACCAGCAGCTTCTCATCCACCCGTCCGTCCACCCGCCCATCGAACCACGGGCTCGTCCGCCCGCCGGGTCCGCCCCCTGGCAGCCGCCCGGGGACCGGTGGATCAGGCCACGCCGGCGCGCCGCAGCTCGCTGGTGACGGCCCAGTGGTGCCGGGGCGAGACCTCGCGCGCCGCCGCCAGCAGGATCGGCACCAGCACATCCGGCGCCGGGGTGGCCGCCTGCACCGCCTCCTCCGCCGTGCGGGCCTGGACCAGCGCCCGCAGCAGCGTCACCGCCTCCTCGCCCAGGCCACAGGCGCGCAGTTCGGCGGCGACCGAGCCCACCTCGGCGGCCGGCCGGGCCGCGCCCTGCCGCAGCAGTTGCCCGCAGTCCCCGGTGCGCCCGGCGAGGCTCAACGCCTCGGCCGCCGCCGCGAGCGGGCCCGGCGGCAGCGAGGCCGCCTCCCACAGCAGTGTCGTCTTCTCGGAGCCGAGCCCGGCCCGCTCCAACTCGGCCAGCAGCAGCGGCAGTCGAACGGCAGGACCGCCGACGACCTCGGACAGCACGCCGTGCGCGGCGCCGTTGTGCCCGTGGGCGCGCAGCTCGCGCAGCCGGCCCGCCGTGCGGGCGGCCTCCTCCAGATCCCCGACGGTCACCCGTTCCGCCAGGGTCGGGCGGTGGTCGCGCAGGGCGCCGGCGAACCGGGACCCGCTGGGCGGCGGCGAGGGCGCGGCGAGAACGGTGGCCGGCGGCGGGACGGGTGCGGTGGTCGCCGACGTCGGGCGTTCCTCCTCGGGCTCGACGGGCTCGATGCCCGCGAAACGCGCGCCGCCCCGTCGACGCGCCGGCTTGTCGCGCCGGCGCGCGGACGCGGCGGGCGCCCCCGCCTCACCCTTCCGCGCCGCCTCACCCTTCCGCGCCGCCTCGCCCTTCCGCGCCGCGTCGGCCTCGGGCGCCGGGGTCGCCTCGGCCGCCTCGACGGGCGCGGCCGGCGCCGCCGCCGCGCCATGCGCGGGCGTCGCCCTCGTGCCCCGCACGGGCGAGGGGCGTGCATCGATGGCCGCGAGCCGGGCGTGCGCCTCGGAGCGACGACTCAGCACGCGCTCCTGATCGTCCCTCGCCCACTCGGCCAGCGTGCCCAGCCGTTCCGCCTCCGCCGCCTGCCCCGCCCGGCGCGCGGACTCCCCGGCGTGCGCCAACATCCGCAGCCTGCCCTCCAGTTCGCCTGCCGCCCGGTCCAACTCGGCCAGCAGGGCGGCCAGCGCCTCCCGCCCCCCGGGCAGCGCGTCCCTGGCCAGCACGGCGGCGTGATAGCGCGACCGCAACCGGCCGGCCACCCGCTCGGCCTCGACGTTCCCCCTGAGCACCGCCAGATCCTGCACCAGGTCCGCCACCGCGTCCCAGGGCGGCAGCGCCGCGCCCGACAGCCAGGTCGCCAACTCGCCGCCGTTCCGCCGGCCGAAGGCAGCGAACCAGCCGGCCGAGGGGTCCAGGGCCTCGGCCAGGGCTCGCAGTTCCGAGGTGAACGCCGCCAGACGATCGGTCCACTCGCGTTCCATCATGCGCACATCAGGCATGGCCTGTACTGAATCCAAGCCGTGTTACGGGTCTTGTTTCCAACGGGCTACAGAACGTTTTCGGCCCGTGCGCGCCGCCCGGCGTGCGTTGACGGCGCGCTCCGGCCTGTGCGCCGGCGCTCAGCGCCCCACGGCATAACCTTGCATCCCCCGGGGATTGGCCGCCCCGGCGACCACCCCCGACTCCGGGTCGCGGCCCACCGCGCACAGCCGCCCCTCCGTCCAGGGCCCGGCCACCGTCACCCGGTGTCCCCTGCGCCGGAGTTCGGCGATCACCGGCTCCCCGATCCGGGACTCCACGGTCACGCTCCCCGGCTGACCGCCGCGCGGGTAGAACGAGCTGGGGAACGCGTCCTGGTGCCAGTTGGGCGCGTCGATCGCCCCCTGGAGATCGAGGCCGCCGCGCGCCGGCGCGCGCAGCGCGACCGCGAGGAAGAAGTGCGCCTGCCACTGGTCCTGTTGGTCGCCGCCCGGGGTGCCGAAGGCCAGCACCGGCTCGTCGTCGCGGAGCGCCAGCGTCGGGCTGAGTGTGCTGCGCGGCCGCCGCCCGGGCGTCAACGAGGCCGGCAGCCCCTCCTCCAGCCAGGTCATCTGGAGCCTGGACCCCAGCGGAAAGCCCAACTCCGGTATCACCGGGCTGGACTGGAGCCAGCCGCCGCTCGGCGTCGCGGAGACCATGTTCCCCCAGCGGTCGACCACGTCCACATGGCAGGTGTCGCCCGAGGTCTCCCCGCCCGGGCCCACGCGGGGCTCGCCCTCGGGACCCGAAGGGGGCTGGCCGACGCGCGCCACCGTGGGCTCGCCCGCCCCGGCCATCCCGTCCGAGGTGACCCCGGAGGCCAGCAACCGCTCGACGAGGCGCGGGAGTCGGGGCGCGCGCCCCTCCGGCGCGCCGGGGCGCAGCTCCAGGGAGGCCCGTTCGCCGATCAGCCGGCGCCGTTCGTCGTTGTAGGTGGGGGAGAGCAGCGCCTCCCACGGCACCGGCGCCGCGTCCCCGTACCAGGCCTCGCGGTCGGCCATCGCAAGCTTGCTCCCTTCGATCAGGGAGTGCACATAATCCGGCGTGCCATAGGCGGAGGCGTTCATTCCGTCGTCCAGCAGGGCCAGTTGCTGGAGCAGGACCGGCCCCTGGCACCACGGGCCCACCTTGCAGAGCGTCCAGTCCCGCCAGCGGTACCGCACGGGCTCCTCGTAGTCGGCCGTCCAGCCGGCCAGATCGTCTCCGTCGAGCACCCCGGCGTGCCGTTCCCCGGAGGAGTCCATCGCCGGGCGGGCGGCGTGCGCCGCGATCGCCTCGGCGACGAAGCCCTCCCGCCAGATCCGCCGGGCCGCGTCTATCTCGGCCTCCCTGGACCGGCCCTCGGCGGCGCTCTCCCGCAGCAGGCGCCGCCAGGTCGCCGCCAGCGTCGGGTTGCGCAGCAACGCACCGGGCGCCGGGGCGCGTCCGCCGGGCAGATAGACGGCCGCCGAGCTGGTCCACTCCCGTTCGAAGAGCGCCCGCACCGACTCCACCGTGCTCCCGACCCGTTCCACCGCCGGGTGCCCGCGCTCCGCGTAGCCGATCGCGTAGTCGAGCACCCGCCCGAGGCCGAGGGTGCCGTGGTCGCGCAGCAGGGTCAGCCAGGCGTCGAAGGCGCCCGGCACGACCGCCGCCAACGGCCCGGTGCCCGGGACCAGTTCGAACCCGAGCCCCGTGTAGTGCCCGATGGTCGCCCGGTGCGGCGCCGGCCCCTGCCCGCACAGCACCCGCACCCGGCCGCCGGCCGGCGCCAGGATGATCGGCACGTCCCCGCCCGGGCCATTGAGGTGCGGCTCGACCACCTGGAGAACGAAGCCGGCGGCCACCGCCGCGTCGAACGCGTTGCCGCCGTCCTCCAACACCGCCATCGCGGACTGGGACGCCAGCCAGTGGGTGCTGGAAACCATGCCGAAGGTGCCCTGGAGCGTGGGCCGTGTGGTGAACATGCCGCGGAGCATACGGTCCGGCGGCGCGGTCGCCACCGGTCCCGCCGTAAAGCGCTCGTGCCCGCCGTCGGGCCGTGCCAGAGTCGACCGCCATGACGATGTCCCCAGTGGAACAGGTCCGTTGGCAGTGCGACGTGGCCTGGTCGCTCCTCGACTACCACCTCCGGCGGCTCACGGCCGACGACTTCCTCTGGGAGCCGGGCCCCCTGGTCTGGACGATGCACCCGACGGCCGACGGCGGCTGGCGCCCGGACTGGGCGGACACCGAGCCCGAGCCCGTTCCGGTGCCCACGATCGGCTGGCTGAGCTGGCATCTGGGCTGGTGGTGGAGCACGGCCCGGGACCACGCGCTGGGGCGCACGCCCCCGGCGCGCGAGGAGGTCCGATGGCCGGGGCCCGGGGAACCCACCGTGGCCTGGCTGCGGTCGCTGCGAGAGGACTGGACGAACGTCCTGGACGGCGCCGACGAGGCCGACCTCGCCGCCCCGGTCGCGTTCCCCTGGCCGGCCGACGCCGGGCAGACGCGCGCCCACCTGTTGGCCTGGGTCACCGTCGAACTGACCAAGAACGCCAGCGAGATCGGTCAGCTCCGCCTGCTCCGCGCGGCGGCGCGCTGACTCAGCGGACGGCGCCCCAGGGGCGGTGCCGGCACCCGGCCCGTGCGCAGCCGCCGTCCGAGGGGTGCGATCGGTAGACGTAGGTCGGGAAGTCCTCCTCCGCCATGAACAGGGTGTCGTCGAGATCGGGCTGGGCCGGAAAGGACGGATCGCGGTCCATGAAGGCCCAGAGCGGGCTCCCGGCCGGCATCCCGCTCATGGGCCCGATCCGGCGGACGACCCAGGGCAGATGGTTCGCCGACCAGACCCGGTCACCCACGCCCACACGACGACCGTCCCTGGTCAGGAAGCGCTTGGCCATGGTGGGTCCCCCCCCCGTTCGCCCGTCTCTCGGCACGGGGATGACTACCCGGCGCCGCGCGCCCAACGCGCGGTGGGGGGCTGCGTGTACGGCGTGTACGGCGTGCGCGCCGGCGCGCGAGGGGCGCGCTATCCCGGCTCCCCGCCGTACACGCCGGCGCGCGCCGCCGCCACGGCGGCGGCGACCGCGCGGTCGGCCGTCGCCTCGTCGAGCGGGTCGCCGCTGGCCAGCAGCCGGTAGTAGAGCGGCGCCGAGACCGCGCGGATCACCTCGTCGGCGTCGGTGCCCGCCGGGACCTCGCCCCGTTCCACCGCCGCCACCACGCAGGGCGCCCACTCCGCGACCCGCACCCGGTAGAAGCGGCGCAGCGCCTCCGCCGCCCGCTCGTCGCAGGCCGCCGCCGCGATGACCGCGCGGAAGAGCGGGCCCTGGCGCGGATCGGTCAACGTCCGGCACACCAGCCGCGCGTTGGCCCGCAGGTCCTCCCGCAGCGAGCCGGTGTCGGTCCGGGGCAGCGAGGTCTCCGCCATCTCGGCGAGCAGGTCGACGACGAGCCCGGTCGGATTCCCCCACCTGCGGTAGACGGTGGTGCGGCCGACCTCCGCGCGGCGGGCGATCTCGCCGAGGTCGAGCCGGTCGAAGCCGTGCTCCACCAACGCGTCCCCGGTGGCGCGCAACACCGCCGCGCGCACCCGCGCCGTGCGCCCGCCCGGGCGCACGGCCCCGGGCTCCCGGCGCGCGGACGCCCCTCGTTCCGCCATAACGGGACTCCAGTTCCATTAGTGCCGGTCTCTGTGCTAGCTTCGCTCTCGCATCCTAATGGAACGGCAGACCCGTTAAGCGTTGTCGCGGGGACCGCCCGCCCCACGAGAGGAACCACCATGGACCACCGCACACTCGGCGCATCCGGGCTCCGCGTTCCCGAACTCAGCTTCGGCACCGGCACGTTCGGCGGCCGGGGCGAACTCTTCGGCGCCTGGGGCGACACCGACGTCCGCCAGGCCCGCCGCCTGGTCGACATCTGTCTGGAGGCCGGCGTCACCCTCTTCGACAGCGCCGACGTCTACTCCGACGGCGCCGCCGAGGAGGTGCTCGGCGCCGCGATCAGGGGCCGCAGGGACCGGGTGTTGATCTCCACCAAGGCCGGCCTGCCGCTCGGCGAGGGCCCCGGCGACGCCGGCACCTCCCGGGCCCGCCTGATCACCTCGGTCGATGCCGCCCTGCGCCGCCTGGGCACCGACCACATCGACATCTTCCAGCTCCACGCCTTCGACGCCGCCACGCCGGTCGACGAGGTGCTGGCCACCCTGGACGACCTGGTCCGCGCCGGCAAGATCCGCTACCCCGGCGTCTCCAACTTCTCCGGCTGGCAGCTGATGAAGTCCCTGGCCGCCGCCGACCGCCACGGCCGCGCCCGCTATGTCGCCCACCAGGTCTACTACTCGCTGGTCGGCCGGGACTACGAGTGGGAGCTGATGCCGCTGGCCCGGGACCAGGGCGTCGGCGCCCTGGTGTGGAGCCCGTTGGGCTGGGGCCGCCTCACCGGCGCCGTCGGCCGGGGCCGGCCGGTGCCCGAGGGCAGCCGGCTGCACCGCACCGCCCGGTTCGGCCCGCCCGTCGACGACGAACGGCTCTACCGGGTGACCGACGTGCTCGACGAACTCGCCGAGGAGACCGGCCACACCGTCCCGCAGATCGCGATCAACTGGCTGCTGCGCCGCCCCACCGTCTCCTCCGTGATCATCGGCGCCCGCGACGAACGCCAGCTCAGGGACAACCTCGGCGCTGTCGGCTGGTCCCTCACCCCCGAGCAGGTCGCCCGCCTCGACGCGGCCAGCTCCGGCACCGCCCCCTACCCGTACTATCCCTACCGCGCTCAGGAGGGCTTCGCCCGCCTCAACCCCCCGCTCGCCGGCTGACGTTGCCCGCCGGCCCCGACGCAGCCCGCCGCGCCCAAGCCGCCCACTGCCCAAGCCGCCCGGGCCGACCCCGCCCAAGCCGCCCGCCGCCCGTTCAACCCGCCCGTTCGGCCCCGCCGGGTCGCGCCTCCCGCCGCAGGCCGGGGGCGTGCCCGGCCCGGCCCGGTGCGACACTGCCCCCATGAACGCGCACGACTCGGACGCACCAGCTGCCCCCTCCACCACCCTCTCGACACCGGCCGCGCCGGCGGCCCCGTCCGCAGGAGCGGCGGGCACCTGGCGGCTCGGTGACCACACCGTCAACCGACTCGGCTTCGGCGCCATGCGCCTGCCCAGCCGCGCCGCGCTTCAGCCCGGCCTGCCCTCCCGCGACCGGGAGACGGCGATACGCGTGCTGCGCACCGCCGTTGACCTCGGGGTCAACCACATCGACACGGCCGCGTTCTACTTCTCCCCGCTGCGTTCGGCCAACGAGCTGATCAACACCGCGCTCGCGCCCTACCCCGACGAGCTGCTGATCGTGACCAAGGTCGGCCCGGGGCGCGAGCCCGGCGGCCGCTGGGTGCCCTGGGCCCGCCCGGAGCAGCTGCGCGGCCAGGTCGAGGAGAACCTCCGCCAACTGGGTCGCGACCACCTCGACGTGGTCAACCTCCGGGTCAACGGGGAGACCGACATCGTCGAGCACTTCGGCGCGTTGGCCGACCTCCGGCGGGCCGGCCTGATCCGCCATCTCGGGCTCTCCAACGTCGGGCCCGAACTCCTCGCCCAGGCCGCGCCCATCGCCCCGGTGGTCTGCGTGCAGAACCGGTACAGCCTCGCCGAACACACCGCCGCCCAGGACGAGATGCTGCGGCTCTGCGCCGAACGCGGCATCGCCTTCGTGCCGTTCTTCGCCATCGCCGGCGAGGGCCGCGAGAGCGGCGCCAGCCCCGACCAGGCCAGCCCCGACCAGGCCAGCCCCGACCGCCGCGAGGCTGAGATCACCGAGATCGCCACGGCGCACGGCGCGACCCCCGCCCAGATCCGCCTGGCCTGGACCCTCCACCAGGGACCCCACGTCCTGGCCATCCCCGGCACCGGCGACCCCGCTCACCTGGCGGAGAACGTGGCCGCCGCCGCCATCAGGCTCACCCCCGACGAACTGGCCCGGCTGGCCGCCCCCGCCACGCCCTGAACACGGGCAGCCGTCAACCGGACGCGGGGCGGTCGTTCACCGCACGAGCCGCGTCGTCGCCGGTGCGGCGATCGCGAACTCCCGCTCCAGCACGGCCCGCACGTCCTCCTCGCCCGCCAACTCCCGTGTGAACACCCGCCCGTCGTCCCGCGTCTCGGTCAACCGGCGTTCGTCCAGGGCGAGATGACCGGTGCCCGTGGTGCGCCGCACGGTCAGTCGCCAGCTGAACGGGGAACGCGGGTTGGTCGCCACATGCCAGTTCATGACCTCCAGGTCCGCCGGCACGAAGGGTTCCACGGTGAACGCGTACTGGTCGACCCACCCGCCGCCCGACCACGCCCGCAGGACCCACAGCTCCAGCGGTCCCTCGTGCTCCACCGTGACCAGGCGGTGCCGACGCGGCCCCACGCGGAACTCGACGTCGGCTCGCAGCGGCACCGCCTCCAGCAGGCCGGCCACATCGCCGTAGCCGACGTCGGCCAGGTACGGCCGCGGGTCACCCGGGACCCGCACCAGCAGCACCGCATGGGTGCGCGGCCGGCGCGTGAGGCTGTCGGCGCCGACCACGACCCGGCCGACCAGCAGCGTCACCGCGAACCCCAGCCGCTCCAGGGCCATGGCCAGCAGCGTGTTCTGCTCGTAGCAGTAGCCGCCACGGCGCTCGTGCAGCAACTTCCGCACCAGGGCGGCGGGTTCGAGCGAGGGCGCGGTCCCGCCGAGGGCGTCCAGGTTCTCGAACGGTATGGCCCGCAGATGCGCCGCGTGCACGCCCCGGAGCGTCGCCACGTCCGCCCGCGCCGCCCCGCGCCAGCCGATCCGGGCGAGATAGGCGTCGAGGTCGAACGGCGTGGTTGTCTCGGCCGCCGGCGCCGGGGGAGAAGTCGGAGTCGAAGCTGTGCTCATGCCCCGAACGTAACGACCCGCGCCCCGCCCCGTCGTTGGCCCGGGGAACGAACCCGCCCGGGCCTCTCGTCCTACGCCGTTGGCCCCGGTCGCGGGCGCCCGCGCGCACCCGGGCCGGGGTAAGGATCGGCAAAGCCGAGGAAAGGACCGGGTAAAGAATGAGCCGGCCACGGGAGTTGGGCCGGCCGGCCGGGAGGCGCGCGGAACGGCGCGGGCAGGCCGTTCGCGCCGCCTCCGCTCCCGGCCGCCGGCGTGCACGCGGGGCGGGCGTCGAAAAACCCGGTGCCGCCGGCTTCTGGACCGCCGGCCGGCGGCGGGCTACCGTCAAGCGCTATGGGAGCGCTCCCATGTCGTGTCGGTCGGGACACCGCGCGGCATGGCCGCCAGCCGCACCGCCCCCACACGGAGCAGGAGTTGGACATGACGTCATCCCCCACCGACACCTCGGCACGCCCTCCCGAGCCCGGCCCCGCCGCGCCCGCGGCCCCCACGCGTCGCCGTTGGCGCACCCCGGCGACGGTCGCGGCCGCCCTGGCGCTGGTCGCCGCCGGCGCCACCACCGCGCTGGGCAGCGGGACGGACGGGAGGCAGGGCGCTGGCCCCTCGGCCGAGTGCACCACGGACGGCTTCTGCGAGGACTTCGAGGCGATGGCCGGCGGCGACCCGTCCGGCCGGTGGGCCGTGGAGACCCGCGACTGTTCGGGCCTGGGTACGGCGACCGTCGACACCACGGTGGGCCACGAGGGCAGCCAGTCGCTCCGGATCGACGGCGCCGACGGCTACTGCAACCATGTCTTCGCCGCCACCGACCTCGCCGACGTGGACACCTCGGCCGGCCTCTATGTGCGCTTCTGGGTCCGCCACACCACCGAACTCCCCATGCAGCACGTCACGTTCATGGCGATGGAGGACGTCAACGACAACTCCCGCGACCTGCGGATGGGCGGCCAGAACGCGGCGCTCCAGTGGAACCGGGAGTCCGACGACGCCACGCTGCCCGCCCAGAGTCCGGCCGGCGTGGCGCTGAGCGCCCCGCTTCCGGTGGACGAGTGGTCCTGCCTGGAGTTCCAACTCGACGGCCAGAACGGCCTGTTGGAGACCTGGCTCAACGGCGAGCCGGTGGAGGGCCTGGTGGTGGACGGCGAGCCCACGCAGGACGTGGACCAGCAGTGGCTCAGCCGCGCCGGCTGGGCGCCCGACGTGGCCGACCTGCGCCTGGGCTGGGAGAGCTACGGCCAGGGCGCGGACACCCTGTGGTACGACGACATCGCCGTCGGCACCACCCGCACCGGCTGCTGACACCCCCCTGAACGCGGCCGTCCGGGACTGGCGGTGGCACCCATCCCGGACGGCCGTCTCCAACTGCGCTCAGGCGCGCGGGAGTTCGACGAGCGCGTCGGCCTCGCCCAGCACCCAGGGCTCGTGGGCGACCAGCAGCAGGGTGCGGCGGCGGGTGCGCAGGTTCGTCCACAGGGCGCGCGCGGTGTCGATGTCCAGGCCGGCCAGGGGATCGTCGAGCACCAGCAACTCCGGGTCCCGCAACAGGAGTCGGGCCAGGGCCACCCGGCGCACCTGGCCGCCTGAGAGGCGCTGTCCGCGCGGCCCGACGACCGTCTCCAGGCCGTCCGGCATCCGGGCCAGGTCGTCGGCCAGCAGGGCCAGCCGGACGGCGGCCCGCACGGCGTGCTCGTCTGCCGCCCGGCCGAGCAGGACGTTCTCCCGCAGGGTGCCGCTGAACAGCCTGGCGTCCTGGGGCAGATACCCGCACCGGGGCGGAACGAGGAACTCCTGCGGCCGGTCGATCCGTTGCCCGTTCCAACACAGCTCCCCCTCGGTGGGCGGGAGTTGGCCGGCGAACAGCCGGAGCAGGGTGCTCTTGCCGGCGCCCACCGGGCCGGTGACCACGGTCACCGAGCCGGCGGTCAGCGTCAGGTCGACGTCGCTCAGGGCCCGTTGGCCGTCCGCGTGGCGGTAGCCGAGCCCGGTCGCGGCGAGCCGTTCCAGCGGGGAACGGGGCGGCGGGGGAGCGGGCGGCGGCGGCTCGGCGCGCAGATGGACGGGCGCCGGCGTCACCAACCGGGCCGGCCCGTCGCCGAGTTGGGCCAGGCGGTCGAGTGATACCCCGGCCTGCCTGATCCGGCCGGGGAGGGTGCCCAGGGTGTGCACGGCCTCCGTGACGAACGGCAGATAGGCCAGGAAGAGCGCCAGGTCGCCCAGCGAGAACCGGCCGGCCCGCATCTGCCCGGCGACCAGCAGCAGCACGGCCCCGGTGCCCAGCGCCGTGGTGGCCCGCAGCACGGCCCCCTGGAGCGAGGTGAGGACCTCGTCCCGCACCGCCGCCCGCCGGCGGACCGCGTTCGCCACGGCCAGCCGCGCGACCACCCGTTCCTCCGCCCGGCCAGCGCGCACCGTCGCCAGCCCGCCGACGATCTCCGCGACCCGGGTGCCGACCTCGCCGGCGGCGGCCCGGCTGGCCGCCCGGTGCCGCTCCACAGGGCCGCCCAGCGCCCGGCCCACCGCCGTGACCAGCGCGATCAGCGCGACCAGCGCCAGCGTGGCCCGCACGTCGGTCGCCCACAGCACGGCCACGGCAGCGCCGGCCACCAGCAGGCGCGCTACGTTGGACGCCGACCAGATGGCGAAGACGCCCACCTCGTCGGCGTCGCCGCCGAGCCTGCTGACCACCTCGCCGGTCGGGTGGCGCGGCGCGGCGCCCGCCGGCCGGGCGAGGAGCGCGGCCAGCACCCGGTCCTGGAGCCCGGCGCGCACGGTGTAGGTGTACTCGGGCTCCAGCCTCGGCAGCACCAGCCCGTACCAGAGGGCCAGCCGCGCCGCCTCGTTGACCGCCAACAGCCCCGCCCACAGCGGAATATGACCCCAGTCACCGGACCCGTCCGCCAGCGCGTCGAGGGCCGCCTGGAGGAGCAGCCCGGTCAGCAGCAGGGTGGTTCTCAGCAGCGTCCAGCAGGCGCCCAGCAGCAGTTGGGGGCCGGGGCGGGCGGCGAGCAGCCGCAGCAGATGGCGGGTCACCTGGTCAACTCCCCGGCCGCCAGGCGGCGGCTGAACTCCGAGTCCGGATCGTCCAACAGCGCGGCGCGCGGGCCGTGTTCGACCAGTCGGCCGTCCGCCAGCACGGCCACCTCGTCGGCCGTGCGCACCGTGTCCAGCTGGTGGGCGACCAGCACGGCGGTCCGCCCGGCCAACAGCCGCTCGGTCGCCGCGTGCAGGGCGCCGCGGCCGGCGGGGGAGAGCCGGGAGGTCGGTTCGTCGAGCACCACCAGCGCCGGGTCGGTGATCAACACCCGTGCCAGCGACAGAAGTTGCGCCTCGCCCTCGGACAGCGGCCGCCCGCCGGCGCCGAGTCGGGTGGACAACCCGTCGGGCAGCGCGTCCAGCCAGCCGCCGAGCCCCACCTCCCGTACCGCCACCCTGATCTGACGGTCACTCATCCGCGCGTCGAACAGGGAGACGTTGTCCCTGACCGTGGCGTGGAAGATCCGCACCTCCTGGGGGACCAGGCCGACCCGGCGGCGCACCGAGTCGCCGGACAGCCCGCGCAGGTCGTGGCCGTCGAGGAGGACGCGGCCCGAGGTCGGGTCGGCGAACCGGAAGAGCAGTCCGGCCAGGGTGCTCTTGCCCGAGCCGGTGCGGCCCAGGAGCGCCAGCCGCCGGCCGGGCGCGAGCCGCAGCGTGACGCCGTCGAGCGCCGGCCGCTCGCCGGGCGCGTAGCGGAACGTGACCTCCTCCAGCGCCACGCCCAGGGCGCCGCCGGCCGGCCGGGGCAGCCGCCCGGGCCCGTCGAGCACGCTCGGGCGTTCCGCCAGCAGTTCGGCGACGCGCTGCCAGGCGCCCAGCGCCTGTTGCAGGTCGTGCGCCTGGTGGGCGATGTGCAGCAGCGGCAGCTGGAGCATCCCGGCGTAGGCGATCAGCACATAGGCGCCGCCCAGCGAGAGGTGCCCGCCCAGGTGCAGCGCGGCGCCGGCCAGCAGGGCCAGCAGCAGCCCGGCCGAGGCGAGGCCCTGGGCGGCGGCCGGCCAGCGCACGCCCAGCGTGATCGCGTGCCGCGCGACGGTGAGCAGGGCGGCGGCGTCCCGCCAGAACGCCCGCCGCGCCACGTCGTTCGCCCCCGCGCCCCGCAGGTCGGGCAGCCCGTCGACATGTTCGGCCACCCGCCCCAACAGCGCGGCGGAGGCGGCCCGTTGGGCCGTCGCGGCCGGGACGGCGCCACGCGTCAGCCGGCGCAGCAGCACCACGCCGCCGCCGACCAGCGGCACGTAGCCGAGGGCCACCCGCCAGTCGGTGGCCAGCAGCGCGACGCCGATGCCGAGCAGCAGCAGCCCGTTGGCGACGAGCAGCGGAACCATCCGGGAGAAGAGGTTCGCCAGTCGCCCGACGTCCCCGTCGATCCGGTCCACCAACGCGCCCGGCGGGTGCCGTTGGGTGAAGGTGAGGTCAAGCCGCAGGCAGTGCCGCACCAGGTCGAGCCGGAGCGCGTTGGTCGCCGACCACGCGACCCGGGCGGCCAGCGCGTCGCCGAGCACCAGCAACGCCTCGGCGAGCAGGGCCAGTCCGGCGAACGCGGCGGCGGCCCACAGTAGCGTCCCCGTCTGCGCTCCATCGGCCGCCCGGTCCACGAACCGCCGCAGCAGCTGGGGCGCCGCGACGGCCACCGCCGTCGAGGCGACCAGCACCAGGCCCAGCAGCGCCAACCGGCCCCGGTGCGGCACGAGATACGGCAACGCGAGGGAGAGCGGACGGGACGGGGCGGGGCTGAGGGCAGGCGGCATCGCGAACGAACTCCAGGCGTGGGGTGGGGGCTTCGGGCCGGGTGGGAGCTTTGGGACGGGGCCCGGAGACCGTACCCGAGTTCGTCCCGTTTCCCACCCGAGCCATGGGGCGCGAGTCGGAGTGGCCGGGGCTTGCCCGAGGGGCCTAGGGCTTGCCTGAGACGGCGTCGTGCACCTGATCGATGGTTTCTGGCCCATCGCCCGTCGCTCAATGGCCAGTTGAGCCGTGCGGGCGTCCGGACCAGGTCAACAGCGGGCAGAATCAGCCACGTAGGCCGACCTGCGGCCGGTTGAAGGGGCACAATGGACCAGACCGTGGCCGACCCGGCCCATTCCCGCGTTCGCGACCTGCGTGGTGAGCCCGGTTCCGGGCCGCTGACCCTCTGCTGGCCGGCCGGACACCGGGTGCTGGTCAGCGGGCTGCCGGGCTGCGGAAAGTCCACGCTGATGGCGCGCGCGACCGGGCCCGGTCGCGTCCCGGGGAGCGTGCAGACCGTCGACTCCCAGGACGTCAGGGCGCGTTGGGACCGACGGCTGGGCGAACGGCTGCCCTACGCGGCCTACCGCCCGCTGGTGCGCCTGGCGCACTACGCCAGGCTGTGGCGCACGCTGCGGCGCCGGGACTCCGTGCTGGTGCACGACTGCGGGCGGGTCCGCTGGGTGCGGGCCTGGCTGGCCTGGCACGCGTGGCGCCGGCGGCGGCCCTACGACCTGCTGCTCTTCGACGTTCCGCCCGAGCAGGCGCTGGCCGGGCAGCGGCGGCGCGGCCGGTCGGTCTCCGCCTACGCGTTCCGCCGTCATCGCCGGGCGCTCACCCGGCTGTTGGCCCGGGTGGAGGCGGGGCGGCTGCCGCCGGGCTGCGGCGCGGTGGTGCTGCTCTCCGCGCCGGTCGCCGCGCGGGCGACCGTGTCGTTCGTGGCCCCGGACGACGCCCCGCCGGGAACGCGGTTCCCGCTGGTCGAACGCTTCTAGCGCCGCCGCCCCGGCTCGGGCAAACGATCGGCAAAGCCCGTCCGAAAGTGACCCGTTGGGGCCCGGCCTGAGCCTGCCCGGGCCGGGCAGGGTTCGGGCGGGGCGCGGCCGGGCCGGGCCGGGGTTCCGCCGGGGCGCGGCCGCTGCCCGGCCCGGGCGACCCGGCGGCCCCGCCGGTCAGCCCTCCGGGACGGCGCGCACCAGCACCAGGGAGCCCAGCCAGCTGGGCCGGTGCCGCAGCTCGCCGTGCCGGGCGTCCCAGCTGCCGTCGTGCAACGCGGCGCGCAGCGCCTCGACATACCGCTCGCGCAGCGCCGGCTCCACAAAGCTCCAGGCCGAACAGGCGTCCCTGGCACCCGGGTCGAGCAGCCGCTCCGGGCGGCCGTAGTACGCCTCGTTGAAGCCGTCGACGCAGTCGAGCGGGATCGGCACCCGCTCCACCGTGGCGCGGCCGCCGAGGACGGCGGTGATCTCCTCGATCGCCGGGTAGCGCCGCGCCTCGGTGTCCAGCACCGACGGGGCGTAGGAGTGCAGCCAGAACTCCCGCACCAGGGCCGGGTCGCAGGTGAGGACGACCACGGGGCCGCGCGCCACCCGGCGCAACTCCCGGAGCCCGGCCGCGAGTTCGTGCCACTGGTGCACGCTGAACGTGGTCATCGCCGCGTCGAAGGCGTCGTCGTCGAACGGCAGGGCCTCGGCGGTGGCGTTCACGGCCGGGGTCAGATGCGGCGGGCGGCGCGCCCGCATCGCGCGGGACGGCTCGACGGCGGTGATCCGGGGCGCGACGGACTCGTACGAGCCGGCGCCCGCGCCGACGTTGACCACGGTCTCCGCCGGGGCGAGGGCGCGGGCGATCGCGTCGGCGATCCGGGGGTCGGGCTGGCGGTAGCGGCTGTAGTCGGCGGCGATGGCACCGTAGTCGGCGTCTCCGGCGCTGCCGTCCCGGGTTTGTTTCGACACGGCACAAAGTCTAGTCCGGGGGCCCCGGATGTCGATGGCGGGCCGTCGGGCGGGCAAGGGACCGGGGGAACGGGCGCGGGCGCCGGCGCGAGGCGCGTGGTCGCGCGCCGGCGCATGTCCCACGCCGGCGCGGGCCGTCAGCTCGTCAGCCCGTAGAGGCGGCGGGCGTTGGCGCCGAAGACCGCCGCGCGCTCGGCGGGGGCCAGCCCGGCGGTCAACTCCCGTGCCGCGCCCAGCACATCCGGGTAGGAGGCGGCGGCAAGACAGACCGGCCAGTCCGACCCGAACAGCAGCCGGCCCGGGCCGAAGGCGTCCAGCGCGACCGCCGCGTACGGGCGCAGCTGGTCCACCGTCCACGCGCCCCACTCCGCCTCGGTCACCAGCCCCGACAGCTTGCAGCTGACCTGCGGCTCGGCGGCCAGCTCGCGCAGCAGGCCGGCCCACGGCTCCAACTGCCCCGCGGCGATGGGCGGCTTGGCCAGATGGTCCAGCACGCAGCGCAGCCCGGGCAGCGCCCGCACCGTCTCGATGGCGGCGGGCAGCTGGTGCGGGAGGACCAGCAGGTCGTAGGCGAGCCCGGCGTCGGCGACCGCCGAAAGGCCCGCGCGGACCTCGGGCCGGCACAGCCACCGGGGGTCGGCCTCGCCCTGCACCAGATGCCGCACCCCGAGCAGCTTCCCGCCGCCCGGGCCGGAGCGCAGCCGCGCCAGGTCCTCGGCCACCGCGCCCGCGCCCGCCGTCAGATCGACCCAGCCGACCACCCCGGCGACCAGCGGCGTCCGCTCGGCGACGGCCAGGAACTCCGCCGTCTCCGCCAGGTCGGGCAGCACCTGCACCAACACCGTTCCGGTCACCCCGGTGCCCGCGACCGCCCCGGTCAACTCGTCGACGCCGAAGGCCCGGTGCAGCTCGGCCATCCCCGACTCCAGGAGCCAGGGCTGCGGCCGGTGCGCGGGGTCCCACAGGTGGTGGTGCGCGTCGATCAGCCCGCCGGAGTCGGTCACCGCGCGGCCCCGCCGTCTCCGACCCCGCCGTCCTCGCCCCGGCCGTCCTCGGCTCCGCCGTCTCCCGTGGCGTCCGCCGCCAGCAGGTCCCACAGCTCCTCGGGGATCTCGGTGGCGGCATGGGCGACGTTCTCGGTGATCTCGCGGGCGTTGCGCGCGCCGAGCACCACCCCGCTGACGGCGGGGTGGCGCAGCGCGAACCGCACGGCGGCGGCCGGCAGCGGCACCCCGAACGCGGCGCAGTGCTCGGCCATCGCGCGCGCCCGGCGGATCAACGGCTCGGGCGCCGGCGCGTAGTCGAACGTCGCGCCGGCGCGCGGGGCGGCCAGGAGCCCGCTGTTGAACACCCCGCCGACCAACACGCCCACGCCGCGCGCCGCGCACGCCGGCAGCAACTCCTCGGCCGCGCTCCGGTCGAGCAGCGAGTAACGGCCGGCGACCAGCACCACGTCCAGGTCCGTCTCCCTGACCAGCCGCGTCAGCATCGCGGTCTGGTTCATCCCGGCGCCGATGGCCCGGACCACGCCCTGGTCGCGCAGCTCGGCCAGCGCCGGATAGGCCTCGGTCAGGGCCTGCTCGCCGTGGTCGTCGGGGTCGTGGAGCAGCACCAGGTCGAAGGCGTCGAGGCCGGAGCGCTCCAGGCTCTCGGTGAGCGAGGCCCGCACCCCGTCGGCGCTGAAGTCCCAGACCCGGGACAGGTCCGTGGGCACGCCGTGGAAGCCCTCGGTGCCCGGCGGCGAGAAGCCGGGGCGCAGCAGGCGGCCCACCTTGGTGGAGACCACGAACTCGTCCCTGGGCCGGTCGGCCAGGAACGCCCCGAGCCGTCGTTCGGCCACGCCGAGCCCGTAGTGGGGTGCGGTGTCGAAGAACCGGACGCCCGCCGCCCAGGCGGCCTCCAGCGTCCGCTCCGCCTCGGCCTCGGTGACCGGGCTGAAGAGCCCGGCCAGCGGGGCGGTGCCCAGGCCGATCCGGCTCACGGTCACTCCCGAGCGCCCCAACGTGGCCCGCCCGCCGGCGATCGCGCCCGTCACGGTGCCACCGCCGGCGCGCACTCTGGCGCGAAGAGCGCGCCGCGCTCCGGTGTGCGGAAGGGGCCGCGCTCCGGCTCCCGCCCCGGCGCGTGCACTGGTCCGCGCGCCCGCGCGGGCACCGATGCGCGTCGCTCGGCGACGGTGAGGCGCCGCCCGTCAGGACGCGGCGGGTCGGGCGCCCGGCGTCGCCCTCGGGGACTCCGAATCTCCGTCATGCCGCTCCTCGCTCTCCGTCGTTGGAACGCCCGTCGCCCCGGCGCCCATTGCCCGGTCGCCGTCCGCCGAGAAGCGGACCGCTGGCCTCCTGGACCGTTCCGCCCCGTCGGCCTCTGCCGTCTCCACGCCCCCGGCGTCGGCCTCGGCGGCCTCGATCGCCCGCTGCGCCTCCAGATGGCGCCGCAGCCAGTGCTCCGTGCTGCTCACATGCATCAGCGCGGTGGCCTGCGCCAGCGCCGCGTCGCCCGCCGCCAGCGCCTGGTAGATGGCCTCGTGCTCGGCGAGGGTCCGCTCCGAGGCGTGCTCGTCGACCAGCGCCCGCCAGATCCGGCCCCGCAGGGTCCGCCCGGAGATCCCGTCGAGCAGCGAGACCAGCGTCTCGTTGCCCGTCGCCGCCAACACCGCCCGGTGGAACGCCGCGTCGTGCTGGACCAGCAGCTCGACGTCGTCCCTGGCGGCCCGCATCGCCTCCAGCTCCCCGGCCACCACGGCCAGCGCCTCCGGCGTCATCCGCTGGGCCGCGAGCCCGGTGGCCACCGGCTCGAACAGCCGGCGGGTCTCGGTGAGTTCGAGCAGGGTCTCGCCGTGCAGCAGCTCGACGGCCACCGCAAGACCCTCCAGCAGCAGCGCGGGTTGCAGGCTGGTGACATAGGTCCCGTCACCCCGGCGGATCTCCAACACCCGGGCGACCACCAGGGCCTTGACGGCCTCGCGCATGAGGTTGCGCGACAGGCCGAGTTCGGCCGCCAGCTGTTGCTCCGGGGGCAGCTTGGCACCCGGCGGCAGCGCGCCGGACCGGATCAGCTCCCGGATGCGGGCGATGGCGTTGTCGGTCAGCGACATCTGCTCAACCTCGCAAGGGCTTTGGACGCCAGGACCCTAACAGAAAGATCCCACCTTCGGCGAGAGGGTGTGATGTCCGGCGCCCCGAGGAAGACTCGTTGAGCCCGATAACCAGCAGTTCTGTGCCCAGGGCTGGACGTCGGGGATCGTCGGGCCTATCAATAGATCCCATGTCTTGGCTCGTTCCGGGGTGGAATCGCCGCCGCCGGAGCCCCGGGACACGACAACCACCACCACCAGCCCGGCAGGCCCCATGACTGAGCAGATCGTCTCGTTGGACGTCTCGGACGTCCGGTTCCCCACCTCGCGGGAACTGGACGGCTCCGACGCCATGAATCCCGAACCCGACTACTCCGCCACCTATGTCACGATCCGCACCGGCGGCGGCGCCGAGGGCCACGGCCTCGCCTTCACCATCGGCCGGGGCAACGAGGTGCAGGCCGCCGCCGTCGCCGCGCTGCGCCCCCTCGTCGTCGGCCGGTCGGTCGCCGAACTCCTCGCCGATCCGGGGGCGTTCCACCGCACGCTGGTCGGCGACGGCCAACTCCGCTGGCTCGGCCCGGCCAAGGGCGTGATCCACATGGCCGCCGCCGCCGTCGACAACGCCCTCTGGGACCTCGCCGGCCGGCTCGCCGGCAAGCCGGTGTGGCGGCTGCTCGCGGAGATGAGCCCCGAACAGCTCGTCTCCCTGGTCGACTTCCGCTATCTGCGGGACGCCCTCACCCCCGAGGAGGCACTCGACATCCTGCGGGGCGCCGCCCCCGGGCGCGCGGAGCGCACCGAGCGCCTCCTGGAGCACGGCTATCCCGCCTACACCACCACCCCCGGCTGGCTCGGCTACACCGACGAGAAGCTGGTCCGGCTCGCCAAGGAGGCCGTTGCCGACGGCTTCCGGCAGATCAAGCTGAAGGTGGGTGCCGACGCCGAGGCCGATCGGCGGCGGCTCGCCTTGGCGCGGGAGGCGGTGGGCCCCGACATCCGCATCGCCATCGACGCCAACCAGGCGTGGGGCGTGGCCGAGGCCATCGACTGGCTGCGCCCGCTGACCCCGTTCGACCCGTACTGGATCGAGGAACCCACCTCGCCCGACGACATCCTGGGCCATGCCGCCATCCGCCGCGCCGTCGCCCCGATCCGGGTGGCCACCGGCGAACACTGCCAGAACCAGGTGATGTTCAAGCAGCTGCTCCAGGCCGGCGCGATCGACGTGCTCCAGCTCGACGCGTCCCGCGTGGCCGGCGTCACGGAGAACGTCGCGATCCTGCTGCTGGCCGCCAGGTTCGGCGTCCCCGTGTGCCCGCACGCCGGAGGCGTGGGCCTGTGCGAGATGGTGCAGCACCTCGCCATGTTCGACTATGTGGCGGTCAGCGGGACCACCGAGAACCGGGTCATCGAGTACGTCGACCACCTCCACGAACACTTCACCGCTCCGGTCACCGTGCGTAACGGACACTACCGCGCGCCACTGACACCGGGCCTCGGCGCCGAGCTGCACCCCGAGTCGATCGCCGCGCACCGCTACCCCGACGGCCCGGTCTGGAGGGAGCTTTCGTGAGCCCGCACCCCAACCCACCCGACGCCGGGCGCCCGTTCGCCGGCCTGACCGCCCTGGTCACCGGCGGCGCCTCCGGCATCGGGCTGGCCACCGCCACCCTGCTGTCCGAACGCGGCGCGCGCGTCGCCTGCCTCGACCTCAACCCCGAGGTGCCCGAGCCGCTGCTCGGCCTGGCGGCCGACGTGACCGACGACGCCTCGGTGCGGCGCGCGGTCTCGGCCGCCGCCGAGGCGCTCGGCGGCGTGGACATCCTGGTGAACAACGCGGGCATCGGCGCCGCCGGCACCATCGAGGACAACCCGGACGAGGAGTGGCACCGGGTCCTCGACGTCAACCTGTTGGGCGTCGTGCGCGTGACCCGCGCCGCGCTGCCCTGGCTGCGCCGCTCCTCGGCCGCCGCGATCGTCAACACCTGCTCGGTCGCGGCCACCACGGGGCTGCCCGACCGGGCGCTCTACTCGGCGACCAAGGGCGCGCTGTTGGCCCTGACCAGGGCCACCGCCGCCGATCTGCTGCCGCAGGGCATCCGGGTCAACTGCGTCAACCCCGGCACCGTGGACACCCCCTGGGTGGGACGGCTGCTGGCCGCGGCCGACGACCCGGCGGCGGAACGCGCGGCCCTGGAGGCGCGCCAGCCCACCGGGCGGCTGGTCGCGGCGGTCGAAGTGGCCGAGGCCATCGCGCAGTTGGCCGGCCCTGGCGCCGGCGCGGTGACCGGCACCGCGCTCCCCGTCGACGGCGGAATGCACAGCCTGCGCCTGCGTACGCCCCGCTGAGCGCACGCCCCCCGGGGCCCGCACACCCCGGGGGGACGCGGCACAACCCCGTTGCCCCACCCGTCCCCGAGCCGGTGGGATGGGCGGATGACCAGCCAGACGACCAGCCAGACGACCAGCAACGGAAACGAGCCGGCCGCCCGACCCGAACACCCCGAAGGGGCCGCGACCGCCGACCACATCACCCGCAACCGAACCCACTGGGACGACGAACGCGCCGCCTACCACGCCCCGTTGGCCCGGGCCCACTGGGAGCAGCGCGAAGCCACCTGGGGCCTGTGGGCGACCCCCGAGTCCCGGGCCCGGCTGATCCCCGAGGACATTTCGGGGAGGGATGTGGTCGAACTCGGCTGCGGAACGGGCTATGTGTCCGCCTGGCTGGCCAGGATGGGAGCACGTCCGGTCGGAGTCGATCTCTCGGCCGCGCAGTTGGCGACCGCCCGCGCCCTGCGGGCGGAGTTCGGCCTGGACATCGCGCTGCTGCTGGCGGACGCCGAGCGGCTGCCGCTGCGCGGCGGCAGGTTCGCGCTGGCGATCAGCGACTACGGGGCCTCGCTCTGGTGTGACCCACACCGGTGGATACCGGAGGCCGCCCGGCTGCTGGAGCCCGGTGGGCGGCTGGCGTTCAGCCGGCGCTCCCCGTTCTTCGCCGCCTGCCGGCCCGAGGAGGGGCCGGCGGGCGAGCGGCTGTTGCGTCCCTACTTCGGCGGCCACCGGCTGCCGCACGGCGGCGGCGTCGAGTTCACACTCCCGCACGGCGACCTGATCCGGCTGCTGCGGGAGAACGGCTTCACCGTGGACGACCTGATCGAGGTCCCCGCGCCCGAGGCCGACGCGCGCGACTACCCGGAGGTCGCCGCCGCCTGGGCCAGGCAGTGGCCAAGCGAGGAACTGTGGAAGGCCACCCTCACCGGCTGAGGAACGGGCGCGAGGCGCGCGGAGCGGGCGGGCGAGGCGGGCAAAGCGGTCGGGCGGAGCGTCAACTCTCCCGCCAACCCAGCTTGATCAGCTGGTTCCTGGCCTCCTCCGCCACCTCCTCGTCGGCGACGACGTCGTAGTGGGCGGCGACGATCCGGCTGCGCGAGGCGAAGTCGCGCTGGCCTCCCGTCATCGCCTGGCCCACGAAGCCGAGGATCGCCCCGAAGATCGCGCCATAGACCACACCGCTGAGGATCAGCAACACGACGCTGGCCCCGCTCTCCGCGAAGAGCGACAGCAGCAGTCCCACGAGCAGGCCGAACCAGGCGCCGGCCCCGGCCCCGGCGCCGGCCGCCCTGCCCCGGGTCAGCCGGCCGAGCACCGTCTCCACCATGCGCAGGTCCGTGCCCACGATGGCGGTCCGCTCCACGGGGAAGCGGTTGTCGGAGAGGAAGTCCACGGCCCGCTGGGCGCGCGGGTAGTCGGGGTAGGAACCCACCACCGGCCGGCCGGCGGCCGCGCTCGCGTCCTCGACCGGGACCTGCTGGAACATCGACATCCGGGACATCGGACGGCTCCCTTCCCGTTGCGCTTCCCGAACGCCCCGGGTACCCGCCCGCCGGCCGGACTACCCTGACCCCGGCCGGCGGCCCCCGTTCCGCCCGAGGTCAGTCGCCCTCGGGCAGGGTGTAGCCGAACGTGTAGGGAACGTCCTTGGTACCGGCCCGGTAGACGAAGCCGCCCGCCCCGGTCAGCCCGGCCAGCTCGCCCGTGCCGCTGCCGGGCACCACGGTGAGTTCGCAGGTCACCGAGCCGTCCTCGGTGAAGGAGCCGCGCTCCTCCAGGGCGAAGCTGCCGGCCCGGCCGTCCACCGTGCCGGTCAGCGACTCCAGCCCGGTGAAGCTGCCCACCTGCCCGTGGGTGTAGACGATCGCGTAGTGACAGAACGTGTCCGCCGCCTCCACGCCGCCGGAGAAGTGGTTGGTGACCGTGGCCTGGGCGAGCCGGGGACCCTCGGCGCCCTCGGGGGTGAGCGCGCGCTCCTGCCAGTCGGCAGAGGAGAAGGTGCCGGTGAGCTGGTGTGTGTGGGCGGTGCTGGCCTGGTCGATCGAGGTGCTGGGCACAGTATTCTCCTGGTCTTTCCGAACGCAGAGCGATTTGCCGAAAGTGCGCGGAACTGCCCGTTTCGCGCTGTGCAGTGACCACTCTCATCGCCGTACCTGACATCTTCTGTCAGGTACGGCCGCACAATGAGAAACATGCGCGCGGACCGACTGCTCTCCCTCCTCCTGCTCCTCCAGAACCGGGGCCGGCTGACCGCCCCCGAACTGGCCGCCGAGCTGGAGGTCTCGGTGCGCACCGTCTACCGGGACATCGAGGCGCTGGCCGCCTCCGGCGTCCCGGTCACCGCCGACCGGGGCCCGGCCGGCGGCTACCGGCTGATGGAGGGCTACCGCACCCGGCTCACCGGCCTCACCGACGGCCAGGCCGAGTCGCTCTTCCTGGCCGGAGTCCCCGGCGCCGCCCGGGAGTTGGGCCTGGGCGCCGAACTCGCCGCCGCCCAGCTGAAGCTGCGCGCCGCGCTCCCCGCCGAACTGGCCGCGCGCACCGAACGCATCACCCAGCGCTTCCACCTCGACGCCCGGGGCTGGTTCCGGGAGGCCGAGCCCGTTCCCCAACTGGCCGCCGTCGCCCGGGCCGTCTGGGAGCAGCGCCCCCTCCACGCCCACTACCGGGGCTGGCACGGCGCGGGCGAACGGGAGCTGCGCCCGCTCGGCCTCGTCCTCAAGAGCGGCATCTGGTACCTGCTGGCGCTCCGCCACCGCCCGGAGGTGACGACCGAGGACGAGGGGCGGGTGCGCGGCTACCGGGTGGCCCGCTTCGGCGAGGTGCGCCTGGGCGAGGAACGCTTCGAGCGCCCGGCCGACTTCGACCTCGCCGCGCACTGGGCCGAGTCCACCCGCGCGCTGGAGGCCGCCCGCTACCACCAGACAGCGCGGCTGCGGATATCGCCGCGCGCCGGGCGGCTGTTGACCATGCTCTACGGCGCCCCCGGCGCGCAGGCCCTGGCCGAGGCCGCGCCCCCGGACGAGCACGGCTGGCGCGTCGTCGACCTGGCCGTGGAGTCCACGGCCATCGCCGTCGGCGACCTGCTGCGGCTGGGCGACGAGGCCGAGGTGCTGGGGCCGCCCGCGCTGCGCGCCGCCGTCGCCGAGGCGGTGCGCGGCCTGGCCCGCCGCTACGCCGACGAGCCAGCACCCGAAGGACCCGCGCCCGAGGACCCGGCGCCGGCCGGTCCCGCGCCGGCCGGTCCCGCGCCGGCCGGTCCCGCGCCGGCCGGTCCCGCGTCGCCCGGTCCCGCGTCGCCCGGTCCCGCGCCCGACGAGCCAGCGCCGCCCGGCTCCGCGCCGCCCGCCCCGACATCTGGCCGGAACGCGACGGCATGACGCCAACCCCCACGGCGCGAACCACCCACCGCGCGCCCGGCGTTCCGGCGCTCGCTCCCGTGGACTGCCGCCCGAAGGGGCTCGTGCCCGTCACCGCGCGCCGGTAGATTCCCGGCCATGGATGACGAAGCGCTGCTGCTCGTGATCGCGGTGGCCGCCACCGCGCTGGTCGCCCTCGTGCTGGGAGCGGCGCTGCGCGGCCGGCTGGCCACCCGCGCCCGCCGCCGCCAACAGAACTTCTTCGGGCTCCCCGACAACTCCGAGTGCCTGCTGGTCGTCGGCCGCGACACCACAGCCGACGGCGCCGTCGGCCGCAACGACGTGCTGGCGCTGCTGGAGTTGGCCGCCGTGATCAGGAACTGCGGCGCCACCGCCCAGCTGATATCCGGCGAGACCGCCCAACAGGGCTTCGGGGAGCGCACCGAGTTCTGCCTCGGCGGACCCGTCGCCAACCGCCGCACGGCGGCCCACCTCTCCAGCCTGCTGCCGGGCGTGCTGGTGAACACCGACGCCGAGGGGCCCGACCGCTGGGCCCTGCACATCGGCAGCGAGCGCTACCGACTCGACCCCGGCGTCGCCGAGTACGTCCTGCTCGCCCGGCTGACGGCGGGTGAGGGCGACCGCCCGGTCTTCCTGGCCTGCGGCCAGCGCTCGGTCACCAACCAGGCGGCCACCCGCTATCTGGCCAGGCATCACGCGCGGCTGGCCCGCAAGCACGGCTCGTCCGGCACGTTCTGCCTGCTGCTCAAGGTCGTCAACTCCCAGGCATATGGCGCGGATGTGGTGGAACTGGTCGCCGACGTGACCAAGGCGGCCACCACCCGACCGCCGGGGCTCACCACCAGTAAGGAACTCTGACGCGGTGTGACGTAGCCTGTGCGAACGGGTACGTACGCCTCGTGGCCGTGGAAGGGAGTTCCTGGATGGGCGACAGCCGGCCGATGTACCAGCGCATCGCGGACGATCTGCGTCGACAGATCGACGAGGGAGCCCTGCCGGTGGGGGCGCGCATCCCCTCCCGGGCCGAGCTGAAGCGGACCTACGGGGCCAGCGACCAGACGGTGGACCGCGCGGTGCGCGTCCTCAAGGCGGCGGGGTACGCCACCGGCCAGTTCGGGCGCGGGGTCTTCGTCAGCGACCGCGCCCCCATCGGCGCGCTGCTGCGCTCCACGGACGCCGTGGACTCCCCGCTGGCCGCCGGAGTCACCGCGCTGCTCGGCGAGTTGAGCGAGCAGCCCGAGATCACCTGGGAGGCGGTCTCCACGCCCACGGTCGCCCCGCCCGGCATCGCCGAGCGGCTCGGCGTCCCCCACGGGGAGCCGCTGATGTGTACCCAGTACGAGTACCTGGCCGACCGGCGGCCGCTGCAACTGTCCACCAGCTGGGAGCCGTTGGCCCTCACCGAGGGCACGGACGTGGCCTTTCCCGAGCGCGGTCCCTACGCGCGTCGCGGGGTGCGCGGCCGGTTCGCCGCCATCGGGGTGCGGGTGGTGCGGGCCCGCGAGGTCGTCGGCTCGCGGCCGGCGACGGGCGCCGAGGCGGAGGCGCTCGGCTGCTCGCCCGGCCAGTGCGTGACGGCCGTCGAACGCACCCACTACGACGCGGACGACCGCGCCGTGGAGACCTCCGACACCGTTGTCCCCGGGGACCGTTGGCGCCTGGAGTACACGATCGCCTTCGGCGGCTGAGCCGGCTTGGCCGGGCGCCCACCGTGCCCCTGAACGCGCCCGAACGCGCGCCATCGCCCGAGGCCGCGCCCGCTCCCCGGGCCCGCCCCGCCGCCGTCAGTTCTCGGCCACCTCGGCGTAGACCTGGGACAGTTCGGGGGAACCGGCCTCCGCCCACTCCCGGCCTACCTCGACCACGTCGACCCGCCGGCCGGAGGCCATCTCCACCACCGGGCGCCCGTCAGGACCCGGGCCCCAACGGGCCCCCGGCACGCACCGCACGATCACCGTGCCGAGATACAGCCCCGCGTCGTTGGCCAGCCACGGCAACTCCTCGGGATCGTCCCGCCAGCGCGGCTTGAGCTGGTCGAGCGCCTCCAGGGAGACGGGGGTGTCGGCCAGGACGAGCCCCGCCCGCAGCGCCCGGTCCCGCAGCAGCTCGCACTCGCCGAGCAGCTCCGCCACCCCTTCGGTGTCCGACCAGGCGTCGGTCGCGGTGGTCGGCCGCCTACGCCAGTTGTCCAGGAAAGGGATGTTCATGTCCCAAGGGTCGCACTCCGGACACCAAAGGGCGGCATCGGCGCGCGGTTCACGCCAGCCGACGGCACAACCACCACCCCTCGCCGGCCACTTGACGCCCTCCGCGCGCTCAGCGGGCGTCCAGCGTCAGGTCCACCACCACCGGCGCGTGGTCCGAGGCGCCCTTGCCCTTCCGCTCCTCCCGGTCCACATAGGCGTCCGAGACGGCGGCGGCGAACGGCGCGTTCCCGTAGACCAGGTCGATCCGCATCCCCCGGTTCTTCGGGAAGCACAGCTGGCGGTAGTCCCAGTAGGTGAAGGGCCGCTCGTACTTCAACGGGCGCGGCACCACGTCGGTCAGCCCGGTGCCCCGCAGCTCGGCCAGCGCGGTGCGCTCGGCCTCCGTGACATGGGTGGCGCCCTCGAACTCCCCGATGTCCCACACGTCGTGGTCCGTCGGCGCCACGTTGAAGTCGCCGAGCACCGCGAACGGCACCGGGCCCGCCGCGTCCTTGGCCACCGTCTCCCGCAACGCCGAGAACCAGGCCAGCTTGTAGGCGAAGTGCGGGTGGCCCACCTCGCGCCCGTTGGGCACATAGACCGACCAGACCCGGACCCCGCCGCAGGTGGCCGCGACCGCGCGCGGCTCGGCCGAGCCGTTGAACGCCGGCCCGCCGGTCAGGCCCTGGGCCACGTCGGTCAGGCCGACCCGGGAGAGCACCGCCACCCCGTTCCACCGGCCGTCGGCGTGCACGGCCGCCTCGTACCCGGCGGCGCGGAGCGGTTCCGCAGGGAAGGCGGTGGCGTCGCACTTCAGCTCCTGGAGGCACAGCACATCGGTCTGGCTCCGCTCCAGCCAGGCGAGCAGCCGCTCCAGCCGCACGGTGATCGAGTTGACGTTCCAGGTGGCGATGCGCATGACGGCTCTCTCGGGATCAGTGACGGGGACGACGGGCGAACGGGGCGCGAACGGGCTGGCGCCGGTGGGGACTTGGGCGGCGGCTGCGGAGACGGCCTAGGCGAGGGTGACGGACTCGCCCGGGGCCAGCCGCGCGTACTCCGTCGGCCCGACGCCGGGGCCCTGGGGGCCCATGTTCCGTCCGTAGACGGTGAGGCCGATCTCGGAGAGCAGCCCGTCGTGCACGGCGAACGCCCGGCGCGGCGCCAGCTCGCGGACGTACTCCACCACCTCGGAGAACTTGCTCCAGGGCGCGGCCAGCGGCAGCAGCAGCGTGTCCACCGGGCGGCCGGGCACGGTGAACGCGTCGCCCGGGTGGAAGACGGAGCCGCCCTCGGCGGTGACCAGATAGCCGACGTTGGTCACGCGCGGCAGGTCCGGGTGGATCACGGCGTGCAGCTCGCCGTGCACCTCGACCGGGAAGCCCGCGACCTCCAGCGCGTCCCCGTCCCCGACCACCCGCACCCGGCCGGGGAACGCACCCTCCAGCCGCTCGGCGACGGCGCGCGGCGCGTGCACCAGCAGCCCGGGATCGGCCTCCAGCGCGGTGCGCAGCCGCCCCTCGTCGAAGTGGTCGGGATGCTCGTGCGTGATCAACAGCGCGTCCGCGCCCACCGCCGCGTCCGGCTCGCTGAACGCGCCGGGATCGATCACCAGCGTGCGCCCGCCCTCGGTGAGCCGCACACACGCGTGGCCCTTCTTGGTCAGCTCCATGCGGCCCATTGTGCATCGGAGCACTGACAGCCGCCGGGCTCGGCCCGACGGCTGTCAGAGGAGGACTCGGGGGCGCACCGGTTCTCGGCCCGGCGCACCGGTTCATAGTCCGGCGCGCCGGCGATCGGGACGGCGCGTCAGCGCTCAGGGTTGCGCGCCGGCGCGCGCCTCGCGGCGGTTGTCGCGGAAGGCGTAGACCCGGCGGCACATGGCGAACAGCGGGATCACCGCGCCCAGCACCAGCTGGAGCGAGCAGGCGGTCTGAAGCATCAGCAGGCCGCCGGGGGCGTCGAAGGCCCAGGCCGTCAGCAGCGCCATGCTGAGCACGATCCAGGAGAGCATCGCGACGGCCAGGGTGCCGCGCGGCTTGGGGTACTCGACCCGGCTCACCATCAGCCAGGCCACCCCGCCGATCGCCAGCAGCGTGGGCGTGAACGGCAGTTCCAGCAGCACGATCGAGACGACGGTCAGCGCGCCGAACGGGCTGGGCATCCCCTGGAAGACGCCGTCCGGCATCGTCACACAGGAGAATCTCGCGAGCCGCAGCACCACGGCCAGCAGCACCACCGTCGCGGCCAACGCGGAGAGCGGTTCGTGAACGTCGCCGACCACCATGCCCCAGACCAGCACGAAGTAGGCCGGAGCCAGACCGAAACTGATCAGGTCGGAGAGGTTGTCCAGCTCCGCGCCCATCGGCGAGGAGCGCAGCTTCCGCGCGACCAGCCCGTCGAAGAGGTCGAAGACCGAGGCCAGCAACATCAACAGCACGGCCGTTGCCGCGTTGTTGCGCACCACCCCGGCGTCCCCGCTGTTGGTCAGGTGCGGGATGAGCACGCCGGTGGTGGTGAAGTAGACGGCGAGAAAGCCGCAGGTGGCGTTCAGCAGGGTGAGGGTGTCCGCTATCGACAGCCGCATCGACAACGACATGGCGTCGTCGTCGGCGTCACCGTCCTCCTCGACTCCCACCCATCGTCGGGTGAACTTGCGGTCAATCACGGTCAAGACGAGTCACTCCCGCCGTCGTGCGTTGACCGACCTCGACGGCCGGCTCGATGCCCTCGGGCAGGTAGACGTCGACGCGCGAGCCGAAACGGATCAGCCCGATCCGCTCGCCCTGCTCGACCTTGCAGCCCTGCGGCACATACGGCACGATCCGGCGGGCCACCGCGCCGGCGATCTGCACCATCTCCAGGTCGCCCAGCTCGCTGTCGAAGCGCCACACGACGCGCTCGTTGTTCTCGCTCTCCTTGTCGAACGCGGGGATGTAGCCGCCGGGGATGTGCTGCACGGAGGCCACGGTGCCGGCGACCGGCGCCCGGTTGACGTGGACGTTGAGCGGGCTCATGAAGATCGCCACCCGCGTCCTGCCGTCCGGCCAGTCGGTGATCGACTGCACCACCCCGTCGGCCGGGGAGATCACCCGGCCCTGGCCGATCTCGCGTTCCGGGTCGCGGAAGAACCACAGCATTCCGGCGGCCAGCGCGGTGGTCGGCACGGCCACCGTCGCCCAACGAGCGGAGCCGCGCGCCTTGACCAGACTGACGGCCGCGGTGGCGACCGTGGGGAACAGCCAGGCGGAGGCGCCTCGGGCCAGACGTACCCGGCCGCTGGGCAGAGAGGATGAGCGGTGAGGCATGAGAGACCTTCGTAGCGATGTGTGCCGCGCCCGTCAGAGGCGAGGCGGCTTAGGCCCGATGCTATAGGTCCACGGCGGTAACTCGGCAAGCCAGCGGGCTCATCGGCGGCGCGCGGTGGCTTCGGGACGTCGTTGGACGAACGGATGAAACGGATAATCCGCACGCGCTTTCCGGCGGTCGGCGAGGTCGGGAGGGCGGGCCCGGTTCCAAGATCGTTCCAAGACCCTCGCGGCCCCTGGAGGCCCCTTCTTGCCGGTCAACCGGCCGTTGGTGACGCTCTGCTCCGGCTCCGTCACGCGATCCCGCCCACGGGTGAACCGGGTTCGGGCGATCGCTCCCCGCCGGCCCGGGAAATCCGGGGAACTCCCGGTAATTCCCTCGAACTCCCGAAAAGTCCCGGAGAGATCCCCGAAACTCCGCCATGGTCCCGCCCGCGCGGCTCGACCATCATTCGGCAAAGAATCGGCCGCCGGGCGCGCCGTCGCGCGTTCGGCCCCGATATGGCCGAAACGCGTGGGTCGCCGCGCCGGCCCGGAGGACGCCGAGACGCGCGGGCCGCCGCGCCCGCCCCCGTCGCGCCGTTCCCGTTCCCGCCGCGCCCGCCCCCGTCGCGCCCCGTTCCCCGTCGCGTGGTCAGCCCTCCGGGGGCGTGAAGACCGAGGTGCGCCGCAGCCCGGCGGCCCGGCCCTGCCCCGCCACCACCAGCGCCATCTTCCGGCTGGCCTCGTCGATCATCTCCTCGCCCAGCATCACCGCCCCGCGCGCCCCGCCCGCCACCGAAGTGGCGTGCGCGTAGGCGTCCAGGATCAGCTCCGCGTGGTCGTAGTCCTCCTGGGACGGCGCGTAGATCTCGTTGGCCAGCTCGATCTGGTCGGGGTGGAGCACCCACTTCCCGTCGAAGCCCAGCGCCGCCGAGCGGCCGGCCGCCGCGCGGAAGCCGTCCGCGTCGCGGATCTGGAGGTAGGGCCCGTCGATCGCCTGGAGGTCGTGGGCGCGGGCGGCCAGCAGGATGCGCATCAGGATGTGGTGGTAGGCGTCGGCCGGGTAGCCCGGCGGCTGCTCGCCCACCACCAGGGTCCGCATCCGGATCGAGGCCATGAAGTCGGCCGGGCCGAAGACCAGCGTCTGGAGGCGGGGCGAGGCGGCGGCGATCTCCTCAACGTTGAGCAGGCCCCGCGCGTTCTCCAACTGGGCCTCGATGCCGATCCGCCCGACCGGCAGGCCCATCGTCCGCTCGATCTGGGTGAGCAACAGGTCGAGGGCCACGACCTGTTGGGCGTCCTGCGTCTTGGGCAGCAGCAGGCAGTCCAGCCGGTCGCCGGCGCCCTCGACCACGGTGATCACATCGCGGTAGGTCCAGTGCGTCGTCCAGTCGTTGACCCGGACCGCGCGCACCCGGTCGCCCCAGTCGCCCTCGTTGAGCGCCTTCACCACCAGGGCGCGCGCCCCCTCCTTGGCGGCCGGGGCACAGGCGTCCTCCAGGTCGAGGAACACCATGTCGGCGGGGAGTCCCTGGGCCTTCTCCAGGAAGCGCGGGTTGCTTCCCGGCACCGCGAGGCAGGAGCGGCGCGGCCGGACAACGGGCGGGGCGGCGTCGGTCATCGGGGGTTCCTCCAGCGAACGGGTGGCGGTGCTGCCGCCGTTGACGCGTCGACGATACGACGCGTCCGGCGCGCGGCCGGCTCAGCCCCGCTGGTCGAGCGCCCGCTCGATGGCGCGCATCACCTCGGGCAGCGGGGCGTCCGTGCGCGCCACCGTGACCAGCACCTCGCCGTCGGTGACCGCGCGCGGCGCGCCCGCGCGCTGCCCGGCGCCCGCCGGCAGGTCGCCGAACGCCCGCCGGACGATGGTGAACGCGTGGTCGAGGGCCGCCTCCACGTCCCCCTGCCCGTCGCGGCGCAGCCAGCGGCGCAGCACATGGTTGTGCGCGGTGACCACGGCCGAGGCGGCGACCTCGGCCAGCAGCGGCTCGTCGCCCAGGTGCGAGTGCTCGTCATAGCGGTTCAACAGGTAGCGGGTGAAGAGGCGTTCGTACCGCGAGACGGAGGCGATCTCGCGCTCCCGCAGCGCGGGCACCTCCCGGGTGAGGCGGTAGCGGGCCACCGAGAGGGAGGGCGAGGCGGCGTACATCCGCATCACCTCCTTGATCCCCCGGCAGACGGTGTCGATCGGGTTCTCCTGCGGGGGCGCGTCGAGGAGCACGGCCTCCACCCGCTCCAGGGTGTCGTCGTGGTCCGGGAAGATCGCCTCCTCCTTGGACCGGAAGTGCCGGAAGAACGTCCGCCGCGCGACGCCGGCCGTGGCGGCGATCTCGTCGACCGTGGTCGCCTCGTACCCCTTGGTCGCGAACAACTCCAGCGCCGCCGCCGCGAGGTCACGACGCACCTTCCGCCGTTGCGAGGACTGCGCTGTGCGAGCGGACTTCACCGGACGAGCCATGTAGGGGAACGTACTCCATCCCTCTGACACCGCGCTCAGGGATACCGGCCGGTGAACGGGAGGCCCGCCGCCGGCCCGGCCCGATGATCGGCTCGCGGGGTGATCGGGGCGCCACTACGGTGGAGCAAAGCCCGCCAAAAGGGGCAGAGCCGTGCATGTCGGGAGGTAGCTGTGAAGGCGGTCGTTTACCACGAGCCCTACTCCGTGAAGGTCGAGGACGTCCCCGACGCGCGGATCGAGGACCCCAACGACGTGGTCATCCGGATCACCACCACCGCCATCTGCGGGTCCGACCTGCACATGTACGAGGGGCGGACCGGCGCCGAGCCCGGCATCGTGTTCGGCCACGAGAACATGGGCGTGGTGGAGGAGGTCGGCCCCGGCGTCGCCCGGATCAGGAAGGGCGACCGCGTGGTCCTCCCGTTCAACGTCGGGTGCGGCTTCTGCAAGAACTGCCTCGCCGGCAAGACCGGCTTCTGCCTCACGGTCAACCAGGGCTTCGCCGGCGGCGCCTACGGCTATGTCTCGATGGGACCCTACCGGGGCGGCCAGGCCGAGTACCTGCGGGTCCCGTTCGCCGACTTCAACTGCCTCACCCTGCCGGCCGGCGAGCAGCACGAGGACGACTTCGCGCTGCTGGCCGACATCTTCCCCACCGGCTACCACGCCACCGAGCTGGCCGGCGTCAGCCCCGGTGAGACGGTCTGCGTCTTCGGCGCGGGGCCGGTCGGCCTGATGGCCGCCTACTCGGCCCTGCTGCGCGGCGCCTCCCGGGTGTTCGTCGTGGACCGGCAGCCCGACCGGCTGGCGCTGGCCGAGCGGATCGGCGCCATCCCGATCGACTACTCGAAGGGCGACGCCGCCCAGCAGATCAAGGACCAGACCGGCGGCGAGGGCACCGACAAGGGCATCGACGCGGTGGGTTACCAGGCAACGGTCCAGGAGGGCGAGGAGCAGCCGGCCATCGTCCTCAACACCCTGATCGAGACGGTGCGCGCGACCGGGGCGCTGGGCGTGGTCGGGCTCTATGTCCCGGCCGACCCCGGCGGGCCGAGCGAGAGCGCCAAGCACGGCGAACTCCTGGTCAAGATGGGCCGGTTCTTCGAGAAGGGCCTGCGCATGGGCACCGGCCAGGCCAACGTCAAGCAGTACAACCGCCAGCTGCGCGACATGATCATCGCCGGCCGGGCGACCCCCAGCTTCGTGGTCTCCCACCGGCTGCCGCTGGCCGAGGCGCCGGAGGCGTACGACCACTTCGACAAGCGCGACCCGGGCTGGACCAAGGTGCTGCTCAAGCCCGACCTGGTCCCGGCCTGAGGGCCTGAGGGCCTGAGGGCCTGAGGGCCGGCGCGGGGGCGCGCGAGCGCTCCGGCGCACGAGCCGGCGCGGGCGGCGACGGTCATCCCCTTCCGTGGACCGTCGCCGCCCGCGCCAACCTGTGCCCCGGGTCCTGGGTCAACGCCCGGTGCCGCACAGGGCGTTGTCGATCAGTTCGAGGGTCGCCTCGTCCTGGGCCTCCTGCCCCTCGGTGTCATCGAAGCGCAGCGTGAACACGGCCGCGCTGGCTGCCGCCGATCCGTCCTCGGTCACCGCCCCCTCGGAGATCGTGCCGAACGACGTTCCGCCGTGGAACCACAGCTCCGGCCCGTCCTCCCCGCAGCGCGGCGCCTTCACCAGGCCGAGACCGTACTCGGCGTCCTCGCCGAAGTCCGGCGCGGGAACGGTGCGGCGCATGTCGGCCAGCCGTTCCTCGGACAGCAGCGTGCCGTCCATCAGCGCCCGCAGGAACGTGTTCCGGTCCGCCGGGGTGCTGATCAGCGCGCCGTCGGCGCCGGCGTCCACCGACAGCGTGGTGTCCGTCAGCTCCTCGTGCCCCGGAAACTGGAGGTAGGCGTGCGCCGTCGGCTGCGGCACATAGGGCGAGGTGCCGGGGGAGAGGGTGTGCGCAAGGCCCAGTGGTTCGATGATCCGGTCGTGCACCTCCTGCTCCCAGCGGTGCCCCGTGGCCTCCTCGATGATCATCCCGGCCAGCACGTAGTTGGTGTTGGAGTACGCCCACCGCGTCTCGCCCGCCGGGTCCTCGGCGTCCGGCAGCCAGCCCGGCGGCTCGGTCATCGCCACCGCGACCGCCTCCTCGGGCGACGTCGACACGAAGCGGTTCTCCTGGTAGCGCTCCGGGGTCAGCGCCCCCGGCTCCCCGAAGATGACGTCGGTGTAGTTGGCCAGCCCGCTGGTCTGGCGCAGCAGGTTCTCCACCGTGATCCGCGAGCCGTCGTTGCCCTCGCCGGCCACCACGCCGGGCAGCCAGTCCTCCACCGTGTCGGAGAGCGAGATCCTTCCCTCGTCGACGAGTTGGAGCGCGACCACCGAGACGAATGTCTTGGTGTCGCTGCCGATCCGGTAGTAACTGCCCCACGGCACCGGCTCGTTGGTCCCCAGCTCCGCCACCCCGGCCCGCGCCCGGGCCCGTTCGCCGTCGGCCCCCTCGACCTCGACCACCATCCCGGTGGCCCCGGTCCCCACCACCTCGTTCGCATCCCTTTGCAGCCGCGACTGGTGCGAGGTGTCGGACGCATCGCTCGTCAGACCGAACGCCGTGCCCTGGGGCGCCACCACCATCGCCGTCCCGGTCGCAAGAACCCCGGCCCCCGCCGTCAACGCCCACGCCCTGGTCAACCGACCGCCGAACCGCGCCATAGCCACCGCCGCCTTCCGCCCGTCGCCGGGCGTCGCTCCCGTTTCCCTGTGCGAGACCAACGGTAGGAACGCGGCGGGACGCGGACCATGGAGCGGGCCCGTCTACCGGGGGTGGGGCTAGCCCCCGCCCCGACCGGGGCTCATCCCCCGTTCGGGAGCCGGTAGACCGAGACATGGGAGCGCGACTCGGCGGTGAACTCGGCGCCTTCCCAGTCGGCATGGCGCGACTCCAGCTCGAATCCGGCCAGTTGGGCCATGAGATCCAGCTCGGCCGGCCAGACGTAGCGGTGTGGGCTGAGGAACACCCCGTGCAACTCGGCCTCCCCGTCCCGGACATCGCCGTACCGGACGTGGTGGGAGACGACGTGCTGGCGCAGCACGTCATAGGTGTCCAGGGCGAGGTAGCCGTCCGCCGTGTGCCAGACCACGGCCCGCTGACCCGGCGGCAGCTTCCGCAGCTCCGGCACCCACAGCTCGATGACGAACCGCCCCCCGGGCGGCAGGTGGCGGGCGGCGTTGCGGAAGCAGGCGACCTGCTCGGCCTGGGTGAGCAGGTTGGAGATCGTGTTGAAGACCAGGTAGACGAGTCGGAACGAGCCCGGGGCGCTGGCGGTCGCCATGTCGCCGAACACCACCGGGACCGTCGCCTCGTCCACCTTGGTGCGCAGTCGCTCCACCATCGGCCGCGACAACTCGATGCCGGTGACCGGCACTCCGCGCTCCGCGAGCGGAACGGCCACCCGGCCGGTTCCGATCGCGAACTCCAACGCCGCGCCCCCGTCGGCGAGTCGCGCGAGGCGCTCCACGGTGGGGCCCAGCACCTCGGGCGCGAACATGCCGGTGCCTGGCGTGTCATAGCTCTGGGCGGCCTTGGCGTCCCAGATGTCCTCCTGTCGCATGTGCGCCAGCCTTCCGGAGGCGGCGGACGGTGTCGAACGGGTTTGGCGCGGGGCGGCCTGGCGCGGCAGCGGGGTTCGCGGAACGAAATCCGTTGGCGCCGGCGCCGGGCGGCGCGGCACCCTCCGCCCATGCCGAACGGAGAGCCGCCCGCGATGCCCGAGGTGCCCACACCGTCCGAGGAGTCCGAGGAGTCCGAGGAGTCCGAGGTGCTTCAGGACACCCCCCACCGCCGGGTGGAGCGGGTGGGGAACACGGTCCGCCGCCCCACCCACCCCTGGAGCCCGGCCGTGCACGCCCTGCTCGGGCACCTGGCCGAGGTCGCGTTCCCCTACGCGCCACGCCTGTTGGGCGTCGACGCCGAGGGGCGCGAGATCCTGGAACACCTCGAAGGCGACTCGGGCCAGGACGGCTGGTCCCGGATCGTCGACGAGGACGGCCTGCGCGCCTTCGCCCGGCTGCTGCGCGACTACCACCGGGCGGTGGCCGACTTCCGGCCGTCCGCCGACCTGGCCTGGTGCACCGGGGTCGCCACCTTGAGGCCGGGAGAGATCGTCTGCCACGGGGACTTCGGCCCATGGAACGTCGTCTGGCGCGGCCGCCGCCCCGTCGGCCTGATCGACTGGGACTACGCCCGCCCCGCCGCCCCGCTGCACGACATCGCCTACGCCCTGGAGTACGCCGCGCCCTTCCGCGACGACGCCGAGTGCCTGCGCTGGCTGCGCTACGCCGAGCCGCCGGACCGCCGGCGGCGGATCGCGGTGTTCGCCGAGGGCTACGGCCTGCCCGGGACCGCCGGCCTGGTGGACGCGGTCATCGCCGTTCAGGAGGAGACGGTCGCCCTGGTCGGCCGGCTGGCGGACCAGGGCCGACAGCCCCAGGTCGCCTGGGTCGCCGAGGGCCACCTCGACGAACTGCGCGCCCGCGCGGCCTGGAGCCGCGCGCACCGGCGCCTGCTGGAGTGAACGGGGCGGGCCCCTGGCGGTCAGGAGGCGTCCGGTGGGCGCCCCGCGTCGCGGGGGGAACGGGCCCCGTTCCGGGGCGGGTTGGTCATCTGCCGTCCGGCGGGGCCTCGTTGGGGATCTCGTTGGGGACATAGCCCAGGTGCACCGGGCCCGTGTGGGCATGGTCGGCGAGCAGGGTGGCGAGGGTCGGTGGCCACAACGCCTCGGTGGCGGTGGCCAGTTCGGCCGGTGGCCACCAGCGCCAGGCCAGGATGCCGTCCTCGGCGTGGGCCGCCGTAAGGCCCGGGCCCAGGTCACGGCGCGGGCCGTGGGCGAGGTAGATGTGCTCGTGCTGGCGGACCGGCACCCCGACGCGGGTGTAGTCGTGTTCCCAGGTGCACAGCAGCGGTCCCGGCGTGAGGTCGAACCACCCCGTCTCCTCGCGGAGTTCGCGCAGCGCGCCCTCGCGGGTCGACTCGCCGGGGTCGAGCCCGCCGCCCGGCATCGACCAGTGGACGCCGACCTCCTCGTTGTCGTAGCGGAAGAGGAAGATCGCCCCGGCCGGGTCCAGCACGGCGATCCGCGCCGCGCGGCGCGGCGTGCGGGGGACGGCGGGCGGCGGCCCGGACGGGGGTGGCGTGGGCGGCGTGGGCGGGGGAGTGGACATCACGAACGCGAACACCTCCGGAGGGGCGGCTCAACCGGACGATTCTAGAGCGCGCGCCGGGGCTCCCGCCGGGCCCCCGGGGTGCCGATGCGCCGCCCCGGGCGCCGCCGCGCCGCCTCGTCGCCGAACGCAAATCGCTTGCGTTTCTTGCGGGTTCGCGGCGCGAGGCGTCGGATTCCCGTGAAAGCCGCAGTTCAACGCGCAAGAGGTGCTTGCGTTCCCGGTGCTCCGCCCCGGCGCCCGTCCGCGTCACGCCTGGGATCTCCGGTGCGCGAACGGTGGACAGCCTGGCATGTCCCTGCAACTCTCGAATGGCACTCCGCAAAAACGTGCGCGTGAGGTGAACCTCGCGCGCAGCGTGAACACGCCAGGAACAGCGCGGCGAGGCACCGGAAGGCGGTGCCACAGGGATGACGAGGCCGGAGATGAGGGGCCAGGAGATGAGACCAGGGGCCAGGACGGGCACCAGACCGGGCACGAGACGACGACCAGCACGCCGCCGCGCGGGAGTGGCCGCGCTCACCGCCGCGTTGATCGCCGGCGGGCTCACCGCCGGCACCGCCGCCGGCCAGGAGGCCGGCCACGCGGCTGGGCTGGCCGCCGGCGCGCCGGCGACGGCGAGCAGCGTCGGCGAGGCCGGCCCAGCGGGGCTGGTCACCGACGGGGACCACGACACCTACTGGGAGAGCGCCGCCGGCGACCTCCCCGCCTGGGTCGCCACCGACCTCGGCGAGGTCCACCGGATCGAGTCCGTCGAGCTGAGCCTGCCGGCCGACTGGGACGCCAGGGACCAGACCCTCGCCGTCGAGGGCAGCATGGACGGGCAGAGCTTCACCGCGCTGAGTGCCACCGCTACCCACACCTTCGACCCGTCGGACGACAACCGGGTCACCATCCCGCTCCCGGAGGTCCGCACCCGCTTCGTCCGGGTGGAGATCACCGCCAACAGCGCTGCCGAGACAGCCCAGTTGAGCGAGCTGACGGTCCGTCGGGCCGAGGAGTCCCGGGAGAACCTCGCCGCCTCGGCCACCTTCACCGCCAGCAGCGAGGCGGGCGACCGGCCCGCCGCGTTGGCGGGCGACGGCGCCACGGACAGCTACTGGCAGAGCGAGGCCGGCGAGCTGCCGCAGTGGCTCCAGGCCGACCTGGGCGCCTCGGTCCCGGTGAACCGGGTGGTGCTCGGGCTGCCGGCCGACTTCGAGGCCCGCACCCAGACGTTGACCCTGCTGGCCTCGCAGGACGGCGCGGAGTTCACCGAGCTGACCCCGGCCGAGGACGCGCTCTTCGACGCCGATGCCGCCGAGAACACCGTGACCCTCGCCTTCGACAGCACCACCGCGCGCTATCTGCGGGTCTCGGTCACCGGCAACACCGCCGAAGAGGCGGCCCAGTTGGGCGAGCTGGAGATCTACGGCCCGGCCGGGGGCGACACCCAGGCACCCTCCGCACCAATGGAGTTGACCGCCGCCGCGCCCATCCCGGGCCGGGTGGCGCTGAGTTGGGCGGCGGCCGAGGACGACCACGGGATCGCCGGCTACGAGATCCTGGCCGACGGGGTGTCCCGCACCACCGTCGAGGGCGACGTGACCTCGTTCACCGACACCCAGCCGGCCGACGCCGACGTGGAGTACACGGTGCGCGCGATCGACGCCGCCGGCAACCGCTCGGCGGACAGCGACCCGGCCCGGTACGAGGGCGAACTCGACGCGCAGGCGATCGAGTTGGCCGAGGGCAAGCCGATCAGCGCGTCCTCCTTCGTGCACACCTTTGTCGCGTCCAACGCCAACGACGGCGACCTCGCCACCTACTGGGAGGGCGCGTCCGGCGCCTATCCGAGCCAGCTCACCGTCGAGTTGGGCGCCGAGGCCGAACTCGACTCCCTGGTCGTGGCGTTGAACACGGACAGCGCCTGGGGCGCGCGCACCCAGCGGATCGAGGTGCTGGGCCGGGCGCAGGGCTCGGACGAGTTCACCAGCCTGGTCGGCGCCGCCGACTACGCCTTCGCGCCGGGCAGCGGCAACGCGGTGACCATCCCGGTCAGCGGCCAGGCCGCCGACGTGCGGCTGGCGTTCACCGACAACACGGGCGCCCCCAACGGGCAGGTCGCCGAACTCCAGGTCTATGGCGAGCCGGCACCCAACCCCGACCTGGAGGTCGTCGCGCTGACCGCGCAGCCGCCGGCGCCGCTGGAGTCGGAGCCGTTGACCCTCACCGCCACCGTCCGCAACGGCGGCAGCGAGGCGTCCCCGGCGACCGAGGTGGCGTTCGCCGTGGACGGCGACGAGGCGGCCACCGCCGAGGTCGGTGCCCTGGAGCCTGGCGAGACCGCCGAGGTCGCCGGCGACGTCGGCGTCCATCCGGCCGGCAGCTACCCGGTGAGCGCGGTGGTCGACCCGGAGAACACCGTGGTCGAGCAGGACGAGGACAACAACGCGTACGAGGCGCCCGAGCCCGTCGTGGTCGAGCCGGTGCCCAGCGCCGATCTGGTGGTGGAGCGCGTGAGTTGGGAGCCGGCCACCCCGCAGGCCGGCGACGAGGTCACGTTCTCCGCCCGGCTGGCCAACCGGGGCAGCCTCGACACCGCCGCCGACGCGCACGAGATCACCCTGAACCTGTCCGGTCCCGGCGGTCAGGTCGCCACGCTGAGCGGCACGTTCAACGGGGTGATCGCGGCCGGAGACGTCACCTCGCCCGTGCAGCTGGGGAGTTGGGAGGCGGCGGACGGCTCGTTCACCCTGGCCACCACGGTCGGCGCCGACGAGGCCGAGATCCCCGCCAAGCGGCAGAACAACACCGACACCCGCGCGTTCTCCGTCGGCCGGGGCGCGCAGATGCCGTACGCGCTGTACGAGGCGGAGGACGCCGAGGTCGGCGGCGGCGCCCAGGTGGTCGGCCCCAACCGGGACGTCGGCGACCTCGCGGGCGAGGCGTCGGGCCGGCGGGCGGTCACCCTGGAGTCCACGGGCGAGTACGTGGAGTTCACCACCGCGCAGTCGACCAACACCCTGGTCACCCGGTTCTCCATCCCGGACAGCGCCGGCGGCGGCGGGATCGACTCCACGCTCAACGTCTATGTGGACGGCGAGCAGGCCGGCGTTCTGGAACTGACCTCACGCTATGCCTGGTTGTACGGCAACGAGGCCCAGCCGGGGAACTCGCCGGGCATGGGCGGACCGCGCCACATCTACGACGAGGCGCATCTGCTGCTGGACCGGACCGTTCCGGCGGGCTCCACCATCAGGCTCCAGAAGGACGCGGCGAACGACACCGAGTACGCCATCGACTTCATCAGCCTGGAGCAGGTGGCGCCGCGGGCCAACCCCGACCAGGCCGCCTACACCGAGCCCGAGGGCTTCAGCCACCAGGACGTCCAGGACGCCCTGGACCGGGTGCGGATGGACACCACCGGCACCCTGGTCGGCGTCTACCTGCCGCCGGGCGACTACGAGACGAGCAACAAGTTCCAGGTCTACGGCGGCGCCGTCGAGGTGCTGGGCGCGGGCGTCTGGTACACCCGCTTCCACGCGCCGCAGGGGCAGACCGAGACCGACATCGGCTTCCGCGCGGACAGCACCGCCAGCGGCTCGACGTTCGCCCACTTCACCTACCTGGGCAACTACACCACGCGGATCGACGGGCCCGGCAAGGTCTTCGACTTCTCGAACGTCACCGACATGGTGATCGACGACATCTGGACCGAGCACATGGTCTGCCTCTACTGGGGCGCCAACACCGACCGGGTCACCATCAGCAACTCCCGGATGCGAAACCTGTTCGCGGACGGCCTCAACATGACCAACGGCTCCACGGACAACCACGTGGTCAACAACGAAACAAGGGCGACGGGAGACGACAGTTTCGCTCTCTTCTCGGCCATTGACGCGGGGGGCGCCGACGAGACGGGTAACCTCTACGAGAACCTCACCTCGCTCCTCACCTGGCGAGCCGCCGGCCTCGCCGTCTACGGCGGCTACGACAACACCTTCCGCAACATCCGCATAGCCGACACCCTCGTCTACTCGGGCATCACCATCAGCTCGCTGGACTTCGGGTACCCGATGAACGGCTTCGGTGAGATCCCGACCAACTTCGAGAACATCACCATCGAACGGGCCGGCGGTCACTTCTGGGGCGACCAGGTCTTCCCCGGGATCTGGCTCTTCTCCGCCTCGGAGGTCTTCCAGGGCATCCGGGTCACCGACGTGGACATCATCGACCCGACCTATGTCGGGATCATGTTCCAGACCAACTACGTCGGCGGCCAGCCCGAACACCCGGTGACGGACACGGTGTTGACCAACGTCACCATCTCGGGCGCCCAACGCAGCGGCGACGCCTACGACCACAAGTCGGGCATCGGCGTGTGGGCCAACGAGATGCCCGAGGCCGGTCAGGGTCCAGCCGTGGGCGAGGCCACCTTCCACAACCTGGTACTCAACGACAACGCGGAGGACTTCAGGAACACGACGTCCACCTTCACCTTCCACCTCGACCCCTAGCGGGCGCCCGGGGACTCCCGCCGCCCCGGCCCGGGCCACGACGGCCCGGGCCGGGGCGGGCGGACCGCCGTGGCTCAGCCGCTCAGCCGCTCAGGCGGCGATGACGGCCACACCCACCCGGCCGCCGTCCACGTCGACCACCGTGCCGTGGACAAACGCCGACTCCTCGCCGGCGAGCCAGACGGCCGCGTGCGCGACGGCGTCCGGGCTGCCGGTGGTGCCGGCCGGGGTGCCCCGCACCATGGCGTCGGCCGGGTGCGGGGTGCCCTCGGGCAGCTCGGGGGAGCGGATCACGCCCGGCGCGATGGCGTTCACCCGCACCCCGGCGGGCCCGAACTCGGCCGCCCAGGCCCGGGTCAGGGTCTCCACGGCGCCCTTGGACGAGGCGTAGAGCGCGCCGACCGGCACGGCCAGCCGCGCCACCCACGACCCCAGGTTGATCACGCTGCCGCCGCCGTTCGCCGCCATCCGTGGCGCCACGGCGGCGGTCAGGAAGAACGGCGCCTTCACGTTCACGGCGTAGACCCGGTCGAAGGTCTTCTCGTCGGTGGCTGCGGTGGTGTCGCCGGGGAAGATCCCGGCGTTGTTGACCAGGACGTCGATCCGCCCGCCGAGGGCGGCGAGGGCCCGGTCGGCCAGGTCGCGGGAGGCGTCGGCGCTGCCGTCGAGATCCGCCGGCAGGAACTCGGCCCAGCCGCCAGCCGCGCGGATGCCCTCGACCACCCGCGCGCCCCGCTCGGCGCTGCGCCCGGAGACGATCACCCGCGCGCCCTCCGCGGCGAACGCCTCGGCGATCGCCTGCCCGATGTTGCTCGTCGCTCCGGTGACCAGAGCGGTCCTGTTCTCAAGGCGTGCACCCATGGCGCTGCTCCCGTTGTGCTCGGCTGTGCTCGGCGTCCTCAGGACGGCGCGGCCCGACGGCCGCCCGCCCACTGTGCGTCGCAAAAAATGGACCAGCAAGTCCAGAAGTGCCCGGGGCGATCCTCGGCCCGGGCGCCTAGGGTGGACTCGTCGGTCCAACCAGGAGGGTGCGCATGACGGAGAACCTGACCGCCAAGGGCCGGGCCACCCGCGCCCGGATCGTGGCGGGGGCGGCCGAGGTGCTGCGCGAGCGGGGCGTCGCCCTGGCCACGCTCGACGACATCCGCGCCGCCACCGGGACCAGCAAGAGTCAGCTGTTCCACTACTTCCCCGACGGCAAGGACCAACTGCTGCTCGCCGTCGCCCGGTTCGAGGCCGAGCGCGTGCTGGAGGACCAGCAGCCGCACCTGGGCCGCCTGGACTCCTGGGACGCGTGGTACCGCTGGCGCGATGTGGTGCTGGAGCGGTACGAACGGCAGGGCGACACCTGCCCGTTGGGGGGACTGTTCCACCAGGTCGGGCGGTCCCATCCGGGCGCGCGGGCGATCGTCGCCGAGCTGACCCGCCGCTGGCAGGGACAGCTGGCGGAGGGGATGCGCGCGCTCCGGGCGCGCGGCCTGGTCCCGGAGGACTTCGACGTGGAACGGGCGTCCGCCGCGCTGTTGGCCGGGCTTCAGGGCGGGGTGGCGATCATGATGGCCACCGGCGACTCGGCCCACCTCAGGGCGGCCCTCGACGGGGGCATCGCCTCCCTGCGCGCCTCCGGCACCGCCGCGCGCCCCGCCTGACCCGCCGACCCCTGCCTGCCCTCAACCGTCAACAGCTGTCAACTTCGGGTTGACAGTCGGGGAGTGTCAACCTAGCGTTGACACCATGACGGAACCAACGCGACTGACGCATCCCGTGCGCCTCGACGATCTGATCGACGCGATCAAGAAGGTGCACTCCGACGCGCTCGACCAGCTCACCGACGCGGTGATCGCCGCCGACCACCTGGGTGAGCTGGCCGACCACCTGATCGGCCACTTCGTGGACCAGGCCCGCCGCTCCGGCGCGTCCTGGACCGAGATCGGCAGCCGCATGGGCGTGACCCGCCAGGCGGCCCAGAAGCGGTTCGTTCCCAAGACACCGACGGCGACCCCGGGTTGGGAGGAGGGGGACAAGCAGGGCGCGGCCGAGGGCTTCGGCCGCTACACGGCCAGGGCCAGGAACGTGGTCATGGCCGCGCACAACGCGGCCAGGGACGCGGCCAACGCCGAGGTCGTGCCGGCCCATCTGGTGTTGGGGCTGGTCTCCGACGGCCAGGGCATCGGCTCCGCCGTCATCGTCGACCAGGGCGTGTCCCTGGACGACGTGCGGGAGGCCGCCCGCGCCGCGCTGCCCGCGCCGGTGGAGCAGGCGCCGGCGCTGGTGCCCTACGACACGGCCGCCCGCAAGGTGCTGGAGCTGACCTTCCGGGAGGCGCTGCGGCTCGGCCACAACTACATCGGCACCGAGCATCTGCTGCTGGCGCTGCTGGAGTTCGAGGACGGCTCCGGGCTGCTGAACGACCTCGGTGTCGACAAGGCGACCAGCGAGGAGCACATCCGCCGCGCGCTCAGCGTCTTCGCGGGCGCGGGCGCAGGCGCAGGCGAGGCGCCCGGTGCGGAGGCGCCGGCGCCCGGCGCGGAGGGGCGGGCCTGAGCGCCCGGGCCCGGCCCGCGCGCCCCGGCGCCGCCCTCACAGCAGGGTGAGCTGGGTGGCGCCCGGGTCGGGCTCGGGCTCCGGGGCCGGCGCCTGGGCGCGTTCCGCACGCTCCGCGCGCGGCGAGCGGTGCGCCCCCGGGTAGGCCGGGCCCATCCCGTACTCGGCGGCCAACTCGTGGACCTGGCCCGTGATCCGCCGCTGGTACCAGCGCGGCGCGTAGGAGCCGTCTCCGTAGAGGACCTCGTAGTGCCGCACCAGCCCCGGGTGGTGTTCGGCCAGCCAGGCCATGAACCACTCCCGGGCGCCGGGCCGCAGATGGAGCGCGAGCGGGGTCACCGAGGTGGCCCCGGCGGCGGCGATCGCGCGCACCGTGGCGCGCAACTGGCCCGGCGAGTCCGCGAGATAGGGCAGCACCGGCGCCATCAGCACCGAGCAGCCGATGCCGTGCTCGGCCAGGGCCCGCACCACGTCGAGCCGCCGCTCCGGCGCCGGGGTGCCCGGCTCCACGGTGCGCCACAGCTCCGCGTCGAGCAGCCCGACCGAGACCGAGATCCCCACGTCGGTGACGGCGGCGGCCTCCCGCAGCAGGGGCAGGTCGCGCAGGATCAGCGTCCCCTTGGTGAGGATGGAGAACGGGTTGGCGTGGTCGCGCAGCGCCTCGATGATCCCCGGCATCAACCGGTAGCGCCCCTCCGCCCGCTGGTAGCAGTCGACATTGGTGCCCATCGCGATGTGCTCGCCGCGCCACCGCCGCGCGGACAGCTCGCGGCGCAGCAGCTCGGGGGCGTTCACCTTGACCACGATCTGGGAGTCGAAGCCGAGCCCGGTGTCCAGGTCGAGGTAGCTGTGCGTCTTGCGCGCGAAGCAGTAGACGCAGGCGTGGGTGCACCCCCGGTACGGGTTGACCGTGTAGGTGAACGGCATCCGGGAGGTGCCGGGCACCCGGTTGACGATCGACTTCGCCCGCACCTCGTGGAAGGTCACGCCCCGGAACTCGGGGGTGTCGATGGTCCGGCTGACGACGTCCGTCCCGAAGAGTGCGGCGGGCGTGCTCGCCGTTGCCTCGCTCAGCTGGTTCCAGCGCATGGGGCCTCCTCGCTGCGTTCCTGCGTAATAGAACACAGGTTCGAGTGTGGGTTGTCAAGCCGGGTTTTGGGTGAGATGTCCGAAGAGCTGGTCAACTCCCGGGCGCAAGTCGGTTGTTGGTTCGCACCCGCTTGCCGGGCGTGGACGGCGGGCGCCATGATCGGTTCGTCGACGGCGCACGCCGCGAGAGGAATCCGGGGGAACGGGGGCGCATGGAAGCGTTGGCCGAGGACGACCCGCGCGAGGTGGGCGGCTACCGCCTGTTGGGCCGGCTTGGCGCCGGCGGCATGGGCCAGGTCTATCTGGGGCGTTCGAACGCCGGGCGCCATGTCGCGCTGAAGCGCATCCACCCCTGGCTGGTCGCCGTTCCCGGGTTCCGGGACCGCTTCGCGCGGGAGATCCGCGCGTCCACTCTGCTGACCGGGCCCGGCACGGTCCGGGTGGTCGCCGCCGACGCCGAGGCCGCGAGTCCCTGGCTGGCCACGGCCTATCTGCCGAGCCCCACCCTCGGCGACGTCCTCACCGAGCACGGCCCGCTGCCCGAGCCGGCGGTCTGGCGGCTGCTGGCCGGCCTGGCCGGGGCCCTGGCCGAGGTGCACGGGCACCAGTTGATCCACCGCGACCTCAAGCCGTCCAACGTTCTGCTCCCCCAGTCGGGCCCGCTGCTCATCGACTTCGGGATCGCCAGGGCCGTCGACGAGACCGGCCAGACCGGCACCGGCCTCGCCGTCGGATCGGCCGGCTACATGGCGCCCGAGCAGGCCACGGGGAAACGGGTCGCCTCCGCCGCCGACGTGTTCTCCCTCGGCGCGCTGCTGGTGCACGCGGCGACCGGACGGCCGCCGTTCGGCGTGGGCTCGGCGCCCGAACTCCTCTACCGGGTGGTGCACGAGGAGCCGGACCTGACCGGCCTCTCTCCCGAACTGGCCCGGGTGACCCGGGAGTGCCTGGCCAAGAAGCCGGGCGAGCGCCCGTCGTTGCAGCGCCTGACGGCCGAGGCCGCCCGGCACGACACGGCGGGCCGGGACTGGCTGCCGGGCGCGGTCAGCGCGGAGATCGCGCGCCGCGCCGAGGAGTTGCTGCGCCTGCCGTACCACGACGAGGAGCCCCAGCCCGGCCGGAACGCGACAGCCGCCGCCTCCGCCGCCTCCGAGGCGCCCACCGCCGTCGTGCCGCCCCGGCCCTCGCACCCGCCGACCCGGGTCGACGCGGCAGCCGCCGCCCGCGCGCCCTGGTGGGAGCCGGCCAGGGGCGCCATGGCGGCCACCGCGCGCGGACTGGCCGGCTGGGGCCGGAAACAGGCCGACCGGCGCAGGCAACGCGCCGATCGCGGGCGGCGCACCGCCCCGCCCGGCGAGCCGGGGACCGCGAGCGCCACGCCCGCGCCGCCCAAGCGTGCTCGCCCCGTCGGGCATCTGGCGCCCTGGGTGAAGGACAAGGGCCTCGGCCGGCTCGCGTTCAGCCTCTGGGGGCTGCTGCCGATGATGGCGCTGCCGGCGTTCGCGCCCCAACTGCGCACCGTCATCGACGATTACCCCCAGCACCCGGACGATCGCAACTTCGGCAACCTCACCGAGTGGGCCCAGGAGACGGACTGGTTCCTCTCCCTGCCGCTCGCGCTCTTCGTGGCGCTGCTGGCGCTGTCCTACGCCAGGCCCCGGCTCACCCGCTACACCGAGCGCACCGTCCGGATCTGGGTCGGCCTGACCGCCGGCTACTGGCTGCTCTGGTCCGGCCTGGCCGCGCTCTGCCTGGTGTGGTTCGTGGGCATGGACGACGGCTGGGAGCTGGGCGAGCTACCCGAACTGCCGCCCGTCTTCACGGGGTTCGACATCCTGCTGGCGCTGCTCCTCCTCGGCTGCGGCCTGGCGGCCCCGTTCGTCGCGTTCACCGCCGCGAGCCGGCTCAACCGGGCCTCGCTCCGGGACCTCGGACGGGACGGCACCACCCCGGCCGGCCGCAAGGGCTGACGGGCCGTTACCCCGTCGCCGGCGAACACCCGAGCCCACCCCCGCCCGAGGGGGTGAACCGCCCCACTGCGACGCTTACTTCTGGGTAGGCCCCACTCGCGGGGACCGGAACGACGCAGGGGAGTCAGGGACATGGCGCAGGTTGAGGTCGAGGCGCGGCGGGTCATCGCCGCCCGGCCGGAAGAGGTGTACGCGGCGCTCGCCGACTACCGCGAGGTCCATCCGAGGCTGCTGCCGGAGGAGTTCACCGACTACGAGGTCAGAGAGGGCGGCCAGGGCGCCGGCACCGTGATCTTCCTCCGGCTGCACGCGACCCGCAAGCGGGTGCGGGAGTGCGTGCTGGAGATCAGCGAACCCGAGGAGCGCACCCTGGTCGAGACCGACCGCGACTCCACCCTCGTCACCACCTGGACCATCACCCCGGACGGCGGGGACGACCGCTGCGTCGCCCGGGTCCGCACCGTCTGGGAGGGCTCCGGCGGCATCGGCGGCTTCTTCGAACGGCTCTTCGCACCACGGGTGTTGAAGGGCGTCTACGAGCGGCTGTTGGAGAACCTGGCCGCCGAGGCCGAGCGGGGCTCGCCGACCGCCGGCTGAACGCGCGGGCCGACCACCGGCCGAACGCGACCGGTGGCGGGCCCCGTTGGGGACCCGCCACCAGGGACAACGTTCGGCTCACGCCAGGTGCAGCCCGAGACCCGAGGCGCCCGGCCGCTCGCGGCCCAGCCGCAGCTCCAGCTCCCTGGTGTAGTCCTCCTCGGTCAACCGCCGGTAGGGCAAAGGGCGTTCGGTGAACAGGCCGGCCAGCCGCGCCCGGTAGGCGGCCGCCACCGCGCGGAAGCCCGCCTCGTCCAGCTCGGGCGCCTTGGGCACCGTGAACGGCTCCAGCACCGACATCCCGGTGAAGAACAGCACCCCGTGCTGGATCGGGAAGAGCAGCTCGGACAGCGGGCCGTGGATGCCGCGCGGGCCGACCGAGGGCGCGCCGGCGCCGTGCGTCACCGAGAGCAGCACCCGCCGCCCGGCCAACTCGCCGCCCCCATACGGCCGGACGCCCGGCCCGTAGGCGAAGTCGGCGCCGAAGACCCGGTCCAGCCAGCCCTTGAGTATCGCCGGCACCGAGAACCACCAGAGCGGGAACTGGATGATCACCGCGTCCGCCCAGCGCAGCTTCTCCTGCTCCTCCCGCACGTCGGCGGTCAACGTCCCGGTGTCGTGGGCGTGATGGGAGGCGCCCATCACGTCCAGCCGGTCGTCGCGCGGCCAGCCGGGGAAGTCGTCGGCGTCCGTCGTGGCCTTCCACTTCATCGCGTACAGGTCGGAGGTCCGCACCTGGTGCCCGGCGCCGCGCAGCTCCTCGGCGGCGAGGCCGGCCAGCGCGGCGGTCAACGAACGGGCGTCGGGGTGCGCATGGACGATCAGCACCCGCCGGCCGCCCGCACGCGCCCGGGGAGTGGTCTGCTCGGTCGTGTTCTCGGTCATGGCCCCAGTTCTCGCAGGTCGGCGCCGGGGTAGCCAGCACCCGGTCGAACCGGAGGACGCCCGTTCCCGGTACCGCCAGGACCACCCTCGCGCCGGCGCGCACGCCCCCGCGCGCGCATACTGGGCCCATGACGACGGAGGCGCTGCGGGACAGCGGGCGCGAGTTGGGCGCGTTCCTGAAGGCGCGCCGGGCGCGCGTCGCGCCGGGGAGCGTGGGGCTCGACGCCGGGCGCCGACGCCGGGTGCCCGGGCTGCGCCGCGAGGAGCTGGCCCGGCTCGCCGGCATCAGCGTGGACTACTACGTCCGGCTCGAACAGGGCCGCGCCAACCAGCCCTCAGCCGAGGTGCTGGACGCGCTGGCCCGGGCGCTGCGCCTCGACGGGGTCGAGCGCGCGCATCTGCGCACCCTCGCCCACGGGCGCGGCCCCACCCCGCACGCCGCCGCGCCCTCGACGAAGCCGGTCCGCGACGAGCTGCGCCGGGTCGTGGACGCCCTGCCGGGCCTGCCGGCCGTCGTGCTCGACGAGCGGCTCGACCTGCTGGCCTGGAACCGGCTCGGCGGCGCCCTGTTCGGCGGCCTCGACGAGCCGGGCGCCAGGGACCACAACCAGGCCCGCTTCGTCTTCCTCGACCCGGCCGCCCGCGCCGTCCTCCCCGACCTCGACGACCGGCGGCGGGAGTCCGTCGCGCTGCTCCGCCACGCCGTCGGGCGCTACCCCGAGGACGCCCGACTGGCCGCCCTGGTGCGGGAGTTGCACGCCGGCAGCGACACGTTCGGCGCGCTCTGGGCCGACGGCGAGGTGCGGATGTGCGCGGTCGGCAGCCGGCGCTTCTACCACCCGGCGGTCGGCGTGCTCGACCTCGACGTCGAGACGCTCCATGTGCCGCCGCTGGCCGGCCGGATGGGCCAGCAGCTCCACGTCTTCAGCGCCGCCGGGGACACCCCGGCCGCCGCCGCGCTGCGCCGGCTCGCCGACGAGGTGAACGGCGCACCGTAGGGCGCCCGCGGCCTGGCTGGCGGCCCGACGCGGGGGTAACGTCTCCCCCCATGACCAAGATCCTCATCTCGGCCGACATGGAGGGCGCCACCGGGGTCACCTGGCCGGCCGACTGCCTGCCGGGAACGCCCGAGTGGCAGCGCTGCCGGCCGCTGCTCACCTCGGACGTGAACGCGGCCGTCGCCGGCTTCCTCGCCGGCGGCGCCGACGAGGTGCTGGTCAACGAGGCGCACATGACCATGCGCAACCTGCTGCTGGAGCAACTGGACGACCGCGCCCAACTGCTCACCGGCCGGCACAAGGACCTCAGCATGGTCGAGGGCATCCAACACGGCGACGTCGACGGCATCGCGTTCGTCGGCTACCACACCGGCGCCGGCGACGCCGGGGTGCTCGCCCACACCTACCTCGGCAACTCGCTGACCGGCGTCTTCGTCGACGGGGTCCGCGCCAGCGAGGGACTGCTCAACTCCCTGGTGGCCGCCGAGTACGGCACCCCGGTGGTGCTGGTCACCGGCGACGACCTGACCTGCGCCGACGCCCGCCGCTACGCGCCCGACGCGGTGGGCGTGGCCGTCAAGGACTGCGTCTCCCGCTATGCGGCGGTCTGCCGCACCCCCGCCAGGACCGCCGCCGACATCACCGAGGGCGCCACCCGCGCCGCCGCCCTTGCGGTGCGCCACGAGCCGGCGGGGCCCACCCCGCGCCGGATCGAGATCGAGTTCGACGCCGACCAACTCGCCGGCGCCGCCGCCCTGGTGCCGGGCGTCGAGCAGACCGGCGAGCGGCGCGTCGCCTACACCGCGCCGACCATGTACGAGGGCATCCGGTGCTTCAAGACGGTCACCACCATGGTGTCCGCCGCCGTGGAGGAATGGTATGGCTGACTCCCCGACCCCGACCCCGACCCCGACCCCCGTTCCGGCCGCCGACGAGCGGGACCGGCCCGCCCCGGCCGCGCCCGAGGGGCCCGTCGACGCGACCGCGCTCGACGAGGTGGTCACGTTCACCTCCGAGTTGATCAGGATCGACACCACCAACCGGGGCGGCGGCGAGGGGCACGAGCGGCCGGCGGCCGAGTATGTCGCCGAGCGGCTCGCCGAGGTCGGGCTCGACCCGCTGCTGCTGGAGAAGAGCCAGGGCCGCACCAACGTGGTCGCCAGGATCGAGGGCGCCGACCCGACGGCGGAGGCGCTGCTGGTGCACGGACACCTGGACGTGGTGCCGGCCGACCCCGACGAGTGGCGCGTCCACCCGTTCTCCGGCGAGGTCAGCGACGGGGTGGTCTGGGGCCGGGGCGCGGTGGACATGAAGGACGCCGACGCCATGGTGCTGGCGCTGGTCCGCGCCTGGGCGCGCGCCGGCGTGCGCCCCCGGCGCCCGGTGGTGCTGGCGTTCACCGCCGACGAGGAGGACACCGCCTCGTTCGGCTCCGGGTTCCTGGCCGAGCAGCACGCCGACCTCTTCGACGGCTGCACCCAGTCGATCGGCGAGTCGGGCGCGTTCACCTTCCACCCCGGCGACGGCCGCCGGATCTACCCGCTGGCGGCCGGGGAACGCGGCACCGGCTGGATGACCCTGACCGCGAAGGGCCGCGCCGGGCACGGCTCCAAGATCAACGCGGCGAACGCCGTCACCCGGCTCACCGCCGCCGTCACCCGGATCGGCGAGCACCGCTGGCCCGTGCGGCTGACCGAGACCGTGCGCGCCGGGCTCACCGAGCTGGCCCGGGTCTACGGGCTGCCGCTGCCCGACCTCGCCGACCCCGACCCCGAGCGGCTGGCCGACTCCGTGGACCGGCTGCTGGCGCTGCTCGGCCCGGCCGCCGAGCTGCTCGCGCCCACCGTGCGCAACAGCGCCAACCCCACGATGCTGGACGCCGGTTACAAGGTGAACGTGATCCCCGGCAGCGCCACGGCCCAGGTCGACGGGCGGGTACTCCCGGGCACGGAACGGGAGTTCGCCGCCACCCTGGACCGTCTCACCGGGCCCGACGTCGGGTGGGAGTTCCTGCACCACGAGATCCCGCTCCAGGCGCCGGTCGACTCGCCCACCTACGCCACGCTGCGGGAGGCGCTGCTGCACTTCGACCCCGGGGCCCATGTGGTGCCGTACTGCATGTCGGGCGGCACCGACGCCAAGCAGTTCTCCCGACTCGGCGTGGAGAACTACGGCTTCATGCCGCTGAAGCTGCCCGAGGGCTTCGACTACCAGGCGATGTTCCACGGCGTGGACGAGCGGGTGCCGGTCTCCGCGCTGCACTTCGGCGTCCGGGTGCTGGACCGGGCGATCCGCTCCCTCTGAGAAACCGTCAACCGGTGAGGGACCGTCAACCGGCAGCGCTTGGCCGCGATCTCGGCCGCGCGTTCGCCAACCCGGCTTCTTCCCAGGCCCGTTGACCCCGACCAGGATGCTTCCCATGTCGCAGGCACCGATGTCGCACGCACCGTACGGAAGTTGGCCGTCACCCGTCGACGCGGCGCTGGTCGCCGCGCACGACGGGCACCCCGAGGCGCTCGGCGCGGTCGGCGAGGAGGTCTGGTGGACCGCGCCCCGCCCCGCCGAGGGCGGCCGCCGCGCCCTGCTGCGGCTGCGCCCCGACGCCCCGGCTCCGGTCAGCGTGCTGCCCGCGCCGTGGAACGTCCGCAACCGGGTGCACGAGTACGGCGGCCAGCCCTGGGCCGGCGCGGCGCGGGAGACGGGCGGGCCGCTGGTGGTGTTCACCGACGCCGGCGACCAGCGGCTGTACGCCCTGGAACCCGACCTCGACACCGCGCCCCGGCCGCTCACCCCCGTCTCGGCCGTGGGCGGCGGGCTGCGCTGGTGCGACCCGCTGGTGCTGCCCGAGCGCGGCGAGGCGTGGTGCGTGCTGGAGGAGTTCACCGGGGATGGGCCGGGCGACGTCCGGCGGCTGCTGGCCGCCGTGCCCCTGGACGGTTCGGCCGCCGAAGACCGTTCCGCCGTCCGGGAGTTGACCGACGACGCGCACCGCTTCGTCACCGGGCCCCGGCTCTCGCCGGACGGCACCCGGCTGGCCTGGCTGGTCTGGGACCACCCTCGAATGCCCTGGGACGGCACCGAGTTGCTGGTCGCCGAGGTGGACGCGGCCGGTCGCCCCGGCCCGCCGCGCACCATGCTCGGCGGGCCGGGGGAGTCGGTGGCGCAGGTCGAGTGGGCCGAGGACGGCACCCTGCTGGCGCTCAGCGACCGCGCCGGCTTCTGGCAGCCCTACCGCCTCGACCCGGACATCGGCGAGGCCGTTCAACTCTGCGACCGCCGGGAGGAGTTCGCCGGCGCGCTGTGGAAGGTCGGCTTCCGCTGGATGGTGCCGCTGCCGCACGGCACGCTCGCCGTCCTGCACGGGCTCGGCACCGCGCGGTTGGCCGTACTCGACCCCGACCGGGGGGAGTTGGCCGATGCGGTCGGTCCCTGGACCGAGTGGTGGCCCTCGCTGGCCGCGTGCGGCGAGCGGGTCGTCGGCATCGCCGCCGGGCCCGAACGCGACTACGAGGTCGTCGCGTTGGACACCGCGACCGGCCACTGCCGGGTGCTCGCCGAGCACCACACCGACCGCGTCGACCCCGGCTACCTGCCCCGGCCCGAACCCCGCGTGTTCACCGGGCCCGAGGGGCGGGAGATCCACGCCCAGATCCACCGGCCTCGCCACCCCGAGCTGACCGGGCCGCCCGACTCCGCGCCGCCCTTCGTGATCTGGGCGCACGGCGGGCCCACCGGCTCGGCTCCGCTCGTACTCGACCTGGAGATCGCCTACTTCACCTCGCGCGGCATCGGCGTCGCCGAGGTGAACTACGGCGGTTCCACCGGCTACGGCCGCGCCTACCGGGAACGGCTGCGCGGCCGGTGGGGCGTGGTGGACGTCGAGGACTGCGCCGCCGTGGCCCGCGCGCTGGTCGCCGAGGGCGGCGCGGCGCCCGGCCGGCTGGCGATCCGGGGCGGCAGCGCCGGCGGCTACACGGCCGCCGCCTCGCTCAGCGACCCGGCCACCGCCGACCTCTACGCCGCCGGCACCATCAGCTATCCCCTGCTGGACCTGGCCGGTTGGGCCTCGGACGGCACCCACGACCTGGAGTCGCACTATCTGGAGTCGCTGATCGGCCCGTTGGCGGAGGTGCCCGAGCGCTACCGGGAGCGCTCCCCGGCGTACCGCGCCGAGCGGATCGTCGCGCCGTTCGTGCTGCTCCAGGGGCTCGACGACGTGGTGTGCCCGCCCGAGCAGGCCGAGGCGCTGCTGGCCGCCGTCGCGGGGCGCGGGGTGCCGCACGCCTATCTGAGCTTCGCCGGCGAGGGCCACGGCTTCCGCCGCGCGGCCACCGTCGAGCGCGCCCTGGAGGCTGAACTCGCCCTCTACGCACGGGCGTTCGGCTTCGACCGGAACGATCTGGCGCCGCTGGACCTGGCGGCGGGAAGGGAAGCCCGATGAGGAACGGACCAGCGCGCGAGATCGAGGACCCCGGGCAGCTGCTCGTCGGCTATCTGGTGAGCTACCGAGGCGCCCTGTGGGACAAGCTGGCCGGGCTGGACGAGGAGGCGTTCCACACCTCGCGGGTGCCCTCCGCCTGGACGCCGGCGCAGCTGGTGTGGCACCTGGCGATGATGGAACGCCGCTGGTTCGTCTGGGGGTTCCGGGGCGAGCCGGTCGACGACCCGTGGGGCGACCACGACGCGGAGGGGCGGTGGACCCTACCCGACGGAATCGACGTGGCCGAGCTGCGGCGGCGGTACTGGGAGCAGGCCGAACGGGTCGCGGAGGCCGTCGCGGGCGCGGCGTTGGCCGAACGGGCGGCCGTCGGCGGCCGGTTCGACGGAACGGTCGAGACCCCGCCGACGCTGGGCTGGATTCTCTGCCACGTCCTCCAGGAGTACGCCCGCCACCTCGGCCAGCTGGACGTCGTCCGGGAGCTGACGGACGGCACGGTGGGGGACTGAGGCCTGGCCGGCCGGCTCCGGGGTGGGCCAGCCCGGGGCGGACCGGCGAAAAGGTGCTTTGCCACCCGAATGGCGCATTCCGGGCGCGGCGGGGACCATGGGTGGTGAGGCATGGGATCAGCCGATCCCTTCGAACCGCGACGCAGAGAGGTATGAACCCATGGCCATCGCCGCTGACATCATGAACCCCGGCGCCCAGTGGATTCCCGCCACCGAGAGCCTGGACCGCGCGGCCCAGCTGATGCGCGAGCTGGACGTGGGCGCGCTGCCGGTGAGCGACACCAACGAGCGGCTCTGCGGCATCATCACCGACCGCGACATCGTGGTGCGCTGCGTGGCCGCCGGCCACGACCCCGCCCACACCACCGCCGGTGACCTGGTCCAGGGCACCCCGCGCTGGGTCTCCAGCCTGGCCGAGGAGGACGAGGTGCTGGCCGAGATGGAGACCCACCAGATCCGCCGGCTGCCGGTGATCGACGAGAACAAGCGGCTGGTCGGCATGATCAGCGAGGCCGACCTCGCCAGGACGCTCACCGACGACCAGGTCGCCGAGTTCGTGGAGCGCGTCTACGCCTGAGGCGTCTACGCCTGAGTGCGCCGCGCCGCGCGCCTTCGACCGGTCGGCCGTCCCCCGCCGTGCTCGGCGGGCGGGCGGCCCGCTTCGCTCCCATCCTGAGAGCATGACGACCAGGACCCGCGCTCCGCGCACCAACGAGTTCTTCACGCCCGGCCGGATCATCATGCTGGTGGTCGCCGTGGTCACCCTGATCTTCATCTTCGGCAACACCCGGCAGACCAAGATCAGGCTGCTGGTCCCCGAGGTCACCATGCCGCTCTGGCTGGCCCTCCTCTTCACCCTGGTGATCGGGGCGGCCTGCGGCCTCTACGCGGCCCGCCGTCGCTGAACGCTGCCGCTGGGCGCTGCCGCTGGGCTGTTGCGGATGGGCCTGCGGCCCGCTGGGCCGCCGTGCGCCGGCGCCCGTTGGCCGGCTGCGCCGGCCTGGCGTGTTCTCTGACCGCAGGTCGCGCCGCGCGTGGTCGCGTTCGCACGGGTGGGCCGCGCGTGATCCGCGTGGCGGCCGCCGCGCCGCCGTGCCGGCGGCTCCGTTCACCGGCGGCGCCGGCCTCCCCCGTTGCCTGGCCGCTGGCTGCGCTGGCCAGTCCCGGGCCCCTGGTCGCCGGCCGTTGCCCACCCGCGCCGCGCTCCGCTCGCCTGTGCGGGTGGCTCCCGTTCACCGGCGGCGCCGGGCATGGGTGCGTTCCAGGCCGCCGGCGGCGCCTGTTCCCTGGCCGTTGGCCGCGCTGACTCGGCCCGTTCCCTTGCCGCCGGCCTGGCGGCGCCCGCCCGCACGGTGGCCGGCGTGTGTTCCGCGCGGCTGCCGACGGTGCCCTTGGGCCGGCTGCGCCGGCCCTGCCCACTGCCTGGCCATCGGCCACGCTGATCCCGTCTGTTCCACGGTTGCACCGCGCGCTCGTTCCTCCACGGCTCGGCCGTGCCGCGCCCACGGCCGCCGTGCGCGTTCTCTGGTCGCGCCGTGTCCGGCCGTGCCCGTCCTCTCGGGCGGGGCATGAACCGGCGCCTCGGGCTTCGAACGGCGCATATGCACGGGTGGGCTCCCTCCGCACGCCCCGCGCGGCGGCCGCGTGGCTGCCGTGCCATCCGCCGTGCGCCCGGCTCCCGTTCACTGGCTGCGCCGGCCAGTCCCGGGCCCCTGGCCACCGGCCCGTCGCTCACCGGCGCCGTGCCCGTGCCGCGCTGCGCGCCGCCCACTCGCGCCCCCGCGCTCGCGCCGCGCCCCGCGCGCCCACGCCTCCGCCCTCGCGTCGCGCACGCGCACGCGTGGGCACTGCTGCCCGCCCCGCCCCGCGCGGGCGCCTCGCCCGGGCGGCCAGCGGCCGTCCGGGCGTTCCGCGGGCGCCCGCCGCGGGGGAAACGGGCGTTCGACGGGTCGGACGCCCGCCCCCGCGCGCCGGTTGACCAGGGCGCACGCGCCGGCTCGCGCGCCGGAAAACGGGCAGAAACGGGCGCGATCCCCGGGGAACACCCCCTGTGCGGGGCCGCCCGACCCCGGTACAAATCTCCGTACGGGCCCATTCGGGCACGGGCGACGAGACGACGACCGGAGCGGGAGGCGGCCATGGCGGCGGTGGAGCGGCAACGCGCGATCGTGCGGGCTGCCCGCCGGGCTGGCTCGGTCGAGGTGACCGCGCTCGCCGAGGAGCTGCGGGTGGCCAGGGAGACCATCCGCCGCGACCTGCGCGTGCTGGAGGCCCACGGCCTGCTGCGCCGCACCCACGGCGGCGCCTACCCCGTGGAGAGCGCCGGCTTCGAGACCACGCTCGCCGCCCGTTCCACCCGGCACGTCCCGGAGAAGCGACGGATCGCGGCGGCCGCCGCCGAACTCGTCGGCGACGCCGAGACCATCTTCGTGGACGAGGGCTACACCCCGCAGCTGATCGCCGAGTCCCTGCCGCGCGACCGCCGACTCACCCTGGTCACCGCCTCGTTGGCGGTGGCCAGCGCGATGGCGGCGGTCGACGGCTTCACCGTGCTGCTGCTCGGCGGCCGAGTGCGGGACGCCACGCTGGCGACCGTCGACCACTGGGTCACCGACATGCTCGGCGGCTTCGTGATCGACCTCGGCTTCATCGGCGCCAACGGCATCTCCCGCGAGCACGGCCTGACCACGCCCGACCCGGCGGTCGCCGAGGTCAAACGGCGGGCCGTGGCGGCCTCCCGGCGCCGCGTCTTCGCCGGCATCCACACCAAGTTCGGGGCGGCGAGCTTCTGCCGCTTCGCCGACGTGTCCGACCTGGACACCGTCGTGACCAGCGTGCGCCTCCCCGCAGCCGAGGCCCAGCGCTACGTCCTCAAGGGGCCGCAGGTCATCCGCGTCTGAGCACGCGGCCCCGCCAGCCGACCCGATCAACGGACCCGTTCAACCGACCCCGGCCGCGCGGGTGGGGCGATCCCGCACGGCCGCCACGACCCCAGGAGCCCCCCATGTCCAAGGGAAGACGACGCAGGCGACGCGCCTGGCTGGCCACGGCGGCCGCCGGCGCGCTGCTGACCTCCTGTGCCGGAGCCGGCGGCCCCGGCTCGGGCGGCGCCAACAGCATCAACGTGCTCATGGTCAACAACCCCCAGATGCTGGCCCTCCAGGAGCTGACGGCCGATCACTTCACCGCCGAGACCGGCATCGAGGTGCACTTCACGGTGCTGCCGGAGAACGAGGTCAGGGACAAGATCGGCCAGGACTTCGCCAACCAGTCCGGCCAGTACGACGTGGCCACCATCTCCAACTACGAGACCCCGATCTACGCCAGGAACGACTGGCTCCAGCCGCACGACCCCTACCTCGCCGAAGACCCCGACTACGCCGAGGACGACATCCTGGAGCCGATCCGCACCTCGCTGACCGGCGACGACGGGCAGGTCTACGCGCAGCCGTTCTACGGCGAGTCCTCGTTCCTGATGTACCGCACCGACGTCTTCGCCGAGCACGGGCTGACCATGCCCGAGCGGCCCACCTGGAGCGAGGTCGCCGACCTCGCCGCCGCCGTGGACGAGGCCGAGCCCGAGATGGGGGGCATCTGCCTGCGGGGGCTGCCCGGTTGGGGCGAGGTGATCGCGCCGCTGACCACCGTGGTCAACACGCACGGCGGCACCTGGTTCGACGCCGACTGGCAACCCCGCCTCAACGCACCGGAGTTCGTCGAGGCCACCGAGTTCTACGTCCAACTGGTGCGCGAACACGGCCAGTCGGGCGCCGCCCAGTCCGGATACGCCGAGTGCCTCAACAACATGGTCCAGGGCAACACCGCCATGTGGTACGACGCGACGGCCGGCGCCGGCTCCCTGGAGGCCGACGACTCGCCGGTGCGCGGCAACATCGGCTATGTCGCGGCGCCCGTCGAGGAGACCGACAGCTCGGGCTGGCTCTACACCTGGGCCTGGGGCATCCAGAAGGCGTCCGAAAAGCCGGACAAGGCATGGGAGTTCGTCTCCTGGGCCTCCAGCGCCGAGTACGAGGAGCTGGTCGGCGAGACCCTCGGCTGGGAGAACGTGCCGGCCGGCAAGCGCTCCTCCACCTACGACAACCCGGCCTACCAGGAGGCGGCCGCCGCGTTCTACGAGGTGACCAGGGACGCCATCAACGAGGCCGACCCGATCGACCCCGGCGTGCAGGAACGCCCGGCCCCCGGCGTGCAGTTCGTCGGCATCCCCGAGTTCTCCGACCTGGGCACCCTGGTCTCCCAGGAGATCAGCGCCGCCATCGCCGGCCAACAGACCGTCCAGGAAGCCCTCGACGCCTCCCAGGACATGGCCGAGTCCGCCACGGAGAGGTACCGCGAGCGATGACCACCACAACGGAACCACCCGCAGGGCCGCGCCGGCCCCGGCCCGCCCGTCCCGCCCAGGCCCCCCGGCGGCCCGGCCGCGCCAGGGTCTGGGCCACCCGGGCGCCCCTGCTGCCCGCCCTGGTCTTCCTGATCCTCGTCACCCAACTCCCGTTCGCCGCGACGCTGGTGATCTCCCTCTTCGAGTGGAACGCGCTCTACCCGGAGGACCGGGCGTTCACCGGGCTCGACAACTACGAGTCGGTGCTCGGCGAATCCAGCCTGCGCAACGCGGTGTTCACCACCGCGCTGCTCACCGCCACCGTGGTGATCGTCAGCCTGCTGCTCGGCCTCGCGCTGGCGCTGCTGCTCGACCGCCGCTTCCGGGGGCGCGGCCTGGTGCGCACCATGGCCATCACCCCGTTCCTGGTGGTCCCGGTCGCCGCCGCGCTGATGTGGAAGCATCTGCTGTTCAACCCCGAATACGGCCTGCTCAACGGCCTGTTGGGGAAGTTCGGCGACCTCTTCGGCTTCACCGCGCCACAGCCGGACTGGATCTCGGACATGCCGCTGCTGGCGGTCGAGATCTCGCTGATCTGGCAGTGGACCCCGTTCATGATGCTGATCCTGCTGGCCGGCCTCCAGAGCCGGCCGGCCGAGCTGGCCGAGGCGGCCCGGATCGACGGCGCCGGCGACTGGCAGGTCTTCCGCTATCTGACGCTGCCTCACCTCAGGCGCTACCTCGAACTCGGCGCCCTGCTCGGCTCGATCTACGTGGTGCAGAACTTCGAGGCCGTCTACACCCTCACCGGCGGCGCGCTGGACACCGCCAACCTGCCCTTCGTCATCTACCGCGAGTTCTACCGGGCGCAGGACTACGGGGTCGCCTCGGCGGCCGGGGTGCTGGTGGTCATCGGCTCCCTCGTCATCGCCGTCCTCACGCTGCGCGTGGTGTCCTCGCTCTTCCGGGAGGAGGGAAGCAGGGGATGACCCAACTCACCGCTTCCACGACACAGTTGACGGCCCGTCCGCGACGCCCCCGCTCGCTCAGGGGCTCCGCGCTCGGCCTGGCGGCCTGGCTCGGCGGGCTGGTGCTCTTCCTGCCGGTGGCCTGGATGGTGCTCACCTCGTTCCACAGCGAGGCCGACGCCGCCAGCAACCCGCCGGCGCTCACCGCCCCGTTGACGCTGGAGGGCTACCGTTCGTTCTTCGACAGCGAGCCGTGGCCACCGCTGATCAACTCCGTCACCGCCTCGCTGGCCTCCACCGCGCTGGTGCTGCTGCTGGCGCTGCCGGCGGCCTACGCGCTGGCCATCCGGCCGGTGAAGGGCTGGCGCGACGCGCTGTTCTTCTTCCTGTCCACCAAGATGCTGCCGATCGTCGCCGGCCTGCTGCCGATCTACCTCTTCGCCAGGAACGTGGGCCTGCTGGACAACGTCTGGCTGCTGGTCCTGCTCTACACCTCGATGAACCTGCCGATCGCGGTGTGGATGCTCCAGTCGTTCCTCGCCGAGGTGCCGGTCTCGGTGATCGAGGCGGCCCAACTCGACGGCGCCCGGCTGCCGACGGTCCTCGGCCGGGTCATCGCGCCCGTCGTGCTGCCCGGCGTCGCGGCCACCGCGCTGATCTGCTTCATCTTCAGCTGGAACGAGCTGCTGCTGGCCCGGGTGCTCACGGGCGTGGTCGCGGAGACCGCGCCGGTATTCCTGACCCGGTTCATCACCAGCCAGGGCCTCTTCCTGGCGCAGCTCTCGGCCGCCGCCGTCGCCATCTCCCTGCCGGTGCTCGCCGCCGGCTTCGCCGCCCAGGACAAGCTGGTCCAGGGCCTGTCGCTAGGAGCAGTCAAGTGAAAGCCGCCCTCATCGAGTCCGTCGGCCGGGTCAACGTCACCACCGTGCCCGACCCGACGCCCGGGCCCCGGGAGGTGGTGGTGAAGGTCGCGGCCTGCGGGCTGTGCGGGACCGATCTCCACATCAGGCAGGGCGAGTTCGCGCCGACCCTGCCGGTGGTGCCGGGCCACGAGTTCGCCGGCGAGGTGGTGGCCGTCGGCACCGAGGTCACCGAGCGCGCGGTCGGCGAACGGGTGGCCGTGGACCCCTCGCTCTACTGCCACGAGTGCCGCTACTGCCGCACCGGCCACAACAACCTCTGCGACCGCTGGGCCGCGATCGGGGTGACGGTGCCCGGCGGGGCGGCCGAGTACGCGGTGGCCCCGGTCGCCAACTGCGTTCCGCTGCCCGAGCATGTCGCCACCGAGGACGCCGCGTTGATCGAGCCGCTCTCCTGCGCGGTGCGCGGCTACGACGTGCTGCGCTCCGTGCTGGGCGCCCGGGTGCTGATCTACGGCTCGGGCACCATGGGCCTGATGATGCTGGAGCTGGCCAAGCGGACCGGCGCCAGCGCCGTCGACGTGGTGGACATCAACCCCGAACGGCTCGCCACCGCCGCCGCGTTGGGCTGCTGCCACACGGCCGCCGACGCGGACGAGCTGGACCGGCCCGAGGGCTGGGACATCGTGGTGGACGCCACCGGGAACGCGGCCGCCATCCAGGACGGCCTGGGCCGGGTCGCCAAGGCGGGCACGTTCCTCCAGTTCGGCGTCGCCGACTACGCGACCACCGCCGTGATCGAGCCCTACCTCATCTACAACCGGGAGATCACCATCACCGGCTCGATGGCGGTGCTGCACAGCTACGAGCGGGCCGCCGACCTGTTCGCCGCCGGGGTGCTCGACCCGGCGGTGTTCATCAGCGACCGGCTGCCGCTGGACGACTACCCGGCGGCGCTGGACCGCTTCGCGGCGGGGGAGGGGCGCAAGATCGTGGTCCGGCCCTGACGGGTGGGGGCGGTGCCGGTGCGCGCGGTGCGCGGGGGCTGGACGCTCGCGGGTGGGCTGGACGCTCGCTTATGCGGGGGAGCGGTCCGTTGCTGGTGGGCGGCCCTGCGGCGGGCTTGACTGGGGAACATGACAGCTCTCGCCGCCCTCGCCGCGCTTCTGACCCTGACCCTGGCCGCCGTGATGGCCGGCACGTTCTTCGCCTTCTCCGTCTCCGTGCTGCCGGGCCTCGGCACGGTGCCGCCGGAGCAGGCGGTCGCCGCCATGCGGGGCATGAACGCCAAGATTCTCAACCCGCTGTTTCTGACGCCCTTCATGGCCGTCCCGCTGACGGCCGCGCTCACCGCCGTGGCGCTGTTCGCGCTGGGGCACCGGGCGGCGGCGCTCGCCTTCCTGGCCGCCGCGCTGGTCTATGGCGCGGGCGCGTTCGCGCCGACCGTGGCCGTCAACGTGCCGCTGAACGACGCGCTGGCCGCCGGCGTCGCCGACACGCCGGAGCGGGCGGCCGCCCTCTGGGCGGACTTCGCCCCGCGCTGGACCCGGTTCAACGCGCTGCGCAGCGCGGCCGGGACGGTGACGGTGCTGCTCACCGGCGTGGGGCTCTTCCTCTGGCGCCGGGCGTGAGTGCCCGGGCGTGAGCGGGGCGCGTGGCGTGAACGGTGCGCCGGGCGTGAACGCCGGCCGCTCGCGCGGGCGTTCGGGCCGGCGTCCGCGTGGCCGCCCGCGTCCGCGCGCGGGCCCGGCCGTGCGCCGGCGCGGGGACCGGCGGGCGGAAGACCGCCCGCGCCGGCGGTCACGCCCGGCGGCTCAGGCGCGGCAGAGCAGCTCCCCGTGTGGAACGCAGAACCAGCCGTCCGGGTCGGCGCCCCAGGCGCGCCACGCGGCGGCCGTCCCGGCCAGCTCGGCCTCGGTGGCCAGGCCGGCGGCCAGCGCCCGTTCCGCGAAGGTGGAGGCCACCGTGCGCTCCGCCCACAGCTCGCTCCACCAGGCCCGCTCGTCCTCGGTGGCGAAGCACCAGGTCGCGGCGGACGGGGCGATCTCGGTGAAGCCGGCCGCCCGCGCCCAGGACAGCAGCCGCCGGCCGGCGTCCGGCTCTCCGCCGCTGGCGGCTGCCACCCGGCGGTAGCGCTCCCGCCACGCGTCGAGCCCGGGCGTCGCGGGGAACCAGCTCATCGCGCCGTAGTCGGAGTCCCGGACCGCGACCACCCCGCCGGGCCGGCAGACCCGACGCATCTCGCGCAGCGCGCGCACCGGGTCGGCCAGGTGCTGGAGCACCTGGTGCGCGTGGACCACGTCGAAGGAGTCGTCGGCGAAGTCCAGCGCGTGGGCGTCGCCCGTGGCGAACGTGATCCCGGTCAGCCCGCGCGCCGCCGCCTCGGCCCTGGCCTCGGCGAGGATGCCCTCGGCGTGGTCGATGGCCGTCACCGGCCCGGGCGCGACCCGTTCCGCCAGGTCGGCGGTGATCGTTCCCGGTCCGCAGCCGACGTCCAACAGGGCCTGGCCCGGGCGGAGTTGGGGCAGCAGATAGGCCGCCGAGTTCTCGGCGGTGCGCCAGCGGTGTGACCGCAGCACCGAGTCGTGGTGACCGTGCAGATAGCCGGCTTCTGGCGTGCTTCGCGACATGCGCCCAGCCTGCCGTCGGTCTCGCATCGCGAGCAAGAACGTTTCGCATGATGGACGGCATCGCTGGATCGGCCCAACGCCCGGGCCGCCCGAACGGTCCCGCCGCCGGCCCGGTGGTGCCCTGGAACGGGGCAGCCGGGGACACCGGGAGAGCCGGGCAACCCGCGCGCCCGGGGAGACCGGGGACGCCGGAGCATTCGGAGGCCAGATGACCGACCGGACCGAGGAACCCACCCACCACCAGCCGCCCGCCGCGCCGCCCGAACCCCCGGCGACGCCGCGCCCGCTCTACCAGCGCCGCCCCTGGCCGGGTGGCTTCGCCGAGCGGCTCACCGACCCGCTGCCCGGGCTCGGCGCGATGCTGCGCGCCGCGCGCCAGGGGGCGCTGCGCCCCGGCGCATCGGCGCGCTACGCGGCGGCCGGACTCCCGTTCGCGCCGGAGCCGGTGCCCGAGGTCGACCCGGGAACGGTGGCGGTCAGCTGGGTGGGCCACGCCAGCTGGGTGATCAGGATCGGCGGGCTGACGGTCCTCACCGATCCGGTCTGGTCACGGAAGATCCTCGGCACCCCGCCCCGGCTGACCCCGGTCGGCGTGCCCTGGACCCAACTCCCGCCCGTCGACGCCGTGGTGATCTCCCACAACCACTACGACCACCTGGACGCCCCCACCGTCAAGCGGCTGCCCCGGCTCACGCCGGTCTTCGTGCCGGCCGCGCTCGGCGAGTGGTTCCGCCGCCGTGGCTTCAACCAGGTCACCGAACTCGACTGGTGGGAGACCGCCGAACTCCCCGCGCCCGGCGGCCCGTTGCGCTTCGACCTCGTCCCCGCCCACCACTGGTCGCGGCGCGGCCTGCTGGACACCTGCCGCACCCTGTGGGGCGGCTGGATGCTCACCGACGGCGCCGGGCAGCGCGTCTACTTCGCCGGGGACTCCGGCTACGGCCACTGGTTCGCCGAGATAGGCGCCCGCTACCCCGGCATCGACCTGGCGCTGCTGCCGATCGGCGCCTACGCCCCGCCCTGGCTGCTGCGTTCCGTGCACACCGACCCGGAGGAGGCGGTCCGCGCCTGCGACGACCTGGGCGCCGAGCGGATGGCGCCGATGCACTGGGGCACGTTCTCGCTCTCGGCCGAGCCGCCGCTGGAGCCGCTGGTGCGGGTGCGCGCGGCCTGGCGCGCGGCGGGTCGCCTGCCCGAGGACCTGTGGGACCTCCCGGTGGGCGGCGCCCGGGTGTTGGACTGAACGTGTCGGACCAAACGTGTCGGACGGAACGCGGGCGCCAGCGCGCGCCGGCGTGCACGCTTCCCCGCACCCCGGCGCGCACCCCGGCGCGCACGCCCGCGCCGGCGCTCGTGTCAGCGCTCGTGTCAGCCCGACCTCCGCAGGCGAGGCGCCGCCGCGATCAGCAGGGTCAGCGCCACCGCCGCCACCACGCCCTGCCACGGGTGCGGGAAGAGCGCCCCGCCCACCACGCCCAGCAGGCCGTAGATCCCGGCCCACGCCACCGTCGCCGGCAGGTTGCCCCGCAGATAGGTCCGCGCCGGCATCCCCGACAGCAGACAGGCGAGCATCACCGGCAGCCGCCCGGCCGGCACCAGCCGCGAGACCAGCAGCACCGTCGTTCCCCCGCGTTCCAGCCGGCGCTGCGCCGACGCCAGCGTCGCCGGCGCGACCTGCCCCCTGATCCGCTCCAGCCAGCGGCTGCCCCGCGAGCCCAGCCCGTAGAGCGCCGCGTCGCCGAGGAACGCCGCGCAGGCCGCCACCGCCCAGACCAGCAGCGAGGTTGCCACCGGGTCGCTGTGGTGCACCGCCACCACGGCCGCCGAGCTGACCAGCGCGCCCGTCGGCACCACCGGCACCAGCGAACCCAGCAGCACCAGCGTGAACAGCGAGGGGTAGCCGATCGCCTGCTGGGTGGTCTCGGTGTCCACCGTGTTGACGGTGGTGACGGTGGTGACCGCCGTGTGTACCGTCTCCTCGGCCGCCAGCGCCAGCCCGGCCAGGGCCGCCGGGGCCGCGCTCATCCGCGCACCGCCAGCCGCACGCTCTCGCCGTGCCGCAGCCGGTGCACCGCCACCTCGGGCGCCAGCCGCGCCGCGTGCCGGACGAACTCGTCGCCCGGCGCGTGGAACTCGTGCGGCCGCACCGCCGACATCCCCCACGGCCAGTAGGTGCCGTAGTGCACCGGGACGGCGCAGCGCGGCCGCAGCCTGGTCAGCGCCTCGGCGGCGCGCTCCGCGTTGAGGTGACCGTGCCCGAGCCCCGGGCCCCAGCCGCCGACCGGCAGCAGCGCCGTGTCCACCGGGCCGACCTCCTCGGCCATCCCGCCGAACAGGTCGGTGTCGCCGGCGAAGTACGTCCGGCCCTCGCCCTCCACCACGAAGCCCAGCGGGTCGACGCGGGTCCTGGCGAACGGCAGCCACCGCCCGTCGTGCGCGGCCGGCACCGCGCGCACCGTGACGCCGCCCACCGACAGCCGGTCGCCGGGCGTCAGTTCGTGGATCTCCAGCCGGCCGGCCACCGGCCGCAGCAGCGGCACCGCGCCCAGCGCGCCCCTCGGCAGCAGCAGCGGCGTGCCGGCCGGCAGCCGCGCCAGCGAGCGCGGGTGCAGATGGTCGCTGTGCAGATGGGAGACGAGCACCGCGTCGGCGGCCGTGACCCGCGCCGGCGGCAGCCGGCCACGGCGGCGGCGCAGATGGGCGCAGCGGCGGGTGAGCACCGGGTCGGTGAGCAGCGTGGTGCCGGAGTCCCGCACGGTCGCCGTGGCATGGCCCCACCAGGTGATCTCCACGGGCATCGGGAACTCCTTCGCGCACGGCCACGGCCGACCCAGGTCAAGGATGCCAGCCGCGCCGACGGCGATCGCCCCCGATCCGCAAGGATGGAACGGAGCGGCCCGGCCGTCGCCTCGGGAGGTGGCCCGGCCGCGCCTCGGGAAACGGTCCGGCCACCGCCTCGGGAAACGGTCCCGTCGGCGGTGGCGCGGGACGAGCTGGGATGATCTGGGGCGCCCCGGGCGAGCCGGCGCGCGGACGGGGTTCGGGACAACGAGGGGAACGGTGGTGCGGCGGTGGGACGGTGGCGGAGCGCGGGCGCCGCGATCCTGCGGGTGCTGGCGGTATGGGCGGTGGGCACCGCCACGCTGATCGTGCTCGCGCTGGTGCTGCCCGACTTCCGCCTCCAGTCCGCCGACGGCGACAGCCTGACCAGGGTCGGGCTGACCGCAGCGCTGGGCGCCGGCTTCTTCGGCCTGTTGAACGCGCTGGTGTGGCCGTGGCTGGTGCGCGCGCTGCTGCTGGTGCCGGCGCTGGCGCTGGGCTCGTTGGTCTTCCTGCTCAACGGCTCGCTGCTGCTGTTGGCGCTGAGCGCGGTGCCGGGGCGCGGGCAGGCCGGGGCCGGGACGGCCGTGGTGGTCGCTGCCGTTACCTCGGTCACCTCGTCGGCGACCGGCGCGTTCCTCGCGGTGCGCAACCGGGGCGCGGCCCGGCGTCGGCTGCGCCGGATGGCGGGGCTGCGGTTCGCGCGGTCGGCGCCCGGGCCGGTCAGCCGCACGGCCGGCGTGGTCTTCCTCCAACTCGACGGCATCGGCTACCACGTGCTGCGGGAGGCGACGGCCGGCGAGCGGCCGGCGATGCCGACCGTGGCGGCGCTGACCGCGCGCGGCCACCGGCTCACGCCCTGGCGCACCGACTGGTCCAGCCAGACGGGCGCCTCCCAACTGGGCATCCTGCACGGCAGCAACGAGGACGTGCCCGCGTTCCGCTGGTACGAGAAGGACACCGGCGAGGTGCTGGTGAGCAACCGGCCGTCCAGCGCGGCCACCCTCCAGCGCCGTGCGCAGGCGCGGGTCGGCTCCGCCGGGCTGCTGGCCGAGGACGGCGCCAGCCGGGGGAACCTGTTCACCGGGGGCGCGGGCCAGGCCGCGCTGGTGCTCTCGGTGGCCGCGCGCCGGCGCGCGGGGCAGCGCTCGCGCGCCGGCTACTTCGCCTACTTCTCCGACCCGGCGCACGCGGCGCGCACCGCCGGCTCGTTCCTCGCCGAGCTGGTGCGCGAGATCTGCCAGTCCACCCGCGCGCGCCTCGCCGGCGTGCGCCCGCGCGTACCCCGGGGTGGGCTCTACCCTCTGATCCGGGCGTTCGCCACCGTGGTGCAGCGCGACGTGGTGACGGCGGCCGTGGTCGGCGACATCCTCAACGGGCGCGGCGCCGTCTACGCCGACCTGGTCGCCTATGACGAGGTGGCCCACCACTCCGGCCCGCGCGGGCGGGACACCCGGCAGGTGCTGGCCCGCCTCGACCGCTGCGTCGCGCTGGTCCTCCAGGCCATCGACCACGCCCCGCGCCCCTACCACCTGGTGCTCCTCTCCGACCACGGGCAGAGCGAAGGCCCCACGTTCGCCGGCGCGTTCGGGCTCTCGCTGGAGGAGCTGGTGCGGATCGGCTGCGGCCGGCCGGTGGCGGCCGCCCCGCGCCGGGAGGAGAGCGGGGCCGAGGCCAGGGGCGTGGCCAGGGTCGCGCTGCACCGGCCCGAGCAGCCGGCCGAGCCGGCGCCCGAGCGGCGCGCCGAGCCCGACGCCGCGACCGCCCCCGTGGTCCTGGCCTCGGGCAACCTGGGCCTGGTCGCCTTCCCCGACATCCCGGGGCGGGCCGGCCGGGAGGCCGTCGAACGCCGCTACCCGGCGCTGCTGCGCACCCTGGCCGAGCACCCCGGAATCGGCTTCGTGCTGGTGCGCGACGAGCGGCACGGCCCCGTGGTGCTGGGCGCCGGCGGCGCGGAACACCATCTGGAGAGCGGAAAGGTGCTGGTCGCCGACCCGCTCGCGCCCTTCGGGCCCGGCGCGGCCGACGCGGTGCGGCGCACCGACGCCTTCGCCAACTGCCCCGACCTCATGGTCAACTCCGCGTTCGACCCGGCGACCGGCCGGGTGCACGCCTTCGAGGAGCAGCTGGGCTGCCACGGCGGGCTCGGCGGCGAGCAGGGCCAGGCGTTCCTGCTCTCGCCCTCGCGGCTCTCCCCGCCGACGGACGGGGGCGAACTGGTGGGCGCCGAGGCGGTGCACCGGGTGCTGCGCCGCTGGCTGGCCGAGGCCAGGGCGCACCGCCCGGAGAACGCGCCCCCGTCCGCGCCGTCCCACGGCGCGGAGCGCGCCCGCCGCGCCTAGGCTGGGGCGTGCCAGCGGCACCCCACCGGCGAAGGAGAAACGGATGGCCCCGCAGCCGTTGAACGAGACGCAGATCGGCGAGGTCCTGAGCGGACTGCCCGGGTGGGCGTTCGGCGACGACCGGCTGGTGCGCGAGTACACCCTGGACAGCCATCTGGCGGCGGTCGCGCTGCTGGTCCACATCGCCACCCTCCAGGAGCAGCTGGACCACCACGCCAACCTCACCGTGACCTACAACCAGCTGGGCGTCGCGGTCAACACGCACAGCGTGGGCGGCCTGGTCACCGAGCTGGACACCCAACTGGCCACCCGCATCGAGGAGATCGCCGCCGGCCACGGCGCCCGCTGAACGGCCCGCTGAACGTTCCGCCGAACGCCCCGCCGAACGCCCCGCCGGGCGGCGGAGGAAACGCGGTGGCCGGCGCGCGGGCCGGCCACCCATACTGGGCGCCGTGGTCGACCACCAGTTCGCCGACGCCCAACTCGCCGCGCTCTACGACCGGTTCCATCCCTGGGACGCCAGGGGCGACTTCGCGTTCTATCTGCCCCGGCTGCTCGCCGCCCGTTCGGTGCTGGACGTCGGCTGCGGCACCGGGACGCTGCTGCACCGGGCCAGGGAGGCCGGCCACGACGGGCGGCTGGTCGGACTCGACCCGGCCGAGGGCATGGTGGCGCTGGCGCGCCGGCGCGAGGACGTGGAGTGGGTGCGAGGCGACCTCGACTCCCTCGGCGGGCGGCGGGAGTTCGACCTGGTGGTGATGACCGGGCACGCCTTCCAGGTGCTCCGCACCGACGAAGAGGTGCGCGGCGCGCTCGCCGCCGTCCGCGAACTCCTCACCGAGGACGGGCGGTTCGCGTTCGAGACCCGCAACCCGGCGGCCCGCGCCTGGGATGCGTGGACGCCCGAGCACGCCGTCAGCGTCGTGGACGAGCACGGCGCCGAGGTCACCATGGCCCACCGCGTCGACCTGCCGGTGGCGGGGGAGACGGTCAGCTTCACCACCACCTACACCTGCCCCGACTGGCCGCGCCCGGAGACCAGCCGCAGCACGCTGCGCTTCCTGGCCGCGCCGACGCTCGACCGGCTGCTCGCCGAGGCGGGACTCGTCGTGACGGAGCGTTACGGCGACTTCGCCGGCGGCCCGTTCGTCCCCGAGGGGTCCCAACCGAGCCCGGAGATCGTCACGTTCGCCCGCCGCGCCGCCCCCCGCTGAGGAGGGGCGGCGAACGCCCGGGACGCGCCCGTGGGAACGGGGCGCACCGGGCGTTCGGGGGCCGGCTCAGCGCCAGTTGGCCTCGTCCGGGTCGGAGCCGACCCGGTTCGGGGTGTCCAGGGCGGCGATGGCGGCGAGGTCCTCGTCGTCCAGCTCGAAGCCGAAGACGTCGAAGTTCTCCGTGATCCGGGACGGGGTCACGGACTTGGGGATCACCACGTTGTCCAGCTGGAGGTGCCAGCGGAGCACCACCTGGGCCGGGGTGCGGCCGTGCTTCTCGCCGATCCGGGCGAGCGCCGGGTCGTCCAGCAGCCCCTTGCCCGAACCCAGCGGCGACCAGGCCTCGGTGACGATGCCCAGCTCGCGGTGGAAGGCGCGGGACTCCTCCTGCTGGAAGTTGGGGTGCAGCTCGATCTGGTTGAGCGCCGGCACGATCTGGGTCTCGTCCAGCAGCCGCCGCAGGTGCTTCGGCTTGAAGTTGGAGACGCCGACCGCGCGGGCCTTCCCGTCGGCCAGGATCTTCTCCAGCGCCTTCCAGCTCTCCACGTAGAGGTCGTGGGCCGGCGCGGGCCAGTGGATCAGATAGAGGTCGACGTAGTCGAGGCCCAGCTTGGCGAGCGAGCGGTCGAACGCGGCGAGCGCCGTGTCATAGCCCTGGTCGCTGTTCCACAGCTTGGTGGTGACGAACAGCTCCTCGCGCGGCAGCCCCGAGGTGGCCAGGGCGCGGCCGGTGCCCTCCTCGTTGCCGTAGATGGCGGCGGTGTCGATGCTGCGGTAGCCGGCGGCCAGGGCCCGCCCCACGGCGACCTCGGCCTCGTCGTCGGGCACCTGCCAGACGCCGAAACCGAGCTGGGGCATCTGGACGCCGTTATTGAGAGTGACTTGGGGGACGCTACTCACGTGCGATTTCGTCCTTGTCTGATCGTGAACGATCGGATTAGTGGCCGTCTTACATAATCACGGATCTGACCAGTGGAACCAGGACGGGGGCGTCGTTCTTCCCCGGGGGCTGGGGCCGTGAGGGACCCGTGCCGTTCGGTGAACGGTCAGCCCGCCTCGGCGGCGCGGTCGCCGGGGTCGGCCGCGAGGTCCGCACCCAGGTTCAGGCGCTCGGCGCCGCTGTAGACGTTCATCGAGGAGCCGCGCAGGAAGCCGACCAGGGTCAGGCCGGTCTCCGTCGCCAGGTCGACGGCCAGCGCCGAGGGCGCCGAGACGGCGGCCAGCGTCGGGATGCCCGCCAACACCGCCTTCTGCACCAGCTCGAACGAGGCCCGCCCGGAGACCAGCAGCACCGTGTCGCGCAGCGGCAGCGCCCCGGCCGTCAGGGCGTGGCCGACGATCTTGTCCACCGCGTTGTGGCGGCCCACGTCCTCGCGGACGTCCAGCAGCGCGCCGTCCGTCGAGCACAGGGCCGCCGCGTGCAGCCCGCCGGTGCGGGCGAACACCCGCTGCGCCGCGCGCAGCCGCTCCGGCAGCTCGGCCAGCACCGCCGCGTCGATCCGGGGCCCGGTCGGCAGCGGCAGCTCCCAGCGGGCGGTGGTGCGCACGGTGTCCAGCGAGACCCGACCACACAGCCCGCACGACGAGTTGGTGAACACCCGCCGGTCCAGCGAGACATCGGGCCCCGGCACGCCCTCGGCCAGCCGCACGTCCACCACGTTGTAGGTGTTGGCGTCGTCCGGGCCCGTCGCGCCGGCGCAGTAGGCGATCCGCGCCAGCTCGGCCGGCTCGGCCAGCACGCCCTCGCTCACCAGGAAGCCGCTGGCCAGCGCGAAGTCGTCGCCCGGGGTGCGCATGGTCACGGCGAGCCGGCGCCCGTTGACCCTGATCTCCAGCGGTTCCTCGCCGACCAGGGTGTCGGAGCGCGTGGAGATGGCGCCGTCCCTGACGCGGATGACCCGGCGGCGTTCGGTGACCCGTCCCATGTCCGCCATGATGGCACCGCCGCCCGCCACGACGGCACCGCGCGGCCCGAGCGCGCCGCGGGGGCGGACCGGCGTCGCCCCCCGGTCCGCCCCGCGCCCCGCGCTCAGCCCCTGGCGCGCAGGCTCTCGGGCGGGCCCAGATAGCTGGGCCGCAGCCCGCCGGTGTCCACCACCAGCTTCTGGAGCACCACCGTCGGGTCGACCATCCAGAACTTCAGCAGATGCCGCCCCGCCTCGGCCACGGTGTGCTCGGTGGCGATCACCGTGGCATTGTCCGAGGTGTTGCGGGCCCACTGCGGGTTCATGTTCTGGTCGTCCGAGCCGGTGACGGCGGTGACGTTCACCGATTGCGGGGCCTCGTCGTCCAGCGAGACGGCATAGGTCAGCCCGTCGGTCGGCAGCACGTTGTTGCGCGGCGACAGATAGGCGTACACCCGTACCGGCCCGGTGGTGAAGAGCGTCAGCTCGTACTCCAGCCGGGGGCCGCGCCCGCCGGGCCGCTGGCGGGGCGCCGTCACCGGGAACGGGGTCACCCCGGCGCCGGTGCGGCCGAGGTCGGGCAGTGTCCGCCAGGAGACGCCCGCCGTGTTGACCGCCCGCCGGTAGTGCGCGGCCTCGATTGACACATAGCCGTTGGCCTCGACGAAGCCGGCCAGCCGGCGGAGCGGGACGCCCGGGTTGTCCACCTCGGCGAGCACCTCCACCTCGCTCCCCGCGCCCGAGACGATGACCGGCACCGTGTGCCGGCCCTCGGGCGCCCGGTCGAAGTCCACGCTCAGCTCGACCCGCACCTGGTCGTGAACCGTGCCCGACGGCTCGGTGACGGACAGCCAGGACTCGGCCGGCGTGACGGTGTACGCGAACGGCTCGGTGCCCCGGTTGAACACCTCGATGTACTGGCGGGGTTGACTCTGGTAGGGGCTGAACGTCGGTAGCACCGCCGGCCGTTCGGCCTCGGGCCACCACAGCTCGGAGCCGTCGATCGCCACCCCCAGCTCGGCGCGGGAGGCGGGCTCGATCCGGCGGACCGGCGGGAACACCTCGTCGGGCAGCGCCACATGGTTGGGCGTCTGCGGCTGCTGCCAGGGCGCGTCGGGCCCGTAGCGCTCCACGTCGCCGTAGCCGATCTTCGGCTGGGTCTGGAAGCCGGCCCACTTCCCGTCCGCCAGCTCGTTGTTGTAGTACTCGGACATCGCCTGGTCGTCGGCGAACCTGGCGTCCGTCGCGTCCGCCAGCTCGTTGGTGGCCAGCCGCCCCTGCCGGGCATAGTGCAGGCTGGTGAACTCGGCGGCCCGCAGGGCATAGAGGTTCGCCGTCGCCTCCACCTGGTACTGCACCAGCTGGTAGTAGGCATCCTGGTAGCCCGCCTGGAGCGACTCGCCGATCCGCTGGACCCGGGCGTCCAGTTCCTCCCACTCGGCCGTCACCCGCTCCAGCTCGCGGTAGTCGGTGAGGCTGAACGGGGTCGCCTGGTCGTCGTAGACCACGGCCGTCGGGTCGGTCGCCAGGTCCCTGTCCGGGTCGACGGTGATCCGCCGGTTGAGCAACTCCGGCTTGCGGCGCGCCTGGAGGACCCCGTAGGCGTGCAGCACCTCGGCGATCGCCTCGGCGTGCTCGGGCCCGAAGTTCTGCCGGGCGTACCGGCGTTCCCACTCGCCAAGCGCCTCGATGTCCCAACGCTCCGGGTCCCAGGCGTAGTCGAGGAAGAACTGGAGCGGCATCTCCTCCGCCTTGAGGTCGCCGACGTTGACCACCCACAGCCGGTCGATGCCGTACGCGTACGTCAGGTGCAGCTGTTCCCAGGTGGAGGCCAGGTTGATGGTGTCCACCCACTTGTAGTTGCGGCCCACGCCCACGTAGTCGAAGTGGTAGTAGAGGCCGTAACCGCCCTCGCGCGGCGGGAGTTGGGGGTCGGGGACCTTGCGGAGGTTGCCCCAGTTGTCGTCGCAGAAGATGACGGTGACGTCGTCCGGCGGGCGTAGCCCCTCGTCCCAGTAGTGCTGGACCTCCTTGTAGAGCGTCTGAACCTGCGGGATGCTCGACAGCGCATCGTCGGTCAGCTCGTCCAGGATCTCCCGCTGGCTGGCGATGATGCTCTCCATCAGCTCGATGCCGTCGCCGTCCGGCAGGCTGACGTCGCCGTTGCCGCGCATCCCGAGGGTGACCACGCCCTCGAAGCCCTCCTCCACCATCCGGCGGATGCCGTCGGCCCAGTACTCCCTGATGGCCTCGCCGTTGCGGCGGAAGCTCCACTCGCCGGTGCCGCCGTATGGGTCGCTGCCCGGGGTGACGATCTCGCCGTTCTCGTCCCGCACGGCCGGGGTCGCGTGCCGGTTCCACTCCTCGATGCCGCGCATCATCGGGCCCTCGTGCGAGGTGCCCATCACGATCCCGTACTCGGTCGCGGTCGCGTGGTTGGCCGGGTCGTCCTCGGCGAACGCGCGCCCCCAGACCGCCGGCCACAGGTAGTTGGCCTTCAGCCGCAGCATGACCTCGAAGACCCGGGCGTAGAAGGCGCTGTTGAAGCCGTTCGGGAAGCCGGGGGCGTGCCCGGAGCCGAAGAACGCGGGCGCCCAGGTGCCCAGCGCCGGGTTCTCGTCGTTGATGAACAGACCCCGGTACTTGACGGCCGGGGTGCCCTGGGTGTGCTTGCCCGGCAGCGCGTAGAGGGTGTCGTGGTGCGGGGTCGGCACGTCGTCCCACCAGTACCAGGGGGAGACCCCGGCCTGGCGGGACACCTCGTAGACGCCGAAGATGGTGCCGCGCTGGTCGCTGCCCGCGATCACCAGCGCGCGCCGCACGCCGGGCAGCGGGTCGTGGACGACCTGCTGGCGGCTGGTCTCCCACCGCCCGGCGATGCCCTGGACGTCCAGCTTGCCGGCGGCGACGAGGCGGTCGATCAGGGGACTGCGGCCGACGGTGCCGACGATGACGGCCGCGTCGAGCCGGCCGGCGACCTCCCGCAGGATCTCGGGGGCGCGGCCGGTGACGCGTTCGATGTCGGCGCTCAGGTCGCCGACCACCCGCACGACGCCGGGGAAGTCGTCGTCGCTGACGAGCAGCGGGGCGGCCCGCCCGTCGGCGACGAGCGGCAGGCTGCCGGGCCGCCAGGTCTCGGTGATGAACGTCTCTCGGGAATCGCGGCGGTCGGTGGGACGGGCGGGGGCGGCGGCGTTGGCCGGGACGGTGGGGACGGCGGTGGCAGCGACGGTGAGCGGAAGGATGCTCAGAAAGGCACGCCGGCTCGTCATGTTCAGCTCCGCGCGGTGATGGGGGAACCGATAATTATCGGAATGGTTCCGGAAGGCTATTGACGCTCCCTGGGTGGGTCAAGGGGCGTGCAACGGCCGGATTCCCGCCGGCGGTTGGGGCGCGGGAGGCCGAAAAACTTTCGGTTGTCCTCGGCCTCCCGGCCGGCACCCTCAGCCCGCCGAGGCCGCCCGGTAGGCCCGCCAGCCGCCGTGGTGGGAGATGTCGGGGGCGCCCGCAGCGGCGGCGGCCTCGCAGAGGAAGCCGGTGACCTCCCGGCCGTCACCCAGCCGCACCCGGCCCAGCGCCAGCGGCGCCGGCAGCCCGGCCAACAGCCGCCCCAGCGCCGCCGGCGGCAGCGACCACAGCTCGCCCTCCAGCGCCTGACCCGGCTCGCCCGCCGCCACCCGCAACACCCCGGGCCGGGCCGGCTCGCCCGGCAGCGCCACCATCCGGTACTCCGGCGCCGTGCGCACCGCGCCCGCCAACCGGGCGCCGGCGGAAGTGAGTTGACCGTTGAGCGGCTGTCCCGACAGATGCGCGCCGAAGACCACCAGCGGCAGTCCCGGCGCGCCCAACGCCGGGCGTTCGGCGGACAGTTCCTCGCCGGTGAGCGCGGCGGCCACGTCGGCGGCCACCCGGTCGGCGAAGCCGCGCGCGATCACGGTCACCCCGAACGGCCCGCCGTCCACCTCGCCGGCCGGCACCGCCACGGCCGAAAGGTCCAGCAGGTTCACGAAGTTGGTGAACGTGCCCAGCCGGCTGTTCACCCCTACCGGATCGGCCGCCACCTCGGCCAGCGTCGGATGCTCGGGCGCAGTGGGCAGCAACAGCACGTCACAGCCGTCGAGTTGGGCCATCGCCTCGTGCCGCAGCTCGGCCAGCCTCGCCAGGTCGGCGGCGTAGGCGTGCGCCGACAGCCGCCCGGCCGCCGTGATGATCGACCGCACCGTGGGGTCCACGCCCGGCGCCCCGCCGGTGGCCGGATCGTCGAGGAACGCGCCGACGGCGGCGTACCGTTCGGCCGCGAACGCGCCGCCGTAGAGCAGCTCGGCCGCCCGCAGGAACGGGCCGAGGTCGATCGTCTCGATCCGGGCGCCGGCCGCCGCCAGCCGCCCGACGGCCGCGTCGAACGCCGCCCGCCAGCCCGGCGCCAGCACCCGCAGCGCGCCCTCGGCCGGCACCGCCACCGTAGGCCGCGGCGGCGCCGCCAGCGGCGCGTCCGCCGGCCAGCCCCGGCCGCCCACGCCCGGCCGGCCCTCGGCCATCACCCCGGCGACCTCGCCGGCCAGGCCCAGCGTCGGCGCGAAGACGGTCAGGCAGTCGAACGACCGCGCAGCCGGCACCACGCCCTCGGTCGGCACCAGGCCCAGCGTCGGCTTGACGCCCACGATGCCCTGGAACGCGGCCGGCACCCGCCCCGAGCCCGCCGTGTCCGTGCCCAGCGCGAAGTCCACCACGCCCAGCGCCACCGCCACCGCCGAGCCCGAACTCGACCCGCCGCTGACCCGCTCCGGATCGCCGGCCGAGCGCACCGGCCCGTGCGGGCTGCGCGTGCCGACCAGCCCCGTCGCGAACTGGTCCAGCGCCGTCTTCCCCACCACCAGCGCCCCCGCCGCGCGCAGCCGGGCCACGGCCGGCGCGTCCCGCCCTGGCGCGTAGGCGTAGCCGGGGCAGCCGGCGGTGGTGGGCAGCCCGGCCACGTCGATGTTGTCCTTGACCGCGCAGACCAGGCCGGCCAGCGGCAGCGCCGCACCGGCCGCCACCCGGGCGTCCAACGCGGCGGCCTCCGCGAGCAGTTCGGCCTCGGGACGGACGGCGATCCACGCCTCGGGCCTGGCCCGCTCGGCCAACAGCGCGAGGGCGCGCCGGGTCCGCTCGACGGCGGTGATGGTGCGGTCGGTTCCGGGTCGGTCGGTACGGGGGGCGGTGCTGCGCAACGGAACTCCTGGTGCTGGGCGCGGTGTCGCGTGCGGAACGGTTCGGATGGGGGGCCAATGGGCCGCCGGCTAACGCGTGTTGATGCTCGTGGCGCGGGCCGGGCGGGCGCATCAGCGTTCCCGCAGGGCCTGTTGGGCGATGGCGCGCGCCGCGTGCTCGGCCACCACCTCCAGCGACTCGCCCACATGGCGGCGCAACGCGGCCAGCGCCCCGGCCAGTTCACCCGCCAACACCGCCTCGACGATGGCCAGATGCTCGGCGATGGTGCGCGCCACCCGCTCCTCGCTGAGGTAGTCGTACATCCGCACCGGCCGGATGCGCACGTTCACCGACTCCAGCGTCTCGGTCAGCCGGGGGTTGCCCGAGGCCGCCAACAGCGTCTGGTGGAAGTCCTCGTCCCACAGCACGAACCCCGGGTCGGGCGGCGGCGGTTGGTCCCGCAGCCTCCGCCAGCCGTCGCGCAGCGGCTCCAGCAGCGCGACGTCGTGCGTCACCAGGTCGGACTCCAACGCCCGTGCGATGCCGCGCAGTTCGACGGTGACCCGCAGCTCGTAGAGGTCGCGCAGCTCGCCCAGGCTGGGCCGGGCCGGGTAGTAGCCCTCGTCCCGCCGCTCCACCAGCCCGTCGGCCATCAGCCGCACCAGCGCCTCCCGCACCGGCGTGCGGGAGACCGCCAGGCGCTCGGCCAGCCGCACCTCGACCAGCCGGTGGCGCGCGTCGAACTCGCCCGCCAACAGCAGGTCCCGCAGCCGGACATAGACCTCCGCCCTGCGGTCCCGGCCCGCCCGCGCGCCGGACACGGCGGCCGGCGGGGCCAGCGCCCCGGGCGGCGCGGGCGGCCGGCCCTCGGGTGTCGACGAGGCTGCATACAGCGGTGCGTCCATGGCCGGCGACCCTAGGAAGCGCGCGTTTCCCCCGCTTTGAGCGCGGATCGCGGGCGTGTTACGGACCGCACCCCCGTGTTACGGGCGACCGCCCCGGTCCGGCCCCTGGGCCGTCCCGGCCGGCGGACACCCGTTGACGGGAGCGCCGGCCGCTGTTGCACTGGAACGCATGAACCGCGCGCGCACGCTGGTCACCCGCGACCACATCGACTTCGGTCGGGTGTGGTCCGCCTCCTGTCCCCGCGCCGCGCTCGCCAGCTGACGGCCTTCGCCGCCAACTCGGCGCCCCGCCCGAGGCGTTGACCCGGGCCCCATCGCCGCACGGTTCGTTCCGCCACGCGCCCGGCGTCCCGCACGCCCCCGCGCGTTCCGACCACCCCGCTTGGCACCAACCCCGCCGCGCGCCCCCACCCGGGGCGAGCGCGGCCGAAAGGCGTGATCACCCATGCCCGTCGAGTTCCTCGGCATCGCAGCGACCAACGACGGCTCGGAGACAACCCCGCGCTCAGGGCCCGCCTTCGACCCCGACTACACCGTCCGACTCGGCCGGGCCCACGAGGACCACGGCTGGGACCGGGTGCTCTTCGCCTACAGCTCGGGATCGCCCGACCCCGCCACGGCCGGCGCCCTGCTCGCCTCCCGCCTGGACCGGCTCCAGATCCTCCTGGCCCACCGGCCCAACCTCTCCTACCCCACCTACGCCGCCCGGGTGTTCGCCACCCTCGACCAGATCAGCGGCGGCCGGCTCACCGTCCACTTCATCACCGGCGGCAGCGACCACGAGCAGCGCTGCGAGGGCGACACCCTCACCAAGGACGAGCGCTACGCCCGCACCCGCGAGTACATCGAGATCGTCAAGAAGGTGTGGACCCGACGGGAGGCGTTCGACCACGAGGGCGAGCACTACCGCTTCCACGACTACGTCAGCGATGTCTTCCCCGTCCAACAGCCGCGCCCCGGCGTCTCGTTCGGCGGCTCCTCGCCGGCCGCGCTGGCCGCCGGCGGCGCCGAGGCCGACATCTACTGCCTGTGGGGCGAGCCGCTGGAGCGCACCGCCGAACAGATCGCCGCCGTCCACGCCGCCGCCAGGGCCGCCGGGCGCACCACCCCGCCGCGCATCCAGGTCGCGTTCCGGCCGATCATCGCGGCCACCGAGGAACTCGCCTGGGAGAAGGCCCACCGCACCCTGGCCGCCATCAGGAGCCGAGGCGGCCGCCCGCGCCGCCACCCCAACCCCAACGGCGGCCCGCAGAACACCGGTTCGCAGCGCCTGATCGCCATCGCCGAACAGGGCGAACGCTACGACCGCGCCCTCTGGACCCCGACCGCAGCCGCGACCGGGGGCGGCGGCAACTCCAACGCCCTGGTCGGCACGCCCGAGACCGTCGCCGAGGCGCTGCTGGACTACTACGACCTGGGCGTCGACATCATCTCGGCGCGCGGCTACGACCTGCTGGGCGACGCCATCGACTTCGGCCGCCACGTCATCCCGCTGGTCCGCGCCGAGGTCGCCCGCAGGGACGCCGCAGGGCAGGCGCGCGCCGGGCAGCCGCGCGCCGGGCGCACGGCCGGCGCGTTCGACAGGGAGGCGACGCTCACCACCTCTTGACGCCCCTCCACCCGGACCCGGACAATCCGACGGAGGGCCTGCCCGACGGGCGTGTCGCACGGAAACGGACGGAGCACTCCATGGCGGACGGAACGACGAGGGTGCGCCCAGCCGCTCCTCGGCGCCCCGCGCTGCCCGCTTCGCGCCCCCCGCGACTCTTCTCGCGCCCCGCGCGGCCCGTGTTCGCCGCGCACAGCGCCGCGCTCGCCGCGCTGTGCGCGCTTCCCGCGCCCAGGCTGTTGACCTGCCGGCGCCACATCGATCTGCTGCGCGTCAACAGCGCCGTCTAACCCCGGCCACACGGCGGTCGCGGGCTCCCGCCCCGCGACCGCCCTCTCTCCTGCCCGCCTGCCCTCGCGTGCCCGTCTGCCTCGCGCCCCGCGCGGAGAAACGTCCCCAAGGGAGAGCCATGCCCGCAACGACGCCGACCTCGCCGACGAACGGCCCCTGTCTGGTCCGCGAACGCATCGGCACCGATGCCAAGAGCGGCCACTACCCGGCACCGCACCGCTACCGGCTCCATCTGTCGCTGTCCTGCTCGGACGGCCTGCGGGTGGCGATCACCCACGCACTGCTGGAGCTGTCCGACGTCCTGCCCGTGACCCTCCTGCCGGCGCTCCCCGACGACGAACACGGCCGGGCCGAACTCCGCGCGGCCTACGCGGCCACCGTCCACGGCCACGCCGGGCCCGTCAACAGCCCCGCGCTGACCGACCGTTGGACCGGGCGGCTGGTCAGCAACCACGTCCCCGACATCCTGGCCGACCTCAGCCTCCGCTTCCGCGCGCCCGACCGACCCGAACTGCGTCCCGCCGAACTGGCCGCCGGGATCGACGCGTTGACGCTGCGCTGCGAGCGCGACATCGGCGAGGCCGCCCAGCTCGCGGGGGAGGCCGGCGCCGGCGAGGCGGGGGAGTGGGCGTTGGAGACGCTGCTGGCGACGCTCACCGCGTTCGACCGCCGGGTGGCCGACGCGCCGTTCGTGCTGGGCGACGAGCTGACCGCCGCCGACGTCGAACTCTGGGTCGCGCTGGTGCGGTTGGACACCGTGCACCGCTGCCACCTGGGCGCGGACGCGGTGCACCGGATCGCCGAGCACTCGGCGCTGTGGGCGTACGCGCGGCGGCTGTGCGCGCACCCCGCCTTCGGCGGGCAACTCCGCCTGACCGACATGGCCCGCCGCCACGCGCACCGCTGCCGCGGCCTGGAGGCCGCCGGCGCGGCCGTCCAGATCATCGACTGGACCCCGACCCCGAACGCCCTGACCCGCTGAACCGCGCGAGCGGTTCAGCGGAAACGCGACGCCGCAACGGCCTGGCGGCCGTTGCGGCGTCGCGCTCGGGGGTGGCGGGCGTTCAGTCCGAAAGCAGAAAGTCGATGTCCTCGATGGTGTGCCAGACGTCGAGTTCGCGCGGGGAGAGGGTGTGGAATGCCGCCCTCTCCCGGAGCTTTTCCTCGCTCATGTGAACCTCTTCGAGCAACCGCACCCGCTGCGCCTCCAACTCCTCCCGCGTGCGGCGGATGACGGCAGACATTGAGTAACTCCCTTCGGTGCCAGTCCAGTTGAGCGAAACCTCTACTGGTCCGCCAGAAGGTAGTCCAGCCCCTCGATCGTGTGCCACACCAGAAGCTGATCCATCGTCAGTGCGTGCACCTCCGCCTGCTGGCGGAGCCGCTCGTAGGAGAGACCGGTCTCCCGTAGCAGCTCCGCGCGTCGCATCAGCGCCTCCGCGCGGGTCATGCGGATCACCGTCGGCATCGCAGCCCCCTTCTGTCCACCGCAGTGAACCAGGCCGAACCGACAACCAACCTGACAGCCGCCCGAGGTTTCACTCGAACGGGGCGCCAGCGCATCCCTTCCGGGAACGGTCTCGTCGGCGCCCGTCCGTTCCCTCTACGGAATATGCCGCCCCGTGATCGCGCGGGCGATCACCAGGCGTTGGATCTCGCTCGTGCCCTCGAAGATCGTGTAGATCTTCGCGTCCCGGTACATCCGCTCCACCGGGTGTTCGCGGCTGTAGCCCGCGCCGCCCAGGATCTGGATGGCCTTCTCCGTTGCGGCGACGGCCAGTTCGCCCGCGCGGAGCTTGGACATCGAGCCCTCGCCCGCCGTGAACGGCTTCTCGTTGCGGCCCATCCACGCCGCCCGCCAGATCAGCAGCCGCACCGCGTCGATCTCGGTGCGCAGGTCGGCCAGGGCGAAGGCGATCGACTGGTTCTCCACGATCGGCCGGCCGAACGCGACCCGTTCGCCTGCGTAGTCGAGCGCGTACTCGTACGCCGCCCGCGCGATGCCCAGCGCCTGGGCGCCCACCGTCGGGCGGGAGACCTCGAACGTGGCCATCGCCGCCTGTCCCTTGGCGCGGTCGCCCTCGCGGGCCCTGGCCAGCCGGCGTTCCAGGCGTTCCCTGCCGCCCAACAGGCAGGAGCCCGGCACCCGCACGTCGTCCAGGAAGACGTCGGCGGTGTGCGAGGCGCGCAGGCCCAGCTTCCTGATCTTGCGGTTGCCCACCAGCCCCTTCGTGCCCGGCGGGACGACGAACGCCGCCTGCCCCCTGGCGCCCAACTCCGGTGCCACGGAGGCCACCACGACATGGACGTTGGCGATCCCGCCGTTGGTGATCCAGGCCTTCTGGCCGCTGAGCACCCACTCGTCCTTCGCCTCGTCGTAGCGGGCCCGCGTGCGCATGGCCGCCACGTCCGAGCCGGCCTCCGGCTCGGAGACGCAGAACGCCGCGACCCTGGGGTCGTTGGCGTCGCCGAAGCACTGCGGCACCCACTCCACCAGCTGCTCGGAGGTGCCGGCAGCGAAGATCCCGGCGACGGCGAGCGAGGTGCCGAAGAGGGCCATGCCGATGCCGGCGTCACCCCAGAACAGCTCCTCGTTGGCGATCTGGAGCGACAGACCCGAAGGGTCGCCGAACATCTCGGCCAGCGACTCGAACCCGTAGAGGCCGATCTTGGCGGCCTCCTGGATCACCGGCCAGGGCGTCTCCTCGCGTTCGTCCCACTCGGCGGCGGCCGGCCGGACCACGCTGGAGGCGAACCCGTGGACCCATTCCTTCAGATCCCGCTGTTCCTCGGTCAGATCAAGGGAGAACCCGGTCATCGACGCTCAGCCCTTCGGGATGTCGAAGAGGCGGGTCAGCCCCGAGGCGACGCCGATGTCGCCGGCTATCCGCACCTTGCGGGTCATGAACATCGTCACGGGACTGCCGTTGCCCGAGACCAGTTTCAGGAACTCGGCGTCCGCCATCGTCAGGGTGACCCGGGGCCTGGCGGCGTGCGCGCCCTCGCGCACCGTGCAGGTGCCGTCCGCGATGCTCGTCTCCCACACGGCCGTTGACTCGCCGGTGATCTCCCAACGGATCACGGCGTTCAACGAACCCGCGTTCTCCGGGCGGAACTGCCGCTCCATCCGGCCGAAGATCTCGGCCAGCACCCGGGCGCGCAACTCCCCGCGCATCAGCTCGGCGATCTCCCTGGCCGGCGTTCGCTTCACCAACGCCGCGAACTCCTCCGGGGTGACCTGCGCGAAGTCCAGCTCGCCAAGTTCCGAACCGCTGTCGGCCATCGTTGGTCCGTCCTCACCGAAGTCGCGCCGGCCCGGGGGGCTGGGGCGACTCCCTTCCGCTGTACCTACCGTACCTACTGTCAAGTAGACTTACTGAAAAGTAAGATTACTGGCGGCGTGGGTAGGCTGACAAGAGTGACCACTGAGAGGACCCGGCGGCGACTCCCGAGAAGGGTGCGTGAACGGGAGATCGTCGACGCGGCGCTGCGGGTCTTCGCCCAGCGCGGCTACCACGCGGCGGTGGTGGACGAGATCGCGGACCTCGCCGGGATCTCGAAGCCCATGGTCTATCTCTACCTGGGCTCGAAGGAGAACCTGTTCGTGGCCTGCGTGCGGCAGGCCGCCGAGGCACTGGTGACCGCGTTCCGGCAGGCCGCCGACAGCGGGGACGGCCCCCAACTCCGGCTCTGGCGCGGGCTGTCCGCGTTCTTCGCGTTCGTCGCCGAACACCGCGACAGCTGGGTGATCCTGCACCGGCAGACGCCCGAGCAGAGCGAGGCCATCACGGAGGAGCTGGAACGGGCCAGGGAGTCGGTGATGGCGGAGGTGACCGACCTGGTGCGGCGCGGCATCGACGAGGGCGGCGCCGACGCCCGACTCGGCGCGGCGGACGCCGACTTCGTCGCCTCGGCGCTGGTGGGGGCGGCGGACTCGCTGACGGACTGGATGGAACGGAACCCGCAGGAGACGCCGGAGCGCGTGGCGCTCCGGCTGATGAACATGATCTGGGTCGGGATGCGCGATGTCCTCGGCGGCGAGATGTGGTCCCCACCGGGGGACTCCGTCGGCTAGCGGAGCGCCCACGGCCGGTGCGTTGGTCGGGCGCCGTCGGCGGGGGTGGCTCTGCCGGGTGGTCGGGCGCCCACGGCCGGTGCGTTGGTCGGTGTGGGGATGGCCGCCGGGCGAGTCGGTGCGTGTGCTGGTGCTCGGGGGACGCCAGGTCGTCGAACGTGCGCCGGGTCGGCGGGGCTTGGCGCGGCGCGGGGGCGCCCCCTTCGGACGAGATCCGCCCTGAGCGGCCTGCGCTCGGTGCCCAGCCGCTCCGCACGAACGGGTAACCCACCGCTTCGGGCCGCGCCTTGCGCGGACGCGCGCCCCCTCCCGGGCGCTAAGCCGCGCGCAGCGCGCCTCGCGCCCCGCTCAGGGCGGCGGCGGTGGCGTGATCTCGCCGGTCAGCAGGGGGCGGCCGGTGGCGGCCGTGAGGCGGAACGCGTGGCCGCCGTCGTGGGTCGGGGCGGCGTGGAAGGTGGGGTGGGAGGGGAGTTGCGCAGGGGCGCGGAAGCGCACGTTCACCGTGAAGGCTTCCGGCAGCACCTCGTCCAGCGCGGCCAGCGCCCGCGCCGCCGTCCACATGCCGTGGGCGATGGGCCGGCGGAAGCCGAACGGTCGGGCGGTGAGCGGGTGCAGATGGATCGGGTTCCGGTCGCCCGAGACCCGCGCGTAAGCCCGGCCCAGGTCGGCCGCCAGCGCCCAACGCTCGGTAACGGTCGGCTCGTTGCCGTTCACCTGCTCGGTCCCGGCCGGTGGAACTCCGTCGCGCGCCCCGGCCCCCCGATCGTCGTCGGGCTCCGTGCCGGCAGCCGGCCACCCGGCATCGGCGCGTCCCGTGCCGTCGCTGAGCCCGCCTGTGCCGGGGTGACCGTGCCCGGTGGTCTGAGCGCCGCTCCGCTCCGCGTCCGCGGGCCACGGCCTCATGGGCCCCGCGCCACCCGCCCCCGCGCCAGCGGGCCCCGCGCGCCGAGCGCCCGCGCCCGCGCGCTCGTCCCCGCTCGCGCCCGCGCGCCCCCGGCGCAGATACGTGCTCGTGGCGCGCCACACCACCACCCCCGCCGCGTCGCGGACCTCGGCGACCACCGCGAACGCCGTGCCACGCGGGTGCGGCTCCGCCGCCTCCGCGTGGACGGCGACGCTCAGCGCCTCGTCGGGCGCCAGCGGGCGCGACTGCTCGATCGCGTCGGCCAGGTGGACCAGGCCGAGCGGCGGATGCGGGAAGTCGCGGGCCGTCAGCAGCCGCATGGTCAGCGGGAACGCGAGGAGGTGCGGGTAGGTGGCGGGCAGCCGGCCGGTGGCCGAGGGGGCGGGAAAGCCGCAGAGCGCCGCGTACCGGCGCAGCCGCGCCGGCTCGTGCGGAACGCGGGACAGGCGCAGGGTGCGCGCCGGGAGCGTGCGGCCAGCGGAATCGCGCCGGGGGCGCAGCGCCCGCGCATAGCTGGCGAGCAGCCGGGGCGGGCGGGGAAACACCAGCTCGGCAGGGGACACGGACACGCTCACGCCCCCAACAGCGCCTGGCCGCACACCCGCAGCACCTGCCCGCTGACGGCGCCGCTGGCCGGCGCGGCCAGATAGGCCACCGCCTCCGCCACGTCCACCGGCAGCCCGCCCTGCGCCAGGCTGTTCATCCGCCGGCCCGCCATCCGCACCAGCGCCGGCACCGCCGCCGTCATCCCGGTCTCGATGAAGCCGGGCGCCACCGCGTTCACCGTGATCCCGCGCTCGGCGAGCCGGGGCGCCAGGTGGCCCACCAGGCCAACCAGGCCCGCCTTGCTGGCCGCGTAGTTGGTCTGCCCGACGTTGCCCGCCAGCCCGCTGATGGAGGAGGTGCAGACGATCCGGCCGCCCTCGCCCAGCTCGGGCAGCAGCGCGTCGGTGAGCCGTTCCACCGCGATCAGGTTGACGTCCAGGACCGCGCGCCAGCGCTCGGCGTCCATCCGGGCCAGCGTCCGGTCCCTGGTGATGCCGGCGTTGTGCACCAGGATGTCCAACGCGCCGCCGGCGTCGGCCGGTTGGGCCGCGAGCCGCTCGCGCAGCCGGTCGCCAGCGTCCGGGGCGGTGAGGTCCAGCGGAACGGCGAGCCCGCCGAGCCGTTCGGCCCGTTCGACCAGCGGGTCGCGCTGGCCGGGGGTGTCCAGCGCCACGACCCGGGCGCCGTCCCTGGCCAGGGTCTCCGCGATGGCCGCGCCGATGCCCCGCGCCGCGCCGGTGACCAGGGCGGTGCGGCCGGTCAACGGGCGGTCCCAGTCGGCCGGTTGGGGGCCCGGGTCGCCGGCGGCCAGCCGGAGCGGCTGGCCCGAGACATAGGCCGACCTGGCGGAGAGCAGGAAGCGCAGCGTGGACTCCAGCGTCTCCTGGCGCTCCGCGCCCGGTGCGAGCAGCAGGAGTTGGGCGGTGGCCCCGCCGCGCAGCTCCTTGCCGAGCGAGCGGACGAAGCCGTCCAACGCACGCCGCGCCGCCGCCTCGCCCGCCGTCGCCGCGTCCTCGGGCGCGCCGCCGACCACCACCACCCGGCCGCCGGCGGCCAGCGACCGGACACGGGGGTGGAAGAAGGCGTGCAGCCGGTCGAGTTGGGCGGGCGAGGCGATGCCGGTGGCGTCGAAGACCAGCGCGAACGGCCGCGCCGGCCGCTCCTCGACGCGGGCGCCGCAGGCGTCGAGCACGGCGTGCAGCGCCTTCTCCGCGCGCGCCCCCTCGGCGTGGCCGAGCACCACGGGGCCGGCGACCGGCGGCGCCCCCGGCCGGTGGCGGGGCAGCTCGACGGGGCGCGGCAGGCCCAGCCGGCGGACCACCCGGGCGCCCACCCGGCCGGTGGCGAAGGAGAGATAGCGGTCGGCCATTGATTTCCTCCCTACTCCGGGGTAAGTCTACTGGCACGTTAAGCAGTCGGGTTCGGCACCACAAGAGGCGGCGCGGGCGGCATCATCGTCGTTGCGCGGCCGCGCCCTCCGGAGCGCGGCCGACAGCCTCACGCGGCGAGCAGCCCCACGCGGCGAGCCGCCGCACACAGCGAGCGAAGGAGCAGCCCACCATGACCCGCACCGGTCGCCGGGTGGCCGTACTCGGCGGAAACCGCATCCCGTTCGCCCGTTCCGACGGGCCCTACGCCACCGCCTCCAACCAGGAGATGCTCTCCGCCGCGCTGGCCGGCCTGGTCGAGCGGTTCGGGCTGCGCGGAGCGCTGCTGGGGGAGTTCGTCGCGGGCGCGGTGGTCAAGCACAGCAGGGACTTCAACCTGGCCAGGGAGACCGTGCTGGGCAGCGCGCTGGACCGGCGCACGCCCGCCTACGACGTCCAACAGGCGTGCGGCACCGGCCTGGAGACCGTCATCCTGGTCGCCAACAAGATCGCCCTGGGCCAGATCGACGTGGGCGTCGCCGGCGGCGTGGACACCGCGAGCGACGTTCCGCTGGCGCTCAACGACCGCCTGCGGCAGGTGTTGTTGCGCACCCGCAGGGCCAAGGAGTGGAAGAACAGGGCCCGTTCGCTAACCGGGCTGCGGCCTGGCCAGCTGGTGCCGGAGATCCCGCGCAACGCCGAGCCGCGCACCGGCCTCTCGATGGGCGAGCACGCGGCCCGCACCGCCGCCGAGTGGGGCATCGCCCGGGAGGCGCAGGACCGGCTCGCCGCCGACAGCCACCAGCGGCTGGCCGCCGCCTGGGACGACGGCTTCTTCACCGACCTGGTCACCCCGTTCCAGGGCCTGGCGCGCGACCAGAACCTGCGCCCCAACAGCACGCCCGAGCGACTGGCCACGCTCCGCCCGGTGTTCGGCCTCGACGGCCCCAACCCGACGATGACGGCGGGCAATTCGACGCCGCTCACCGACGGCGCCGCCACGGTGCTGCTGGCCAGCGAGGAGTGGGCCGCCGAGCGCGGGCTCCCGGTGCTGGCGTATCTGACGCACGCCCGCACCGGCGCGGTGGACTTCGTCGACGGGCCCGACGGGCTGCTCACCGCGCCGGCCCGGGTGGTGCCCGAGCTGCTGGACGCGGCCGAACTCACCCTGGCCGACGTGGACTTCGTAGAGATGCACGAGGCGTTCGCCTCCCAGGTGCTGGCCACCCTCGCGGCCTGGGAGGACGCCGAGTACGGCAAGCGCGCGCTGGGCCGGCCGGGCCCGGTGGGCACTGTGGACCGGGCGCGGCTGAACGTCCACGGCTCCTCGCTGGCCACCGGCCATCCCTTCGCGGCCACCGGCGCCCGCATCGTGCCCACGCTGGCCAAGATCCTGCACCGGGAGGCCGCGGGCCGGCCCGAGGACGCGCCCCCGGTGCGCGGGCTGGTCTCCGTCTGCGCGGCCGGCGGCCTGGGGGTGACCGCGTTGCTGGAACGCTGACCCGCGCCGGCCCCCAACGGACAACCCCGGCGGGCACCGGCGCCCCGCCGGGGGAGCCCCGGCCCGAGGAGACGGCGGACGACCCACGCACGAGACGACCAGGCAGGGACGAGCCGGGGCCGGAGCGGGCCTCGGCAGGGAACGGGAGCTGACATGGGCGTGAGGCAGGACATGAAACGCGTGCGGGCGCGCGGCGGTTGGGCGGACCGTGTGGTGCCCGAGCTGGTCACCGACGACGCCGGCGCGGTGCGCCGGGTCACGGTGCCGCCGCTGGTGGAGCCGCCCACCGAGGGCTCCACCGCCGACATCCCGTTCCGCAACGCCGCCGAGGCGCCCGACGCGGTGGTGCTGCGGCGGAAGGAGGGCGAACGGTGGGTGCCGGTCACCGCCGCCGGGTTCGCCGCCGAGGTCAGCGCGGTGGCCAGGGGCCTGGTCGCCGCCGGCCTGCCGCCAGGCGGCCGGGTCGCGCTGATGTCCCGCACCCGCTACGAGTGGGCGGTGCTGGACTTCGCGATCTGGGCGGCCGGCGGGCAGAGCGTTCCCGTCTACCCGACCGCCTCCGCCGACCAACTCGCCTGGCAGCTCGCCGACTCGGGCGCCACCCAGCTGATCGTGGAGACCGCGGAACACGCCGAGGTCGCCGAGCGCGCCGTCGCCGAGCTGCCCCAACGCCCGCGCCGGTGGCGGCTCGACGAGGACGCCCTGGCCCAGCTGGTCGAACTCGGCCGCGACACACCGGAGTCGGAGATCACCGAACGCCGCGCCGCCCTCACGCCCGACACCGTCGCCACCCTCACCTACACCTCAGGCACCACGGGACGCCCCAAGGGCTGCGCGCTCACCCACGCCAACCTGCACGCCGAGACCGCCAACCTCACCGAGCTGCTGATCCCCGTTTTCGAGGAGGTCACCGGGCAGCGCCCGACCACCCTGATCTTCCTGCCGCTCGCGCACATCCTGGGCCGCACCATCCAGATCGCCTGCCTCGCCGGCCGCGTCGTCATCGGCCACTGCCCCAGCGTCAAGCCGGACGAGCTGCGGCCCCAACTCGCCTCTTTCCAACCGACGTTCGTCGTCGGCGTGCCCTATCTCTTCGAGAAGATCCACGAGACGGGCCGCGCCACCGCCGAACGCCTGGGCCGGGGCGCCTCGTTCGAGCGCGCCGACCGGATCGCGGTCGACTGGGCCAGGGCCGAGCTGAACGCCTACCACGGCACGGGCCCGGGCCCCGGGCTCGGGCTGCGCGCCGCCAAGGCCCTCTACGACCTGCTGGTCTACCGCCGCATCCGGGCCGCGCTCGGCGGCCGGCTGCGCTACGCGATCAGCGGCGGCTCCCCGTTGGACGAGCGGCTGAGCCTGTTCTTCTTCGGCTGCGGGGTACTGGTCTACGAGGGCTACGGCCTGACCGAGACCACCTCGGCCGCCACGCTCAACCCGCCGCTGGCCCCCCGCTTCGGCACCGTGGGCCAGCCGGTGCCCGGCACCTCGGTCCGGATCGACGACGACGGCGAGGTGCGGATCGCCGGCGGCATCGTCTTCGGCTCCTACTGGGCCAACGACTCCGCGACCCAACAGGCCCTGAACGACGGCTGGTTCCACACCGGCGACCTGGGCCGGCTGGACGCCGACGGCTATCTGACCATCACCGGACGCAAGAAGGACCTCCTCATCACCAGCGGTGGCAAGAACGTCTCGCCCAGCGTCCTGGAGGACCGGCTGCGGGGCCGCCCGCTGGTCGGCCAGTGCATGGTGGTCGGCGACGGGCGCCCCTATGTCGCCGCGCTGATCACCCTCGAACCGGAGGCGAGGGAACACTGGTTGGCCGTCCGCAAGCGCCCGCGCGACACCCCGATCGCCGAACTCCGCGAGGACCCCGAGCTGTTGGCCGACCTCCAACGCTCCGTGGACTACGCCAACGAGGCCGTCTCCCGCGCCGAGTCCATCCGCCGGTTCACCGTCGTCGAGGGCGAGTTCACCGAGGAGAACGGCCTGCTGACGCCGTCCCTGAAGATCCGGCGAACGGCCGTGGCCGCCGCCTACGCCGAGCAGATCGAGGCGCTCTACGCCGAGCGACGCCGGGGGAACCCGGCCGGCTGAACCGGTCCCCGGCGGGGGTCGGCGTTCCGTTTGCGCTCGCTCCTGGCTGACTTGGAAGTGGGTTGATGAACAGGCCAGTTGACGCGCTGACGCGGTGGCCGTCATGGCCTACCATTCGGCCAGGGTTCACGCGCTGTCCCCGAAGGTGCCCCTGACGGTGATCGAGTTCGTGCGAAGGGCATGGGCATGGCTGAGCACGGTACGGACACTCTGGCTTGGCGCAAGAGCAGTTACAGCGGTGCCTCCGGCGGAGACTGTCTGGAGGTCGCGCGGGTGCACGGTGGGCTGGTCCCGCTGCGGGACAGCAAACGCGCCGGCGGCCCGGTGGTGGCGGTCCCGATGGCGGCCTGGCGGGCCTTCGTCGGCTCGGTCGAGGGCGAACGCCGCCGCGCCGAGCGCCGAACCCGCGCCGAGCGCTGAACCCGCGCCGAGTGTTCTCGTGCCGAGCGCTGACGGGACCCGTTCGGCCACGCCCCGAAGCGGCACCGCGCGGGGCAGTGTTGCGCCGCGATGGGTCGGCGTTTGTCATTCGTTCGGTGGAACGAGCGGCGTAGCGGGAGAAGCGGCGGGGGCGCGACCAGAAGGATACGGTCGTGCCAGACGACGTGCTCAACGCCTTCCCGTTCTTCCCGCGCCAGGTCGCCGTTCCGCCGCTGACCCCACGGCAGCCGGCCTGCGGACGGTGTGGCCGGGCGCTGTGGCCCGACGTCACCGTGCCCGGCCGGCCGCCGGTCTGGGCCTGCCCGTTCTGCGGCACGCCCGAGGGCCGGTTCTGGCACCCGCACCACGGGCGGCACTGCCCGCACGGCTACCCGTGGCCCCTGCTGCGCGACGCCCCCGCGCACCTGTTCATCTGCTACTGAACGGTGCGGGTCCGGCGGAGTGCGTCAACGCCTTCCGGGCAGTGGGACGTTGGCCCAGTCCATGTCGGTGGCGAGATAGAAGCTCGGGTGGGAGGGCTGGTTGTAGGTGGTCTGCTGGCGGGCGACCTCGACGCGGTACTGGGGGTCGTGCATCAGGGTGTAGAGCTTGTGGTCGGTGACCTCGGTGCTGGTGTAAATCCGGATCGCCGAGCTGTCGACGGTGGGCAGCAGCACCTCCTCCCGCCAGTCCCCGTGGATGTCCGCGACCAGCGAGGGGTTGCCCTTCCACCAGTTGTTGGTGGTGGTGCCCTCGGCCGTCAGCAGCGTTCCGCGCCGCCAGTCCTCGATGGTGGGCACCACATACTCCTCGGTGGTGGCGCCGCGCATCTGCTGGGTGGTGAGGTCGCCGGCCCACCGCACGCTCTGGTTGGCGGCCGGGTTCTCCCCGTCGATCGGCTCGCCCGACGCGCTCCACAGCCCGACCGGATCGGCCGTCGGGTCCTCCGCCGAGTTCGCCCATACCTCAAGCCCCGGCAGGTCGGGGTCGATCTCGCCGACCATGGCCCGCGCCGTGTCCACGCCCGTGTAGCCGCCGAAGAGGACCTCGCCGGTCTCGGCGTCCCTGAGGGCATAGCCGAAGGGAGCCGAGGTGCCCCCCTCGTGCGAGGTGAAGATCTCCAGTCCTGGGTTGGTGGGGTCGATGTCGGTGATGTGCATGGCGTCGCCGTGGCCGAGTTTGGCGGGTTGGCCGGGGTTGGGGGCTTGGGGTGGGAGGGGTGCGGTGGAGGAGTAGAGGAGGTCGCCGTTGTCGTCGAGGGTGGCGGAGCCGTAGATGATCTCTTGGCGTCCGTCGTGGTCGATGTCGGCGGAGGAGAGGGAGTGGAAGCCTTGGGTGGTGAGGGTGCCGTAGGTGGGGTGGGTGCCGTCGCGGCCGTGGGGGGAGTCGTTGAAGGGGTTGGTCATGGGGGTGTGGCCGGAGTCGATGGTCCATTGGGTGTGGATGCGGTGGCCGTCGTAGTGGTAGGCGGCCAGGGTGGTGCGGGTGTAGTAGCCGCGGGCGAAGACGGCGGCGGGGGTGTGGCCGTCGAGGTAGGCGACGGTGGCGAGGAAGCGGTCGACGCGGTTGCCGGGTTCGATGCGGGGCATGGCGTAGTCGCCCCAGAGTAGGCCGTCGTCGTCGCGGTCGGGCCAGTAGCGGACGGTGTCCCGTTCGCGGCCGGTGTGGCCGTCGATGACGGTCAGGTATTCGGGTCCGTCGAGGATGAAGCCTTCGAAGGCGCGGAGTTGGTTGCGTTCGGAGCGGGCGGGGGCGTAGGTGTCGATGAAGTAGTCGGCCAGCGCTTCGGCGTCCGCCTGGTTGAGCGGGTAGTCGTAGGTGGGTTCGGTGCCGAGGGCTTCCTCGATGGTGGCGGGCCAGTTCCCGGCCGTTACTTCGGGGTGGTCGGACCAGCCTTGGAACATGCCGACCAGGTGCTGGTAGTAGTCGGCGGCGGAGAGGCGGTAGTCGTCGCTGTGGCGGATGCCGGCGCGTATGTCCTCGCGGGGGAGGGTGATGGGGCGGGTGCTGGTGGGTCGGCCACGGTCGTTGTAGCGGGTGATGGTGGTGCCCGGCGCGGTCTTGAACATGATCTCCGCCCGGCCGTTGCCGTCGAAGTCATAGACCAGGAACTGGGTGTAGTGCGCGCCGGCGCGGACGTTGACCCCGAGGTCGACCCGGTGCAGCAGGGTGCCGTCCAACTCGTAGGTGTCCAGATAGACATTGCCGGTGTAGCCGACCTGCGAGACGTCCTTGGAGTTGGAGGGGTCCCATTTGACGACGAACTCGTACGCGCCGTCGCCGTCGACGTCCCCGACGCTCATGTCGTTGGCGGAGTAGGTGTACTCCTCCCCGGCCGGGGTGACCCCGCCCTCGGGGCGCTGTAGCGGGATCTCGTGGAACCCCTCACCCGCCGCCGCGACCGCCCCACTGGCCCGCTGCTCCCGCCCGTCGACCAGGGCGGCGACCCGGTAGGAGGAGTCGGTGGTGCCGTCCGGGTCGAGGAAGTTGGTGGAATCCGTCACCGTCGCGATCGGCCGGCCATCCCGGTAGACACGGAAGTCCACACCGGTCAGCCCGGTCTCGGAATGCCCGTCCGCCTCCTGACCCAGCAACCGCCAACTCAGAAACACCCCCTCCCCACTGGCCACCGCCACCAACCCACGATCCAACACCTCCAGTTCAGGACCACCGCGCCCCGGGCGCTCGCCGCCCGCCGCGCCGGGCGCGCCGCCGAGCAGGGTCGTCGCGGTCAGGAGCGAGGCCAGGGCGGCGGTCGCCAGCCGGCGTGCTCGCCTGGTGTGTCGCATGGTGCTTCCTCTCTGGAACGGGATGGTGCGGGTGGTGCGGGTGGTGCCAGGGTTCGGGGGGCTGGGGGGAGCGAGGCCCGGGCGTCCGTGGCGGCGAGGGTGCTCCGCCACGGACGCGTCCGGAGGGATGCCGGCACGGGGTCGGCCGGCTGCGGTCAGCAGCTGTTGTCGGTGCTGTTCTGGAAGGTGATGTTGATCGTCACGTTCTCGCCGCAGGGGTTCTCGGTGAGCCGGGAGTTGACCAGCGTGAAGCCGCGCAAGGTGATGTCGCGGTTGTTGGCGAACTCGGTACGGGCCGCCAGCCGCACCTCGCCGCCGCCGGAGATGGTCCCGCCCTGGCTGGCGATCGTGACGTTGTAGCAGTTTTCGATGAGAATGGCGTTGTTGCCGGTGTCGGCGATGTCCACCCGGTCGATGACCGCGCCGCCGCTCTGCGAGACGCAGAAGATCCCGCGCCCGCCGCCCCGGGCGATGACCTCGCCGACACGGATGTTGGTGCTGTAGTTGTTGAGCGCCCCGTTGCGGTTGGCCATCCGGAACGCCGCATAGCCGGTGCCGCTGGCCACGTCGGTGGCGCGGATGGTGCCGATGTTGGCGTTGATCGTGTCGTTGAGGAGTAGCCCCGACTCGCCGACCGAGGACGCGGTGATGGTGCCGGCCGTGAAGCCGTCCACGCCGTAGGTCTCGACGGCGTGGCTGCCGGCGCCCGAGATGGTCGCCGAGTCGATGCTGACATTGGTGGTGCGCTGGCTGGTGTTGCCGTGGTTGTCCACGCGGATGCCGAGCCCACCGTTGAGTTCCATGGTGATGTCGCCCATCGCGACGTTGTGGGCGTTCTGCACGAAGATCCCGAAGTACGGGGCGCCGTGCATGTTCTCGACGTAGGGGATCGCCACGTTCTGGGCGTTGCGCACCCGGATCGGGGCGTGGGTCGCGGCCATCTGGCCGGTGACGTTGAGCGTTCCGCAGACCTCCAGGGAGGTGTGGCTGGGCAGGTCGAGGGACTGGTTGGCCGGCACGTCGCCGGAGCCCCGCACGACGACGGACTCCATGCTGGTGCGGCCCGGGGTGAGGCTGGCGACGCCGGCGCGCATCGCCTCCAGCATCGAACTCCCGCTGTAGCCGGGGGCGTTCCAGGTGTTGCCGTTGCGCGTCACCTCGGCGTCATAGCTGCCGTCGCCGCAGGCCAGGGGGCGCGGGTCGGCGGATGTCGAGGGGGTGTCGGTCGCCTCGTCGGCCATGGCGGTCAGGCCGCCGGCGCCCGAGGCGAGAACGGCCGCCAGCGCGGCGGCCAGCAGGGCGAACCGGCGTCTGGCACGAGAGGGGAGTGCGGCTCTGCTTCCCATCGCTGCTCCTGAGTGGGGGAGGGGAGGCCAGGGGCGTCATGGCGGTGTGAATCGACCGGGTGGAACGGGCAGAACTAGGTGAATCGATTCATTAACGGCGACATCTCCGGTCCTCCGATGGAGAGGTGCTTGGGGGTGCTCGCGATACGCGGGCGCTTGGAGCGCTCGCGGTCTGGCAGTATGGCAACGGGCCCCGGGCCGGTCAATGAAACCGACGGGTTCGACTGGGGTTGAAACGTTTGCGGTTGCGGCGCGCGAGGCCGCCCGGCATCACAACGTCGCGTGCCAGGCGAGGAGTTGCTTCACCGCCGCCGGGGTCAACCCGACCGCCGGATCGACCGGAACCAGCAGCGTCGGCGCGCTCCGCGCCCGCATCCAGGTCCACGCCTCGGGCGTGTGCCGGTCGTCCACCCAGGCCACCGGGCGCTCCGCGCCCACCTGGGCCGCGATCGCCGGCACCTTCTCCGACGGGTCGAACGGGACCGGCGGGAACCGCACCACCGGCCAGACGGGCAGGCCCAGAAGTGGGGCGATGTGCTCGTTGGCCTCGTCCTCCCAGCCGGTGGCCCAGGCCAGTTCGAAGTGGTGGGCCAGGCTCGCCAGCCAGGTCCCGTGATCCACGCAGAGCCGGACCGGCTCCTCGTCCGGGAAGAACGGGAACTCCCGGTAGCCCTCCGGGCAGGTCTCGGCGGCGTAGGGGTTGAGCACGCCGTCGACGTCCATGAGGAGGAGGGGGCGGGACCCGGGAGTCGCGTCGGCGGGGGCGGCGGCGGTGCCGGTGTCGACGGTGCCGACGGTGCCGGTGCCGGTGCCGCTGTCGATGTCGACGTGCGGCACGTGGTCGGCGGACGGGTCGGTGGCCATGGAGACATTGAAGCAGCGGCGCGGGACGGGGCCCTCCGGGCGGGGCAGGGCCCTCCGGGCGGCGCAGGCCCTCCGGGGCGGCGCCGGATCGGCGGGGGCAGGGGGCGGCGCGGCGCCGGCGCCGGGGCGGGGCGACGGGGTCGCGGGGGGCGGGAGGTCGTGCGCCGTCCGCGCGGGGTGCCTCCGGCCGGCCCGCGCCGTTGCCGCGCCGCGGCAACGGGCGGTAGGGGAACGGCGGTTGCGCATCGCGCGGCGCGCCGGGCGGCCGACGGCCGGCGGCCGGCGGACGGGTCCCGGGCGAGCGCGGCCGACGGGCCGGCAGTGAGCCCGGGCGGGCTCGGCACCGTTGCTGCCGCCCGGGCGCGGCAACGGTCCGCAGGAGAGCCGTGGGTGCGTGGCGGCTTTCGCGTGGACGCGCGGTGGGTGCCCTCCGGGGAGGGGCCGGACGGTAGATCGGCGGGGCGTGCGCCGACCCGACGCCCTTGCCGGGGCGTGGCAACGGGGCCTGGGCGAAGGGCGGTTGCGTGCTGCCGAGAGTGTGCAGGGAGACCGGCGGTCGACGCGCGGCCCCTACCGTCGCCGGGGTGCGGCGACTGAGCGCGGTCCCGCGCGCCGTCCGCGCGGCGCGGCGGGCGGGTACCTGCGGCAGGCGACGGCGGGTCGACGCGGGGCCCCGTTACCGCCGCCCGGCTGCGGCAACGGGCGTTGGCGGAACGGTGGTTGCGCGAGCTGGGCGCGCGAACGCGCCCGGCGCGGCGGGTGCCTGCCGGGTGGCCCGGCGCCGACTTGCCTCCGGCGGGGCGCCTGCTGAGTGGCGCGGCGCGTCGCGAGGACGGCGGTTGCGTGCTGTCGAGAAGGCGCGGCGGACGCGGCCTGTTGCCGCTGTCGGGGTGGGGAACTGGCGGCAGTGGAACGGCGGTTGCGCGCGCCCGCCGCGCGAACGCGGCCGGGTGGCCGGTGCTCTTCGTGCCGGGGAGCCCTGCGGCGGGTGCCCATGTGGGAGGCGGCCGGCGGTGAACGGGGGCCGCTACCGTCGCCGGGGTGCGGCGACGGGCGCTGGCGAAGCGGCCGTTGCGTCCCCTCGGGCTTGGTGGGAGGCGGCCGGCGGCAGGCGCGGCCCCCTACCGTCGCCGGGGCGGGTGGTCGCGCGCCGTCCGCGCCGTCCGCGCGGGGTGTCTCCGGAGGGCGTCGTCGGGTCGACGCGGGCCCGTCACCGCCGCCCGGCTGCGGCAACGGGCGCTGGCTGAAGGGCGGTTGCGCGAGCTGGGCGCCGGTGCGCGTCTGCGCGGCCGGTGCTGCTCGTGCGGGAGGCGCCGTCGGGTCGGCGTGGCGGCTGTGGTCGGCGTGGGGCCCGGTGCCGTCGCCGGAGTGCGGCAACAGGAACGGGTGGGCCGGGGGTTGTGCCCGCCGGGCGCCTGCACGCGTCCGCGCGGCCGGCGCTCCTCGTGCGGGAGGCGCCGTGGGCGGGTGCCTGCCCTCCGGCCCGACGGCCGAGGTCGGCGCGCGGTGCGTGACCGCCGCCAGGGGCGGCAACAGGAGCCGGTGGGGCGGGAGTTGGGCACGCCGCCGGCGGAGCCGGGCGTCCCGGGGCAGGACAACCGGTCGGCCTTGGCCGACCGGCACCAGCGTCAGCGCGCGGGCGCGCCAACGGGCCGCAGCCGAACGGCGCCCGCGCCGCCCCGCGCGCAACATCCGCGTAGGCGCGCCCCGCGCGCCCGCGTCCGCGCCCGCGTCCGCCCCCCGAACGGAAAGTCACGACGCGCCCCTTGACGCCCTCGCGGCGACGTTGGAACACTCCCTGAGGCGCTCAGCAAGCGCTTACCCCTCGCTTTCCCCCAACGTTCCCCGAGCGTTCCCCACCCCCGAACCGCCGCCGCCCGCAGGGCCCGTTCCGCGCGTCGAAAATGAATCGATTCACCAGCTCGGCGGCGGTGTCCGAAGAGCTGGTCCACCCCTCCGAAGGGACCGCAGCATGAGCGATGCGACCGCCGCCCGACCGCGCCAACTGCCCGGCGAGAGACGGGCCCCGCGCCCGTTCCGCGCCCTGGCGCTGCCCGCCCTCGCCACCCTCGCGCTCGCCGCGCTGCTGGGCCTCGCCCTGCCCGGCACGGCCCTCGCCGACGAGCGCGCGCCCGGCGAGCACGTCGCCGACCAGCCGACCGCCGACCAGCCGACGGTGTTCATCGCGAGTGACTCCACCGCCCAGAGCTACGGCGCCGACTTCGCGCCCCAGGCCGGCTGGGGGCAGCTGCTGGACCGGTACCTCGCCGAGCCGGTGACGGTCGCCAACCACGCGATCGGCGGGCGGAGTTCGCGGACCTTCGTGGCGGAGGGGCGGCTGGACGCGATCCTCGAACAGATCGAGCCCGGCGACTATCTGCTGGTGCAGTTCGGGCACAACGACGCGACGATCAGCCGGCCCGACCGCTACACCTCGCCCGCCGACTTCAAGGAGTACCTGCGCGACGACTACATCGCCGGTGCTCTGGCGCGGGGCGCCACGCCCGTCGTGGTGACGCCCGTCTCGCGGCGGGTCTTCGACCCGGCGAGCGGCGAACTGGGCGTCTCCTTCCCGGAGTACGCCCAGGCGGCCCGCGAGGTGGCGGCCGAGGAGGGCGTTCCGCTGCTGGACCTCGGGCGGGCCAGCCACGAGTATCTGAGCGGAGTCGGCCCGTTGGAGTCCACGGCGGTCTTTCTCCATGTGCCGCCCGGCGTCTATCCCAACCGGCCCGGCGGCACGATCGACGAGACGCACTTCCAGACCTATGGCGCCGACCGGATGGCCCGCCTGGTCGCCGTCGAGATCGCGGGCCTCGGACTGCCGCTCTCCGACGCGGTGGTGGGCACCGAGCCCACCGGACCGCGCCCGGCCCGGCCCGACCGGCCGCACGCCGCCCAGGTCGGCCACGACGGCGCCCGGCTGAGCTGGGAGCCGGTGGACAACGCGACGCTCTACCGGGTCGAGGCGCGGCCGGCGGACGAGCGCGGGGCCGCGTGGACGGTGGTCGCCGTCTCCCCGATCCCGCTCGCCGACGTGACCGGGCTGGCCGAGGCGACCCGTTACGAGCTGCGGCTGATCGCGGTCAACGACCGTGGCCTGTCGGCCGGTTCGAGGCCGTTGACGCTCACCACGGCCGCCGCCGACCTGCGGCTGGACTTCGGTCCTGCCGGGAGCCCGGTGGCCGAGGGCTATCTCGGGGTCTCCCCGGAGACCGGCTACCCCGGCGAGCACGGGGTCGGCTTCGCCGAGGGCGCCGCGCCGGCGGGCGCGGCGGACCGGGGGCCGGCGACCGACGCGCTGAGCAGGGACTTCGTGCTGGGCGCCGGGGGCGAGTACCGGCTCGCGGTGGACGTGCCCAACGGCACCTACGCCGTCTCGGCGACCGTGGGCGACGCGGCCGGCCCCTCGCGGACCGGCTTCGCCCTGGAGGAGTCCGACCGGGGCCAGGTGATCGGTCACCCGGGGGCCATGACACGGCAGACGTTTACTCAGGTCACGGTCAGCGACGGCCGGTTGGACCTGCGGCTCTACGGCGAGACCGGTCATCTCAACGCCCTGGAGCTGAGTCGCGTCAGCTGACGCACCATCAACTCGGCCACTCAAGGAAGGTGTTCACCCTCATGCACAGCAGAGCCGCAGGGGCGCGCGTCGCCGTTCTCACCACCCTGGTGGTGATGGCGACCGTCGCCTACCCCGCCGGGGCCCAGCCCGCCGGACCGACATCGGACGACCAACCCGCAGCAGCAGCACGGGAGATGGAGGCCCTGGACCGCGCGCCGGTCGCCGTGCCCACCGAGGACGGCGTGCTGGTGAGCTGGCGGCTGCTGGGTCTCGACCCGGATTCCATCGCCTTCGACGTCTACCGGGACGGCGAGTTGGTCAATGCCGGCCCGCTGACCGGCGCCACCAACCTGGTGGACCCGGACGGCAGCGTCGACTCGGTCTACCGGATCGAGGCCGTCGTCGACGGCCAACCCGTCGACGAGACCGAGGAGTTCGGGGTGTGGGCGGGGCAGTACCGCGACATTCCCGTCAACCGGCCCGAGGGCGGGGTGTCGCCCGACGGGGTGGAGTACACCTACCACCTCAACGACGCCTCGGTCGGCGACCTGGACGGCGACGGCCGCTACGAGGTCGTCCAGAAGTGGGAGCCGAGCAACGCCAAGGACAACTCCTCGGCCGGATACACCGGTAACACCTATCTGGACGCCTACACGCTGGACGGCGAGCAGCTGTGGCGGATCGACCTGGGCCCCAACATCCGTTCCGGCGCGCACTACACCCAGTTCCAGGTGTATGACCTGGACGGCGACGGCTCGGCCGAGGTCACGCTGAAGACGGCCGACGGCACGGTGGACGGCGAGGGCACTGTCATCGGCGACGCGGGCGCCGACCACCGCAATGACAGCGGCTACATCCTCGACGGCCCCGAGTTCCTGACCGTCTTCGACGGCGAGACCGGCGCTGCGCTGGACACGATCGACTACGAGCCGGGCCGGGGCGACATCTGCGACTGGGGCGACTGCTACGGCAACCGAGGCGACCGTTTCCTGGCCGGCGTCGCCTATCTGGACGGGGAGCACCCCTCGGTGCTGTTCGCCCGTGGCTACTACACCCGCACCACGGTCGCCGCCTACGACTTCAACGAGGGCCAGCTGAACCGGCGTTGGTTCTTCGACTCCGACGAGGCGGGCTCGCGGTACGCGGGCCAGGGCAACCACAACCTGGCGGTCGGGGACGTGGACGGCGACGGGCGCGACGAGTTGGTCTATGGCTCGATGGCGCTGGACGACGACGGAACTCCGCTGTACAGCACGGGACTTGGCCACGGGGACGCCGCGCATCTGGGCGACCTGGACCCGGGCAGGCCGGGGCTTGAGGTCTTCGCTGTGCACGAGAGCATGAGTTCTTCGGGGAACCGGGGCGGCACGTTCCGGGACGCTGGGACCGGCGAGGTGCTCTACGGGATGCCGGCCGACACCGACGTCGGGCGCGGCGCCGCCGCCGACATCGACCCGGCCCACCCGGGCGCCGAGGCGTGGGCGGTGACGGCGGACGGCGCGTGGAACTCCCGTGACGGCGAGCTGCGTTCGGCCGCCGGCGAGCTGTTGGGCACGTCGATCCCGTCGGCCAACTTCGTGATCTGGTGGGACGGCGACCCGCTGCGGGAGATCCTGGACCACGACTTCGAGGAGGGCGTGGACCCGGCGGGCGCCCCGTTCGTCGCCAAGTGGGACCCGGAGGCGGGCGAGCAGCGGGTGATCTTCCGGCCCGAGGGCACCTACAGCAACAACTACACCAAGGGCAACCCGGTGCTCCAGGCCGACCTCTACGGCGACTGGCGCGAGGAGGTGCTGCTGCGCACCCAGGACGAGTCCGCGCTGCGGGTGTTCACCACCGACGAGCCGACCGAGCTGCGGCTGCCGACGCTGATGCACGACCCGCAGTACCGGACGGCGGTGGCCTGGCAGAACACCGCGTACAACCAGCCGCCGCACCCGAGCTTCTTCATCGGCGAGGGCATGGAGCAGCCGGCGGCGCCCCGGATTCGGTACGCGGACCGTCGGTGACCGACGCCCGTCGCACCGGCTGAACGTCCGACCGCCCGAACGTTCCGCCCCGCCCCGGCCCGAACGTTCCGCCCCGGCCCGGCTCGAACCGACGCGCCGGGGCGGAACGCGGGAAGCCGGTGCGGAACGCCGGAAGCCGGTGCGGAACGCCGGAAATGGAGCGGGTCGGCGGGGGTGCGCGGGGGTAGGGTCGTGGTGGCCGTAAGCGCTTTCCATCTGGAGGCAATCCACCGTGGCCCCGCCGGTAGCCCCGCTCGAACATCGATACCGAGGCGAACACCCGGTCCGCACCCTCGTCTGGCTGCTCCGCCCCGACCGTTGGCGGATCGCCCTGGCGTTCGTGGTCTTCACCGTCAAGCACAGCCCCGTCTGGCTGCTGCCCCTCACCACCGCCGCCATCGTCGACACCGTCGTGGACCATCTGCCCATCGGCAACCTCTGGTCCAGCGCCGGTCTGGTGCTGGCGATCCTGCTCGTCAACCTCCCCCTGCACCTGCTCTGGGTGCGCCTGATGTACGGCAGCGTGCGGCGGATGGGCACCGCGCTGCGCTCCGCGCTCTGCACCCGGATGCAGCAGCTGTCCATCGGCTACCACCACCGCGTCAGCGCCGGCGTGCTCCAGGCGAAGGTGGTGCGCGACGTCGAGACCATCGAACAGATGGTGCAGCAGACCTCCGAGATGGGCCTGGGCGCCGGCACCGTGCTGATCGGCGGCCTGGTCATCATCGGCCTGCGGGCCCCGGAGTTCCTGCCGATCTTCCTGGTGGTCGTGCCCTGCGCCGCCCTGCTGGTGATGCGGATGCGGCTCCGACTCCGCACCCGCAACGAGCACTTCCGCCGCGACATCGAGCAACTCTCCACGCGGGTCGCGGAGATGACCCGGCTGATCTCCGTGACCCGGGCCCACGGCCTGGAGGACAGCGCCCTGCGCCGCATGAACGGCACCCTGCGGCGGGTGTTGGACTCCGCGATGCGCCTCGACCTGCTCAACGGCCGGGTGGCGTCGGCCTCCTGGGTCCTGCTGAACATCCTGGGCCTGTCGTTCCTCACCGGTGCCGCGCTGGTCGCCTACTACGAGGTGTGGGACGTCAGCGCCGGCGACGTCGTGATGCTCAGCGCGTTCCTCGCCACGCTGACCAACTCGACCACCACGCTGCTCTCCCTGATGCCCGTCGTCACCAAGGGACTGGAGTCGGTCCGCTCGGTGGGCGAGGTGCTTCAGGCGCCGGCCCTGGAGGAGAACGAGGGCAAGGCCGAAGTCACCGCCGTGCGGGGGGCGTTCACCTTCGACGAGGTGTCCTTCGGGTACGAGGGTGACGAACGGCGGCCCGCCGTCAGCCGGTTGAGCCTGACCGTCTCGCCCGGCGAGACGATCGCGCTGGTCGGGGCGTCCGGCGCCGGCAAGTCCACCGTGCTCAACCTGCTCATCGGTTTCGAACGGCCCACCCGGGGACGGCTGTTGCTCGACGGGGTGGACATGGGCGCCCTCGACCTGCGGACCTACCGGCGCTTCGTCTCCGTCGTCCCCCAGGAGTCGATCCTCTTCGAGGGCACCGTCCGGGAGAACGTCGCCTACGGCATGGACGACGCGGACGAGGGCACCGTGCGGGAGGCCCTGGCCGCGGCCAACGCCCTGGAGTTCGTCGACCGGTTGCCCGGCGGGCTGGACGCCGTGGTCGGCGAGCACGGCGCGCGGCTGTCCGGCGGCCAACGCCAACGGCTCGCGATAGCCCGGGCGTTGATCCGCGACCCGAGGGTGCTGATCCTCGATGAGGCGACCTCCGCGCTGGACACCCGCTCCGAGGCGCTGGTCCAGCAGGCCCTGAGCCGGCTGGTGCGCGGCCGGACCACCTTCGTGGTGGCGCACCGGCTGTCCACGATCAGGGGCGCGGACCGGATCGTGGTCCTCGACCACGGGGAGATCGTGGAGAGCGGGACCCACGAGGAACTGCTGGCGCGCGGCGGCGCCTATGCGGCGCTCACGGTGGGGCAGCTCAACTGACGGGCGTGCGCGGGGCGTGCGCGCGGCCGCCGTGCGCCCCGCGCGCACCGTTCGCCCTGCTCACGCCGGCGCGTGGGCGGCGGCGCGGCGCTGGCGGGCCGCCTCGTAGAGGACCACGCTGGCGGCGTTGGCCGCGTTGAGCGAACTGGCCGAGCCGGTCATCGGGATGGACACCAGCACATCGCACCGCTCCCGCCAGGCCGCGCTCAGGCCACGGGTCTCGTTGCCGACGAGGAGCAGCACGGGTCCGGTCAGGTCGCAGGCGTCGATCGGGACCGTGCCGCCCTCGTCGGTGCCGACCACGGTCACAGGCCCGCCGGGCGGCGCGGCCTCGGCCAGCCAGGAGAGCACCTCGCGCTGCCCCGGGGCGCGCACCACGGGAAGCGCGAACAGCGAACCCGTGCTGGCCCGCACCGACTTGGGGTCGTAGACGTCGGCGGCGTGGCCGGTGACCACCAGCCCGGAGGCGCCGAACGCGTCGGCGGAACGGATCAGGCTGCCCACGTTGCCCGGGCTGGTCGGCCGGTCGAAGACCACCCCGAGGAACGCGTCGTCCACCGCGATCCTGGACAGCTCGTCGGGCGGCAACTCGGCGACGGCCACCAGCTCGGGCGGGCCCTCTTCCTTCTCGCCCAGGTCGGTCAGCAGCTCGGGCGCCATCGCCACCCGCTCCGCCGGAACCTCGGCCAGCAGCCGGCGGGCCCAGGCGGTCGGCGGGCGCTCCGCGTCGTGGATCAGCGTCCTGATCGGCCAACCGTGCTCCACGGCCAGGGAGATGGGGCGCACGCCCTGCACCAGGAACTCGCCGGCGCGCTGCCGCTTGGTGCGGTTGGTCAGCTGCGCCTGCCACTGCTGGAAGCGCGCGTTCCTGGTCGTGATCCGCCGCACCGCCACCTGGCTCCCACCTGGCCCCACCTCGAAGAATTCGCCTTGCCGGGGGCAGAGGCTACACGGCAGCATGGCCGCCGTGCCTCCCGAGCCCGCCCCCTGGCCCCGGCGTGCCCTGGCCCGCCGGTACGGCGGCGAGCCCTGGACGCCGGTGACGATCGGGCACTCCGGCGCGCGGGTGCTGCGCCTGGCTGACGGGCGCTATCTGAAGGTCGCCGCCGCCGACGCCGGCACGCGCCCGGACGGCGGCAGGGACACCGGCTTCGACCCGCTCGCCGAGGCCGAACGGGCGCGCTGGCTGGCCGGGCGCGGCCTGCCGGCGCCCGAGGTGTGGGACGCCGGCACGGACGGTCGCCACAGCTGGCTGCTGACGGGCGCGCTGCCCGGCCGCTCGGCGGCCGAGCCCTGGCCGGCCGAGCGGCGGAACGCCGTGGTGGACGCGCTGGCCGACATCGCCCGGGCGCTCCATCAACTCCCGCCCGCCGACTGCCCGTTCGACCGGGGGCCGGCGTGGCGGGCGCGGGCCGCCGACCCGTCGGACGTGGTGGTCTGCCACGGGGACCTGTGTCTGCCCAACGTCCTGCTGGACCCCGGCTCCTGCCGGGTCACCGGGCTGGTGGACCTCGGCCGGCTCGGGCTGGCCGACCGGCTGTCCGATCTCGCGCTCCTCTCCCGCAGCCTCACCAGCGACCTCAATCCGCAGTACGGGCCCGACCACGCGGCCCGGCTGCTGCGCCGCTACCCGGGGCCGGGGCCGGGGCCTGGGCTTGGCCCCGGGCCGGGGCCTGGCGGCGCGGACCGGGCGCGGCTGGACCACTACCTGCGCCTGGAGGACTCCGGCGGCGGGTGAGCCGGCGGCGTCGCGGACACCGCGTGCGGTGGACCGTTCCGCTGCGCTGGGCTGTTCTCGTGGGATCGGCCGTCCCGGCACGGCTGCCCGTTCTGGCGCGGCGGGCCGTTCCGCTGCGGTGGCCGTTCTCCTGGGGTCGGCCGTGCCGGCGCGGTCGGCCGTTCCCGTACGCCCAGCCAGTCCGGCGCGGTGCGGTCCGGTGCGGTGCGGTCCGGTGCGCTCGGCTGACCGGTCCGGACCGGTCAGCCGTTCCCGTGGTCGACCGTGACCACGATCTTGCCGATGTGCGCGTTGGACTCCAGCAGACGATGGGCGTCGCCGATCCGTTCCAGGCCGTGGAGGACCTCGCCGACCACCGGCTGGAGGGAGCCGTCCCCGACCCCGGCGGCCAGGAAGGCGTTGACGCGCCGCCGGCGCTCGGCCGAGGACGTCATCTCGACGTTGTTGTAACCGTGCACGGTGAGCGGCCAGTTGAGCGGCATCCGCGTGGTCCCGCCGCCGAGCCAGCCGTAGGTGACCACCGTTCCGCCGGCGGTCGCCGCCGTGGCCAACTCGGGGAGGCCGGGCCCGCCCACCGCGTCGAAGACCAACTCGGCGCCCCGGCCGCCCGTCAGCCGCCGGACCTCCTCCGGCACGTCCTCCTCGTCCGAGACGATCACCCGCGCGGCGCCGAGGTCCAGCAGCCGCTGCCGCTTGGCGGCGGTGCGGGTGACCGCGAGGGGAAACGCGCCGAGGCGCGCGGCGGTCTGGACGGCCGCGACGCCGACGCCGCTCGATGCGGCGTTGATCACCACATGGTCGCCGGCGCGCAGCCCGCCCACCTCCACCAGCCCGCCGTAGGCGGAGGAGTAGGCCAGCCACAGCGCGGCGCCGGCGACGGCGTCCAGCGGGGCCGGGCGCGAAACCACCGAATCGACGGGCAGCACCACCCGCTCCGCGTAGACGCCCTGGGCGCTCATCTCGATCCCGGGGCCGGTCAACACCGGGTCGCCCGGGGCGAAAGCGGTGACGCCGGCGCCCACCGACTCCACCACGCCCGACGCCTCGTAGCCGAGCCGCGAGCCGGGGAGGGCGGCCGGGTAGTAGTAGCCGCCGGAACGGAACAGCGCCTCCGCGCGGTTGAGGCCGACGGCGTCGACCCGGACCCGGACCTCCCCGGGGCCCGGCTCGGCCAGGGCGACCTCCCGCAGGGTCAGGACCTCGGGGCCGCCGATCTCGTCGAAGAACACGGTGCGGACAGGTGTCGTATCGGATGTGTGCGTTGCCATACCGGGAACGCTACGGACGCCTCGCTGGACGCCCCATGTCCCACGGTCTCGCGGATTTGTCCCATCGTCTTCCGCACTGGACGGATGGCCGCGGGGCGGTCGGCCTAGGATCGGGGGCATGGATGTACTGAGCGATGCGATCGCCGTGATGCGCACCGGCGTTCCGCACTCGTCGCGGACATGCCGCTCGGCGCCCTGGGGGATGAGGTTCCCGGCGTCGGAGGGCGCCGGATTCCATGTCGTGCTCCAGGGCTCCTGCTGGCTGTTGCCGCCCGAGGGCGGGGAGCCGCTCGCGCTCTCGGCGGGGGATGTCGTGTTCCTGGCGCAGGGCGGGGCCTACGGTCTCGCCGACGCGCCGGACACGCCCCTGGTGCCCGTCGTTCGTCGGGGCGAGGAGTGGGTGTGGGAGGCGCCGCAGGAGCCGGGCGGCGGGCCCACCACGCTGCTGCTGTGCGGCGCCTACCGGCTGAGCCGCGCGCGGCCGCATCCGCTGCTCGCCGAGCTGCCGCCCGTCGTCCATCTGCCCGCGCGGATCGGGGCACATCGGGCGCTGCGCGGGGCCGTTGACCTGCTCGGCGGCGAACTGGAGGCGCCGGGGCCCGGCTCGGACGCCGCGATCCCTGCGCTCCTGGACACGTTGCTCCTGTACATCCTGCGGGCCTGGCTGGCCGACCACTCCGAGCAGGCGACCACGGGCTGGGCCGCCGCCCTGGCGGACCCGGCGATCGCCGACGCGCTCGACGCGATCCACCGGGACCCGGCCCACCCGTGGACGGTCGCGGAGCTGGGGCGGCTGGCCGGGCTGTCCCGGGCCGCGTTCGCCCGGCGGTTCGCCACGGTGGTGGGCCAGCCGCCGCTGGCGTATCTGACCTGGTGGCGTATGACGGTCGCCGGGCGGCTGCTGGACTCGACCGACGCCCCGCTCCGGGTCGTCGCCCAACGCAGCGGCTACAGCTCGGAGTTCGCGTTCGCGAAGGCGTTCCGCCGGGAACTGGGCATGTCACCCGGCCAGTACCGGAACGGCGAACGCCCCGGGGCGGAGCGCTCCGCGCGAACGGGAGCGCGCTCCGCGTGAGCGGGGGAGCTGGCGGTGGCCGCGACCCGTTGACCGAGGTGCGCCGGGTCGGCCGGCCCGGCGCGGGTCGCCGACCTCCGGGGCGATGCCGTCGCCGTCGTACGAGGACGCGCGGCGCTTCGCGCCTGGGTTGTTGAACGATCTGTTCACTTCCAAACGGGCACCTAGAAAAAAGGTCCCCCACCCCCCGCGCGCCCGCCTTCGGGAGTCGGCGGCGCGCGGACTACCAGGACGGCAGGCGTTGTTCGCGCGGCAGCGTGGTCGTTGACCCGACCCCACCACCCACCCGCCTCTCAACGACCAACCGGCACCGTCCCCGTGAGACGCCCGACGATCGGTCACGTCCGAGACGGGCGACGTGCCGGGGCAGGCCGGCGAAGCCGGTGCGCGCTACGCACGCCCCCAGCGGCCAAACGGCCCTCGAACTCGGCGCGGTCCCTGCGCCCGTGGGGCACGGTCGCCAGAGCTGGTCTCCGTTCGGCAACGAACTCCACCTTCCGGAAGCCGCGCCCCCCTTCCCAGCCAGCCTCTTGCCGGTATTCGTTACGCCCGCACCCGGCTGGTCGTGCGCCATGTAGGCCAGGCGTCGTAGCCCGCGCCAGAACCCCAACCACACCGCAGAGTCTCGTTGACCAACAAACGACCAGTCGGGCTGCCCCGCACCGGCCACCGGCCCGCACCCGAAGGCCCCGGCGCCCGACGCGCGTGGGGCGCCCGGCAGGGGCCGGGCGTCAGGACTCGTAACCCTCGACCTCGCGGGCGGGGCGAGTGACGGCCGCGTTGGGGTTGGCGCCGAACTCGTCGCGGGCGCGGCGCTGGCGCAGCAGGTCCCAGCACTGGTCGAGCCGGACCTCCAGGTCGCTCAGGCGCACCCGTTCCTCCTCCGCGAGGCCGCGCCCGGTGGACCGGTCCCGCAGGGCCCGCTCCTCCGCGACCAGCTCGTCGACACGGGCGAGGATGTCCTTGTCGTCCATGTTTGTCAGCCTAGGTGGGCGCCTCGGCGTCGGCCATTCGAACCGGCCGGGACTGCTGGCACCACCGGTGAGGCCCGCCGGGCCGAGTCCGCTCGCCCCTGTTCGAGTCGGGCCCGCCGGGCCGCTGCGAGGCGAGCCCCATCGCCGCTGGCTAGGTGTATTGGCCTGCAGGGTTGTTTACGCGGCTGATGGGTGGTTGGCCTCCGAGTGCGGTGTGGGAGCGATGGTAGTTGTAGGTGTGGAGGTAGTCGGTCAGTGCGGCGGTTCGTTCGGTGTTGGTGGT
>NZ_VDLZ02000006.1:0-472715 GCF_006334905.2 Streptomyces sp. 3MP-14
TGTTAGGGTTCCGGTGGTCATGGCGGGAAGGAAACGCCCGGTTACATTCCGAACCCGGAAGCTAAGCTTTCCAGCGCCGATGGTACTGCATGGGGGACCGTGTGGGAGAGTAGGACACCGCCGGACAATTATTGAAGATGGTTGAAGGGGATTACCAAGACTCTCGTCTTGGTAATCCCCTTCAACCTTTTCTGCGTTACGGTGAGGCCATGAGCGGAGAAGCGCGCCTGCTGTGGGACGAGGGCGTCACCCGGTACGACTTCGGCTCGGGTCACCCCATGGACCCGGTGCGACTGACCCTGACCATGGCGCTCGTCGAGGCGCTGGGGCTCGACCGCAGGCTCACCGTGCGCGGTGCGCCCGCCCTCGACGAGGAAACGTTGGCCCTGGTCCACGAGCCCGACTATGTCGAGGCCGTGCGGCGGGCCTCACGCCAACCCGCCGTTCGGGAGGGCGGGTTCGGCCTCGACAGCATGGACAACCCGGCGTTCGCCGGGATGCACGAGGCGTCCGCGCTGATCGCCGGGCAGTCCGTGGCCGGTGCCGAGGACATCTGGCGCGGGGAGGTGGCACACGCGGTGAACTTCGCCGGCGGGCTGCACCACGCCATGCCGGCCGCCGCGTCGGGCTTCTGCGTGTACAACGACCCCGCGCTCGCCATCGCCCGGCTGCTGGAACTCGGCGCCGAACGCGTCGCCTATCTCGACCTGGACGTGCACCACGGCGACGGCGTGCAGAGCGCCTTCTGGTCCGACCCCCGGGTGCTGACGATCTCGCTGCACGAACATCCGCGCAGCCTCTTCCCCGGCACCGGGTGGCCGGAGGAGAACGGTGCCGAGAGTGCCCAGGGCAGTGCCGTCAATGTGGCGCTGCCGGCCGGGAGTTCGGACGAGGCGTGGCTGCGCGCGCTGCACGCGGTGGTGCCCGAGCTGCTGGCGGCGTTCCGACCCCAGGTGCTGGTCTCGCAGCACGGGGCCGACACCCACTTCGAGGACCCGCTGGCCCATCTGACGCTCAGCCTGGACGCCCAACGGCTGGGCGCGGAGGCCGCGCACGCCTGGGCGCACGAGCACGCCGAGGGGCGGTGGCTGGCGTTGGGCGGTGGCGGCTACGCGGTGGTGGACGTCGTTCCCCGGATCTGGAGCCATCTCGTGGGGATCGCCGCACACGCGCCCGTGCCGCCGGAGACCCCGGTGCCGGAGGAGTGGCGGCGGCGGGTCTTCGCGTTGACCCAGGGGGAAGGGCCGCGTCGGATGACCGACGGCAGGGCCCCGCGTTGGTCGGACTGGGGCACCGGATATGATCCGGCGGACCGGGTGGACCAGGCGATCCTCGCCGCGCGCCGGGCGGTCTACCCGCACCACGGTCTGCTGGCCTGACCGCCCCCTCGCGCCTCCGAGCAGGGACGTTGTGGGTGTTCCGCTACGGCCGTTGAGCCGCCGCCCCGTCGGGAGGGACCGTTTACCCTGCGCTCGTTGCGGTGGGGATCTATCGACAAAGCTATGTGATTGCCGCTACGTCTCCCGGCTCGTCGAGTGAGCCGGTCGGGGGCGGTCGCCGAGCGGGGCGACGGTCGCGTTCGGATGTGGCTTCGCGTTGTCACTCGTTCAAGCGGTGTGTGCTTGCGGTGAGTTGACGAGGTCGGCCGTTCGGTCGCCGTTCGGGCTCGGGGGCTTCGGTGCTGGTCAGGGGCGGGAGCGCGGGGGCGGCCGTGTCGGCGGGGCGAGTTGGTGTCCGGGGCGACCAACGTTCCCCGGGAGGCGTCCCGTTGCGGGGTGGCCGTGCCGTGAGACGGGGACTACGCCCTGCGTACGCACTATGTGACAAAGGGTGTTCTCTGTCGTGGTAAGGGACGGCTCGCTGGAAAAGGCCGGTTGAGGCACCTCTTCCCCACTCGCATCACCCGCCCCTAATCTGGGGAGGAGCGCACATGCGAGAGGGAGTCACCGGAGGGGAAGCCGGTGTCCGACATGTGCGGAAGGTCAGGTGTGACATGGCTGCTGCTGAAAGGTCTCTGAGCGAGGCCAAGTTCCTGACCGTGGCGGAGGTCGCCGCGGTGATGCGAGTCTCCAAGATGACCGTGTACCGCCTGGTGCACGCCGGTCATCTGCCCGCGATCCGAGTGGGAAGGTCCTTCCGGGTTCCCGAGCAAGCCGTCCATGAGTACCTCCAGGAGTCCTTTGTCGGCGTCGAGAGCGCCTGACATCGGGCGGAGTCCCCGCGCACCCCTCGATTAACCCGCATCACCCGGTCAACGGTAGGCTGAGCCCATGTAGGTCGTGTGGGCTCGGACGCCCCGCACCGAGTAAGCGAAGTGAGCGAGGGTAGTCGTGGGCTCTGTTATCAAAAAGCGGCGTAAGCGGATGGCGAAGAAGAAGCACCGCAAGTTGCTGAAGCGCACGCGTGTGCAGCGTCGCAACAAGAAGTGAGCGAGCGCTGCTGATCCGGCCCTCTCGCCCTCCCGGGCGGGAGGGCCGACGTGTGTGGAGGGGGCCATGGGCAGGACGGTGCTGGTCACGGGGGCCGGGGACGCGCTGGGGGCTCGGCTCCTGGCCCTGTTGCGGCGCGATCCCGAGGTGGGGCGGCTGATCGCGGTCGACCGGCGCCCGCCGCTGCGGCGGCTGCCCGGGGTCGAGTTCCTGAGCACGGATGTGCGGCGGCCGACGCTGGTGGCGGTGCTCGCGGAGCGCGCGGTGGAGACCGTGGTGCACCTGGACGTGCGGGATGCCCCGCCCGTTCCCGGCGAGAGCCGGTCGGCGGTCAAGGAGAACAACGTCCTGGGCACGATGCAGCTGCTCGGCGCGTGCCAGAAGGTGCCGGGGCTGCGGCGGCTGGTGGTGCGGTCGAGCACTCAGGTCTACGGCAGCCCCGCCAGGGAGCCGGCGCTGTTCGGCGAGGACAGCCCGCCGAGGGCGGCGGCCGGCGGTGGGTTCGCCCGCGATGTGGCGGAGGTCGAGGGCTATGTGCGGGGGTTCGCCCGCCGGCGGCCCGAGGTCGCGGTGACGGTGCTGCGCTTCGCGCATCTGCTGGGGCCCGGCTCGGACTCCCGGATGGCGGCGTACTTCCGGCTGCCCGTGCTGCCGACGATCCTCGGCTACGATCCGCGTCTTCAGCTGGTGCACGAGGACGACGCCCTGGAGGTGCTGGCCTGGGCGGTGCGCGATCCTGGACCGGGCCCGGGGGACGGCGTGTACAACGTGGCGGGCGACGGGGTGTTGACGCTGTCGCAGGCCGCGCGGCGGCTGGGCCGGCCGACGGTGCCGGTGCTGTCGCCGCTGACGCCGTTGGTGGGTTCGGCGCTGCGGTCGTTGGGGATCTCGGGGCTCTCCGCCGAGCAGTTCCGTTCGCTGCTGGCCGGTCGGGTGGCGCGGACGCGCCTGCTGCGGGAGGCGATGGGCGGGCCTCTGCCGCACACGACGGCGGAGACGTTCGCGGACTTCGCGGCGGTGCACGGCGGGGGGCCGCTGGCGCCGGAGCGGCTGTCCCGGGTGGTCGGGCGGTTGGAGGAGGTGGTGCGCCGTGGCTGACGCCAAGGTGATCCCGTTCGACGAGGGCGAGCGCCGTTCCCTGCGGTCGTCCGCCGAGGCGGCGGGCGGGGCCGGTGAGGGCGGCGAGGGCGGCGAGGGCGTGGAGCGGGGGAGCGGGCCGGGGGAGTCGGCGCTGGAGCGCGGGTTGGCGTTCCTGCGGCGGCGGTTGGCCGGCGAGTACGAGGTGGACGACTTCGGCTTCGACCGGGAGCTGACGGACGAGGTGTTGATGCCGCTGCTGCGGCCGGTGTTCGAGCGGTACTTCCGGGTGGAGGTGCGGGGGATCGAGCATGTGCCGGCCGAGGGTGGCGCGTTGATCGTGGCGAACCACTCGGGGACGTTGCCCTGGGACGGGTTGATGACGCAGGTCGCGGTGCGGGAGCGGCATCCGGCGGGGCGGCGGCTGCGGCTGCTGGCGGCGGACCTGGTCTTCCAGCTGCCGGTCGTCAACGAGCTGGCGCGCAAGGCCGGGCACACGCTGGCCTGTGCGGAGGACGCCCAGGAGCTGTTGCAGCGGGGCGAGTTGGTGGGCGTGATGCCCGAGGGGTTCAAGGGCATAGGCAAGCCCTTCGCCGAGCGGTACAAGTTGCAGCGGTTCGGGAGGGGCGGCTTTGTCGCCACGGCGCTGCGCGCGCGGGTGCCGATCGTGCCGTGCTCGATCGTCGGGGCCGAGGAGATCCATCCGATGGTGGGGAACGCGCGGACGGTGGCGCGGCTGTTGGGCCTGCCGTACTTCCCGTTGACCCCGACGTTTCCCTGGTTGGGGCCGCTGGGGGCGGTGCCGTTGCCGACGAAGTGGACGATCGAGTTCGGTGAGCCGATCGAGACGGGCGACCGGCCGCCGGAGGCCGCCGAGGACCCGATGCTGATGTTCCAACTGACGGACCAGGTGCGGGAGACCATCCAGCACACGCTGTACAAGCTGCTGGTGGGGCGGCGCTCGGTCTTCTTCTGAGCTTCTCTGGGAGTCGGGGACGTCTGGGCCAGGCTCAGCGGCCTTCCTCGGTGGGGCCGACGTCGAGGCCCAGCTCGGGGATGAGGTCTTCCAGGAGCGGGGGGATGGTGATGTCGGCCTGGTCCTGGCCGGAGCCCGAGCCGGACTCGGGGGTGCCGGCGGTGGAGCCGGTGGGGCCCTCGGTCTCGGGGGCGACGCCGTCGAGGAGGCCGGTGCCCTCCAGCAGGCCCTCGCCCTCCCGGGACGGCTCGGGGCTGGTCGTGTCGGACTCGGCCTCGGGGGCGGTGGGTTCGTCCGTGGTCGCCTGGGTCTCGGCGGCGTCGGTGTCGGTGGTGGCGGCCGGCGGGCGGAGGGACGCGTTGAGGCGTTCGGTCGAGGCGTTCTCCGTCGGCTCGGGGGGCAGCAGGGAGCGGAGCGGGGCGATGTCCTCGCGCATGGCGTCGAGGACGTCGGTGACCTCCTCCTTGACGTCGCCGAGCTGGGGCGGGAGCGCGCGCCGGACCTCCTGCCAGGTGGCGTTCTGGCCCTCGAAGAAGCTGGAGAGGGACTGGAGGGAGCCGAGGGAGCCGTGCTTCTCGTAGGCGCGGGTCAGCAGGCGGTGTCCCTCGGAGGCGTCGTCGCGCATGTTGGAGAGGGCGCGGCGGATGTCGCCGAGGCGCTCGTGGTCGAGCGGGGAGTCGGCGGGCTGGCGGGCGAGCAGGTCCCTGGCCTCGTGGAGGCGGGTGGTGGCCTGGTCGAGGTAGAGCTGGCCCCGGTCGCTGTCGCCGCTGGCGAAGTCGAGCCGGAGGTCCTCCATGCCGCGCTTGAGGCCGTAGAGGGTGTCGCCGGGGAGGGCGTCGTTGGAGGCGGCGGCGACTCCGCCGAAGGCGCCGGCGGCGACGCTGACGGTGAGCCCGCCGGCGGCCAGGCTCTTGGAGAGGCGGGATCGTGGCCGGAGTCGGCTGAGCGGTCCCGGGCCCTCCTCGCGGGTGCGGCGCTGTTGCGGTGGCACGCGGGGCAGGCCGGGGGCGTTCCCCGCGCTGCCCTCGGCCTGGGCCTCGTCCATCGCGGCCAGCAGCGCGGCGCGTTGGGCGGCGCGGGTATCGGCCGACAGCTCGGGCTTGGGCAGGGCGGCCAGCCGCTCCACCACGGCCAGCAGCGGCGACTGGTCGGCCTCGGGGGCGGCCGGGCGGCGCTCGGCCGTCGTCGCGGTCTGCTCGCCCGGGGGTCGCGTCTCGCCGGGTGGTCGGGCCTCGTCGAGCAGCTGGGCGAAGGCTTGGGCGCGGCGGTTTGCCGACACGGAACCGATCACGGACGGCACCTCCTCTCGTCACACGAAGGACTCCCTGACGGGGCCGGAAGTTTCGGGCTTCCGCCAGGAGCATCCGGAAGAGTGAAAGCACTGGCGGAATGTGGCCGTAGGGAGCCCGCGAACCCGACAACGAGTGGACAGGCACTCGGGTTACGGCTGGCAGATTATGTGACTGAGTGATTGCACATGTCTACCCTCCGCCGTGTTCTGGGGGTGGCTCCCGAGGCGCGGTGGTTCCTGGGTGACGCGGGGTGACGTGGGTGTTCGGGGTGTTCGAGGTGTTCGGGGTGTTCGGGGTGCGCGGCCGGGCGCGGTGGGCGGCTGGGGACGGTGGGTGTGGGCGGGTGGTGGGTGTGGGCGGTGCGGCTCAGCGCGCGTCGTCGGGGAGGAGCCGGGCGAGGGTGCGGACGGCGCGGTACTGGAGGGTCTTGATGGCGCCCTCGTTCTTCCCCATGACGCGGGCGGTCTCGGCGACCGAGAGGCCCTGGAGGAAGCGGAGGGTGACGCACTCCTGCTGCTGCGGGTTGAGCTTGTGAACGGCGTCCAGCAGAGCCGAGTTGGCGAGGGACTCCAGGACCGACTCCTCGGGGCTGCGCTCCACCTCGTTGGCGTCGAGCATCTCGCCGGTGGTCACTTCGAGGCGGAACCGGCTCGACTTGAAGTGGTCGGCGACCAGGTTCCGCGCGATGGTGACCAGCCAGGCGCCGAAGTCGCGGCCCTGCCAGGTGAAGGTGCCGATCCGGCGCAGGGCGCGCAGGAAGGTCTCGCTGGTGAGGTCCTCGGCGGTGGCCCGGCCGCCGACGCGGTAGTAGATGTACCGGTAGACGGTGTCCGAGTAGTGGTCGTAGAGGCTGCCGAACGCCTCGGACTCGCCGTTCTGCGCGCGCTCGACCAGGTCCATCATCCGGCGGCTGTCGCTGTCGGCCGCCGGGCGGCGGGCCGTCGAGGCGCCGGCGGAGCCGGAGCGGGCGCGTCTGCCGGCGGTGGCGGCGCCCGCGGTGCTTTCGGCCAGGGCGTAGGCGAACGGTCCCCCGGGAACTGGTGTGGCGAGGGCAGGGGCGGCGTACGCGGGGGGGACGAGGTCGCGCAGCCGGTCGAGGACCGTCGTGCGCAGCGTAGCCAGGCCCGAGGCGACAACCCCGACGTGTGGGTACACGGGACTCCCAGAGGCAGAGCTTCCAAGACGAGCGGTGCTTGGTCCGGTGCCGTCGCCTGGCTGGAGACGGGTGGGGACCGGAACGCGTCTGAGGAGAATAACGCTTCGTGTAGACGGTGCTACGCCCAGTTGCGTAAATCGCCGATTCGGTTTGAAGAGTTACGCGTTGTGCACACTGCGCCACGGGTACGCCAGGGGTAAAGCGATCACATGGATATGGCTTTTGATCCGCGTGTGACCGATTTTGATCGATGGCCCCTGGCCTGCCCCGTTGTGCCCGGCCGGAGAGGGGTCCAGCCAACCCAACGACCTGGCCGGGGGATGGTCACATCCGGGCGTGCGTTCCCGGTGGTGGGTCGGTGGGTCGGTGGGTCGCGTTCAGCGGCGGCGGCGGTGGACGGCCAGGGCGGCGGCCGCGCCGCCCACCACGGCCCCGGCGCCGGCCGCCGCCGGCACGCCGATCCGCACCGCCTTGCGGCCCGTGCGGTAGTCGCGCAGCCGCCAACCCATCTCCCGTGCGTGGGCGCGGAGTTGGGCGTCGGGGTTGATCGCGTAGGGGTGGCCGACGAGGGAGAGCAGCGGTATGTCGTTCGCCGAGTCGCTGTAGGCCGCGCAGCGGGAGAGGTCCAGGTCCTCCGCCTCGGCCAACGCCCGCACGGCCAGGGCCTTGGCCGGGCCGTGCAGCGGCTCGCCGACCAGGCGGCCGGTGTAGACCCCGCCGACCGACTCCGCGACCGTGCCCAACGCCCCGGTCAGCCCGAGCCGGCGGGCGACGATGGTGGCCGTCTCGACCGGGGCCGCCGTCACCAGCCAGACCCGTTGGCCCGCGTCCAGGTGCGCCTGGGCCAGGGCGCGGGTGCCGGGCCAGATGCGGTGCGCCATGTACTCGTCGTAGATCTCCTCGCCGATGGTCGTCAGCTCGGAGACCCGGTGGCCCCGGACAATGGAGAGCGCGCTGTCGCGGGCGTCGGCCATGTGCCCGGCGTGCTCGGCGCCGGCCAGCCTGAAGTAGGTCTGCTGCCAGGCGAAGCGGAGCAGTTCGCGCGTGGTGACGAACTTGCGCTTGTAGAGGCCGCGGCCGAGGTGGAAGATCGCCGCGCCCTGCATCACGGTGTTGTCCAGGTCGAAGAACGCGGCGGCCTTGGGGTCGCCCGGGGTCGGGAACTCCGGGGCGTCCTCGCCCTCGTGCGCGGGAGCGTGCGCCGCCTGGCGCGCGGCCTCGGCCGCCGCCTCCCCGGCCACCACACTGCGCTCGGTGGCCGTGCGGCGACGCGTGGTGAGCCAACCCCGGGGGCGTTGGGCCCACGACGAGGACAACTCGGTGAAGGGGCGCCTGGCCATGCTTCGAGCATAGTCACCCCGGGCGGGCCGGTGGATGGCGCCGGCATGGCGTCGGGGTGGCCGGGCGGCGGCAGAATGGGCGGCATGAATCCGTTGCGCCGCGCCTCGCGGAAGGCGCCTCCCGTCGAGCGGGCCGAGAGACTGGTCACTCTGGTCGGTCGGCCCGGCTGTCATCTCTGCGACGAGGCGCGGCGGGTGGTGAGCGAGGTCTGTGGGGAGTTGGGGGTCAGATGGGAGGAGAAGGACATCGAGCGGGACGCGGAGTTGCACCGCAGGTACTGGGAACAGATCCCGGTGGTGCTGGTGGACGGCGAGCAGCACGACTTCCTGAGGGTGGACGAGCGGCGGCTCCGGCGCGCTTTGGGAGCCTGACCCGATCTGGATTACCATTCGGGGTCGATTTTTCCCTTCGGGGGCGTATAGGTGAGGAGTGTGGCCAGGTGTCCGTGTTGGTCCATGTGGCACCGGTCACTTTGCCCGGACAAAACGGACACAATCTTTGTGCACGCGTTCACAAAGGCATAGCCTGGGCGCGGTTGAGCGGTTGTGGCCCAGGCGCCGCAGGTAGCCGCCTTCCGGATGGCCCGACCGGCAGGAGCACCGTGGCAACTGGCCGAAACCACCGACCGGCGACCCGAAGCCGAGGGATTCCCGAGGCGACCGTCGCCCGGCTTCCGCTGTATCTGCGGGCCCTGACGGCGCTCTCCGAGCGTTCGGTGCCCACGGTCTCCTCCGAGGAGCTGGCCAGCGCCGCCGGCGTCAACTCGGCCAAGCTCCGCAAGGACTTCTCCTACCTGGGCAGTTACGGCACCAGGGGCGTCGGCTACGACGTCGAGTACCTGGTCTACCAGATCTCCCGTGAGCTTGGTCTCACCCAGGACTGGCCCGTCGTGATCGTCGGGATCGGCAACCTCGGGGCCGCGTTGGCCAACTACGGCGGCTTCGCCTCCCGTGGCTTCCGGGTCGCCGCGCTGATCGACGCCGACCCGGCGCTGGCCGGCCGGCAGGTGGCCGGCATCGAGGTGCGCCACGTCGACGAGTTGGAGTCGATCATCGACACCAACGGCGTGTCCATCGGCGTGATCACCACCCCGGGCGGCGCCGCGCAGCAGGTGTGCGACCGGCTGGTGGCCGCCGGCGTCACCTCGATCCTCAACTTCGCGCCGACGGTGCTCTCCGTGCCCGACGGCGTGGACGTGCGCAAGGTGGACCTCTCCATCGAGTTGCAGATCCTCGCCTTCCACGAGCAGCGCAAGGCCGCCGAGGCGCTCGCCTCCGAGGTGCCCGAACCGCTCGCGCCCGGCGCCGCGCCCCGGGGGCCGAGCCGGGACCAGGGCCCCGACGGCGACATCCCGGCGGTGATGCCGGCATGACGCTGTTGGTCGTCGGGCTCAGCCATCGCAGCGCCCCCGTCAGCCTGTTGGAGCGCGCGGCGCTCACCCAGGACGCCGCCGGTCGGCTGCTGCGCGACCTCGTGGACGGCACCGCCGCCGAGGGCACGCTGCTGGCCACCTGCAACCGCATCGAGCTGTACGCCGAGGTGGACCGCTACCACCCCGGCGTGGACGGGCTCACCGAACTGCTCGCGCGGCACGGCGGGGTGCCGGTCGACGAGCTGCGCCCCTACCTCTACGTCCACTACGAGGACCGCGCGGTGCGGCACCTGATGAACGTCGCCTGCGGCCTGGACTCGATGGTGATCGGCGAGGGGCAGATCCTCGGCCAGATCAAGTCGGCGCTGGCGCTGGCCCAGGACGAGCACACGGCGGGGCGGCTGCTCAACGAGCTGTTCCAGCAGGCGCTTCGGGTCGGCAAGCGGGCGCACAGCGAGACCGGGATCGACCGGGCCGGCCAGTCGTTGGTCACCTTCGGGCTCACGCAGCTGGCGGCCGGCGAGCCGGTCGCCGACTGGGCGGCCGGCCGGCGGGCGCTGGTGGTCGGCGCCGGCTCGATGTCCTCGCTGGCCGCCACCACGCTGGCCCGCGCCGGCGTGACCGAACTGGTGATCGCCAACCGGACCTTGGAGCGCGCCGAGCGGCTCGCCGGCGCGTTGGGGCGCGAGGAGGGCGTGAAGGCGCGCGCGGTGCCGATCAACGCGATCTCCGTCGCGGCCGAGCTGGCCGTCGCCGACCTGGTCGTCTCCTGCACCGGCGCCACCGGCCTGGTGCTCACCGCCGAGACCGTCGCGCACGCCCTCAAGGAGCGCGGCCGGCCGCTGGCGCTGCTCGACCTGGCCATGCCACGCGACATCGACGGCGCCGTGCACGGCCTCGACGGCGCCCGGCTCGTCGACATCGAGTCGCTCGCCGCCGCCTCGGCCGACGCCCCGATGGCCGCCGACGTGGACGCGGTGCGTTCCATCGTCGCCGAGGAGGTCGCGGCCTTCTCCGCCGCCCGCCGGGCCGCGCACATCACGCCCACGGTGGTCGCGTTGCGCGAGATGGCCTCCGACGTGGTGGCCGCCGAGCTGACCCGGCTGCACGGCCGGGTGCCCGACCTCGACGACAAGCAGCGCGCCGAGATCACCAGAACGGTGCGCCGGGTGGTGGACAAGCTGCTGCACGCGCCGACGGTGCGGGTCAAGGAGCTGGCCGGGGAGCCGGGCGGCGACCACTACGCGACCGCGCTGCGCCAGCTTTTCGATCTCGACCCGCGGGCGGCGGTCGCCGTTCGCAACCCGGAACAGGAGCGGTCATGAATGCCCTGCGGCTCGGAACCCGGCGGAGCCAGTTGGCGATGGCGCAGTCACGCGGCGTCGCCGACGAGGTGACCCGGCTGACCGGGCAGCCCGTCGAGCTGGTGGAGATCACCACCTACGGGGACGTCTCCCGGGAGAGCCTGGTGAGCATCGGCGGCACGGGAGTCTTCGTCTCGGCGCTGCGCGACGCGCTGCTGGCCGGGGAGATCGATTTCGCCGTGCACTCGCTGAAGGACCTGCCGACCGCGCAGCCCGTCGAGCTGGCGCTGGCGGCCGTGCCGCCGCGCGCCGACCCCAGGGACGCGCTGGTGGCCCGCGACGGCCTCGGCTTCGAGGCGCTGGCCATGGCCGGCGGCTCCTCGGGCCCGGCCAGGATCGGCTCGGGCTCGCCCCGGCGGATGTCCCAACTCAACGCCTGGGCACGGGCGTTGGGGCGCGAGATCGAGATGGTTCCGATCCGGGGCAACGTTGACACCAGGATCGGGTATGTGCGGTCGGGCGAGCTGGACGCGGTCGTGCTGGCCGCCGCCGGGCTGCGCCGGCTGGGCCGGAGCGCCGAGATCACCGACTTCCTGGCCCCCGACACCGTCCTCCCCGCCCCCGGGCAGGGGGCGCTGGCGGTGGAGTGCGTGGCGTCCCGCACCGACCTGGTCGCCCACCTCGCGCGGCTCGACGATCCCCACACCCGGATCGCCGTGGCCGCCGAACGAACCCTGCTCGCCGACTTGGAGGCCGGTTGCAGCGCCCCCGTCGGGGCCTTCGCCGACCTGCTGGCCGACGGGCAGACCGTCACCGAACTGCGCCTGCGCGGCGTCGTCGGCACCACCGACGGCTCGCAGCTGGTGCAGTTGTCCACCACCGGTCCCCTGCCGGGGTCCGTCGAAGGGGCGGTGGCCGTGGGCCGCCAACTCGCCGACGAGATGCTGGCCAAGGGCGCGGCCGGTCTGATGGGGGAGCGAGCACTGTGAACCCCACCCCCGCGCGCCTCGCGCGCGCCGAGTCGAGCCCGGCCGAGCCGAGCACGGGCGCCCTGGGACACGTCACCTTCCTCGGTGCGGGACCCGGAGACCCGGGTCTGCTGACCCTGCGCGCCGTCGAAGCCCTGGCGCAGGCCGATGTGCTGGTCGCCGACCCGGCCGCCTACGAGGTGGTGCGCGACCACGTCGGGCCGGGCACGGACACCCCGTTGCAGGGCACGGCCGAGGGTGAGCCCCCGACCCTCGCGGGTGACGATGTGGCAGATCTTGTCATGCGGTCCGCGAGCGCCGGCAAGCGGGTCGTCCGTGCCGTGGTCGGCGACCCCGGCCTGGACACCGACACCGCCGAGGACATGCTGGCGCTGGCCGACGCCGGGATCACCTTCGAGGTGGTGCCTGGCGTGGCGCGCGCCGTGGGCGTGACCGCGTACGCCGGCGTGCCGCTGCGCGACGCCGAGGGCGGCGACGTCCGGTTCGTCGACACGCGCACGGCCGGCGAACGCTGTTGGAACGAGATCGGCGGCAGCGACGCCACCGTCGTGCTCAGCTGCGCGCTGGAGACGATCGGGGCGACGGCGGCCCGGCTGGTGACCGCCGGGCGCAAGCCTGACACCCCGCTGACCGTCACCGTGGCCGGCACCACCACCAGGCAGCGCACCTGGACGGCGACCCTGGGCACCGTGGAGCGGACCCTGAAGTCCGCCAAGGTGCTGCCGTCGGCCGGGGCGGAGCGGCCGGTCATAGCCGTGGTCGGCGAACGGGGCGCGACGGCGAGGCGCGACCGGCTGGCCTGGTTCGAGTCCAAGCCGCTCTTCGGCTGGAACGTGCTGGTGCCGCGCACCAAGGAGCAGGCGGCCTCGCTCTCCGACCAGCTGCGGTCCTACGGCGCGGTGCCCAGCGAGGTGCCGACCATCGCCGTGGAGCCGCCGCGCACCCCGCAGCAGATGGACCGGGCGGTCAAGGGCCTGGTCACCGGGCGGTACGAGTGGATCGCCTTCACCTCGGTCAACGCGGTGCGGGCGATCAGGGAGAAGTTCGAGGAGTACGGCCTCGACGCCCGGGCGTTCGCCGGGATAAAGGTCGCGGCCGTCGGCGAGCAGACGGCCAGGGCGCTGGTCGAGTTCGGGGTGCGCCCCGACCTGGTGCCCAGCGGCGAGCAGTCGGCCGCCGGGCTGCTGGAGGACTGGCCGCCGTACGACCCGGTCTTCGACCCGATCGACCGGGTGTTCCTGCCGCGCGCCGACATCGCGACGGAGACGCTGGTCGCCGGGCTGGTCGAGATGGGCTGGGAGGTTGACGACGTCACGGCCTACCGCACGGTGCGCGCCTCGCCGCCGCCGGCGGAGACCCGGGAGGCGATCAAGGGCGGCGGGTTCGACGCGGTGCTCTTCACCTCCTCCAGCACGGTGCGGAACCTGGTGGGCATCGCGGGCAAGCCGCACAACGTGACCGTGATCGCCTGCATCGGTCCGGCGACCGCGCGGGCGGCGCAGGAGCACGGGCTGCGGGTCGACGTGCTGGCGCCGGAGCCTTCGGTGCACCAACTGGCGGAGGCGCTCGCGGAGTTCGGCGCGGCGCGGCGGGACGCGGCGCTGCGGGCCGGCGAGGTACTGAAGCGGCCCAGCGAGAAGCGGCCCCAGCGGCGGCGGACGCGGACGACCTGAGCGCTGGGCGCGGGCGCGCTGAGCGCTGCGCGTGGGCGCGCGGTTGGGCGGCGGTAGCGGGCGCGCGTGCGGGTGCGGTCGTGGTCGCGCGGGTGCGCCGGCGCGCGCCTGGGGCGTGCGCGCCCCGCGCGAGGGCGCGGGGCGCGGCCTCGGGGCGTCGGCCGTCGGCGGCGGGTGCTTGGATGGAACGGTGCTTCGGCGGCGTCGCCGGCCCGTCGTCCGGTCCCCGACCCGCGGGCTGTGGTGGGCGATCGCCGGGGCGCGGCAGGACGGTGCCGGCGTGAGCCGGCGTGAGCCAGTGACCACGAATCGGTGGTCGTGTCGAGTGGGTGGTCGCGTTGCGTGAAACGAGTGCGGAGTTCGGTCCCGAGCCCGGCGGGATGCCGGGGCAGGGCGCGTTTCCCGATGTCAGGCCGAGGCGGCTGCGGACCACGCCGGCGATGCGCCGGATGGTCGCCGAGCACCGGCCGCACCCGGCCGACCTGATCCTGCCGGCCTTCGTCCGGGAGGGCGTCGACCGGCCGGTGCCGGTCTCCTCGATGCCGGGCGTGGTGCAGCACTCGTTGGACTCGTTGCGGGCCGCCGCCACGGCGGCTGCCGAGGCCGGGGTCAGCGGGCTGATGCTCTTCGGGGTGCCGGAGGAGGCGAAGAAGGACGCGGTGGGCTCGCCGGGCACCGACCCGGACGGCATCCTCCAGGTGGCGCTCCGCGCGGTGCGGGCCGAGGTCGGCGACGCGCTGGTGGTCATGGCCGACACCTGCCTGGACGAGGTGACCGACCACGGGCACTGCGGGGTGCTGGACGCCGAGGGCCGGGTGGACAACGACGCGACGCTGGCGCGGTACGCCGAGATGGCCGTGGTGCAGGCCGAGGCCGGCGCCCAGGTGCTCGGGCCCAGCGGGATGATGGACGGCCAGATCGGGGTCATCCGACGGGCGTTGGACGCGGCGGGGCACCGGGACGTGGCGCTGCTGGCGTACACGGTCAAGTACACCTCCGCGTTCTACGGCCCGTTCCGCGAGGCGGTGAACTCCTCGTTGAAGGGGGACCGCGGGACCTACCAGCAGGACCCGGCCAACGGCCGCGAGGCGCTGCGGGAGTTGGCGCTCGACCTGGCCGAGGGCGCGGACATGGTGATGGTCAAGCCGGGGCTGCCGTATCTGGACGTGCTGCGGACGATCGCCGACCGGGTGACGGTGCCGGTGGCCGCCTACCAGATCTCGGGCGAGTACGCGATGGTCGAGGCGGCGGCCGAGCGCGGGTGGCTGGACCGGGAGCGCGCGATCGAGGAGACGTTGACCGCGTTCAAACGGGCCGGCGCCGACCTGGTGTTGACGTACTGGGCGACGGAGTTCGCCCAGTGGCTGCGCGCCCGGTTCTGAGGGCCGTCGCCGGGCCTGCCCCGGCAGCGTTTCCCGACCGGGGGTGACCACGGTGTGATCGTGCCCGGCCGATCGGAGATCGGGTGGGGATGATGGGGGGATCGTTTCGGCGTGGTTTGTTCAGCGCGACCCAGGAGGCTCTTGTGTCATCCACTCCGCTTGCCGTTGTCACCGGTGCCAGCAGCGGGATCGGCGCCGCCACCGCGCGGCGGCTGGCCGCCGAGGGGTACGAGGTGGTGTTGACCGCCCGGCGGCGGGACCGGATCGAGGCGCTGGCCGGGGAGCTGCGGGACGCCGGACGGCGCGCCGAGGCGCGGCCGTTGGACGTCACCGACCGGGCGGCCGTGGACGCGTTCGCCGCCTCGCTGGAGCGGTGCGACGTGCTGGTGAACAACGCCGGCGGCGCCATCGGCCTGGAGCCGGTCGCCGAGGGCGACCCGGCGGACTGGCGCGCGATGTACGAGGTCAACGTGCTGGGGGTGCTGCACCTGACGCAGGCGCTGCTGCCGGCGCTGACCGCGTCCGGCGCTGGCACGGTGCTGGTGGTCACCTCGACGGCGGGGCACGGCACCTACGAGGGCGGGGGCGGCTACGCGGCGGCCAAGCACGGCGCCCATGTGCTGGCGGGGACCCTGCGGTTGGAGATCGTGGACCGCCCGGTGCGGGTGATCGAGATCGCGCCCGGGATGGTGCACACCGAGGAGTTCTCGCTCACCAGGTTCCGGGGCGACGCGGAGCGCGCGGCCCGCGTCTACGAGGGGGTGGCCGAGCCGTTGACGGCGGACGACGTGGCGGACACCATCGCCTGGGCGGTGACCAGGCCACCGCATGTCAACGTCGATCTGCTGGTGTTGCGGCCCAGGGCGCAGGCGTCCAACAGCAAGGTGCACCGGGAGCCGGTGGAGCGTCGGGAGTCGGCGGAGCGTCGGGAACCGTGAGCGGCGCGGTGGCGGGCGGCCTGCGCGCCGGCACGGCCGAGGAGGCGGGGCTGGCGCCGGGGCCGCTCGCCGAACTGGTGCCCTCGCTGGCCGCGTTCCTCGAAGGACCGGAGCCGGCGTTCGCCGGTTTCGTGGTGCTGGCGGCGCGGAACGGGGTGGTGGTGACGCACGCGGCCGGCGGCCACGCGCTCCGGTACCGGGAGTGGAACGGCGCGGTGGTGGAGCTGCCCGCCGGCGACCGGGTGCCGATGGCGCCGGACACGGTCTTCGACGTGGCCTCGCTCTCCAAGCTGTTCACCGCGCTGGTGGTGGTGCGGCTGGCCGAACGCGGGGTGCTGGACCTCGACGAGCCGATCTCCCGGCGGCTGGGTGGCTTTCCCGAGGTCTCGGCGCGGGCGTTGCTCACCCACACCGGGGGGTGGCCGGCGGAGATCGCGCTGGGTGACCACCCGGGCGACCGGGCCGCGCGGCTGGCGGCGGTCGGCGTCCAGCCGCTGGAGTACCCGCCGGGGACGGCGTACCGCTACTCCGACCTGGGGCCGATCGCGCTGGGCGCGCTGGTGGAGCGGGTGACGGGCGCGCCGTTGGACGCGTTGGTGGCCGAACTGGTCACCGGACCGCTGGGGTTGACGGACACCGGGTACCGGCCGCCGCCCGCGCTGCGGGAGCGGTGCGCGGCCACCGAGTACCAGCCGTGGACCGGGCGGGGAGTGCTGCGGGGCGAGGTGCACGACGAGAACGCCCACTATCTGGGCGGGGTCGCCGGCCACGCCGGGATCTTCTCGACCGCCGGGGACCTGGCCGCCCTGGGGCAGGCGCTGCTCAACGGGGGTGTGTGCGGCGGGGTGCGGCTGCTGGGCGAGGAATGGGTGGCCGAGATGCTGCGGCCGCAGAACGCGGGGCTCGGGCCCGAGGCCGCCCGTGGGCTGGGCTGGCAGCTCGACCAGCCGGCGCTCATGGGGGAGTTGGCCTCGCCGACGGCCTTCGGGCACGGGGGCTTCACCGGCACCAGCCTGGTGGCCGACCCGGCCACGGGGGTGCTGCTGGTGGTGCTGACCAACCGCGTGCATCCGCGCCGCGACCGGGGCGTCGACGGGGCCTACCGCCGGGCCCCGGCCGCCGCGCTGGCCCGGGCCCTGCGCGAGGCGCGCTGACCGGGCCGCGCCGGGCCGGGCGTTGACCCAAGGCCGCGCCGTGGTGCGCCGGGCGGGCCCGGGGAACGGTCGGGCGTGCGGCCCGGCCGGGGCCCGTTGTGGGCCTCGGCCGGGCCGCCGGGGATCAGCCCAGCTGGAGCAGGTCGCCGGTGGTGTCGGCGCCCGGGTTGGTCACCGCGTCGGGCAGCGCGGCGGCCGAGAGGCCGGCCAGCACGTCGTCCGGCGTGGCGTCCGGGTTGTCCGCCAGATACAGCGCGGCCACGCCCGCCACGTGCGGGGTCGCCATCGAGGTGCCGGAGATGGTGTTCTCGTCGGTGTCGCTGGTGTTCCACGCGGAGGTGATGGCCTCACCTGGCGCGTAGATGTCCACCACGGAGCCGATGTTGGTGAAGAACGCCGAACTGTCGTCCTCGGAGCTGGCCGCCACCGTGATCGCCTCGGGGACGCGGGCCGGCGAGCTGAGGGACGCGTCGGCGCCGTAGTCGTTGCCGGCGGCTATCGCGTAGGGGATGCCGGCGGCTATGGACTCGCTGACGGCCGCGTCCAGCACCTCGTCGACGCCACCGCCCAGGCTCATGTTGGCCACCGAGGGGCCGCTGGCGTTCTCGGTGACCCACTCGATGCCGTCCACCACGGACTGGGTGGTGCCGGAGCCCGAGTCGTCAAGCACCTTGACCGAGACGACCGTCGCGTTCTTGGCGACGCCGTACTCGCTGCCGGCCACCGTGCCCGCGACATGGGTGCCGTGGCCGTAGCCGTCGCTGCCGTCGCCGCCGAAGGCGTCGAACCCGAACTCCGCGCGGCCCCCGAAGTCCTCGTGGGTGTAGCGGATTCCGGTGTCCAGGACGTAGACCGTCACGCCCTCGCCGCCGTGGTCGGGGTAGGTGTAGGAGTCGTCCAGCGGGAGCGCGGGCTGGTCCAGCCGGTCCAGGCCCCAGGAGGGGACGGGCGACTGGGTGCCGGAGACGGTGAACGTCTGGTTCTGCACGACCTCGGCCACGGCCGGGTCGGCGGCCAGGGCGACGGCGTCCTCCTCGGAGGCGGAGACCGCCAGGCCGTTGAGCACCGTGTCGTAGGTGCTGGTGATCTCGGCGTCGTAGCGCTCGGCGAGCGCCTCGGCGCCGGCCGACTCGGCCCGGACGGCGCTCTCCTTGAGCACCACCAGATAGCTGTCGTCGACGGTGCCGGGGGCGTTGGCGTTGGCGATCAACGCCCGGGCGTCGACCGGCGTCTCGTCCGCCGAGGCCACGGTGGGGAGCAGCACGCTGGCGCCGAGCCCGAGCGCCGCCGTCGCGGCGATCGCGGTGGTGCGGGTGATACGCATCCCTGCCATAGAGGGGTCCTCCTCAAGAGGTGAAGCGCGAACTGTGTGGGGGAAGTGCTCTGAGTAACGGGCGTGAGCATGACATACGTGCGCTCACCACTCGTCAGCTCGAAAGGTTCGTCGAACCAGAGGAATTGAGCAAGGGCGCCTGTACGGAAGATGCGTGTTTGTCATGTAAAGGGAAATCGTAAAGTGCGGTTACGGAACCGAACGCCGCGCCCGGACGCGCCGGGACCCCGCCCCCCGGCCGGCCGGTGCGGGGGCGCGCGGCGGGGGTGGGACAATGGCCGGGTCGCCAAAAGCCAGAAGGAGAAGTGCCAGCCGTGGCCCAGACCACCATGGAGACCGACTGGGTCTCCCGACTCGCCGACGAGGTCATCGCCGAGGCGGAGCGCCGCGCCCCCGGCAAACCTGTCGTCTGCGCCTCGGGCCTCAGTCCATCGGGTCCCATCCATCTCGGCAACCTCCGCGAGGTGATGGTGCCCCACCTGGTGGCCGACGAGATCAAGCGGCGCGGGGTGCCCTGCGTCCACCTCGTCTCCTGGGACGACTACGACCGGTTCCGCAAGGTGCCGGCCGGCGTGCCCGGTGTGGACGAGAGCTGGCAGGAGCACATCGGCCGACCGCTGACCTCCGTGCCGGCCCCGGCCGGCAGCCCGTATGCCAACTGGGCCGAGCACTTCAAGGCGCCGCTGAAGGCCGCCCTGGACGAGATGGGCATCGAGGTCAGGGGCATCAGCCAGACCGAGCAGTACACCTCGGGCGCCTACCGCGAGCAGATCCTCTTCGCCATGCGGGAACGGCGCCGGATCGACGCGGTGTTGGAGCGCTACCGGACCAAGGGCAAGGCGTCCCAGGACGCCGCCGTGGCGGCCAGCGAGGACGAGGCCGAGCTGGCGGCCGTCGAGGGCTCGGGCGCGGCCACCGAGGACGACGGCGGCTCGGGCAGCGCCGGCTACTACCCCTACAAGCCCTACTGCGCGGTCTGCGGCCGGGACACCACCACGGTGACCGACTACGACGACGAGACCACCGAGCTGCGCTACGACTGCGCGTGCGGTCATCAGGAGAGCGTCAAGCTCAGCGAGTTCAACCGGGGCAAGCTGGTCTGGAAGGTGGACTGGCCGATGCGGTGGGCCTACGAGGGCGTGGTCTTCGAGCCCGCCGGCGTCGACCACCACTCGCCGGGCTCCTCCTGGGTGGTGGGCGGCCAGCTGGTCTCCGAGATCTTCGGCGGGAAGCAGCCGATCGGGCCGATGTACGCCTTCGTCGGGATCAGCGGCATGGCCAAGATGTCCAGCTCGCGGGGCGGGGTGCCCATCCCGTCGGAAGCGCTCCAGATCATGGAGGCGCCGCTGCTGCGCTGGCTCTACGCCAGGCGCCGGCCCAACCAGGCGTTCAAGATCGCCTTCGACTCCGAGATCCAGCGCACCTACGACGAGTTCGACGCGCTGACCCGCAGGGTGGCGGCCGGCACGGCGCAGCCCGCCGACGTCGCCGCGCACCACCGGGCGGTGGGCACGGCGGCCGGCGAACTGCCCAAGACCGCACGTCCGTTGCCCTACCGGATGCTGGCCTCGGTGGTGGACGTCACCACCGGGGACGAGGAGCAGACGCTCCGCATCCTGAGCGAGGTCGATCCCGACAACCCCGTCCGCTCGCTGGACGAGGTGCGCCCCCGGCTGGATCGGGCAACCCGCTGGGTGGAGACCCAGGTGCCGGCGGAGCAGCGCACCTGGGTGCGCTCGGAGCCGGACACGGAGCTGCTGGACTCCCTGGACGAGGAGCAACGGGCCTCGCTGGCGCTGCTGTTGGAGGGGCTGGACGACCAGTGGTCGCTCGACGGGCTCACCGCGCTGCTCTACGGCGTGCCCAAGCTGCGCGCGGGGCTGCCGGCGGACGCCAAGCCGACGCCGGAGCTGAAGCTGGCGCAGCGGAGCTTCTTCGCGCTGCTCTACCGGCTGCTGATCGGCCGTGAGACCGGGCCCCGGCTGCCCACGCTGCTGCTGGCCGTCGGCGCCGACCGCATCCGGCGGCTGCTCGGCGGCTGACGGGCCCGGCCTCCCGCGAGGCCGCCGCCCGAGCGTGTCCCCCGGCGGCCCGGCCGCCGGGGGACACGGCGCCGACGGGCGCGGGACGCCGCCCGGGGCGACGGCGGCCACCGCCACCACGGCCGGAACGAGCGCCCGGGCGGCGCCGTGGAACGCGCCGGTGACCGCGCGGACGATGGCGAGAACGCGGCGGGCGACGCGCCACGGTGGAACGACTGAGGACGACATGGCTCTCCCCTCGGCCGGCGCCCAACCTCCCGACGCCCGGCGACCTTTCACTGACGGTCACCAGCATCGCGCAGTCGATAACGCTCCGTCATCATCCTCAGGGTGGGTCCGCACCCCCTACGAAAGGACTACCCGCCGGAGTCGCGGCGTCACAGCACGGCTGCGGGGGCGGCCGGTCAGACCCCGGTGCCCATCTCCGCGCTGTACCGCTCCCTGAACCCCCGGGTGTACGGCCGGAGATACTGCTCGCTCAGCAGCGTGCCGTCGTCGTCCGTGATGGCGAATCGTTCGTGCAGGAAACGGGAGAGCTGGCGGGCGTTGGGGAAGTCGCCCTGCTCGTATATGTACTGGCGATAGGCGTCGTAGAACGCGTCGTTGTGCGGGGCGCCCTCCGGCGGCCCCTCGAACTCGGCGGCCTGCGGCGGAACGGCGGGCGCGTTCCCCAGCGCGCGGCGCCGCCCGGGGCTCACCGGCACCGTCACCGTGGCCTCCGGCGCCGGCGCGGGGGCCTCGTCGGGCGCCATGGCGAACGCCGGTTCGGGCTCGGGTTCGGGCAACGGCTCCGGCGCCGGAGCCGGGAACTCATCGACCGGCGCCGCCCGTTCCCCCACCGGGACCGGCTCCGCCGGGCCCCGCCAGCCGCGTTCGTCCGATCCGTTCGCCGACACCGGCCCGAAGTGCCCGTTCACCGTCGCCGGCTCCACCGCCTCCTCGACCACGCCCGCCGCTCCCGAACCGTCCTCCGGATGCCGGACGGCGTCCGGCCGCCGCGCCGCGGCGCGCTCCGCCCCCGGCTCGGCCGCGCGCTCCCGCCCGACGGCGCCGCCGGGCGCCAACCCGGCCTCCGCCACGCCGGGTTGAGCGAGGCGGCCCGCGCCGGGGTCCGGCGCCGCGCCCGCGCCCGGGAACTCCCCGAACGCGACAGTCGCGTCGGCCCGCTCGCGCTCCGGCAGCGTCCGCTGCCGCTCCACGGCGGGCCGGGGCCGCGCCGCCGCGAGCCCGGTGGCGGCGGTGTCCCGCAACGGCACGCCGTAGCGGGCGAGTTTGAGCGGCATCCTGGCCTCGACCGGCGCCCGGCGACGCCACGCCCTGCCGTACTCGGCGCGCAACTGCGCCTGGTAGACCAGCCGGTCCCGCTCCATCGCGATGACCTCCTGGTAGGAGCGCAGCTCCCACAGCTTCATCCGCCGCCACAGCCGGAAGGTGGGAACGGGCGAGAGAAACCACCGCCACATTCGCACGCCCTCCATGTGGCGGTCGGCCGTGATGTCCGCGACCCGACCGATGGCGTGCCGGGCCGCTTCGACCGTGATCACGAAGAGCACGGGAATGATCGCGTGCATCCCGACCCCGAGCGGATCGCCCCAGGCCGAGGCCCCGTTGAAGGCGATGGTCGCGGCGGTGAGCAGCCACGCGGACTGGCGCAGCAGCGGGAACGGGATGCGCAGCCAGGTCAGCAGCAGGTCCAGGGCGAGGAGGACCACGATGCCCGCGTCCACCCCGATGGGAAAGAACGGCGCGAACTCCCCGAACCCCTTGCGCTCGGCGAGGTCCCGGACGGCGGCATAGGAGCCGACGAACCCGATGGCGGCGATGACCACGGCCCCCGTCAACACGATGGCGACGAGAATCCGATGCGCACGGGTGAGCTTGATCGCGGCCACTGCTGGTGCCTCTCCAGGGGTCGGCGGTAGGTCCCGGTCTCGGCCCCAGCCTGGCACACCCGCTAGGTCATGTACGCGCCGACCGCGTCAACTCCCCGTGACCAGCGGCTCAGTTGTCCCGCTCGGGCTCGACGCCCTCGGCGCCGTCGCCCGACTCGGACTCCGACTCCGGCCCGGCGTCCGCACCGGCATCGCCCTCGCCACCGGACTCGCCCTCGCCACCGGACTCGGACTCGCCCTCGGCCGCCGCCTCGTCGCCCGCCGCGTCGAGCCTGGTCACGGCCTCCTGGGCGGTGCGGTCCGCGGCCTCCTTGATGTCGCCGGCGCCCGGCTGGTCGTCGCCCTCGAAGCCCGCCCCCGAGTAGTCGACGGTCAGCACCACATTGCCACTGCGAACGACCACCCGCTGCTGCGTGTAGTCCTGTTCCGCGTCGTCGGCCTCGCGGGTGACCTGGTAGGCGATGGAGACCGCCTCGTCCCCGGTCTCCGGCAGTTCCTCGGCCGCGGGCTCGCGGTTGGCCTCGTCGCCGGTGATCTCGTCGACCATCTGCTGGAGATAGGCGGTGGCCCGCTCGTCCCCGCTGCCCACCGCGAGGTCGGAGTCGAAGCGGCGCAGCGAGACGGTCAGCGAGCGGAACTGGTACTCGTCGAGGCCGCTCCACAGGCAGGCCCCCGAGGTCGTGGTGTTGCTGGACTGGAGTTCCTCGCCGCTCGCCGGGTCGGCCTCCGGCACGACCGCGTCGACGGTGTCGCCGCTCACCATCGCGCAGGCGTCCGGCAGTTCGGCGAACCTGACCGGCTCCGGCGTCGGCTCCTGCGACGGCTGGGAGTCGTCCGTCTCCGGCGCCGGGTCCGATGAGGAGCAGCCGGCGGCGAACAGCACGGGCACTGCGGCCAGGGCCGTCAGGCGGACGGCGAGTCGCGAGGCTTTACGGTCCATGTCTTCTTCGCTTCCGTTACCAGTCACTCGTTGCGTTGGGCCGTGGGTCCCTGCCACGTCACGGTACGCCCGGGGCGAGCCGGGAGGCCGAAAGGGCGCGGTGGCGTCAGCCGTCCAGGCCCTCGGCCAACTGCCGGGCCACCGTCTCGGCGTGTGCCTGTGCCTGAGAGCTGTCGGGCGCCGGGTCCGGCCGGGTGGTCGAGACGCTGTACACCACGGTGACGATAACGTTCGCGTTGCGGAACGCGAGCGTCACGTCCCGTCGATCTCCGGCATCATCGCTGGTCAAACGGTCCTCGACGAAAGCGACGTGACCAATCCCATCCAGTTCTCTGGCGTCGGTCGTGGTGCCACCCGTTGCCGAGGGGTCGTCCTGGTCGGCGTTCCCGTCCTCGTCGCCGCCGTCGGCCGCGTCGCCGCCGTCGTCCCCCGACTCCTCCCCGGTGATGGTGACGCCCGCCTCGGCCGCGCGCGTCTCGAAGTCGCGCTCCGCCTGGTCGTCGTCGCTCACCTCGGGCTCGTAGGAGATGACCCGCAGGAAGTCGATCGTCAGCCGCTGGGTGTCGGAGCCGTCGGCATGGCGCCAGTCGCAGCCGACGCGGCGGCCCGTGTCATAGGTGGCCAGCGGGTCGCCAGCGTAGACCTCGGGTTCGGCGTCGGGCAGCAACTCCGCCAGCGTCTCGGGCCGAACGGCGCCGCACGGCTCGGGGAGGCCCGAGTAGCGGCCCTGCTGGACGGTGGTGTCGGTGTTCCCCGACGGGTTGGTGCCGCCGGTGTCCTCGTCGCCGCCCAGGTCGCCCGTGCAGGCCACGGCTCCGAGTATCAGCGCCACCGGCAGCGCGCTCCGCGCCACCCTCGCCCAGCCTCGCACCCTGGCCTCCTCAGCGGACTCTTCGCAGCCGACCGACGGCAGCCGGCCGACGTTGGCAGGGCTCCATGTCTACCCCAGGCGACCGCCAAACGGGTAACGCGCAGGGCGGGGCGGAACACAACGCCTCAGGGCCGGCGCGCGGGGCCACGCCGGCCGGGCAACCGGAACGGGGACGCGGACGGTGGCGAGAAACCGGAGGCCCCGGACACGGCCCAGGAACGAGGGCTCAGGGCCAGACCAGGCAGTACGGCTGGTGGCCGGCCTCGTGGAGCCGCCGGGAGAAGTCCTGCCACTCGTTGAGCAACCGGTAGACGCCGAACGCGTCGTTGGGGCCGCTGCGGTCGGGCACCGTGGACCAGATGAAGGCGGCGGCACCGACCGTCTCGTCGCCGATGCCGCGCAGCGGGTCCACCACCGTGGTGGGCAACTTCACCACCGCGTAGTCGGGGTGGAGCACCACCAGCTCCAGCGGCGGCACCCGGTGCAGCGGTATCCCCTCGATGCCGGTGAGCACCATGGCGGCCATGGTCTCCGGCTTGATCCGGGTGAACATGCCCTGGCCCAGCTCGTCCCCGCCCAGCTCCTCGGGGCGCATGGAGAGCGGGACCCGCGCGGCGGTGGCGCCGTCGGGGGCGCCGAAGTACTTGTAGGTCACGGCCATCCGGCCGCCCCTGCCACGGAACTCCAACTCGCCGTTGTCCGTTCTGCGGCGGTGCCTGCCCCGGCGGGAGCGCGATCGGGGTGAGGGCTCGGGCCCGAGATCCCCGGTTCCCTCGCCGATTTCGCCACCGCGTTGCATGTCACCACCTGACTACTCGCGACCCCGCCGCACAAACCCGATCATCGTTCCAGACACCTCCCCCCTCAGGCGGCTGTGAAACGCCCTGACACCGAGCTGTGAGGGGCTGATGTCACCATGGACGGCGTGACCCGATCCATCGAAGCCCCAGTCTCGCAGACGCTCTACGACCGTGCGGCCAGTGTCACCCCGGGTGGCGTGAACTCTCCGGTGCGCGCTTTTGGCGCCGTGGGTGGAACGCCCCGGTTCATGGTGTCTGGTACCGGTCCCTATCTCATCGACGCGGATGGAAGGGAGTATGTCGATCTGGTGTGCTCCTGGGGACCGATGATCCTCGGCCATTCTCATCCGGTGGTGTTGGAGGCGGTGCGGGCCGCCGTCGAGCGGGGCACGTCGTTCGGCACGCCGACGCCCGGCGAGGTCGAGTTGGCCGAGGAGATCGTGGCGCGGATCGCCCCCGTCGAGCGAGTGCGGCTGGTCTCCTCGGGCACCGAGGCGACGATGTCGGCGATCCGGCTGGCGCGCGGCTTCACCGGCCGCGCCAAGGTGATCAAGTTCGCCGGCTGCTACCACGGCCATGTGGACGCCCTGTTGGCCTCGGCCGGCTCCGGCGTCGCGACGTTCGGGCTGCCCGACACCCCGGGGGTCACCGGCGCGCAGGCCGGCGAGACGCTGGTGCTGCCGTACAACGACCCGGCCGCCGTGGCCGAGGCGTTCGAGGCGCACCCGGGCGAGATCGCCTGCGTGATCACCGAGGCGGTGCCGGGCAACATGGGCGTCGTCCCGCCGGCGCCCGGGTTCAATGCGGGCCTCGCGGAGCTGTGTCGGCGGCACGGCGCGCTGCTGATCTCGGACGAGGTGATGACCGGCTTCCGGATCAGCCGCCAGGGCTGGTTCGGCGTCGAGGGCGTCGAGGCCGACCTGTTCACGTTCGGCAAGGTGATGGGCGGCGGCTTCCCGGCGGCGGCCTTCGGCGGACGGGCCGACGTGATGGACAAGTTGGCGCCCTCCGGGCCGGTCTACCAGGCGGGCACCCTCTCCGGAAACCCGGTGGCGACGGCCGCCGGCCTGGCCCAGCTGCGGCTGCTGGACGACGCGGCCTACGCGCGGCTCGACGCCACCTCGGCGCGGCTGCGCGAGCTGGCGGCCGAGGCGTTGACGAAGGAGGGCGTGGCGCACCGGGTGAGCGCGGCGGGGAACATGTTCTCCGTGTTCTTCACCGACGCGGAGGTGACGGACTTCGCCACCGCCAAGTCCCAGGCGACCTACCGCTACACCGCGTTCTTCCACGCGATGCTGGAGCGCGGGGTCTATCTGCCGCCGTCCGCGTTCGAGGCGTGGTTCGTCTCCACGGCGCACGACGAGGCGGCGCTGGAGCGGATCGCCGAGGCGCTGCCGGCGGCGGCCAGGGCGGCCGCGTCCGCCGAGGCGCCACAGTGAACGGCGCGGCGGCCCGGCGGCGAGCGGGGCGAGTGGGGCGAGCGCGAACGGCGGCGCGGCCGGCGCGGATATCCGGGGACAACGGCGGGGCGACGACAGCGAGAGTGCGGGTGGAGCGATGAGCGGCAGCGAGCGGACGACCGTCCATGTGATGCGGCACGGCGAGGTGCACAACCCGGAGGGTGTGCTCTACGGGCGGCTGCCCGACTTCCATCTCTCCGACCTGGGGCGGCGGATGGCCGAGCGGGTCGCGGAACGGGTTGCGGAGCGGGACATCACACATGTGGTGGCCTCCCCGTTGGACCGGGCGCAGGAGACGGCGGCGCCGATCGCCAAGGCGCTGGCGGTGCCGGTGGCGACGGACGGCCGGCTGATCGAGGCGGCCAACGTCTTCGAGGGCAAGACGTTCGGCATCGGCGACGGCGCGCTGCGCCGGCCGGCCAACTGGCGCCATCTGCGCAACCCGTTCCGCCCGTCCTGGGGCGAGCCGTATGTGGACCAGGCGGTGCGGATGAAGGGCGCGTTGGACGCGGCCAGGGACGCGGCGCGCGGCCACGAGGCGCTCTGCGTCAGCCACCAGCTGCCGATCTGGGTGCTGCGCAGCTGGGTGGAGCGGCGGCGGCTGTGGCACGACCCGCGCAGCCGGCAGTGCACGTTGGCCTCGTTGACCAGCTTCACCTTCGAGGGCGACCGGATCGTCTCGGTCACCTACACCGAGCCGGCGCTCGACCTGGTGCCGCCGCATCTGCGCGCGGGCGCCAAGCGGATCAAGGGCGCCAAGGGGTTCGGCGCCTGAACCGGCCCCGGCCGGGCCGCCGCTCCGGCCTCGGAAGCGCCGAGCCGGGGGGCGCGAAAGATCGCTCAGGGACGCATGGGAAACTTTTCACATGATCCAGTTCCGGGTTGTCAAGGGCGCCGTGGCCGTGGCCGGCCTGCTGGCGCTGACCGCGTGCTCGGGGGACCAGGCCGGTCCCTCGGGCGGCGACAGCAACATCGTGCAGGGCAACGGCCAGATCACCGTCGTCGCGCCCGCCGACCGGCAGCCGGTGCCGGAGCTGTCCGGGGAGACGGTGGACGGCGAGCAGCTCAGCATCGCCGACTACGAGGGCGACGTGCTGGTGCTCAACTTCTGGGGCGCCTGGTGCGCGCCCTGCATCGCCGAGGCCGACAACCTGGTGACCATCGCCGAGGAGACCGCCGACCAGGGCGTTCAGTTCGTCGGGATCAACACCAGGGACCCCTCGGTGGAGAACGCCCGGGCGTTCGAGGAGCGGCACGAGGTGCCCTACCCGAGCCTCTACGACCCCGACGGCCGGATGCTGCTGGAGTTCCCCAGGGGCAGCCTCAACCCGCAGGCCATTCCCTCGACCCTGATCGTGGACCGGGAGGGGCGGATCGCGGTCCGGCTGCTGAAGCCGCTGACCGAGGACGAGCTGCGGGACGCCCTCGAACCGGTGATCGCGGAGGGCTGATTCGGCCATGGGCTACAACGAGACGGTCCTGAGCGGGGCGCTGCTGTTGGCGTTGCCGGTCGCGCTGTTCGGCGGGCTGGTGTCGTTCTTCTCGCCCTGCGTGCTGCCGTTGGTGCCCGGCTACCTCTCCTATGTCACCGGGGTCGGCGGGGCCGACCTCGCGGACGCCAAACGCGGGCGGATGCTCGCCGGCGCCGGGCTCTTCGTGCTGGGCTTCACCGCCGTGTATGTCTCGGGGGGCGCGCTCTTCGGCGGGTTCGGCTCGACGCTGCTGAGCCACCGGGAGGTCCTGAACCGGGTCTTCGGCGTGCTCACCATCCTGCTCGGTCTGTTCTTCGTGGGCGCCCTGCCCTGGCTGACGCCCCGCGAGTTCCGGCTGCGGACCAGGCCGGCGATAGGGCTGGCGGGCGCGCCCATGCTGGGCGTCGTCTTCGGCATCGGCTGGATGCCGTGCGTCGGGCCGACCCTGGCCGCCGTCAACCTGCTGGCGGTCAGCGAGGGAACGGCGGGGCGCGGGGCGGTGCTCGCCTTCGCCTACTGCCTGGGCTTGGGGCTGCCGTTCCTGCTGGCGGCCGTCGCGTTCCGGCGGATGTTGGGGGCGTTCGGCTGGGTCAAGCGGCACTATCTGTGGGTGATGCGGCTGGGCGGCGCGATGCTCATCGTCACCGGGGTGCTGCTGGTCAGCGGCGTCTGGGAGCGGATGGTGTACGAAATGCAGGTCTGGAGCGTCCAGTTCACCCCGGGAGTCTGACCCCATGACACACGAAGACGCTCCGCGCGCCGGCGTCGCGACCGACGCCTCGGCGGGCCGCGCGCCGGAGAACCCCGACGGGCCCGAGGTGCCCGAGGCACCCGAGGTGCCCGAGCAGCGGCGGGACGAGGAGTCCGCGACCGCCGGGCTGACCACGGCCCCGCTCGACGAGGGAGCCGGCGGCGCCGGGGCCCCGGGCGGGCCGGAGCGGGAGGGCGAACGGGCGCGCGGCGCCGGCTCGTTCGGTGGAACGCGCGCCCCGGGCGTGGGTGGCGCGCTCTCCTGGACGGCGCGCGAGCTGGTCGGCTGGGGACGTTGGTTCTGGCGGCAGCTGACCTCGATGCGGGTCGCGCTGCTGCTGCTCCTGCTGCTGGCGCTCGCCTCCATCCCGGGCTCGCTCATCCCGCAGGAACGCTCCGACGTCACCGTCGCCGCGGACTTCCGCCAACGGAACCCGGGGCTCTCCGAGATCTACGACCGGTTCCAGCTCTTCGACGTCTACTCGTCGATCTGGTTCTCTGCGATCTACATCCTGCTCTTTGTCTCGCTGATCGGCTGTATCCTCCCGCGCACCTGGCAGTTTGTCGGACAGCTCCGCGCGCGCCCCCCGCGCGCCCCCCGGCGGCTGGACCGGATGCCGGCCTACACCACCTGGCGCACCGCCACCCCGCCCGAGGAGGTGCTGGCCGCCGCGCGGCGCAGGCTGCGCAGGCGCAGGTTCCGCACCGACCTCGCGGACCAGCCGGGGCGCGAGGGGCAGGTGGCCGCCGAGAAGGGCTATCTGCGCGAGGCGGGCAACCTCCTCTTCCATGTCGCGCTGATCGTGATGCTGGTGGCCTTCGCCGCCGGCCAGCTCTACCACTCCGAGGGCGGCAAGCTGGTCGTCCAGGGCAGCGGCTTCACCAACGCGCTGCCGCAGTACGACGACTTCTCCTCCGGCCGGCTCTACGACGTGGACGACCTGGAGCGGTTCGGCTTCACCCTCGACGCGTTCCACTACCGCTACAGCAGGGACAGCGTCGACATCGGCACGCCCACCGAGTTCCGCGCCGACGTCACCTACTGGACCGACGACGGGACGGAGACGTCCGACACCATCGAGGTCAACGAGCCGCTCCGGGTCGGCGACGCCAAGGTCAGGCTGCTCGGCCACGGCTACGCGCCCGTGGTCACCGTGACCGACGCCGAGGGCAACACGGCGTTCAGCGGCCCGGTGCCGTTCCTCCCGCAGGACAACGCCTTCACCTCGACCGGCGTGATCAAGGTCAGCGACTACGTGGGCCCGGACGGGGAGCACGATCAGCTCGGCTTCCAGGGCTTCTTCAACCCGACGTACAACATCGACGAGGTGCGCGGCCCGCACTCCACCTTCCCCGAGCCCGACTACCCGGTGCTCACGCTCAACGCCTTCCACGGCGACCTGGGCATCGCCTCCGGCATCCCGCAGAACGTGTACCAGCTCGACACCGACGACATGGAGCAGCTGCGGGACGAGAGCGGAGACCTGTTCCGGTTCGACCTGCTGCCCGGCGAGTCCGTCGAACTGCCGGATGGCCGGGGCACGTTGACCTTCGAGCGGTACGAGAACTGGGCGACGTTCCAGATCACGACGCGGGAGGGCAACAGCTGGGCGCTGGCCGGCTCGATGGCCGCGATCCTGGGCCTGGTCGGCTCGCTGTTCCTCCAGCGCCGCCGGATCTGGGTGCGGGCCCGGACCGGCCCGGACGGGATGACCGTGGTGGAGATGGCCTCGTTGGGCCGCACCGAGTCGGCGAAGATCCCCGAGGAGCTGGCCGACCTGGCCGCCGACCTCCAGCCCGACGCCCCGATGGAACGGGAGCCGGAGCCCGAGCCAGATGCGGGGCCCGGGCCCGAGGACCCCGCAGCCGAAGCCCAAGCCGACCCCGACCCCGACCCCGACTCCGAACCCGACCTCGCCAGGGACCCCGACCCAGGTACCGAAGACGACGCCGGGACCGAGCCCGACGCCGACGCCGAACGGAAGCCCGACTCCGCCTCGTCCGCCGAAGGAGCGCGCCCATGATGCTCGCCGCCGACCAGGGCCTCGCCGACACCAGCAACGTGCTGGTGTACACGGCGATGGCCGTCTACGCCCTGGCCTTTCTGGCCTATGTCGCCGAGTGGGTCCTCGGCGGACGCAGCAGGGTGGCCAGAACCCTGCCCACCCTGGAGGCCGAGGACAAGGCTGCCCGGGGCGCCGCCTCGGCTGGCCCGGCCGTCACCGTGCGCGGCCGGAACGGCACCAGCGTGCTGGAGCGGCCCAAGGTTGTCACCCGCTCGGCCAACCCGGGCCGGGCGGACGTCCCGGACGGCCCGGGCGCGGCGGGCGGTGACGAGCGCGGCGACACCTACGGGCGGATCGCGGTCTCGCTGACCACCCTCGCCTTCCTGCTCCACCTGGGCGGGGTGGTGTCCCGGGCGGTTGCGGTGGAGCGCGGGCCCTGGGGCAACATGTACGAGTTCTCCACCGCGTTCTCCATGGTGGTGACCGGCGCGTTCCTCATCCTGCTGTTGCTGCGCCGCAAGACCCGCTGGCTGGGCCTGATCGTGGTCGGCACGGTCCTGCTCGACCTGGGCCTGGCGACCACCGTCCTCTACACCGAGACCCAGCAGCTGGTGCCGGCGCTGGACTCGATCTGGATGTGGATTCACGTCCCGCTGGCGATCGTCTGCGGCGGGCTGCTCTATCTGGGCGCGATCAGCAGCGTGCTCTTCCTCTTCAGGGACCGCTACGAGGCGAAGCTCGCCGTGGACGCCCAGATCGGCACGTTCAGCAGGTCCGTGCTGGGCCGGCTGCCGTCCTCGGCGACGCTGGACCGGTTCGCCTACCGGATCAACGCGGCGGTCTTCCCGCTGTGGACGTTCACCATCGTGGCCGGTGCGATCTGGGCCGAGGACGCCTGGGGACGCTACTGGGACTGGGACCCGAAGGAGACCTGGGCGTTCATCACCTGGGTCGCCTACGCCTGCTATCTGCACGCGAGGGCCACCGTCGGCTGGAAGGGCCGGAAGGCGGCGTATCTGGCGGTGGCCGGGTTCCTCTGCTTCCTGGTCAACTACTACGGAGTGAACATCTTCTTTGACAGCCTGCACTCCTACGGCGGGGTGTAGCCCCGCCGCAGCGGGTGGGCACGGCACCCGGGGACGCGTCGCGACGCGTCCCCGGGTGCTTTTTCGTGGCCCTTTCCGTGACGCCGGCCACAGCCGGAAACGGCCTACGGGGTGGCTTAGGAGCCGAATGGGACAAAGGGCCGGGACTTTCGTCCCGGGCGAAGGAGGAATTCGCCCCGGCGCGGGCCTGGCTTTTGTCGGGGACCGAGGCCCTTGGCGTCGTGCCTGGTCGAAGCGGCGCAGGTGGGAGGGGCTGCGCGGGGCGCCGTTCCCGGCCGGGAAATCCGCCGTCGCGGCCGGGATCGCGTGCGCGAAAAGGGGTCGTGAACGCGGCGGGCCGCCTACGAAGGAGGGTCGTAACGGGGGGTCTTGTCAGGGGTTCGGGGATGGGTTACCAAGGTGGTGTTAGTTTGTTTTGTCCGGGTTTCAGGGCTTTTCCCGGATATCCCCGACTTACCGAGGTGGACCTCCATGCCGAAGATCACCACGCACCGCATCCGCGAGAACCTCCGTCCGCACACCCGCGTCGCCACCCTGGCGGCTGCCGGCCTGACCGCGTCGGTCGTTCTCACGGGCGCGGCGGTGGCGGCCGATGGCAACCCCGCCGACGTCTACGCCGCCCACACCGTCTCCGAGGTGGTCCAGGCCGCCGACGGCCAGACCACGGGCGAGCCGACCGGCGCGACCGGCGGCACCACCGCCAAGGACGACGCCGACAAGAGCGCCGACGAGAGCGCCGCCCAGGACAGCAAGGGCGACGACAAGCCCAGCGCCGAGGACTGGGTCTCGCCGATCGCCGGTGACTACGAGCTGTCGGCGACGTATGGCAACAGCGGTGACCGCTGGGCCAGCAAGCACAGTGGCCAGGACTTCGCCGTGCCCAACGGCACCGAGGTGAACGCCGTGCACGAGGGCACCGTGGTGAAGGCCGGCGGCAACGGTGCCGGTGACGGTCCCGCCTACGGCAACGCCGTGGTGGTCGACCATGGTGACGGCACCTTCACCCAGTACGCGCACCTCTCCGAGGTCGAGGTCGCGGTGGGTGACGAGGTGGACACCGGCGAGGAGATCGCGCTGTCCGGTAACACCGGTAACAGCAGCGGCCCGCACCTCCACTTCGAGGTCCGCACCACCGCCGACTACGGCTCGGCCATCGACCCGATGGAGTTCCTGCGGGGCGAGCACGCCGAAGTGTGAGCCGCACCCCGGAACCCCTCCTGAGCTGAACGACGACGGCCCGGGCGCCCAGCGCGCCCGGGCCGTCGGCCTGTCTTCCGGGGCTGGCCTCCCTCGTTTGCCAGAGATTACGTAGTTACGTAATCTCGTCTCCATGGAGCTGGAGGAACGCGTCGCCGCCCTGGAGCGGCGCATGGCCGAGTGGGAGGCGGCGCGCCGCGAGGGCGCCGCCGAGCCGGACGGCGAGGGACCGGGCGCCGAGGACCGGTTCTGGGCCCTTGAGGGGCTCAGGGCCCGGCTGGGCGAGGCGGCGCCGGACGGCGCGGTGCTCTTCACCGGCGCGGTCTCGCTACCGACCGAGGAGCGGTACGAGTGGCAGTACGGGCGGACCGTCGAGGCGCTGCTGGAGGACGACTGGTCGCTGGCGGCCGACGCGTTCGCCGCGCTCGGACACCCGGTGCGGCTGCGGCTGCTGCGCGAGGTGCTGGCCGGCCGCCGCACGGCCGCCGAGCTGGCCGAGCTGCCGGAGACCGGCACCACCGGCCAGATCTACCACCACCTGCGCCAGCTGGCCGCCGCCGGCTGGCTGACCGGCGCCGGCCGGGGCCGCTGGGCCGTGCCGCCGCAGCGGGTGGTCCCGCTGCTGGTCGCCATGGCCCTGGCCACGCCGTAGCGCGACGACCGCCGGGCGCCCCACCCCGTGAACCCAAGGGAGCTGAGAGCCTTGCCGACCATCGAGCCGAACCGGACCACCGACCCGAGCCCGACCAACCAACATCCGACCCCGACCCCCGGCGCGGCCCCGACCGGGGCCGCCCCCGCGCCCCGCCGCGCGCGGCTGGCGCTCGCCGTGCTCGGCCGGACCTGCTGGATCGCGTTCCTCGCCTATGTGCTCGCCGACCTGCTGGCCGGGCTGCCCGCGCTGGGCGGCTGGCTGCTGATCGCCGCCGCGCTGGGCAGCCAGCTGGCCGCCGCGCTGCTCCTGCGCCGCGACGAACCACGCGACGCCACCCCGCTGACCGTGGCGCCCCCGGTCGCCGGCAGCTGGTCCGCGTTGAACAGCCCGGCCGACCGGGTGCCCAGCCACGGGATCAGGAAGTACGGGCAGAGCCACGCCATCGACGTGGTCGCCGAGCGGCCCGAGGACGCGGCGGGCCCGGCCCGGCCCCGGTTCGGCTGGTGGCCGGTGACCCGGCGCAACGCCGACTTCCCCGCCTTCGGCGCGCCGCTGCTGGCCGTTGCCGACGCCACCGTGCTGACCGCGCACGACGGGCAGCGCGACCACCGCAGCCGGAACTCCTGGCCGGCGCTGCTCTGGCTGTTCCTCTCGGGCGCCGTGCGGGACGTCGTCGGCGCCGACCGGGTCATCGGCAACCACCTGGTGCTGGATCTCGGCGGCGGAACCTACGCCCTCTACGCGCACCTGCGGCGCGAGTCGTTGACCGTGCGCCCCGGCGAACGGGTGCGCGCCGGGCAGGAGTTGGCGCGCTGCGGCAACACCGGGAACTCCTCCGAGCCGCACCTGCACTTCCAGCTGATGGACCGGCCGCACCCGGACACCGCCTGCGGGCTGCCGTTCCGCTGGGCGGGCGTGGGCGTGCCGAGGGCCGGCGAGCACTTCACGGTGCCGGCGCCGGCCGCCGAGCCGGTCATACCGCATGACGAAGGCCGGCCCCGGGGGAAGGGCCGGCCCTGAGTCGAAGGTCAATCGAAGCGGAGAATCGGGCGGGGGAGGACGTCAGCCCTTGCCGCCGGCGGGCGGTTCCGGCGGGGGACCCTCGTCCCCGTCGCCGCGCTGCCGCAGCTCCTCCTCGCGCCGCCGGAGATCCTCCTCCCAGCTCTCCAGCAGCTCCTTGTCGTCGGGCCCCTTCCCGTTCTCGGGGTCCCCGGCGCCGTCGGGGCGCTCGGAGCCCTCGCCCAGGGAGCGCAGGAACTCGGGGTTGTCATCGGGGGCGACCCAGCCCGTGGAGCCCCGGCGGCCTCCGGCGCCGGCGGAGCCGCGCTGGCGGCCCACCAGAATCCATGCGAGGGGGCCGATGACCCAGGCCAGCACGATCAGGGCGAGCCACACCAACTTGGGCAGGTGGCGCACCTCTTCGTCCTTGGTGCTGATGCAGTCCACCAAGGCGTAGATGGCCAGTGCCAGCGGTACCAGAAACAGCAGCACCCTCAGCATGGTAGTCCCCCTGGGCGAGATGGCGTGGGCCGGAGCGTGGCCCCTGACTAAGGCCCAGGGTAATGCGTCCGGAATACTGAGGCCCATGGCATACGACGACCTCCGTGCGCTGCTGAAGGCCCTGGAGAAGGACGGCGACCTCAAGCGCGTCAAGGCCGAGGTCGATCCCCATCTCGAAGTGGGCGAGATCACGGACCGCGTGAACAAGGCCGGCGGTCCCGCGCTGCTCTTCGAGAACGTCAAGGGCTCCGACCTGCCGTTGGCCATGAACGTCTACGGCACCGACCGCCGGCTGCTGAAGGCGTTGGGGCTGGGCTCCTACGAGGAGATCAGCGAACGCATCGGCGGGCTGCTCAAGCCGGAGCTGCCGCAGGGCTTCGTCGGATTCCGCGAGGCGTTCGGCAAGCTCGCCTCGATGTCGCACGTGCCGCCGAAGAAGGTGAAGAACGGGCCCGTGCGGGAGGTCGTGCTGCGCGGTGACCAGGTCGACCTGGAACGGCTGCCCGCGCTGTTCACCTGGCCCAGGGACGGCGGCTCGTTCTTCAATCTGGGCCTCACCCACACCAAGGACCCGGAAACCGGGGTGCGCAATCTCGGGCTGTATCGCCTGCAACGCCACGACCGGCGCACCATCGGAATGCACTGGCAGATCCACAAGGACAGCAGAAACCACTACCAGGTCGCCGCCCGGCGGGGCGAGCGGCTGCCGGTCGCCATCGCGTTCGGCTGCCCGCCCGCCGTCACCTATGCCGCCACCGCGCCCCTTCCGGGAGATATCGACGAATATCTCTTCGCCGGCTTCGTCGGCGGAAAGCGGGTCGAACTCGTGGACTGCGAGACGGTGCCGCTCCAGGTCCCGGCCGACGCCGAGGTGGTGCTGGAGGGCTGGCTGGAGCCCGGAGTGATGCTGCCGGAGGGCCCCTACGGGGACCACACCGGCTTCTACACGCCGCAGGAGCCGTTCCCCGCGCTCACCATCGACTGCGTCACCATGCGGCGCAAGCCGATCTTCCAGTCGATCGTCGTCGGCCGCCCGCCGACCGAGGACGGGCCGCTGGGCCGGGCCACCGAGCGCTTCTTCCTGCCGCTGCTCAAGGTGATCATCCCGGACATCGTCGACTACCACCTGCCGGAGAGCGGCGCCTTCCACAACTGCGCGATCATCTCGATCGACAAGAAGTACCCCAAACACGCCCAGAAGGTGATGTCGGCGGTCTGGGGCGCGCACATGATGTCGCTGACCAAGCTCGTCGTCGTCGTCGACGCCGACTGCGACGTGCACGACCCGAACGACGTGGCCTGGCGGGCGCTGGGGAACGTCGACTACGCCCGCGACGTGCTGCACACCGAGGGGCCGGTCGACCACCTGGACCACGCCTCCTACCAGCAGTTCTGGGGCGGCAAGGCGGGGATCGACGCCACCGCCAAGTGGCCGGAGGAGGGCTACACCAGGGACGGCGGCTGGCCGGAGATGATCGTCTCCGACCCGGAGGTCGCCGAGCGGGTCACCGCCCGGTGGAAGGAGTACGGCCTGTGACGGCGGCGCCGACGACGGACGAACGGCCCGGCGCGGGCCCGGGCCGGGTGCGGGCCTTCCTGCGGCTGGTGATGATCGAACACTCGGTCTTCGCGCTGCCCTTCGCCTACATGGCGTCGCTGACCGCGATGTTCCTGGACGACGGCACGGTGGACTGGCTGACGCTGCTGCTGGTGACCGTCGCCATGGTGGGGCTGCGGACCTTCGCGATGGCTGCGAACCGGATCATCGACCGCGAGATCGACGCCCGCAATCCCCGCACCGCGCACCGCGAGTTGGTCACCGGGGCGGTGTCGGTGCGTACCGCGTGGGTGGGCGCCGGGGTCGCGCTGGCGTTCTTCCTGGGCGCCGCCGCGCTGCTCAACCCGCTCTGCCTGGCGCTGGCGCCGCTGGCCGTGGTGCCGATGGTGGTCTACCCGTACGGCAAGCGGTTCACCGACTTCCCGCACGCGATCCTGGGGCTGGCGCAGGCGATGGGCCCGGTCGGCGGCTGGCTCGCGGTGACCGGCTCCTGGTCCTGGGACGCGGCGCTGCTGGGCGTGGCGGTGGGGCTGTGGATCGGCGGCTTCGACCTGATCTACGCCTGCCAGGACGTGGCCTCCGACCGGACGGGCGGGGTGCGTTCGGTGCCGGCCAGGTTCGGCATCGCGGGCGCGCTGCTCGGCGCGCGGCTGAGCCACCTGGTGACGCTGGGGCTGTTCGCCTGGTACACGGTGGCGACCGACGGCGGGCCGCTGCTGTGGGTGGGGCTGGTCGTGGTGACGGGCGCGTTCGCCTACGAGCACGGCATCGTCAGGCCCGACGACCTCAGCCGCATCAACCGGGCGTTCTTCACCGTCAACGGCTTCGTCGGCATCGCGCTGTTCGGCTTCGCCCTGCTCGACCTGGTGGCGCGGGGGCTCGGGGTCTGAACCCGGCTCACTCCACCTGGTAGCGGGTGAGGGTGCCGTCCTGGCCGAGGACAAGCAGCGCGGCGCCGTCCGCGCCGGCCAGCGCGGCGGCCGGCGTCGGGAACGCGTCGGGGCTCAGCTCCTGGGCGCTGCCGCCCGACAACTCCACGCCGTCCAACGGCAGTCGCCACAGCGGCGTGCCCACGGCGGACGGCACCCACAGCGAGCCGGCGACATACGCCAGCCCCGCCGGGGCGACATCCCCGGCCCCCCAGTCGAGCCGAACGCGGTCCCCGCCGTCGTCCTCCACGCCGCCGGGCGGGACGAGGGTCACCTCGACGGCGCCCTCGTCGGTGACGGTCACCGCCCACAGGCCGTCCCGGTCCTGGTCCCAGGCGAGGCCGCGCACGTCCGGGTACCCCATGGCGTAGATCCGGGAGTCCGCCGGCAGATTGCCGGGGGCCGGCGTGCCGTCGGACGCCACGCGCAGGATCTTGCCGGCCTCGGACTCCGGGTCCGTCGCCAACTCCGGCTGCCCGGCGGCGCCCGTGGCGATGTAGAGCAGCCCGTCGTCGCCGAAGGCGAGTGCGCCGCCGTTGGCGGACTCGCCGCGCGGCAGGTCCCTGACCAGGGTGGTGGGGGCGGTGCCCAACTCGCCGTCCCCGCGCTGGTTGAGGGTGTAGCGCACGACCCGTCGCTGGTCGGTGCCGCTGTAGAAGGCATAGAGCAGGTTGTCGGTGGAGCCGGCCTCGTCGTAGCCCGGGTCGACGGCCAGGCCGAGCAGCTCGCCCGTGGCGTTCCCGGCCAGCACGGCGAGCTGGCCCAGCTCTGTCGTCCCGCCGTCCGCCGCGACCCGGGTGATCTCGCCGGAGCGGGAGCCGACCAACACGTCGTCGGTGCCGGGGAGTTCGGCCAGGCAGCAGGCGTCGGCGAGGCCCTCGGCCAGCACCTCGGGATCGTCCGCCGAGCCCTCCGGCTCCGCCGAGTGCTCGGGCTCGGGCGTCGTGGCCGGGTCGGTCGGCCCTTCGGTGCCGTCCCCGGGCCGGCCCTCGTCGCCCGTCTCCTCCGGGGCGGGCGGCGCGGTGCCGTCCGCCGCCGCCAGACGGTCGCTGGCCGGGCCGATGGCGCAGCCGGCCAGCAGCGTGGCGCCGGCCACGGCGACCAGCAGCGCGTGCCGCAACGGGCGCCGGCGCGCCGCCCGTTCACCCATCAGTCGCCGTTCCTCCCTGGCCGTGCCCCCCCGCCGGACGCGTGGGCGCCTCAGATCGCCATGCCGTAGATGATGGTGAACAGCGTGCCCAGCGAACCGATGATGAAGATCCCGGTCAGCCCGGCGACAATCAGTCCCTTGCCCTGCTCGGCGCTGAAGCTGTCCCGCATGGCGGTGGAACCGATCCGCTGCTTGGCCGCGCCCCAGATCGCGATGGCCATGCAGATCAGGATGGCCAGCGCCATGATCACCTGGATCATCGTCCTGGCCTCGTTGCCCACCGCGGCGAACGGGCCCCAGTCAGGCGCGATTCCGCCGATGATGTTGGTGATGTCGTCTTCTTCCGCCGCTAGGAGCATTCGAACTCACCGCCTCACTCGCTCTCTTGTCGCCTTCTCATCGGATTGTGCCACGCCCCGCTGACAGAGGAGTCCGGACGGTGACGGCCACTCACGGCTGTGGACCAGCCAACTGCGCTGCCGCGTAACCGACATCACGGTCCGGCGCCGTGCTTTGGCCGGATCTCGCCCCGTCGACGGCGGAGTTGGCGCGTTCCCTGCCCGCTCCCCGGCGCGAGCCCGCCGCCGGGCCCGCGCCCGTGTCACCATCGAACGGGCCGAACGAACCCGGCGGGGAACGGCGGCCGTTGGGAGCGCGTTTCGTCGGGGAGAGCCGGGAGAGAAGGGGCGGGCGATGCGCCGGATCGTGACGGTGACCGGGGTCGGCTTCGGGCTGCTCGCGGCCTTCGTCGGCTTCCTGGTGATCGGCGTCTACGGCGCCTCCGCCGGACTCCTCGGCGGCGCCGGCCGGCCGGGCGGCGGCGACGGCCGCCTCGCGGAGAACACGGTGCCTCCCGAGTACGAGGCGCTGGTCCAGCAGTGGGGCAACTCCTGCCCGACGCTCTCGCCCGCCATCCTGGCCGCCCAGATCGGCCAGGAGAGCGGCTGGCAGCCGGACGTCCAGAGCCACGCGGCCGCGCAGGGCATCGCCCAGTTCATCCCCGGCACCTGGGCCACCCACGGGATCGACGCCAACGGCGACGGCGTGGCCAACGTCTGGGACCCGCAGGACGCCATCCCGTCGGCCGCCGCCTACGACTGCGCGCTGGCCGGCTATGTCGAGGACGTGCCGGGCGACCCCGTGGACAACATGCTGGCGGCCTACAACGCCGGCCCCTACGCGGTGATCCGCTACAACGGCGTCCCGCCCTACGAGGAGACCCAGAACTACGTCCGGATCATCCGCACCGCCGAGGCCGGCTACGCCGCGCCGCCCGAGGCGGACGACGGAGCCGGGGAGGAACGGCTGCCCCCGCTCGAACAGGCGGCCGGCGCCGTGGCGTTCGCCCAGGAGCACCTGGGCACGCCCTACCTGTGGGGCGGCGACGGAACGCCGGAGGACGACGGGAGGTTCGACTGCTCGGGCCTGTCCAAGGCGGCCTACGAGTCGGTCGGGATAGAGCTGCCCCGGGTCGCCAACGACCAGTGGACGGCGGGCCCGCACCCGTCCCGCGACGAACTCCTCCCCGGCGACCTGGTGTTCTTCGCCACCGACCTCTCCGACCCGCGCAGCATCCACCACGTGGGCATCTATGTCGGTGGCGGCTACATGATCAACGCCCCCTACACCGGCGCGGAGATCCGCTTCGACCCGATCGACTCGGCCGACTACTTCGGCGCGACCCGACCGGTCGCGGCGTAGACCGGGGCGCCCCCGAGGCGTTCGTCACGCAGGGCCAGCCTTTGGCCAGTGATACGGCGCTGAACTGCGGCAACGCGTTGCTGTTCGATAACGCTGTGGCCGGCATTCGATGGACGTCGGCACTCCGGGGGAGGGGAAGGGCGTTACCTGTACCGGAACAGGGGCTCCTCCTCCCCGCCCTCCCTGGCGGGGTCCCCCACAGCACGAAGGGGCCACGCGGCACATGGCTGAACTCGACGATCCCGATTTCGAGCTGGACGTTCTCCACGACGTGAACGGCCTCGCCGAGCGGCTGCCCGGCTGGGGGCGTTCCGTGGTGACCTTCGTCGGCGAGTGGGGCCTCCCGCTGGCGCTGGTGGCGCTCGTGGTGGTCGGCTGGCTGCTGGTCCGCCGGCGCCCCGACGCGGAGCAGGCGGTGCCGGGCTGTCTCTGGGCGCTGCTGGCCGCCGTGCTGACCTGGCTGGCCAACGTGCCGATCCGCGCCTTTGTCGCGCGCCCGCGCCCGCACGAGAACCATCCGGATCTGATCGTTCTGGTGTCGGGCAAGGACGGTTACTCGTTTGTCAGCGATCACGCGGGGATTGCGATGGCCATCGCCGTGGCCCTCTTCCTGGTGCACAGGACCCTCGGGCTGGTGGCGTTCGCGCTGGCCCTGGTGCAGGGCGTGGCCCGGGTCGTGATGGGCGTGCACTATCCGACGGACGTGGTCGGCGGCTATGCGCTGGGGATGGCGGTCGCGCTGCTGCTGGCGCCGCTGGCGCTGGCGACCCTGACGCCGCTGGTCCGGGCGGGCGCGGCCACGCGCTGGCTCGGCTGGCTGGCCCGCCCCGGCGGCGGGACGGCCACCACCACCCGCGTCACGGGCGCGCCCCCGGGCCCGGGCGAACGCGGTCTGGCAGCGTAGCGGCGCTCAGACCTCCGGTGGGCGGCCCAGGTGGCCGGCGGCCTCGTCCCTGGCCAGCGGCCGTGACCTGCGGGCCGGCCCGTACCAGCCGCAGCTGCACCGGGCGGCCAGGAACGGTCCGCGTTCGAACAGTTCCACGCGGTGGCCGGGGGTCGGGTCGTCCGGGGAGGCCCGCTGCTCGGGTGTGTTCTCCGGGCGGCGCTCCCCGCGGTCGTCCACCCCACCACCGTAACGGCCCCGCCGGGACCTCGTTAGCCGGTAGTCAGAACGCGAACAACGCGAGGGTGTCAGGGGTCCATGGTGGTGAGGCGGCGAACGGCCGCGCTCGGCTGGGGCGGCCTGCTGGCGCTGGTGCTGGCGGTCAGCGGGTGCACGGGCACCGGCGCCGCCGCCCCCGAGGCGCGCGGCGGGAACGATCCGCTGGCGGCGGTGCGGCAGGCCGCCGACCGGCTGACGGACTCCGGCAGTTCGCGGGCCCGCACCGCGATGCGGATGGCCTCCGGCGGCACCGAGGTGACGATCGAGGGCGAGGGCGCCTTCGACTACGCGCGGGGCCTGGGCGAGCTGAGCGTGTCCCTGCCGCCCGACCCGGGCGGCGACCGGGGGGCCGAGCCGGTCACCGAGGTCTTCGCGCCGGGTGAACTGTTCATGAAGAACCGGGGCGCCGGGGTGCCGCCCGACAAGTGGGTGCGGGTCGAGGTCGCCGGCGTGCCCGACGGGAACCTGGTGACCGGCGGCGCGACCGACCCGATCACGGCGTTCGCCCTGCTGCGCGGCGCGCGCAGCGCGGACGACCTGGGGCTGACCGAGCTGGGCGGGGAGTCGGTGCGCCACTACCGGGGCGTGACGGACATCGCGCTGGCCGCCGAGGCGGCGCCCTCGGACCCGACCAGGGAGCAGCTGACGGCGGCCGTGGCCGGTTTCACCAGGACCGAGGTGCCGTTCGACGCCTACCTCGACGAGGCGGGGACGCCCCGGCGGGTGCGGCACCGGTTCAGCCTGGCCCAGGGCCTGCGTTCGGTCGAGGTGACCTCGACGGTGACGCTCCACGGCTTCGGCGTGCCGGTGGACGTGGCGCTGCCCGAGCCGGGCGAGGTCTACTGGGGCGCGGTGGCCTGAGCGCTCAGGTGCGCAGCATCCGCGCGATGGCGGCGGTGGCCTCCTCGACCTTGGCGTCGATCTCGGGCCCGCCCTCCTGCGCGGCGTGGGCGACGCAGTGCCGCAGGTGCTCCTCCAGCAGCTGGAGGGCGAACGACTGGAGCGCCTTGGTGGAGGCGGAGACCTGCGTCAGTATGTCGATGCAGTAGACGTCCTCCTCGACCATCCGCTGGAGGCCGCGGACCTGTCCCTCGATCCGGCGCAGCCGCTTGAGGTGGGCGTCCTTGTCCTTGCTGTAGCCGTGCTGCCCGTGCTGGTCGGGTTGGCCCTGCTGGGGGGACCCGTCGCCGTGCGGCGCCGCCGCGTCCTCGCCGCCGGTCGTGCCGGGCCCGGCCGCCGTCTTCGCCGTGGTCATAACGCCGCCTTCTGCTCATATACCCCTGACGGGTATAGCGTAACGAATCGTCCGCCAACCGGGCAGTATCGTGCACCCGGCCGGCAACCTGACCGCCCCGCCTGATTCATTTGCTATTCACTTTTGACCGTAAGCCGATTCACCTGATCAACCTACTTTCGGGTGAGAACGGTTACGGGAAGGATCGACGACAGTGAAGCTTTCGCGCACGAGGGGGCGGCGGGCGCTCGGTCTTGGCGCCGCGCTGGCGGCGGGCGCTCTGGTCCTCACTGCCTGTGGCACGGACGACAACTCCGGCCTCCCCGGGGCGGTGGACTTCACCGTGGACGACCTCGCCTGCGGCCCGGGCGGGACGCTGCTGGCCTCCGGGTCGAGCGCCCAGGCCAACGCGATGGAGGTCTGGGTGAACACCTACCAGGCCAACTGTGAAGGAAGCCAGATCAACTACAAGGCGACCGGCTCCGGCGCCGGGGTGCAGGAGTTCCTCCAGGGCACCACCGCGTTCGCCGGCTCCGACTCGCTGCTGAGCCCCGGCGAGGTCGACGAGTCCCGGCGGGTCTGCCGCGACGGCGGCCGGGCGATCCACCTCCCGATGGCGGCCGGGCCGATCGCGCTCGGCTACAACGTGCCGGGCGTGCCCGAGCTGACGCTGGACGCCTCGACGCTGGCGCGGATCTTCGACTCCCAGATCACCCGCTGGAACGATCCGGCGATCGACGCGCTCAACCCGGGCGTCGACCTGCCCGACCTGGCGATCACCCCGTTCCACCGCTCCGACGGCTCCGGCACCACCGAGAACCTCACCACCTACCTCCACGCCTCCGCACCCGAGGACTGGCCCTACGAGCCGGACAAGGCGTGGCGCGGCCGGGGCGGCCAGTCGGCCGACGGCTCATCGGGGCTGGTCGGGATGGTGCAGCAGAACGAGGGCGCCATCGCCTACTTCGAGCTGTCCTACGCGCACCAGAACGACCTGGACACGGTCCGCGTGGACACCGGCGCCAGCGAGCCGGTCGAGGCCACCGTGGAGAACTCCTCCAACGCCATCGCCGAGGCCGAGGTGGTCGGCGAGGACGGGGACCTGGCGCTGGAGCTGAACTACGCGACCAGGGAGGAGGGCGTCTACCCCATCGTGCTGGTCACCTACGAGATCGTCTGCGACGGCGGCAACGACCCCGCCACCCTGGAGCTGACCCGGGCGTTCCTCGACTACACCGCCGGCGAGGAGGGCCAGCGCGCGCTGGCCGAGATCGACTACGCGCCGATCTCCGACGACATCATCCAGCAGGTGCGGGACCGCGTCGAGGCGATGGACTGAGGCCCAGATGACCGTGAACGACACCAAGCCGCCGGCCCCCGCGCCCGCACCCCAGGGCGCGAACCGGAGCACCACGCGCCTGGGCGACCGGGTGTTCAGCAACCTGTCCAAGGGCTCCGGCATCGCGCTGCTGGTGATCATGGCCGCGATCGCGGTCTTCCTCGCCATCCGCGCCGTGGTCGCCATCCGGGCCAACGACGGCAACTTCCTGACGACCTTCGCCTGGGAGGCCAACGCCGACCCGCCGTACTTCGGGATCGCGGTGCTGCTCTTCGGCACCGTGGTCTCCTCGGTGATCGCGATGGTCATCGCGGTGCCGGTCGCGGTGGGGATCGCGCTCTTCCTCTCGCACTACGCGCCGCGCCGGCTGGCCACGCCCATCGGCTACCTGGTGGACCTGCTGGCCGCCGTGCCCAGCATCATCTACGGCCTGTGGGGCGCGCTCTACCTGGTGCCCCGGCTGACCGGGGTCTACGAGTGGCTGGACGACCTGTTCGGCTGGACCGGGGTCTTCGCCTACGACGGCAGCCCGGCCCGTTCGCTGATGACGGTCGGCATCCTGCTGGCCGTGATGATCCTGCCGATCATCACCTCGGTGACCCGCGAGGTCTTCCAGCAGACGCCCAAGGCGCACCAGGAGGCGGCGCTCGCGCTGGGCGCCACCCGCTGGGAGGTGATCCGGGTGACCGTGCTGCCGTTCGGCAGGTCCGGCGTGATCAGCGCCTCCATGCTGGGTCTCGGCCGCGCGCTGGGCGAGACCATGGCGGTGGCCACGGTCCTCTCGCCGAGCTTCCTGATCAACGCCAGCCTGCTGGAGTCCGGCGGCGGAACGTTCGCGCAGAACATCGCCAGCCAGTTCAAGGAGGCCGGCTCCATGGGCCGGGACGCGCTGATCGCCTCCGGCCTGGTGCTCTTCCTGCTGACCCTGCTGGTCAACGGCGCCGCCCGGCTGATCATCGCCCGCCGCAAGGAGTACTCGGGGGCCAACGCATGAGCCAGTCCACCCTGAACCGCACCCGCGCCGCCGCCGACGTCCGCCCCAAGACGCTCCGCCCGCCGAGGCTGCCGCGCTGGTCGCTGGCCGCGCTGCTGCTCGGCTCGGTCGCCGTCGGCGTCGCCACCGGCCTGCTCGGCCGGCTGGACAGCCGGGTGCAGTGGGGCATGATCGCCGCGATCGTCTTCGTGGTCGCCCGCTTCGTGCTGACCTCGGCCGTCGAGGGCCGGCGGCAGGCCGTGGACCGGCTGGCCGCCACCCTGGTCTGGGCCAGCTTTGTGCTGGCCGTGCTGCCGCTGGCGTCGCTGATCTGGGAGACCGTCTCCCGGGGCGGGCCCGGCGTCGACTGGTACTTCCTGACCCACTCGATGAACGGCGTCCTCAGCTGGCAGGACGGCGGCGGGATCTACCACGCGCTGCTGGGCACCCTGCAACAGGTCACGCTCGCCTCGCTGTTGGCGATCCCGGTCGGGCTGCTGACCGCCGTCTACCTGGTGGAGTACGGGCGGGGGAAGCTGGCGAAGACGATCACGTTCTTCGTGGACGTGATGACCGGCATCCCCTCGATCGTCGCCGGTCTCTTCGTCCTCAGCCTGTGGATCATGATGCTGGACCTGGGCTACTCGGGCTTCGCCGGGGCGCTGGCGCTGGCCATCCTGATGATGCCGATCGTGGTCCGCTCCACCGAGGAGATGCTCAAGCTGGTCCCGGGCGAGCTGCGCGAGGCGTCGCTGGCCCTCGGCATCCCCAAGTGGCGCACCATCCTCAAGGTGGTGCTGCCCACCGCCATCGGCGGGATCACCACCGGCGTGATGCTGGCCCTGGCCAGGATCGCCGGCGAGACCGCGCCGATCATCCTGCTGGTGTTCGGCAACAACATGATCAACGCCAACGTCTTCGAGGGCGCCCAGTCCTCGCTGCCGCTCTACGTCTACGAGCAGTGGGCCTACGGCACCGAGTCCGCCTACGACCGGGCCTGGGCGGCGGCGCTGGTGCTGATCGCCCTGGTGATGGTTCTCAACCTGGTCGCCCGCGGGATCGCCCGCTGGAAGGCCCCCAAGACCGGCCGTTAGGAGAGGTGCCACCCATCATGGCCAAGCGCATCGATGTCAGCGGGCTGACCGCGTACTACGGCGCCCACAAGGCGATCGAGGACATCACCATGCACATCGAGCCGGGCGCGGTGACCGCGTTCATCGGCCCGTCCGGCTGCGGCAAGTCGACGTTCCTACGCACCCTCAACCGGATGCACGAGGTGACCCCGGGCGGCCGCGTCGAGGGCCGGGTGCTGCTGGACAACGAGGACCTGTACGGCCCGGGCGTCGACCCGGTGTCGGTGCGCCGCACCATCGGGATGGTCTTCCAGCGGCCCAACCCGTTCCCCACCATGTCGATCTACGACAACGTCGCCGCCGGCATCCGGCTCAACGGCGGCGGGCGGCGGAAGTCCGAGCTGGACGACCTGGTGGAGAAGAACCTGCGCGGCGCCAACCTGTGGAACGAGGTCAAGGACCGCCTGGCGCGGCCGGGTTCGGGCCTGTCGGGCGGCCAGCAGCAGCGGCTGTGCATCGCCCGGGCGACCGCCGTCCAGCCGGACGTGCTGCTGATGGACGAGCCCTGCTCGGCGCTCGACCCGGTCTCCACGCTCGCCATCGAGGACCTGATCGACAAGCTGAAGTCCGAGTACACCATCGTGATCGTCACCCACAACATGCAGCAGGCGGCCCGGGTCTCCGACCGCACCGCCTTCTTCAACCTGTCGGCGATCGGGCAGCCCGGCCGGCTGATCGAGATCGACCAGACGGAGAAGATCTTCTCCAACCCCTCCGTCCAGTCGACCGAGGACTACATCTCCGGCCGCTTCGGCTGACCCGCCGCGCTCGTCACGCCGAACGGCCCGCGTTCCCTCCTCGAACGGGAGGGAACGCGGGCCGTCGCCCGTTCGTGCGGGTCGGTCAGGCGGTGCGGTAGGCGTCGATGATGGTCTGCGTCAACGCGTTGCCCTCGCCGTCGTCGACCTGGGCGCGCAGCGAGACCCTGCCGCCGGCCTCGGGGCTGATGATCTCGACCGCGCCGTCGGTGACCTCGACCTCCTCCCAGGTCTCGCCGCCGTCGGTGGAGGCGGAGACGACCAGGGACTCGACGTTCTCGGCGGCCGCGCCCTGGACGGTGACCGGCACGGTCAGCGTCTCACCGGCCGGCGTGGTGCTGTCCAGGGCCAGCTCCGGGGTGAACCGGACGGCGCTGAACGGCAGTTCCGTCGCCTCCTCGGTCGCCGCCGAGGTGAACGTGTAGGAGGCGGTGACCTCCGTGCTGACCGCGGCCACCGGCGCGCCCCGGGAGACGGTGGTGACCAGCTCGTACTCGGCCTCATCGGCGGGCAGCTCGAACTCGACCGCGTCCAGCAGGTCGTCCGCCGTGGCGAACTCCTCGCCGTTCCGGTAGAGCGTGGTGCTCGCCGCCTCGTACGCGGTGAAGACGGGGTTGCCCGCGCCGTCGGTGAACGGGTTGACCCAGCCGTAGAGCGTGTCCCCTTCGCGGACCAGCGAGGTGTCCTCGTTCGCCGCCGGGCCGTGGACGCCCACGTTGAACGTGAGGTCGTAGGTCTCGCCGGCCAGGTACTCGGTGTAGTCCGAGAAACCGAAGCCGAAGCCGAAGATCTCCTCGGAGCTCTGGAGGTAGTCGGCCGCCCAGACGCCCTCCTGGACGTAGAGGTTGGTCGTCAGCGGCAGCGGCACCGCGTTGGCGGAGGCGAAGCCCCCAACCTCCGGGTAGACGAAGAGCGCGCCCGTCGTGTCCGGCACGGAGGAGCCGATGGCCGCCTCGACCAGCGCGGTCTCGTCCAGCGCGAGGTGGGCGGTCAGCCCGGTGTAGAACGCGCCCTGGCTGCTGTCGGCGGCCCGGTACTGGGCGTTGGCCTCGACGTTGTCCCAGGCGGCGCTGGCGAAGCCGACGAAGTTGTCGGGGCTGTCCGGCGTGTCCAGCTGGGCGGTGTGGAAGCCCTCCGCCAGGCCGGTCGCCGACCAGGACGAGCCGAGCGACGTGCCCGCCTCCGGGTCCAGGGCCTCGAAGCCGACGTTCAGGTCGGACTGCTCGGCCGCCTCGTCCTCCACGGTCCAGTCCACGGGCTGGGCGTCGGTGGCGGCGACGCTGAGCGAGGTGTCCTCGGTCAGCGTGACGTTCGGCTCCACCAGCCAGTCGATGCCGAGCAACTCCTCGCCGTCCTCGGTGGCGTGGAAGTTCGCGACGTCGACCAGGTACTCGCCCTCCGGCAGCCGCGCGCTGGCGACGCCGTCGACGAGGGGCACGTCGTACTGCTCCAGCGTCGCCAGCTCGGTCACGGTCACCCAGGCGTCCTGCGACGGCCCGCCGGCGCGGTCGGTGACCTCGATGTCGAGGCCGAACTTCTCCTCCTCGCGCTCGACGCCGCCCGCCGTGGTGACGGTGGTGCCGTCCTCGGCGGTAGCGGTCACGAACAGCGAGTGCCCGCCGAAGAGTTCGCCGGCCGCCGTGCTCGCGGTGGCCTCGACGGTCGCGGTGCCGCCGGCCGGGACGGTGACCTCGTCGGCGCTGAGGGTGAACAGGCCATCCGGGGCCGGGTTGCCCTCGGGGTCGGTGCCCTCGGCCGTCAGCTGGAGCGTCACATCGGCGTCGCCGAGGTTGCGGTAGGTCAGCTCCCTGGTGACCGGCTCGGCGTCCTCGTGCGGGAAGGGCACGGCGCCGAAGCTCAGCGAGGACGGCTCGGCGATCACGCTCTGCGCGATGGCCGCCGGGACGTCGATCCGGCCCGAGCCCTGCTGGAAGGCGGTGTAGCCGTCGGCGGTGATCGCCGAGCCGGCGAGGGCGGCCTTGATCTGGTCGCCGGTCAGGTCCGGGTTGGCCTGCGCCAACAGCGCGGCGGCGCCGGCCACATGGGGCGTGGCCATGGAGGTGCCGGAGATCGCGACATGGGTGTCGTCGACCGGGGTGCCGTACTCCCAGATCGCCGCGCCCTCGGCGCCGGCGGCGGCGATGTCCACGCCGGGCGCCGTGACGTCGGGCTTCAGCGCCCCGTCGCGGGTGCGCGGGCCGACGGAGGAGAACTCGGCGAGCGCGTCGTCGTCGTCCACCGCGCCCACGGTGAGCGCCGCGTCGGCGGTGCCCGGGCTGCCGATGGTGCCGGCGGACGGCCCCTCGTTGCCGGCGGCGATCACGAAGAGCGCGCCGCTCTCGGCGGAGAGGGTGTTGACGGCCTCCTCCATCGGGTCGATCTCCGGGCCGGCGTAGCCGCCCAGGCTCATCGAGACGATGTCGGCGCCCTCATCGACGGCCCACTGCATCCCCTCGATGATGTCCGACTCGTAGCCGCTGCCGTAGTCGTCCAGCACCTTGCCGTTGATCAGCGAGGCGCCGGGCGCCACGCCCGAGTACGGGTCGCCGACTCCGGCGACGGTGGACGCGACATGGGTGCCGTGGCCGTCGCGGTCGGAGGCGGTGTCGGACTCGGAGAAGTTCTGCTCGGCGACGATCTTGTCCGTGCCGAGGTCCGGGTGCTCGGCGGAGATGCCGGTGTCCAGCACGGCGACGGTGACGCCGCTGCCGTCGAAGCCGGCCTCCCACGCCTCGGGCGCGCCGATCTGCGGGACGCTGACGTCCAGCGACTTGGTGACCACGCCGTCCAGCGCCACCGACTCGATCGCCGGCGCGGCGGACAGGGTGGCGGCGCCCTCGGAGCGCGTGGTGAGCGCGGCGAACAGCGCGGCCGCGTCCGCGTCCGCGACGGTCAGCGCCTCGCCGTTGACCGCCGAGAGGGTGGCCCCCACCTCGGGGTCGGCGTCGGCGAACAGCTCGGCGGCCTCCGCCTGTTCGGCGCCCTCGGTGTAGGAGACGATCAGCCGCAGGCCCTCGTCCTGCTGGCGGCGCTGCTGGCCGAGCGCATCGATGTCGAAGAGGCGGCGGTCCAGCGTGCCGTCGGCGATCAGCGGCAGCACGTCGGCCGGCAGCACCGAGACGCCGCCGCCCGCGTGCGACGTGCGCACCGGGATGTTCTCGCGGCCCTCGGCCGGGATCAGCCCGGCGACCTCCCCGCCCGGGCCCAGCACCACCTGGTCGCCGGTGATCAGGGTGAGGCGTTCGCCCCTGGCCTGTCCCTCGGAGACGGTGGGCACGGTGCCCGTCGACGTCGGCTCGGCGCCGGCCGTGGTCGCGAGCGTCGCGGTGACGGCGAGCGCCACGGCGGTCGCGGTAACGGCGGTGGTGACCCTGACCCTGGCCCGCCGGCCGGGTATCGGGGCCGGCTCCATAGATGAGTTTTTCCTCAACTGTCCCCCTGATGACAGAAGTTGACAGGGGGCGTCATCCATCCCCCCACTCGATCATGAGCGGAAGAAAGGGGCCGCGACCATGCTCCCGGGTATGGAGTCTGTGTGGAAGTCGTGACCGAGAGGTGACCGCGCTCCCCGGTGGGCGGCCCGGCCGGCGCCCCGGTCGACGGCTCTAACCGACGACCAGGTGCACCAGCAGATAGCAGAGCGCGGCCACCCCGCCGGCCGCCGGCATGGTGATGAACCAGCCCCGCACGATGCTGCCCGCCACGCCCCACCGCACCGCGCTCACCCGGCGGGTGGCGCCCACGCCCATGATCGCCGAGGTGATCACATGGGTCGTCGAGATCGGCGCGTGGAAGAAGTACGAAGCGGTGTAGAGCACCGAGGCCGCCGTCGTCTCGGCGGCGAAGCCGCGCGGCGGGTCCAGCTCGATGATCCGCCGCCCCAGGGTCCGCATGATCCGCCAGCCGCCGGCGTAGGTGCCCAGCGAGAGCATCAGCGCGCAGGACACCTTGACCCAGACCGGGATGGCGTCGCTCTCGTCCTGGACGTCGGCGATCACCAGGGCCATCACCACCACGCCCATGGTCTTCTGCGCGTCCTGGAGCCCGTGCCCCAGGGCCATGCCCGCCGCCGAGACGGTCTGCGCCATCCGGAAGCCGCGCTGCGCCCGGTGCGGGTTGGCCCGCCGGAACGCCCACAGGATGCCGACCATCACGAGGTAGCCCAGCACCAGGCCGATCAGCGGGGAGAGGAACATGGGGATCACGATCTTGGTGAGCACCCCGTCCCAGTGGACAGTCGAGCTGCCGGCCAGCGCCGCGCCGACCAGCCCGCCGAAGAGCGCGTGCGAGGACGAGGAGGGCAGCCCGTAGTGCCAGGAGATCAGGTTCCAGGCGATCGCCCCGACCAGCGCGGCGAAGAGGATGACCATGCCCTGCTTGCCCGTCGGGGTCGCGATCAGCCCCTCGCTGACGGTCTTGGCCACGCCCGAGCCCAGAAAGGCCCCGGCCATGTTCATCACGGCGGCCATGCCGAGGGCGACCCTCGGGGTGAGCGCCCGGGTGGAGATGGAGGTGGCGATCGCGTTCGCCGAGTCGTGGAACCCGTTGGTGTAGGTGAAGATGAGCGCGACGCCGACCACGACGATCAGTGCGAAGGTGTCCACGGTGGGTTCAGGACTCCTTGACCACGATGGTCTCCACCGTGTTGGCCACCGACTCGAAGGCGTCGGCCGCCTCCTCCAGCACATCCACGATCTGCTTGAGCTTCATGACCTCGATGGCCTCGAAGCCCCCGTTGAACAGCTGCGCCAGCAGCTTGCGGTGGACCTGGTCGGCCTGGTTCTCCAGGCGGTTGACCTCGATCCAGTACTCGTTGAGGTCCCGCATGTCCCGCAGCCTGGGCATCGCCTCGGCGGTCAGCTCCGCCGCCCGGCCGAGCACCTCTATCTGGCTCTCCACACCCTTCGGCAACTCGTCGATCTCGTAGAGGACCACCAGATCGACGGCCTCCTCCATGAAGTCCATGATGTCGTCGAGGAGCGAGGCCAGCCGGTAGATGTCCTCCCGGTCGAACGGGGTGACGAACGACGAGTTCAGCTGGTGGAAGATGGCGTGGGTCACATCGTCGCCGGCGTGCTCGGCCGCGCGCATCCGCTCGCCGATCTCCACCCGCGTAGCGGCGTCGGCGCCCAGCAGCTCCATCAGCAGTTTCGAGCCACTGAGCACATTGTCGGCCGCGGTGGAGAACAGCTCGTAGAAGCTGGTCTCCTTCGGCGTCAGGCGAAAGCGCACGGCAGTTCCTCTGGCATTCAGCGGCTGTTGTCCCGTTGATGCTAAGGGCAGGAACCAGCCACGGCTAACCTTCCCACGGCCTCCCGGCCGGAGCCGGGGGACGCGTGTCAGCGGTTGCCGTTGTAGGGGCCGTACGGGCCGTCGCTGCTGCTCCAGCCGCCGCGCCCGCCGCCACCGCCGCCGGTCACGGCGCGGAGCGCCGGCCGCACGTCGACGAGGTAGACGATGGTGGCGACCGTCGCCGCCAGCACCAGCAGCAGCATCGGGATGGCCAGCTGGACCGCGACGGAGACGCCGAGGATCACCAGCCAGGCCGGCTTGGTCTGCTTGTCGGCGGCGCGGAACGCGTCCTCGCGCTGGAGCGCCGCGTGGATCAACGCGTAGCCGCTCAGCAGCAGCAGCGCGAGGAAGAGGTAGAACCACAGCGACATAAACGTCTCGTAAAACATGCTCTGCCACCCACCGTGTCCGTTTGCGGCCGTTTGCCGATGCTCGTCATCCACGCTACCGGCCGGGAGCCCGGGTCGGTAATGCCCAGGCTCCCGGCCGTTGACGCCACGTCCCGGTCAGTCCTTGGGCGGCATCTTCCTCGGCTCGCGGGCGGCGGCCCTTCGGCTGCCGTTGGCCCGGCGGGGCCTGGCCGGCGCGTCCTTCTTCTCCGTGGCCCCGGCCGGGGCCTCCCCGGCCGCTTCCTTGGCCTCGGCGGCCTCCGCCTCCTCGGTGACGCTGGCCGGCTCAGTCACCGGCTCGGTGACCGGGGCGCGCTCGACCTTCACCTCGGACCAGCCCTCGGCCGGCTCGTCCTCGCCGCGCCGCCGCTCGACCACGGTCTTGCCGCGCTCGGCCAGCCCGTCGTAGGTCTCGCGCGCCTTGACCGCGTACTCCAGGGCCAGGCCGACGCCGGTCAGCGCCGCGTGCTGGGCGCGCTCGCGCAGCTTGGGCAGCCGCTCGGGGGCCTCGGCCCGCAGCCGGTCCAGGGTGGCGGGCAGCTCGCGCAGCTTCTGCGCGGCGAGGTCGGCGGTGCCGGCCGCCACATAGAGCGGCGTGGAGTCGGTCAGTGTCTTCCGCAGGTCATCGGTGATGGCCATGGTGGTCCCTCCCGTGGGTCGGTCAGTCGTCGTGCTGGTCGCGGGCGCGCGGGCGGCGCCGGCCGCGCGGTCTCTCGTCTCCGGCCCCGGCCGGCTTGGCCCCGGCCGGCCCGTCGCGGGCCGGCCGGTCGCGCGCTGGCGCCTCGCCGGCCGGCTGGTCGCGGGCGTTCTCGCTCCGGAACGAGACATAGATCTGGAGCAGGGCCTCCTTCTGCCGCTCGTTCAGGCCCGGGTCGGCGAGGATCGCCTCGCGCACCCCGACCCGCGCTTCGGCATCGGCCTCCTCCTGCACCCGCTCGTCGAGAAAGCCGGCCTGGACATAGAGCGTCTCGGCGGAGATCCGCAGCGCCTTGGCGATCTGCTGGAGGATCTCCGCGCTCGGCCTGCGCAGCCCGCGCTCGATCTGGCTGAGATAGGGGTTGGACACCCCGGCGGCGTCGGCCAGTTGACGCAGGGACAACTGCGCCTGCCGCCGCTGCTCCCGGAGGAACGCCCCCAGATCTCCCACACCGAGTGAAGCCATGACCCCAGCCTGCCGGACGGTGCTAGCAATTGCAAGCGCCCCGCTTGCGGCAGAACGCACGCCTGGGGATCAGGCGTCGGCGGGCCCGGTGTGCCGGCGCAGGAAGGCTTCCAGGGTCAGCATGTTCGGGTGGAGGCGGCGCAGGGTGGGGATGTCGGCCTGGTAGCCGCTCTCGGCGAACCACTGGAACATGCGCTCGGTGATGGGTTCGGGCTCCAGGCGGGTGGGGACGCCGGTGACGCGCTGGTAGATCTCGGCGACCTGGGAGAAGGAGGGGGCGTCACCGGCGATCTCCAGCTCCCTGCCGAGGTAGTCGGCGGGGTGGTCGAATGCCTCGGCGGCGAAGTGGCCGATATCGTCGGCAGCGATCATCTGCAGGGGCCGGTCCGGGTCCACCGGGAGCCGCATGACGCGTTCGCGGTTCTCCGTGGCGTCGGCGTAGTGGAGCAGGTTGTTCATGAAGAACACCGGACGCAGCACGGTGGCGGGCAGGCCGAGGGCCTGGATGTGGCGTTCGATGGCGGCCTTGCTCTCGAAGTGATCGATGCCGGTGTCGCGTTCGGCCCCGCCAACCGAGCTGTAGACCAGGTGGGCCACTCCCGTCTCCTGGGCTGTGTCGGCCACGTTCTTGCCCTGGCGGATCTCGGTGGCCAGGGTCTCGGGCTCGTAGGCCAGCGCCTGGACGCTGAAGACGCCGTGGACGCCGGTCATGGCGCGGCGCAGCGAGTCAGGATCGTTCAGGTCGCCCCGGGCAAGCTCGGCGCCCCGGGCCTTGAGCCGGAGCGCGGCGGGGGTGTCCGGGTCGCGCACCAGGGCGCGTACCCGCTGGCCCCGGGCCAGGAGGTGGCGGGCGGTCGCGCCGCCCTGGTTCCCGGTCGCGCCGGTCACGAGGATGATGCTGTCAGCGGCCATGTCATCTGCCGTTTCGTGGAGGAGGGGTGGGGATGAGGAGGGTCTTGCCGAGGGTGGCGCGCGCCTCGATGGCCGCGTGCGCTTCCGGCGCGGCCGACAGCGGAAAGGTCTGCCCGATCGTCGGGCGCAGCCGTCCGGCGGCGGCCTCCGCGAGTGCGTCGCGGACCAGTTGACGTAGCTCCCCGGGGGCGGGCGGCGGGCCGAAGCCCACAGCCGTGATCCCGAGGCGGTCGGCCGTGGGGCCGTCGAGCGTGGTCGCCTGTCCGCTGGCCATGCCGAACGAGCAGAGGCGGCCGCCACGCCGCAGCAGGCCCGCGGCCGCCTCGCCGATGGCGCCGCCGACCCCGTCGAAGACCAGGTCGACACCGGCGCCGCCGGTGGCAGCGCGTACCCGGTCGGGCCAGCCGGGATCGGTGTAGTCGACTGCCGACCGGGCGCCCAGGCGTTCGGCCAGCCGCAGCTTGGCCGCGCCACCGGCGGCGGCGATCACGTGGGCGCCACGGGCGGCGGCCAACTGCACCAGCAGGCTGCCGACGCCGCCGCCCGCCGCCTCCACCAGCACATACTCGCCCGGGCCCGGGGCCGCCGTGCGGCTCAGCAGCATGGCCGTGCGGCCGTCGGCCAGCAGCGCCGTGGCGTCGGTCACCCGAAGCCCTTCGGGGACGGGGATCAGCTCGGCGGCGTCCACCGCGACCAGTCCGGCATAGCCGCCGCTGCCACCGGTCGTGGTCACCACGCGAGCGCCCAGCAGCCCGTGGTCGACGCCCTCGCCCACCCCGGTCACCACTCCGCCCACGCCGTTGCCGGGGATCACCGGCAACGAAGGGCGGTGGGCGGGGGTGGGCCCACGTCCGGCCCGGATCTGGGTCTCGACGAACGTGACGCTGACGGCCTGTACCGCCACCAGCGCCTGTCCCGGCTTGGCGACGGGATCGGGCACCTGCTCGGCGACCAGCACCTCCGGCGGGCCGAACTCCCGCAGCATGACAGCCTGCACCGAAACACCTCCTCCATTCGGAGCGATTCACTCCGAGTAAGCTAACTCGGAGTGAATCGCTCCGCAAGCGCTATCCTGGCGTCATGCGCGACGCCGCCTCCCCCGAGACGCCCGAGACACCCGTGCCCCGCCGCAAGCCAGGCCCGCAGGCCCGTGCCGCCCGCAACGACCGCGCGCTCATCGAGGCCGCCCGTGAGGTCTTCGCCGTCCAGGGCTTCGGCGCTCCCGTCGCGGCCATCGCCGAACGGGCCGGCGTGGGGATGGGCAGCCTCTACCGCCGCTACCGGACCAAGGAGGAGCTTTTTCAGCACCTGTGCGAGGACTCCATGGACCAGATCGCCGCCGCGGCCGAGGCGAGTGCCGCCATCGACGAGCCGTGGCAGGCCCTCGTGGCGTTCATCCAGCGCTGCGTGGACTTCGGCCTGGGAACCCTCGCCCCCCTCGCCGGAACCATCCGCCCCACCCCCGCCATGCGGCGAAGCAGCGAGCGTGCCCAAGAGCTCGCCGAAGCGCTCATCGCACGCGCGCGCACCGCCGGCGCGCTGCGCGGCGACGTCACCACCATGGACATCTTCCTGTTCATCGGCCAGTTCGGTGTGCGACACCCCGCCGCCCCCAGCGCACAGGACAACACCGCACGCCAGCGCGTCCTCGCCATCGCGATCGACGGCCTGCGCCCCGGACCCACAACCTCCCTACCCGGCACAGCCCACAGCCCGGAGCACTACCAAGCCCTCTGGCGCACGCACACCACCGCACCCGCGGGAAACGATCACTCACCAGCCGGGGAAGGACGCGGATAGTCTGCGAACTCCCACCGGAGTGGATCTTCGAAACCGGTGACAACACCGCCGCGCGTCACACGGCCCGTGGGCGCCGACGCGTCACCGGCCCGACTCCGCCGAAGCGGTTCTGCTGTGTGCGTGTCAACGTCGCGTGGCACGGGCCGGCGCCGGGTGGCTCCTTAGCGTGCCTCCATGAGAACCCCACGACTCACCGTCCGACCGTGGTCGCCCCTCGCGGCCACGGCGGGCGCCGCCCTCGCCGTGCTGCTCGGCGCGAGCCCGGGACTGGCGCATTCCCCCACACACGCTCCCGGCGCGCTGCCGATGGCGCCGCCGAGCAGCGGTTCGCTGCTGCTGGACGAGACCTTCGCCGGCTCCCAGGTCGACGACCCGGGCTTCGTTCCCCTGGACACCGCCTGCCTGACGGGCGCCTCGGCCGAGCCGCCGCCCGGGGTCTCCACCGTCGGGCCCTGTGACGGCCCCGACCAGACGACCGAGCCGGTGCCGCCGGCCGGCACCACCCCCGGGTACCTCCAGCTCACCGACAGCGGCACCTACCGCACCGGCGGAATGCTCTACAACCGGCCGCTGCCGGGGACGGGCGGCCTCCAGGTCACCTTCGACCAGTACCAGTACGGCACCAACCCGGACGGGGCGGGCGCCGACGGGATCGGGTTCTTCCTGGTCGACGGCGCCACCGACCTGACCAGCGCGGGCGCCACCGGCGGGTCCCTGGGCTACGCCCAGCGCAACCTCGAACCCGGCGTGGACGGCGGCTATGTGGGCATCGGCCTCGACGCCTACGGCAACTTCGCCAACGACTTCGAGAACCGGGGCAACGGCTGCCCCGAGGACCAGCGTTCGCCGATCACGGTGGACGCCCAGGTGCCCAACACGGTGACCGTGCGCGGCCCGGGCCAGGACATCGAGGGGTACTGCTTCCTCGCCTCCACCATCGAGCCCGACGCCAGCACCCCCACCGGCTACACCTCCACGCTGCCGGGCAACCTGCGCGAGCAGGGCACCGACCCCGAACCCGCGCGCCGCACCGTGCAGATCACGGTCAGCCCGGACGTCCGGCCCACCGTCGAGGTGGACATCGACTTCCACGACGGCCAGGGCCTCCAGACCGTGCTGGTCGAGCAGCTGCCCGAGGACGCCCCGCCGACCTACAAGTTCGGCTTCTCGGCCTCGACCGGCGGCTTCTTCGACACGCACCTGATCGGCAATGTCACCGCGATGTCCGTCCAGGAGCTGGACGAGTTGAACGTGGTGAAGACCGTGACCAGCGGCACGACGGAGCCGTACGACGTCGGGGACACCGTCGACTACGAGTTCCTGGTGACCAACACCGGCACGGGCACGCTGAGCGATGTGACGGTCAACGACCCCTCCGTCACCGACATCAGCTGCCCCGAGACCGAACTCGGCCCCGCCGGCACCCCGACCTCGTCGATGGTGTGCACCGGCAGCCATGTGATCACCGAGGAGGATGTCCTCACCGGGACGTTCACCAACACGGCGACCGCCGCAGGCGAGAACGCCGCCGGCGACGAGGTCGTCTCCAACGAGTCCTCGGCCTCCGTTCCCGTGGTCCAGCTCGTCCAGGAGCTGGTGATCGACAAGTCGGCGAGTGTGGCGGAGGTGGGTCCCGGTGGTGAGGTGACCTACACGGTGACGGTGTCGAACGAGGGGGATGCGGCGGTTGATCCGGCGGAGTTCTCGGATGACTTGTCGGGTGTGTTGGATGATGCGGTGTTGGTGGGGGAGCCGGTGGCCGATGTGGGGTCGGTGTCGGTGGATGGTTCGGTGTTGGAGTGGAGTGGGGCGTTGGCTCCGGGGGAGAGTGCGACGATCACGTATGTGGTTCGGGTGGATGATCCGGACGAGGGTGATCGGGTGTTGCGGAACGCGGTGAACTCCGAGACGGAGGGGGCGCGTTGCGCGGACGGGGAGGATCTGCCGTGCGAGACCGAGGTCACGGTGGTGGTGCCTCCGGCGCCGGAGCTGGTGATCGACAAGTCGGCGAGTGTGGCGGAGGTGGGTCCCGGTGGTGAGGTGACCTACACGGTGACGGTGTCGAACGAGGGGGATGCGGCGGTTGATCCGGCGGAGTTCTCGGATGACTTGTCGGGTGTGTTGGATGATGCGGTGTTGGTGGGGGAGCCGGTGGCCGATGTGGGGTCGGTGTCGGTGGATGGTTCGGTGTTGGAGTGGAGTGGGGCGTTGGCTCCGGGGGAGAGTGCGACGATCACGTATGTGGTTCGGGTGGATGATCCGGACGAGGGTGATCGGGTGTTGCGGAACGCGGTGAACTCCGAGACGGAGGGCGCGCGTTGCGCGGACGGGGAGGACCTGCCGTGCGAGACCGAGGTCACCGTCCGGGTGCCGGGACCGCAGCCGCCCTGCTGCGAGTGCCACTGCGACTGCTGCTGCCACAAGCCCCCGCACCACGGGGACAAGCCGCCGCACCACGGGCACAAGCCGCCGCACCACGGGCACAAGCCGCCCCATCACGGGGACAAGCCCCCGCACCACTGCGGGAAGCCTGAGCACGCGCACGGCGCCTGAGTCGGGCGTTCGGGCCTGAGGCCCGTCCCCGCGTTCCGGTCGGATGGCCGGGCGCGGGGGCGGGCCTTCTGGTGTCCGCCGTCCGCGCCGCCCGCCTCGGTACCCACCAGAAAGTGGGTACTTGGCAGCGAGCCCGGGACCGACGAACCTGGTGGTCAGGCGGGCGGGGCGGCACCGAGGCGGTCGAGGCGGCGGTGGCCCCAGTCGGAGAGCGGGGCCAGGATCTCCGACAGCTCGCGGCCGACCGGGGTCAGCGAGTACTCGGTGCGCAGCGGCAGTTCGTCGAACACCTGGCGGTGGACCAGGCCCTCGGCCTCCATGTCGCGAAGGGCCTGGGTCAGGACCTTCTCGCTGATGCCGGACAGCTGGCGGCGCAGCTCTCCCGGGCGGCGCGGCCCCGCCTCCAACAGCCAGAGCAGGGACGGCTTCCACTTGCCGTCGATCGAGTCGATCGCGGCGGTGACCCCACAGACCTCGGTGTCCCGGGTGCGGCTACGCCTCATCAGGGCCCCTTCCCACTTTCCACGGACAGCAGCGACACAGTCGACGTTCACGAGGAGACGAAGCACCATGACCGCATCCCCCGTATCCCCCGCATCCCTCGAATCCCTGGAACAACCGGATGCCGCCGGGTCTTCCGTGACCGTGCTGGGGCTCGGCCCGATGGGGCGGGCGCTGGCCGGGGCCTTCGTCGCTGCGGGGCACCGGACGACGGTCTGGAACCGCACCCCTGGCCGGGAACGGGAGCTGGTGGAACGCGGCGCCCGGCCCGCCGCCACGGCCGCCGAGGCGGTGGCGGCCAGCGAGCTGACGGTGGTCTGCGTGGTGAACTACCGGGCGGTCGAGGCCGTTCTCAACGCCGAGCGGGTCGCGGAGGCGCTGAAGGGGCGCACGGTGGTGAACCTGTCCAATGACACGCCCCAACGCGCCCGGGAGTTGGCGGCCTGGGCGGGCGAGCGGGGCATCGACTATCTGGACGGCGCGATCATGACGCCGATCGCCACCATCGGGACGCCGGACGGGGTGTTCCTCTACAGCGGCCCCGAGGCGCTCTACCGGCGGCACCTGCCGACGCTGGCGGCGCTCGGCGCCGGCGGCCACACGCATCTTGGGGAGGCCGTGGGGCTGGCTGCCGCCTATGACCTGGCGCTTCTTGACATCTTCTGGTCGGCGATGGCCGGTTATGCCCATGCGGTGGCGATCGCCGGCGCGGAGGGGATCGGCGCGCGGGAGTTGGCGCCGTTCGCCGAGGGCATCGCGACGATCCTGCCGCCGATCTTCCGCGGCCTGGCCGCCGAGCTGGAGGAGGGCTCCTACTCCCACGACGACAACCCGTTGACCTCGGCCGCCTCCTCGACGGCGCACATCGTCTCGGTGTCGGAGAGCCATGGCATCGACGCCGGGGTGATGCGCGCGGTCGAGGGCCTGCTCCGCCGGGCCATCGGGCTCGGCCACGGCGAGGACGGCTTCGCCCGGGTCGCCGAACTGCTCGCGCGCGGCGCGCGCGGTGCCCGGCCGGTCGGCTGACGGCGGCCCGGCCCGGGGCCGGCCCTCGGCCCGCCCGGTCGGTGGCCCAACGGTCAGCGGGGCTCGGTGCGTTCGGCCAGCTCGGCGAGGGTGGCCAGGCCGGCGAGCACCGCCTCGCGGTGGCCGGGCCGCTTCATCCACGCGGGCAGCTGGGAGACCATGCCGCTGCCGGAAGCGAAGCGGTCGCGCTCCCGCAGCCGGGCGCCGACATACGCGGCCAACTCCTCGACATGCGCGGCGTTGTAGGCCCACAGCACCCGGCCGACGCAGCGGGTCCGCAGCCAGAGCGGGCGGTCGAAGAACGGCTCGGCGGGCCCTCCCTCAGCCTCCGTCCGGGAGGCGGCCCCATTCAGCACCACGCCGATCAGCGCGGGACCCTCCCGGCGGGCGGCCCAGTCCCGGGTGGCGCCGCAGCCGGGGCAGCTCAACCGGCGCGAGGTGAAGAGCAGTTCGCCTTCGTGGCGCGGTGGCGGCAGGTCGGGCCTCGGCACCACCAGCGCCCGGCCGGCGCAGCGCGGGCAGACCACCAGGATGCGGTCGGCGAACCGGGTCAGCCAGCCGCCGTGGTCCCGGTGCCGCTCCGTGCGCCATGCTTCCCCTCTCACGGCGGTCAGCCTGCCACCCGTTGGCCGTCGGCGGGAAGCGTGAACGCGCCGGCCGTCGCGGCCAGGGTCGCGGCGCGGGCGGCGTTGGCCGGCAGTGCCGGGTCGGCGGGGACGCGCAGCAGGGCCAGCTGGTGGTAGACGGGCGCGGTGGCGGCGACCAGCAGCGCGCGGGCGTCCGTGCCGGCGCCCGGCAACTCGCCGCGCGCCGCCGCCCGTCCCACCAGCGCCGCGCAGCGGCGGTAGCGGTCGTCCCAGAAGCGGCGCAGCGCCCGCGCGGCGTCGGGGGAGCGGAACGAGGCGGCGATCAGCGCCATCGTGATCGGCGGGTCCTCGGTGAGTCCGGCCAGCACCTCCTCGTTGAGCGCGGTGAGGTCGCCGAGCAGGCCCCCGGTGTCGGGCGGCGTCCAGGCGTCGTCGGCCGCCGCGTCCAGCACGTCGGCCAGCAGGCCGCCGACGTCGCGCCAGCGCCGGTAGACGGTGGTGCGGTGCACGCCGGAGCGGGCGGCGACCGCGTCCACGGTGAGCGCGTCGAAGCCCTCGGCCACCAGCTGTTCGCGCACCGCGCGGTGCACCAGCTCGCGCACCCGGGCGCTGCGCCCGCCCGGGCGGCGGCTGGTCTCCCGGCGCGGCGGCGGGTCGTCGGTTGACGCTGGGGGTGCGGGCATGGCAGCATCATAACGCGACTTTTGTAGCAATAACGAATAGCAACAACGAGGTGCTCCGTGCTCAACCGAGGTGTCCGTCCGACCAGCCGGCCGCTGTCCGTCGCGGCCGTTCCGTCCTCGCACACCCCCAAGGCACCCCTTGCGCACCCAGATCACCGCACGCGACCTCACCAAGTCCTACGACGGCCGGCTCGTGCTCGACGCCGTCAACTGCTCCTTCCCCGCCGGTGAACGCGCCGCCGTCGTAGGGGAGAACGGCTCGGGCAAGAGCACCCTGCTGCGGCTCCTCGCCGGCCGGGAGCGGCCGGACGCGGGCCGGGTCGTGGTGCACGACGGGGGCACCTCCCGGACGATGTCCGGGGGCGGCGGCGTCGGCTCGTTCCTCCAGGAGGAGGCGCTGCCGGCGAAGCTCACCGTGCGGCGGGTGCTCGACCGTTCGCTCGCCGAACTCCGCGCGATCGAGAGCCGGTTGCGCGCGCTGGAGGCGCTGATGGCGGCCGACGAGGCCGCCGCGCTCGGCGAGGCCGGCGAGGAGTACGGCCGGCTGCTGGCGCTCTTCGAGCTGCGCGGCGGCTATGACGCCGAGGCCCGCCTGGAGCGCGCGCTCGCCGGGCTCGGCCTGGTCGATCTGGAGCGTGGACAGCGCGTCGGGACGCTCTCCGGCGGCGAGTTGGGCCGGCTGCGGCTGGCCGCCCTGCTGGCCGCCTCGCCCGAGGTGCTGCTGCTGGACGAGCCGACCAACCATCTCGACGACCGCGCCGCCGACTGGCTCGCCGACCACCTGCGGGCCCGGCGCGGCACCACCGTGGTGGTCTCCCACGACCGGGACTTCCTGGAACGGGTCGCCACCACCGTCTGGGAGGTCGACGCCGACCGCCGGCGGCTGGTCAGGCACGGCGGGGGCTACGCCGGCTATCTCGCCGAACACGCGGCGGCCCGCCGCCGTTGGGCCGCCGAACACGCCGCCTGGCGGGCCGAAATCGACCGGCTCACCGAGGCCGCAGCGACCACCGCCCGCCGGGTCGCGCCGGGGCGCGGCATGAGGGACGGCAACAAGATGGCCTACGACCGGGCCGGCGGCCGGGTGCAACGCTCGGTCGCCGGCCGGGTCCGCAACGCGGAGGAACGACTTCGCCGGCTGCGCGCCGAGCCGGTGCCGCCCCCGCCCGAGCCGTTGCACTTCACCGCGCCGCCGCACGCCGCGCCGCTGGACGGCACCGTGCTCGCCGCCGAGGGCCTGGCCGTGGCCGGCAGGCTGGCGCCGCTCGACCTGACCGTCGAGGCCGGCGCGCGGCTCCTGGTCACCGGCCCCAACGGCGCGGGAAAGAGCACCCTGTTGAGCGTGCTGGCCGGCGAACTCGCCCCGGACCGTGGCACGTTCACCGCTCGGGGCCGCGTCGCGCGGCTCGGCCAGGAGCCGCCGCCGGCCCGCCGGGGCCAGACGCTGCTGGCCGCCTTCGCCGAGGGCCGGCCCGGCACGGCGGACGAGCACGCCGAACGGCTGCTGGCGCTGGGCCTGTTCGCCGCCGACCGGTTCGACACCCCCGTGGACCGGCTCTCCACCGGGCAGCGGCAGCGCCTCGCGCTGGCCCGACTGGTCAGCGCGCCGGCGGACGTGCTGCTGCTGGACGAGCCGACCAACCACCTCTCGCCAGCGCTGGTCGAGGAGGTGGACGCCGCGCTCGCCGACTACCCGGGAACGCTGGTGGTCGTCAGCCACGACCGCCGGCTTCGCGCCCGCTGGCGCGGCGCCGAGCTGCGCCTGAGCCCGGCGGTGCGCGGCCCCGCCTGAACGGGCGCCCGGTCCCCGAACGTTCCCCAACGTGTGCCTGACCAGAAGGAGTTGCCATGCCAGCCCTGCCCCCGATCCGGGTCTCCGACGCCGACGCCGGCCCCTACGCCGTCACCCGGGGCGGCGGCCCCGGCGCGGACGCGCTGTGGTTCACCCTGGTCCACGCCGGGGCCGTCGGCCGGCTCGACCCCGACGGCCGGATCGAGATCCACCCGCTGGACGCTCCCCGCTGCGCCCCCTCGCTCATCACCCAGGGACCCGACGACGCCCTGTGGTTCACCCGCGCCGGCGACCACCGCATCGGCCGGATCGACGACACGGGCCGGGCCACCTCTTTCCCGCTGCCGACGCCCGAGGCCGGCCCGTTCGGCATCGTCGCCGGGCCCGACGGGGCGCTGTGGTTCACCGAGCTGCGCGCCGACCGGATCGGGCGGATCACGGTGGACGGGCAGGTCGACGAGTTCCCGCTGCCGCTGGCCGGCGCGTTCCCCTCGGCCATCGTCGCCGCGCCCGACGGCGCGCTGTGGTGCACGCTCAACCAGGCGCACGCGCTGGCCAGGGTCACCGTGGGCGGCGAGGTCACCGTTCACCCGCTGCCCACGCCGGGGGCCGCGCCGGTCGGGCTGACCGTCGGCGCGGACGGGGCGCTGTGGTGCGTCGAGATCGGCGCCGGGCAGATCGCGCGGCTGACCCTCGACGGGCGGGTCACGGAGTTCCCGCTGCCGGACCGCGACTGCCGGCCGCACGCCATCGTCGCGGGCCCGGACGGCCGTTGCTGGTTCACCGAGTGGGCCACGGCCGGGCTCGGCGCGATCGACGCGGCCGGCCGGATCGAGGAGTTCCCGCTCGCGGAGGCGCTGCCGCCGGCCGGGGCGCCGGCCGGCGCCCCGGCCGAGCCGCACGGCCTCGCGTGGGACGCGGACGGAACGCTCCATGTCGCCCTGGAGATCGGTCTGTTGGCCCGCTTCCGGCCCTGATCGGGGAACGGGTGGCGCGCGGGGCGGTGGGTGGGTCGCGCGGGCCGGCGGGTGGCGTCGACTGGCGTCGACTGGCGTCGAGGGTCAGACCTGGCCGGTCGGCAACACCGTGAGCTGCTGGAGGTTGACCCGGGGCGGGAGCGAGGCCAGGAAGCCGACGGTGGTCGCGATGTCCTCCGGGACCAGCCACTCGTGCTGGGCCCTGGTGGACGCCAGCCACTCCAGGGCGTCCCCGTCCGTCACATGCTCCTGCAACTCGGTTCCCACGATGCCCGGTTCGAGCGCGGTGACCCGCACGCCGCGCGGCCCCAGCTCGGCCCGCAGATTGCGGGAAAGGTGCGAGACGAACGCCTTGGTGCCCGAGTAGACGGCGAACTTCGCGAACACCCCGAACGCCGCGACGGAGCTGACGTTCACCAGATCGGCGACCCGCCCGCGCTCCGACGCCGCGCGCAGCAGTTGGGGAACGAACCCGCCGACCACGTTGAGCACGCCGCCCGCGTTGAGGTCGAGCTGGCGCCGCCACACGTCGGTGGCCACCGCCTCGACCGGGGACGGCAGCATCACACCGGCGTTGTTCAACACGAGGTCGGCGTCGCCCAGTTCGGCGGCGACCCGCTTGGCCACCGCCCGCACGGCCGCCTCGTCGGTGACGTCCACGGCCAGCGGCAGCGCGGTGCCGCCGGCCGCGTCGATGCGCGCGGCCAGTTCGTCGAGCCGCTCGGCGCGGCGGGCCAACAGCGCGACGCGGGCGCCGAGTTCGGCGAGGTGCTCGGCGGTCGCGGCGCCGATGCCGCTGGACGCGCCGGTGACGACGGCGACCCGGCCGGCCAACGGGCGGCGGCCCGCGGTTCCGTCCCGGGTGGCGTCGTCCGCCGGGTCGCGGGGGTCGCTGGGGTCGCTGGGGGAGAGGGCAGTGGACACGAAGTGCCTCTTTCGACGGAGGAGTTGGGGCCGGGGCGGTGCGCCGCCGGCCTGTCCCTCCAGGGGACCAGCCGGCCGGGCCCGGCGGGGCGCCCCGGCGCGCCCCGCCCGGGCAGGTACCGGCAGGGCCACCCTGGGGCCGCCCGGCGCCGGCCCCGACTCGGCACACTGGGCAGGTGCACCGTGGTAGCGAACTCGCCGACTTCCTCCGCACCCGCCGCGCCCGTGTCACGCCCGAGGCGGCCGGGCTGCCGCCGGACGCCCGCCCCCGGCGGGTCTCCGGGCTGCGTCGGGGCGAGGTGGCGCAGCTCGCCGGCGTCAGCGCCGAGTACTACACCCGCCTCGAACAGGGCCGGGCCCGCAACCCCTCGCCCGAGGTCGTCGAGGCGCTGGCCGCCGCGCTGCGGCTCGACCTCTCGGAACGGGAGCACCTGCACAACCTGCTGTCCCGGCCCGGCCGTTCGGAACGTCGCGCGCCGGCCGGACCGCAGCGGGTCAGGCCGGGGGTGCGGCTGACGCTGGCCGCCCTGGAACAGGTCCCCGCGTTCGTGATCGGGCGCCGCACCGACGTGCTGGCCACCAACCGGCTGGCCCGCGAGGTGACCACCGACTTCGAGGCCCTGCCGGCCAGGCACCGCAACCTCGCCCGCTATCTGCTGCTGGACCCCGAGGCGCGGGAGCGGGTCGTGGAGTGGGAACGGGCCGCGTCCGAGACCGTCGCCACCCTCCGCCTGGACGCCGGCCGCCACCCGCACGACCGGCTGCTCGCCGACCTGGTGGGCGAACTGATGGTGCGCTCACCCGAGTTCGGCACGTGGTGGCACGACCACCGGGTGCTGCGCCGCACCCACGGCCTCAAGCACTACCGCCACCCGCTGGTCGGGGACCTCACCTTCCACTACGAGTCCTTCCCGGTGGCGGGCGAGCCGGACCAGACGCTCTGCGTCTACAACGTCGAACCCGACTCCGAAACCGCCCGCGCCCTGACCCTCCTCGGCACGTGGACGGCCGACAGATAGCGCGGGGTGCGCTGGCGCGCTGCTTCGGGAGGCGAGGCCGCGCTGGGCGCGGCTCGCCGGAGATGCGCTGGCGCGCGGCAACGGGTAGGTGGGGGTGGGGTGTTGCTGCGGGCGGTGTTGGTGCGGGGTGGGATCGCGCTGGGCGCGGCTCGCCGGAGTTGCACTCGCGTGCGGCAACGGGGTGGCGGTGTGGGGGTGTTGGTGCCGAGCGGGGCGGGGCGGGGAGTGTTGCGCTGGGGTGCAGTAACGGGCGGCGGGCTGTGGGGTGCGGCTCGTTGACTGGTGCTGGCGTGCGGCAACGGGGCGGTGCGGGTGGGGTGTTGCTGCGGGCGGTGTCGGCGCGGGGTGGGGTCGCGCTGGGCGCGGCTCGCCGGAGGTGCGCTGGCGTGCGGCAACGGGGCGGTCGGGGTGGGGTGTTGCTGCCGGTGGTGTCGGCGGTGCGCTGGCGTGCGGCTACGGGGTGGTGGTGTGGGGGTGTTGGTGCCGAGCGGGGCGGGGTGGGGAGTGTTGCGCTGGGGTGCGGTAACGGGCGGCGGGCTGTGGGGTGCGGCTCGTTGACTGGTGCTGGCGTGCGGCAACGGGGCGGTGCGGGTGGGGTGTTGCTGCCGGTGAGGTTGGTGCTGAGGGCACTTCGAGTGGTGTTCGGTGGGACGGTGCGGTCGTCTCCGGACGGGCGCTTGGCCGCGCTGCCGCGCGGGAGCCGGCGTTGGTGGGCACGGAACGGGCCGACGGGGATGGGGCGTTGGTGCGGGGTTACGTCCCCGCGCTGTCGTGTCGCGCCCGACGCGCTGGCGCGCGGTGACGGGGTGCCGGTCGGTGCTGGCGCCCGGCCAGGGGCAGACCTGCCGTCGTCACAGGAGGGCGCTGAGGTGGGCCGACGCGTCGAGCAGGGCGTGGGAGCGGGCGGTGATGTCGGCCTCGCGCGCGGCCAGCGCCTCCGTGAGGTCCGTCGAGCGGCGGCCGCGCCGCAGTTGGGGCAGCAGCGCGCGGAGGGGCGCGATGCGGTATCCGGCCCTGCGGAGTTGGTGCACGATGCGCGCGTCCCGCACCTGGGCTGGCGAATAGCGGCGCGTTCCCCGCGAGGGGTCGCGGTCCGGGACGACCAGGGACTCCGCGTGCCAGTGCCGCAGCGTGGAGGGGCGCACGCCGAGGGCGGTGGCGAGTTCGGAGACGCTCATCGCGTCCGTCGCGCGCACGTCGTCGATCGGCTCGTCGGCGATGGCCAGGGCCGCCTCGCGGGCCAGCCGCAGTTCGGCGCGTTCCGCGTCGAGCCGGGCGTGTACCGCGTCGAGCAGGGCGAGCGCCCGGGCGGCGGGGCCCAGGTGGCAGGCGCGAAGGATCTCCTTGGCCTCGACCGGGCCCGTGCCGGCGGCGAGGGCCCGGTAGGCGAGCGCGGCTCGCAGCTGCGGCTCGCCGTAGATCCGGTAGCCGCTGGCCGTGCGCGCGGCGGGCGGCAGCACGCCGTCGCGTTCCAGGTTGCGGATCTGCTGCGCGGAGTACCCGGCGCGCCGCGCGAGATCGGCGGTGCGCAAACCGGCTGATTTGAGACCTCGCATCCGACTGCCCTCCCCGTCGACCCCGAAGTGCCCACAAGCACCTGAGGGTCAGGCTAGAGGGCATGAGCATGGACGAGATCATCGACTGGGTGGGCCGGTTCGACGGCGTGCTGACCCTCAGGCCCGCGCCGGGCGACGGGACGCCGGAGGCCAGTTGGGGCGACACGTTCTTCTACTACGCGCCCGACGGCGCCGTTCCGGCGAACGCCCAGCCGTTCGCGACGATCGTGACCAGGGACCAGCCGGGCGACGAGGCGTCGCGGCTGGACCGGCCGGGCGCCTTCCGCGTGAACATGGCCGCCGGCCGGGCGGCGTTCGTCCGGTGGACCGGGCGCGCGCCGCGCGAGGCGGCCTCCGTCGAGGTCGACCACGGCGTCGCCGACACCGTGCTCCCGCACCCCGTCTACGGCGCGGCCGGCTGGCTGGCCGTGGTGAATCCGGGCGCGCGCGCCGGGGCAGCGACCCGCGAGCTGTTGCGCGCGGCGCACGCCAACGCGCGCGCCCGCCACGAGCGCCGCGCCGGCGCGCCCTGAGCGGCCCGAGGGCTCAGTCCCCGGTCACCCTGCGGGTGGAGTCGCGGACGACGAGCCGGGTGGCCAGTTCGACGCGCGGGTTCTCCAGGGTCTCGCCGTCCATCAGCCGCAGCAGGGTGCGGGTGGCCAACGTGGACATCTCCAGGATGGGTTGGCGGACGGTGGTCAGCGGCGGGGAGACCCGGCGGGCCAGCGGCAGGTCGTCGAAGCCGACCACGCTGAGGTCGTCGGGGGCGCGCAACCCCCGTTCCCGCATGGCCTCGTACGCGCCGAGGGCCTGGAGGTCGCTGGCGGCGAAGACCGCCGTCGGCGGCTCCGGCAGGTCGAGCAGGGCCTGCGCCTGCGCGTATCCGGAACGCTCGTTGAACTCGCCGTGGTTGACGTACTCCTGCGGGACGGTGAGCCCCGCCCGCTGCATCGCGGTGCCGAAGCCGTCGGCCCTGGCCTGCGCGCAGTTCAGCTCGGCGGGGCCGCCGATGTGGGCGATCCTGCGGTGCCCCAGCTCGATCAGGTGGCTGGTGCCGGACATCCCGCCGCTCCAGTTGGTGGCGCCGACGGTGGGGATGTCCTCGGTGGTGCCGCCCACCGGGTCGACGAGCACCAGCGGCACGCCCATCGCGGCGAGGCGTTCCCGCTGCCGGTCGGAGAGTTCGGAGACCACCAGCACGACGCCGGCCGAGCGGCGGGCGGCCAGCCGGTCGAGCCACTGGCGGGTCTCCTCGCTGCGCCCGTGCACCACCGAGAGCACCATGTCCATGCCGGCCGAGTGCAGCACCTCGTCGGCGCCGCGCACGATCTCCAACGACCAGTCGCTGTCCAGCTCGTTGAGGACCACGTCGACCAGGGTGCCGCGCTGCCGGGACGGCCTGCGGTGGTAGCCGTTGCGGCGCATCACGGACTCGACGAGCGTGCGGGTGTCCTCGGCCACGTCGCCGTGGCCGTTGAGCACCTTGGAGACCGTCGAGGTGGAGACGCCGGCCTCACGCGCGATCTGGGTGATCGTGACCCTGGTGGAGCGGGAGCCGCCGGCCATCGTCGTTCCTCCTCGATGCTTTGGATTGCAGCATATGTGGGCCGCCGGGCGTCAGTCGGCGTTCGGGGTGCCGGGACCGGCGACGCCCTGCGGCGGCCCGGGCAGGTAGCGGAAGGCGGTGAAGTCCGCCGTCGCGCCCTCCCGCGTCAGGTCGTGGGCGGCCATGCCGATGAACGCCCCGGTGAAGCCCCAGGTGGTGGGGAACGCGGCGGGCCCGGTGACGGCGTACTCGTCGGAGAGCCGGGTGACGTCCAGCGGCGGGCCGACCGGCTGGAACGCCGCGCCGCCGGCCGTGCCGCCGCCGGGCTTCGGGTCGAGGGCGTAGGCGAAGGTGCCGGTGGCGCCGGCCACGTCGAGCCGCAGCCGGACGGGCCCGGGGTCGGGCAGTTCGACGGGCGCGGCGGGCTCGCTGTAGCCGCCGTTGTCGTAGACGCCGAGCCGCAGCACCTGGCCCAGTTCCTCGTCCCTGGTGATGTGGAGGTAGTGCCACAGCTGGGAGTTGTAGTAGTGGATCAGCCCGGCGAACTGCTGGGGCGAGGTGGGCGCGAACTCGACGGTGACCTCGGCCCGGCAGGCGTGGTGCTGCTGTCGGCGGGCGACCAGCGACTGGCGGTGGGTGGAGGCCGGGGACTCCTGGCCGCGCAGCCGCAGCGCGCCGGGCCGTTCGGTGAGGGAGAGCCAGTCGGGCGAGGGGTGGATGCGGAGCGTGGCCCACTCGTGGCGCAGTTGGGGCGCGGTGAAGTCGTCGGCGAAGGGCGCGTCGTGGGCGGGCACGGTGGCGGGCTCGGCGGTGCCGGGCACGGTGACGAACTCGTGCGGCTGTCTGCCGCCGTCGGCCAGCCGGGGCCAGCCGTCCTCGGTCCAGGTGACGCGCTGGATCGCGGTCTCCCGGCCCAACACGCAGCGCCCGCCCGGGGTCAGGGGCCTGGCGCACAGGTGGGCCAGGTACCACTCGTCGTGCTCGGTGCTGACCAGGCAGCCGTGGCCGGCCTTCTGGAGGGTGGCCTCGGTGCCGTAGGAGGTGAGCATCGCGCCGGCCGGGTCGGCCTCCCAGGGCCCGTCGAGGGTGCGGGCCCTGGCGACGGTGACGGCGTGCTCGTAGCCGGTGCCGCCCTCGGCGACCATCAGGTAGTACCAGCCGTCGCGGCGGTAGAGGTGTGGGCCCTCCGTGCGGCCGAGCGGCCCGCCGTTCCACAGGGTGCGCAGCGGCCCGGTGGTGGTGCGGCGGGCGCGGTCCCACTCCTGGATGACGATCCCGCCGAACGGATCGTGGCCGGGGCGGTGGTCCCAGCGCATCGCCAACAGCCAGCTGCGGCCGTCCTCGTCGTGGAAGAGCGAGGGGTCGAAGCCGGCGCCGTGCACCTCGACCGGGTCGCTCCAGGGCCCGGTGGGGTGGGGGGCGGTGGCGACGTAGTTGCGGACGTCCTTGAACGCGCCGCCCAGGCTGCGGACGTTGGACCACACCAGGTGGAACAGCCCGTCGGCGTGGCTGAGGCAGGGCGCCCAGACGCCGCCGGAGTCGGGGTTGCCGGCCATGGGCAGCAGCCGCTCGTCGGTCAAGGCGCCGCCGATCGGCGTCCAGTTGACGAGGTCGCGCGAGTGGTGGAGCCGGACGCCGGGGCACCACTCGAAGGTGGAGGTCGCCACGTAGTAGTCGGGTCCGACCCGCAGGATGGAGGGGTCGGGGTGGAAGCCGGGCAGCACGGGGTTGCGCAGCGCCGCGGTGCGGCCTGGGGTGCTGGCGTTCCTGGCGGTGGTGGCTCCGGCGGGAGCGGCGGTCATGCGGTCACCTCGGGGTCGAAGGCCCAGGCCGGGGCGCGGGGCCTGGTGGGAGGACGGGGGCGGGCTGCGTTCGCCGGCGGGTCAGCCCTTGACCGCGCCGGACATGACGCCCGCGATCACGCGGCGGGCCAGCAGGGCGAAGAGGATCAGCAGCGGGATCACGGCCAGCACGGCGCCCGAGAGCATCAGCGCGTAGTCGGTGTAGTAACCGGCGGCCAGCTGGTTGAGCGCGGTCTGCACGGTGCCGTTGTCGGCGGGCAGCACCACCAGCGGCCAGAAGAAGTCGTTCCAGGCGGTCATGAAGACGAACAACCCGAGCACGGAGGCGGTGTTGCGCACTCCGGGAACGATCACCTTCCACCAGATCAGGAAGAGTCCGGCGCCGTCCACGCGGGCGGCCTCGACCAGTTCGTCGGGGATGCCCTCGTCGATGGCCTGCCGCATCCAGAACACGCCGAACGCGGAGACCATCCCGGGCAGGATCACCGCCCACAGGCTGCCGTAGAGCCCGATGTCGCTCATCAGCATGTAGAGCGGCACGATGCCCAGTTGGGTGGGCACCATCAGGGTGGCGATCACGACGACCATCAGCGCGTCCCTGCCCGGGAAGCGCAGCTTCGCGAACGCGAAGCCGGCGAGGCTGGAGAACAGCACGTTGCTGAGGGCCACGGCGCTGGAGATGATCAGCGAGTTCCTGATGGCCACCCAGAAGTCGACGGAGTCGAAGACCCGGGAGATGTTGTCGAAGAGGTGCCCGCCTGGGACCAGCGGCGGGGTGGTCTCGGAGAGCACCGAGTTGTCCGATGACGCCATGACGAACGTCCAGTACAGCGGGAACATCGAGGCCAGCGCGACCAGCGCCAGGGCGGCGTAGGTGAGCGGGCCGGCGCGGCGCACGCCCAGCCGGGAGCGGCGCCGGCCGCGCCCGCCCGGCTGGGCGAGGTCGGCCTCGGGCACGGGGGCGACGGTGGTGACCACGGCACTCAGTCCTTCGATGAGATGCGGCGGGTGAGGAAGAAGTTCACGGCCGCGATCAGCGCGATCAGCAGGAAGAGCATCCAGGAGATCGCCGCCGCGTATCCGGAGTCGAAGCTGGTGAAGCCGTGCTTGTAGAGCAGCAGGGTCAGCGTCTGGAACTGCCCGTCGGAGCCGCCCTCGTAGCCGTTGATCCCGCCGAACAGCAGCGGCTCGGTGAAGAGTTGCAGCCCGCCGATGGTGGAGATGATCACCGTGAAGACGATGGTGGGCCGGATCGCGGGGACGGTGATGCTCCAGAACGTGCGCCACTTGGAGGCGCCGTCCAGCATCGCCGACTCGTAGAGGTCGCGCGGCACGGCCTGCATCGCGGCCAGGTAGATCAGCGCGTTGTAGCCGGTCCAGCGCCACATCACCATCACGCTGAGCGCGAGGTGCGAGGTGAACGTGCCGGCCCGCCAGTCGATCGGCTCCTCGCCGGCGAGGCCGACCAGGTCCAGCGCCCAGTTGACGATGCCGAAGTCCCGCCCGAAGAGCTGGGCGAAGACCAGGCCGACGGCGACCACCGAGACGATGTTGGGCACCAGCACCGCCGAGCGCCAGAAGGTGCTGGCGCGCAGCCGGGTGTCCAGCAGCCACGCGATGCCCAGCGCGAGCAGCAGCTGGGGCACGGTGGAGAGGACGAAGATGCTGAGCGTGTTGAACAGCGCGTTGCTGAAGTCCGGGTCGGCCAGCAGGTCGCGGAAGTTCTCCAGGCCGACGTACTCCTCGCGGCCGTTGACCAGGTGCCAGTCGTTGAGCGAGACCCAGAGCGTGTAGCCCAGCGGGAACAGCCCGAACAGCCCGAAGACCAGGAAGAACGGGCTGACGAAGGCGTAGGGGACCAGCGAACGCCTCGGGCGTCCGGCCTGGGCCCTGGACCGGTACGGACTCCGGCGCCGCCGGGGCGGCTTGGGCCGCGTGGCGGTCGCGGCGCCGCCGTCGGTCGAGGTGGCCATGCCGCGTTCTCCTTCCCTGTGTGCCCCGGGCGGGGCGGTGGTGTGAGGTGGGGGCGCGCGCCCCTTTGGGCGGGGCGCGCGCCTCCTGGGGTGGCGCCCCGAGGCCCCGGCGGCCGGAACGGGGCCCGCCGGGGCGGTGGTTGTCCCGGGTCAGTCCAGGGCCGAGGTGGCCTCTTCGACGGCCTCGGCGAGGGCCTGCTCGGGGGTCGCGTTGCCCTGTTCCACGCGCTGGAGCGCGTTGCCGAACGCCGGGCGCACGTCGGAGTCGCGCACGCCCCGGAAGTTGGGCTGGAGTTCGGCGGCCGAGGCGGCGAAGATCTCACCGACGGGCGCGTCGTTGAAGTACGGGTTGGTGAACTCGGCGACCGCCGGGTCCTCGTACAGCTCCGGGATGGACGGCAGGCTGCCCACGTCCTGGAAGATCCGCTTCTCCTGCTCGGGCGCGGTCAGCCAGGCGGCCAGCTCGGCGGCCTCCTCGATGTGGTCACCCTGCTGGGGAACGGTCAGGAACGAGCCGCCCCAGTTGCCGCCGCCACCCGGCACGGCCGCGATGTCCCACAGCCCCTCGGCCTCGGGCCCTGCCGCGTCCTCGATCAGGCCCAACGCCCAGGAGGGGCAGGGCGCGGTGGCGAAGGAACTCTGCTTGAAGCCGACGTTCCACTCCTGCGAGAAGCCCACGAGACCCGCTGACATGCCCTCCTCGACGGCCTGCCCGACCTGGAGGAACGACTCCTCGATCACCGGGTTGCTGTCGCCGACGAAGGTCTCGTCCCGCTCGAAGTAGCCGATCTCGTTCTGGTTGAGCATCGAGGAGTAGATGGTGTCGGCCCCGTCGAACCACGCCGCCTCGGCGCCCGAGTCGAGGAACTGCCGGCCGACCTCGAAGTACTCGTCCCAGGTGGGCCACAGCGCGCTGACCTCCTCGCGCTCGCTGGGCAGCCCGGCCTCCTCGAACATGTCCCTGCGGTAGCACATGGCCAGCGAGCCCACGTCGGTGCCGTAGCCCATGACGAACTCGCCGCCGTCCACGACGCCCTGCTCCCACTTCCACGGCAGCCAGCGGTCCTGGAGTTCGTTGGCACCGTGCTCGGCGAGGTTGACGAACTGGTCCTTGGACTCGCGGAAGCGGGGCATCCAGCCCTCCTCGACCGCGACGATGTCGGCCGCGCCCGAGCCACCGGCGAGCTGGGTGGTGAGCTGCTGGTGGTGCTGCTCGAACTGGGAGACCTGGATCTTGACCCTGATGTCGGGGTGCGCCTCCTCGTACTCCTCGATCAGGGCCTCGTAGCCGAAGTCGCTGAAGGTGGCGACCGTCAGCTCGGTCCTGCCGTCGCCGTCCGAGCCGCAGGCGGCGAGCGGGATCAGGGCGAGGGAGAGGGTGGCGGCGGTCGCCGCGGTTCTCGTGCGTCGTCGCATGGCGGTGCTCCAGGGCGGGGACGGGTTGCGGGTGTGCCGGGACGGACCCGGGCGGGGAGGGGGCGGCGAGCCGCCGGACCACGGTCGGCGCTTACCTTGCGCCACATTCCCGGCGAACGTCAATACTCTTCCCGGGACTAATCCCGAAAGTTTTACCTCTCGCTCTCCGGGACATCGCCACATCCCCGCCCCCAACCTCGCCCAGGCCGGGCACGATTCGGTCATCTCCCCAGCTCGGCCCGGGTATCGCCACCCCGGCACTCCGCCCGCGCCCCCGCGACCGCGCCGGCCTCGTGCTCCGGGAACTAACGAAACTTTTGCGAGAACTGTTGACGCGAGCTTCGTGTCCATGCCCAATGTCACACCACGGGTGCGTCCCGCCTCCCGGGGCTCACCCGCCCCCACACCAGGGGCCCTTCACCGACAGGAAGGAACCACCCCCGTGACCGAGCACCCCGCACACCGGCCAGGCCGCAAGGGCCGCCGGGGCCGTCAACGCCGGCTGCGGCGCGGCCTGTTGGCCGGCGTCCTGCTGCCGGCGCTGGCCCTGCCCACCGCGCTGGCGTTCAACGCTTCAGCCGACGAGACGGCCGGCGAGACGACCAACCAGGCGGCCGGCGAGTCGGCAGCCCGAACCGTCGAGCCGAGCGCCATCGACGACGCGCCCGGCGTGCCGCCCAACGAGCAGGTCCTGATGATCATGGGTCAGGACAGCAGCACCCTGGGCGACTATCGCAGGGACGTGATGGACAACCCGGCGCTCAACGCCCCCGAGCCCGGCGGCGTCACGCTCTACACCAACCTGGTCATCTCCCCCGACGGCGGCGGCGACGGCCCGGGCGCCGGCCTCGACGGGCCGGTGGACTACGGCGCCGGCGTGGTCGACTTCCCCTCGACCCTGGCGCAGTACCCCGAATCGGCGGTGTCCATCGGGCTCTACCTCTCCGACACCGACTTCGCCGCCTCCTGCGGCAACCAGCCGCTGCGCGCCATCATCGGCACCAACGACGACGACGTGCAGGCCGGCAACCCCAGCCTCGTCGACCGGTACCGGGCCGAACTCGACAGCATGATCGAGACGTTCAGGTCCTGGGACCGCGACGTCTACCTGCGCATCGGCTACGAGTTCGACGGCCCCTGGAACTGCTACAACACCGACTACTACAAGCAGGCGTACCAGTACATCGCCACCCGCATCGACGAGCTGAACGCCGACCGGGTCGCCACCGTCTGGCAGACCGCCGCCTGGCCGCTCAACACCAGCCCCGAGAACCCCGAGTGGAACTACATCGTCACGGACCCCACCCACTTCGACAAGTGGTACCCGGGCGACGAGTACGTGGACTGGGTCGGCCTGTCGACCTTCTACCAGCCCGGCTCCGTGCAGACCCAGTGGGGCTGCGCCACCACCGACATCGACCCGATCCAACAGCAGGAGCGGGTCCTGGACTTCGCCCGCTCGCACGAGAAGCCGGTGATGATCGCCGAGGCCGCGCCACAGGGCTACGACAACGGCGAGGCCACCTCCAGCTGCATCATGGGCCCCAACCCGGCGCCCGTTGACCCGACCGCCGTGTGGCAGGAGTGGTACGACGGCTACTTCTCGCTGATCGAGGAGAACCGCGACGTGATCCGCGCCGCCTCCTACATCAACACCGACTGGGACAGCCAGACCATGTGGCAGTGCCCGGCCGGCAGCCAGCCGGGATCGCCGCAGTGCCCCAACGGCTACTGGGGCGACAGCCGGGTCCAGGCCAACCCGCAGGTGCTGGAGAACTTCCTCAACGAGGTGCGCGCGCCGCACTTCGTCAACGGCAGCGCCGCGGAGTAGGAGGCAACCGGCCATGCGCATCCGCATCACCGCAGTGTGCGCCGCCGTCCTCGCGGTGCTCGTCCCCGCCGCCGCCTCGGCGGTCGGGACGGGCACCGACCCGGCGGCCGCCTCCACCGAATCCAGCGAGACCACCGAGACCACCGAGACCACCGAGCAGCGGGCACAACCCCAGGCCGTCGACCGCGAGTTGCTGATCGGGCAGTCCTCGCAGGCGGCCTGGGACGACTGGGCGACGGTGGGCGAGGCGCCCGCCGGCGGCTCGGTCTACTACGAGGTCAACTCGGGCACCTGGGTCAGCGAGGGACACCGCCAGTACGCCGAGTTCCTCGCCGAGCGCGGCGACACCATCCAGCTGGGCGTCAGCTGGAAGGACAACCCGCCCGGCTTCGAGGGCGGCGACGGCGACGCGCGCGCCCAGCGGTCCCGCGAGGTCACCCAGGAGCTGGCGGACGGTCAGTACCAGGACCGCTTCGACACGCTGGTGGACTTCATCACGGCCAACCCGCAGGCCACGTATCTGGTGCGGCTCGACTACGAGGTCTCCAGCTTCTTCCACTGCACCGACGACTCCTGCGCCTCCTACCGGGACGCGTACAACACCCTGGCCGCGATGTTCGATGAGCGCACGGGCGGCGCGAACGTTCAGTATGTGTACCACCCGGTGCGCGGCGAGTACGAGAAGCTCTACCCGGGCGACGCCAACGTGGACTGGATGGGCCTGTCGATCTTCGCCCACGAACTGTGTCTGCCGATCTACGACAACGGGTACCTCTACAACGGCACACCACCGGACAACTACGACGTGGAGGCCCTTCAGTGCCGCGACGTTTACATCGATGAAGACGAATTTGGCAACCCCTCTGCTGTCTGGCAGAACTGGGACCACGATGCCAATGTGCTGAGAATGACGCGGTTCGCACAGGAGCACGCCAAGCCCATGGTCCTCTCGGAGGCCGGCCTGCTGAACTTCACCGAGGACGGCGCCGACACGTCGGGTCTCGAACCCGAGTTGGCGACGGAGTGGGTGGAACGGCTCTTCGGACTGCTCAACTACCAGGGCCCGATCCCCGGTCAGGAAGGCGAGTACGACCTCTCGGAGGTGATCCGCATGGTCACCTACATCAACCTCGACTTCCGCTACGGCTGGGACGGCATCCCCGGCGAGGACTTCGAGTTCCCGCCGAACAGCACCTGGTTCGTGGACGGGCGGCTCTCCCAGTACGGGCCGGCCACCGAGGCGTTCTGCCGAGGGCTCGCCGAACAGTCCTTCAGCACCACCTGTCGTTGACGGCGCGGTGACCACCCCGGGCCACCCGGGGTGGTCACCGCTCCCCGACCCCCCACCGAGACCCCACCGACACAGGCAGGGACGACACTCACATGAGCCGAATATCGACACGATGGGCAAGACGCTCAACGCTGCTGGGCGTTGGCGTGCTGCTCACCGCGCTGCTGGGCACACCGGCGGCCACCGCCGCGCTCACCGACGACCCGAGCGCGGCGACCACGGAGGCGGCGGCCGCCGCCCCCGGCGCGGAGTCCGTTGACGCGTCCGAGCTGGCCGGCCTGGACGAGGTGGCGCCCGCCGCCACCGGCACCCCCATCTCCGAGGGCACCGGCCTCTACCCGCGCGCCATCCGGCTCGCCCACAACGGCGACGCCAACGGCCGCATCCTCGCCAGCACGGTGACCTTCGACGGCAACAGCGGCATCGGCGCCATCCACGAGTCCACCGACAACGGCGCCAGCTTCCGGCAGGTTGGCGCCGTCGCGGACCCCGACTCGTCCGGCGGCCAGGGCCTGTGCTGCGCCACGCTCTACGAACTGCCCCAGCAGGTCGGCAACCTGCGCGCCGGCACCCTGCTGTGGGCGTCGTCGGCCGGCCAGGACGAGGCCGACCGACGGATGGCGCTGCGCATCTGGGCCAGCGACGACATCGGCCGCAGCTGGAACTACCTCTCCAGCTGCGCGGTCGCCAACGGCACCGGCGGCCTGTGGGAGCCGGAGTTCTCGGTGGCGGCGGACGGCGCGCTCGTCTGCCACTACGCGGACGAGACCGATCCGGCGCACAACCAGAAACTGGCGGCGGCCCGTTCCTACGACGGCGTCAACTGGGTCGACCACAAGAACACCGTGGCCAGCACCTGGGAACCGGACCGCCCCGGGATGCCGGTGGTCAGGAAGCTGCCCAACGGCACCTACTTCATGATCTTCGAGATCTGCAACCCGGGCGGCCAGTACCAGTGCGTCGTGCACTACCGCACCTCGCCCGACGGCTGGGACTGGGGCGACCCGGCCCACCTGGGCTTCCGCCCGGAGACCGCCGACGGCAAGTACCTGCGCGCCGCGCCCACCGTCGCCTGGTCCCCGGCGCCCGACGGCAACCCCAACGGCCAGCTGGTGATCGTCGGCCAGATGGTGCTGAACGCGGACGGCTCGACCGCGCCGGAGAACGGCCAGATCGTGCTCGTCAACAACGCCAACGGCGAGGGGCCCTGGCGGGCCGCCCCGGCACCGGTCCAGGTGCCGACGGCGGTGCCCAACTACTGCCCCAACTACAGTTCCCCGCTGCTGCCTTCGAACGACGGACGGGAGCTGTTCCAGATCGCGACCGACTGGGACGGCGACGTCTGCCGCGCGTACTTCGCGACGGGTTCGCTGTGACGGACGGCCCCGCCCCGGGGGCGGGGCCGACCACCTCCTGAACGGGACCGGGCACGCCACTGCGCCGCGTGCCCGGTCCTTCCCCTGCGGGCGGCGCTGCCGCGCGGGGTGGGGGGCGGGGGCGCGTCGCGCCCTTGAGGGCGCTCGCGCGGGTGCGCGCATCGGTCGCTCTGCGGAGGCTCGCCGTTCCGTTGCCCGGGCGGCGATCGCCAGTGGAAGGCGGCGAACGGGACTCGGCAACGGGGGCTCCGACGGGGGAGTTACGCGGACCGAAGGAGTGGGGGCGCTGCCGTGCTGTGCGCGAGGGCCCTGGCTGTTCGGGGGAGTGTCCCAACCGCTGTGCCCAACGAGCGACTGTGGCAACGGTGTTGTGCCCGCCGCCGCGGAACGGCGCGTCCGGCTGCCGAGCGGTTGTCGGCACGCGACAGCCCGGAAGGGCGAACGGTCGGGACAGACGCACACCAAGTGACGCCGTTGACCCGGCAACGCCGCACCCCGGCGAGGCTCGACCGGCGCGACATGTGCTCGACCGAGTTCCCCGGGAACGGGGGCCGACGCGACTCCCCACCCCCGCCGGCCCGTCCTGGCACGAGCAAGCTCCCGGGCCCCGCAGCGCCACAGCCACCGTCAGCAACACCCCACCCCCGTCCGTCCGTTGCCGCACGCGGTCGAACGCCGGTCCCGGCGACGCGGCATGGGCCCGCCGGTTACGGTGCCTCCCCGGCGGGGGTCCGCCCGGGGGCGTTCCCGCCAGCGCCGGCGCTCCTGTCGGGAACCCACCGCCCGGACCTGCCCGTTGCCCTGCGTAGCCGAACGCCGGTCCCGGCGGCGCGGCATGGTTCCCCCGGTTTCGGCACCGCCCGGCGGTGCGCCGCCCGGGACCGCCCCGCCAGCGTCAGCGCAACGGGGCAACGCCCCGGGCCGCCCCGCTCGTTGCCGCGCACAGCGGAATGCCGGCCAGGGCCGCGCGGCATCATTCCGCCGATTTCGGTGCCTCCACGGCGGGGTGCCGCTGCGACCGTCTCGCCGGTGCCACTGCTGGCAACACCGCGCCGCACCACGCCCGTTGCCGCGCCGGGCGGCAGCACCGTTCCGCCGGTTGCCGCCCGAAGCCGACCACAGCACCCCCGGAAGACCACCCGCCCGCCCTGGCGCCGCCCGGCCGAGGGCGGCCCCCCGCCGGGGCGCCCCAGGCGCCCCGGCTCCCGCGCCCCGGGCGCGCGCCAGCCGCAGCCCCGCGTTCCGCCCCGCCCGGCAAGGGCCTTGTCGCATCGTGTTTAGTTCCGCGCGAAAAAGAGTTTGTTCCTGGGTATTTACGTCGATGTACAGCTGCGACAGCCTGCCAGTGCACGAACCGTTCGCGCCCACGCCGTGGTCGCCGAAGAACCTCCCACCGAGAAGAGGAACATCGCCGTGAACAGACGCTGGCGCGGACCCGGGTCCGTCTGCCTGGCGGCGGCCCTGGCCCTGACCGCCGGGGCGCTCGCGCCCCAGACGGCCGGGGCGAGCGCCCAGGCCACCGGGGAACTGCAACTCACCAACGCCGACCCGCTCTTCGACCACGCCGAGAAGCTGGCCGGCTTCCCCGAGCAGCAGTGGTTCGAGGACTCGATCCCGTTCGTCGACCTGCCCGAGGAGGGCGGGGCCACCATCGAGGAGATCTACTACTACCGCTGGTCCGTCACCCAGCGGATGCTCCGCTACGCGGGCCCCCAGGACGGCTGGTACGACGCCGTCTTCGTCTTCGGGCCCTGGATGGGGCCGAACGCCATGCGCGACCTGCGCTGGCTGCGCCACCCCGGGATCGTCGAGAACGACGTCGCCACCCACCAGATCACGGAGGGCCTGCGCTACACCGACCCCACCGCCGACAACGTCTACCAGTACGCGCTGGCCACCGGCCGCACCGACCTGTTGACCGAGGCGCTGCCCGACCTGGTGGACCAGTGGCACGCCAGGGACGACTACTTCGACGCGGACGTCGGCCTCTACTGGCACCAGCCGGTCTGGGATGCCACCGAGCACACCATCGCGGCGAAGAAGACCGAGTTCGTCGTGCCGAGCGACGTGCAGTTCCCCGATCCGGAGGACTTCCTGATCCCGCTGCACGAGTTCTTCGGCGGCTGGGGCTACTCCACGCCGTTGAACACCGCGCAGGCCGCCGACGCCCGGGTGATCGCCGAGGCGGCGCGGGCGGCCGGGGACCAGGAGCTGGCCGACGAGTTCGCCCAGCGGTCCGCCGATCTGAGCGAGCGGATCGTCGAGTATCTCTGGGACGACGACCGGGACTTCTTCTACCACGTGATGCGGGACAACGAGGCGCAGGGCTACCGCGCGCCCGACGGCTCCGTCTACCCGGAGGGCACCAAGCTCTCCGGCCGGGAGATCTGGGGCTACTACCCCTGGCAGTTCGAACTGGTGCCGGACGACGCCCGGTTCGCCGGGGCGTGGGACTTCCTGGAGGACCCGGAGGGCTTCGGCACGCCCTACGGGCCCAGCACGGCCGAGGTGCGCGACCCGGACACCGACACCTCGGGCGCGTACTCGCCCGACCGGGAGAACGGCAACTGCTGCCGCTGGGACGGCGCCGCCTGGCCCTACAGCCACGCTCGCACCCTGGTGGCCGCCGCCAACGCGCTCAACAACTACGAGCAGTTGACCCCCGAGGGCGCGAGCGAGCCGGCGCTCACCACCGACGACTACGTCGAGCTGATGGACCGCTACGCGCGGCTCCAGTACAAGGACGGCGAGCCCTATGTCGCCGAGGCGGCCGACTCGGTGACCGGGCAGTGGATCTACGACCAGCCCAACCGGTCCAACCACTACAACGCCTACCCCTTCAGCGACCTGGTGCTCAACGGGCTGCTCGGCGTGCGCCCGCAGGCGGACGAGACGCTGGTGCTCAACCCGCTGGTGCCGGAGGACTGGACGCACTTCGCCGCCGAGAACGTCCCCTACCACGGCCATGACCTGGCCTTCGCCTGGGACGAGGACGGCAGCCACTACGGCAGGGGCGCCGGCCTGAGCGTCTGGCTGAACGGCGAACTCGTCGCCCAGCAGCCGGAGCTGGGCGAGCTGACCATCGACGTGGGCCCGACCGTGGTGCCGGAGGCCGAGCCCTACTCGACGGCCAGTCGCTACGACGGCTCGCGGGCCAACTTCGCCGCCGACACCGCGCAGGCGTTCCCCGCCTTCGACGCCTCCTACGAGGGCTACGACAACACCCAGGACGGCGGCGAGCACCGCCAGGCGGAGGCGGTGCTCAGCGCGTTCGACGGGGCCTCGCTCTACGACGACGACCTCGACTTCGCCAAGTGGTCGACCCGGGGCTCGCCCAACCAACAGGACTGGATCTCCGTCGACTTCGGCGCCGAGCGGACCCTGGACGAGGCCCGCGTCGCCGTCTACCAGGACGCCGGGATCGCCCCGCCCGAGGGGCTGCGCCTGGAGCGCTGGGACGGCCAGGGCTGGGTCGAACTGGCCGAGGCCGCGCCCGAGGAGATCGTCGGCGACGACGCGGTCTCGCTGCGCTTCGATCCCGTGACCACCAGCCGGCTGCGGCTGGTGCTCCCCGAGGGGAGCGGGCCCGTCGGCATCTCCGAACTGGAGGCGTGGGGCCCGGCCGAGCAGTGGAACGAGCCCGTCAACTGCCCGAGCGCGGGGCCGCAGCACTACGAGGCCGAGCGCGGGATCGTCAACCTCGGCGGCCGGCAGGCGTCGGCGGCGGCCTGCGGCCACGGCGTGGTCGGCGGGCTCAACACCGAGCGCGCCTACTTCGTCGACGACTGGTCGGCCGTGCGGCCGGGCGACTTCGGCGACACCACCACCGGGCCGATGTGGCAGGGCTTCAACGGGACCAGCGACGTGACGATCTACGTGGACGTGCCCGAGGCGCGGACCTGGACCATGGACGTCCGCTACGCCAACGGCATCGCGAACAGCGCCGGCGACTACTGGCTGAGCGTCAACGGCGGGGAGCGGGCGGCGATCCAGCTGCCGGCGACCGGCGGCTGGAGCGACCGGGCCGAGAACATCGGCACGGCCACCTTCGAGGTGGAGCTGGCGGCCGGGCCCAACACCATCACCTTCACCAAGGGGGCCGGCTACGCGGAGTTCGACGCCATCGACCTGTCGTAGCGTCACGCTGAGTGTCATAGCGTCACGGTAACATAACTCACCGTGACGGAAAAACTGTACTGCGGTTCGCCCGGCGGCAGTTGTCGCCGGGTGGACCGTTTTCTTTGCGACTGCGGCGTCTTCACCGGATCGAGGTCGGTGCGGAAAAGTTCAGAAAACCCTTTCCCCCGTATTGACGGTGCCCGTCCGCGCTCCATACAACGTTGGAAACAACTCGCGCACCGCCCAGGGCCCGCACCCCGGCCCGGCGGATGTCCACTCGCGCCGAGCCCTCCGACCCGCGATCACGTCGGTGCCGGGAGACGGAGCCAGAAGACGGACCGGGAAGGCATGACCACAAGAACACGCATCAGCAGACGGAGTTGGCTCGGCATGACCGGCGCCGTCGCCCTGGGGACGGCGGGCCTCGCTGGCTGCTCGTCCTCGTCGGGCGCCGCGCCGGCCGGCCCCGCCGGCGAAGGGGCCGAGGAGCCCGACCAGTACGCGGGGGAGCGGGTCGACGGTCCCGAGCTGGTGATCTGGGCCGACAGCGCCCGGGTCCCGGCGATGGTGGAGGCGAGCGCCGCCTTCACCCGGGACTACCAGGTCAACATCCGCTACCAGCCCCTGGCGTTCAACGACATCAACGCCAACTTCCAGAAGGCCGGCCCCTCGGGCGGCGGCCCCGACCTGCTCGACGGCAACATCGACTGGATGGGCACGCTCAACCAGGCCGGCCTGCTCGCTCCGGTCGAACTGGGCGCCCGCGCCCAGGACTTCGACCAGCGGGCGATCGAGGGCTGGACCATGGACGAGACCCTGTTCGGTGTCCCGTACGCGGTCGAGTCGCTCTGCGTCTACCGCAACCCGGCGGTCATCCCCGAACCGATCGCCAACTGGGCGGAGTTCGACGCCCTGGCGCCCGAACTGGTGGCCGCCGGCGTGGAGTACCCGCTGGCCATCGACGCCGGCAACGCCTACCTGTGGCCCGGCATCCTCAGCGCGTTCGGCGGCTATGTCTTCGGCGAGCGCGACGGGCAGGTGGACGTCGAGGACGTCGGCCTCGACAGCGAGGGCGGCCTGGCCGCCGCGGCGTGGCTGGCCGGGCTGGTGGAGAGCGGCTATGTCCGCCCCGGCACCACCGACGACGTGGCGCTCAGCGTCTACGCGGAGAACAAGGTCGGCCTCCATGTCTCCGGCCCCTGGATGGCGCCGACCTATGTCGAGCAGGGCTTCGACTTCGTGATCGACCCGCTGCCGGCCGGGCCCGCAGGCCCTGGCCGCCCCTGGCTCTCGGCGCGCGGCTTCATGATCAACCGGAACTCGGAGAAGCTCGCGCTGGCCCGCACCTTCCTCACCCAGTACCTCGCGGACACCGGTCCGATGACCGCGATGGCCACCAAGCTCAGCATGGAGTCGTCCTGGCTGCCCACCCGCAGGGCGGACGACAACGAGCTGGTCGCCGCCCTCAGCGCCGCCGGCGCCGACGCCCAACCGATCCCGTCCGCACCCGAGTTGGCCAGCTACTGGGAGGCCGCCGGCGGCGGCCTGACGGCCATCCTCAACAGCCAGCAGGACTCGGCCGCCGCGATGCGCAACTCGGCCCGCCGGATGCGCAACGCCATCGAGGAGAGCTGAGGACCCCATGTCGACAACCCTGACGCCCTCCCCGACCGGCCGCCCGAAGCCGCCCAGGCCGCCCAGGTCGCCGCTGAGACCGAGGGGCTCGGCCGCCAGCCGGGCCGCCGCCCGCCGCTCGCCGATGGCGTGGACGCTCACCCTGATCGCGATGGTGATCATCGACGTCTTCACGCTCGTCGCGGTGAGCAACTTCCTGTCCGAGGGCACCTGGTACCTCGCCGGCGCGCTGTTCCTCACCGTGTTCGGCGTCAACGTGGTGGCCCTGGTGCCGGGGCTGGTGCCGATGCGCTGGCTGGCGCCCGGCATCGCGCTGCTGGTGATGCTGACCATCGCGCCGCAGGCGTACAGCTTCTACATCGCGTTCACCAACTACAGCTCCGACCACCTGCTCAACAAGGACCAGGCCGTCGAGGCCCTGGAGTCCGTCACCTACCTCCCCGAGGGCGCCGCCACCTACGACTGGCGCGCCTACGAGAACGAGGAGGGCGAGACGCTGCTGGTCGTCAAGCCGGGCGAGGACCCGGCGGCCGCGCCGCTGGTCGCCGAGCCGGGCGAGGCGCTTCGTCCCTACAGCGGCGGGGAGTTGGCCGACGACGGGTACCCGGCCGAGGTGGACGGCTTCGCCCAGCTGGACACGCCGGCCACGGCGCGCGCCCTGGACGAGCTGACCGACACCGAGTTCGGCCCGGCGGACACGCCCATCACCATCCAGTCGATGGGCCTGGCCGGCGAGTACGAGTACCGCTACCGGTACCAGGACGGGGTGCTCACCGACGTCCTCACCGACCGCGAGTACCGGCCGGTGGAGGGCACGTTCACCTCGGCGGACGGCCAGTTCGAGCTGTCGCCCTCGTTCCAGACCACCGTCGGCTGGGACAACTTCACCGAGATCTTCACCAACCCCGGCATCAGGGGCCCGCTGCTGGAGATCTTCCTGTGGACGATCTTCTACGCGGTCGCCGTGGTCGTCGGCCAGCTGGTGATCGGCATGATCATCGCGCTGGCGCTCAACAGCCGTGACATACCGAGGCGGTTGGCGAAGATCATCCGCTCGCTGCTGCTCCTGCCGTACGTGGTGCCGATGTATCTGACGGTGCTGGTCTGGGCGGCGATGCTCAACGCCAACCTGGGCATCATCACCGAGCTGGGGGAGACCGTCTTCGGCCTCGACCGGAACTGGCTGGGCGATCCGACGATGGCGCGGTTCGCGCTGCTGCTGGTGACGTTCTGGCTCGGCTTCCCGTACTTCCTGCTGATCGTCTCCGGCGCGCTCCAGGCGATACCCGAGGACCTGCTGGAGGCCGCCCAGGTGGAGGGCGCCGGCTGGTGGGCGCGGTTCCGGCTGGTGGTCTTCCCGCTGCTGATGCGGATGATCTCGCCGCTGATCATCCTGGGCATGGTCGGCAACTTCAACAACTTCGTGGTGACCTTCCTGCTCAACTCGGGCGGTCCACCGATGACCGACACGGACACCCCGGCCGGCTCCACCGACCTGCTGATCTCTTACACCTACAAACTCGCCTTCGTCTTCGGCAACGGCTCCGACTACGCCCAGGCCGCCGTGATCACCATGATGATCTTCGTGGTGCTCATCCCCGTGGTGGCCTCGCAGTTCCGCCGGTACGCCGTCTGGGCAGAGGAGAACTGACATGGCGACCGCAAGCTCCGTCCGGGGCGGCGCGCACCCGAATCCCAGAGCCAGAAGGATGCGGCGCTGGCGGCAGGCCGGCATCGCCGCGATCCTCACCGTCTCGCTGTGCTTCGTCCTCTTCCCGCTGTGGTACGTGGTGGTCGCGGCGTTCGACGACTCCAACACCCTGGGCACGCAGGGCTTCTGGCCCAGGAACGCCTCGCTGGCGAACTTCGAGGTGCTCTGGGACGACCCGACGTTCCCGTTCTTCCGCTGGCTGTGGAACACGCTGCGCGTGTCGTTCCTGGTCGCCGCGATATCGGTGCTGGTCACCACGATGTCGGCGTACGCGTTCTCCCGGTTCCGCTTCCGGGGCCGGCAGCCGCTGATGCGGGCCATCGTGCTGATCCAGCTCTTCCCCAACCTGCTGGCCCTGATCGCCATCTACCTGATGGTGCAGGAGGCCGGGCGGCTCATGCCGCTGCTGGGCCTCAACAGCAACTGGACGCTGGTCCTGATCTACCTGGGCGGCGTGCTGGGCGGCAACGTCTGGCTGGTCAAGGGCTACATCGACTCGCTGCCACGGGAGTTGGACGAGTCGGCCATGGTCGACGGCGCGTCCCACGCCCGGATCTTCTGGACCATCATCATCCCGCTCGCCCGCCCCATGCTCGCGGTGATCGCGGTGCTCTCGTTCGTCGCCACCTACGGCGAGCTGATCGTGGCCAGCGTGCTGATCACCGACTCGCCCGAGATGACCCTGCCGGTCGGCATGTGGAGCTATCTCAGCGGCGAGTACACCAACCGCTGGGGCCCGTTCGCCGCCGGCGCGATCCTCGCCGCCATACCCGCACTCGTCTTCTTCTACCTGCTCCAGGACTGGCTGGTGCGGGGACTGACCTCCGGAGCCGTCAAATCGTGACCCGCAACGCCTCGTCCACCGTCCCCACCGTTCCCACCGCCCCCGCCGACGCGCCCCGGCTGCGCCCAGCCGACCCGGCGCGGGTGCGGCTGCTGCCCGGCCCGTTCGCCGAACGCGCCGCGCACGCCGCCGGGGTCTACGGGGGGCTCTCACCCGCCGACGTGCTCAAGGGCTTCCGCCGCAACGCGGGCCAGCCGGCACCAGGCAACGACCTGGCCGGCTGGGCCAGCCGCACCACCGAGGCCACCTTCGGCCAGTGGGTCGGCGGCCTGGCCCGGCTCGCCCACACCCTCGGCGACACCGCGCTCGCGGCCCGCGCCGTGGAACTGGCCGACGGCTGGGCGGCGACCCTGCCCGCCGACGGCGACGCCCGGATGGCCACCTACGGCTGGGAGAAGGCGGCCTGCGGCCTGGTCGACGTCGCCGAGTACGCCGGCCACCAGGACGCGCTGCGCGCCCTGTCCCGGATCACCGAGGCGGCGGCCCGCACGTTCGACCGCAGCCGTTCCCCCGCCACCCGTCTCGACCGGGACGGCCGCCGCCCCCAGGGCACCCTGGAGTGGTACACGCTCGCGGAGAACCCGTACCGCGCCTACCAGTTGACCGGGGACCCGGCGTTCCGCGAGTTCGCCGAGCTGTGGCACTACGACGCCTACTGGGACGCGTTCGCCACCCGCCCCGAGCCGGGCGGGACCTGGGACGTGCCGGTCTGGCTGCACGCCTACAGCCATGTGAACACGTTCTGTTCGGCGGCCGAGGCATATGCCGCGACCGGCGACCGGGCGATGTTGGACATCGCCCGCAACGGCCTGGAGTGGGTCGCCGAGACCCAGGCGTACGCCACCGGCGGCTACGGCCCCGGCGAGTGGTCGGTGCCCGACGACGGCACGCTGGGCCGGGCGTTGGAGTGGCGCACCGACACCGCCGAGATCCCCTGCGACACCTGGGCGATCTTCAAGCTGACCCGGCGGCTGCTGCCCGCCACCGGCGACGCGGCCCACGCCGAGCTGGCCGAGCGGCTGCTGTTCAACGGGATCGGCGCCAGCCTGCCGATCCGCGCCGACGGCCGCTCCTACTACTACGCGGACTACCGGCTCGGCGGCCAGGCCACCAAGCTGCGGCACTGGGACGCCTGGCCGTGCTGCTCCGGCACCTACCTCCAGGCGGTGGCCGCCGTGCCCGACCTGGTGTTCCTCACCGCCGAGGACGGCCTGGCCGTCGCCCAGTTCGTGCCAGCCGAGATCCGGTGGCAGCACGAGGGGCAGGAGCTGACCGTCCGGCAGCGGACCCGGTTCCCCGAGACCGACACCAGCGAACTGGTGGTGGAGGCGGACGCGCCCGTCGCGTGCACGCTCCGGGTGCGGGTGCCGTCCTGGAGCCGGGGCTTCGCGCTGCGCGTCAACGGCGCGTCCGTGCCGGCCGTGCCGGGCGCCGGCGGCTGGGCGGCGGTCAGCCGTGTCTGGGCGCCGGGCGACCGGCTGGAGGTCACCCTCGGCGCCACGCTGCGCGCCGAGCCGGTGGACCGCTTCCACCCGCACCGCGCGGCGCTGCTGCACGGCCCGGTGGTGCTGGCCCAGGAGGGCGTGTTCTCCTCGCCGTTCGCGCTGCCCGACGGCGCCGACGAGGACCGGCTGGCCGCCGCGCTGCGCCGCGTCGACCCGGACGACGGCGACGGCCCGTTCGCCGCCAGGCTCCGCTACGAGCCGACCGACCGGGGCGCGGAGGAGCAGCCGGTGGGGCCGTTCCGCGCCCTGTCGGGCGTCAGGGAGCGCCGGCCGCACCGGGTGTACCACGACCTGGACGCGCCGCGCTTCATCTGAACGCGGCAAGCGAACGCGGCGGGGGGACGGCCCACTGTGGCTCCACTCTGGCGGGTCGTCCCCCCGTCCGTGGGCCTCGCCCCGTCCCCGGTGCGATCAGATGTGACCGGTCAATTTCGGGTTCGATCGCGCTCACCGGGGAAGCTGTAACCGGCGGCGGGAGCCCACCCCCTGGGTCCCCGCCCGCCGGCCCGGCCCCGACCACCCCCACCGCCCGACCACCCCCACCGCCCGACCACCCCCACCGCCGTCAAGAGCCGGCCCCCGCACCCCGAGCACACCCGAGCATCCCGCACGGAGGGAACCCAACGTGCCGCACGACCAGCTCAGCGCCCTCTACCCGCGCGAGCGCCTCGCCACCGTCCTGCCCCCACCGGGCCGTTGGCGTCCCCTGCCGCCCGCCGCCGACCGCGCCGCCTGGGACGCCGTCCCCGAGCCCGCCCGGGCCAGGACCCTCGCCCTCGCGCGCACCCACCTCGCCGAGGAACTGCCCGAGCTGCCCGCCGACGGCTTCACCGCCTACGGCAGGACCGGCGACCGGGAGCGCTACGAACGCGCCTACTTCGCCCGCCGCACCCGCCTCAACGCCGCCGTCGCCCACACCGTGCTCGCCGGCCCCGGCACCGCGACCGCCCAACTCGACGCCCTGGTCCGGCTGGTCTGCGCCGAGCCCACCTGGTGCGTCCCGGCCCACGAGCAGTCCCACGACGCCCAGGGCGACCCGGCCCCCGACCCGGCCCGCCCGACCGTCGACCTCTTCGCCGCCGACACCGCCGCCCTGCTCGCCCACACCCTGCTGCTGGTCGGCGACGAACTCCCCGAGGAGACCGCCGCGCTGGCCCGGGCCGAGGTCCGCTCGCGGGTGCTGGTGCCCTACCGCGCCCGCGACGACTGGTGGTGGCTCGGCCTGGGCGGCGAGAAGCTCAACAACTGGACCAGCTGGATCATCTCCAACATCCTGCCGGCGGCGCTGCTGCTGGAGGAGACCGCCGAGGAGCTGCTGGAGAGCGTGGCGCGCGCGGTCGGCACCCTGGAGCGCTACCTGGACTCCCTGCCCGAGGACGGCGGTTGTGACGAGGGCATCGCCTACTGGTGGCGCTCCGCCGCCTCCTACTTCGAGTGCGTCGAGGCCCTGGCCCACGCCACCGGCGACCCGGCCGCGCTGCGGCTGCCGAAGACGGCGGCGCTGGCCCGCTACCCGGTGACCGCGCATGTCGCCGGGCCCTGGTTCGTCAACTTCGCCGACGGCCGGCCCCGGATGGGCAAGGTCGAGCCGGGCCTGCTCTTCCGCTACGGCCGGCGCGTCGCCGAGCCGGAGGTCGCGGCGCTGGCGACCGCCACCCCGCCCACCGACTCGCTGGACGCGCCGGACGTCTCGCTGGCCCGGCTGCTCACCCCGCTGCTCGACGCGGAGTGGCAGGCGGCCGCCGCCGAGGGCGCGGGCCGGCCACCGCTGGTGCGCCAACGGTGGCTGCCGGACACCGAGTTGCTGGTCGCCCGCGAGCGCGAGGGCGATCCCGAGGGGCTGTTCCTCGCGGCCAAGGGCGGCCACAACGGCGAGTTCCACAACCACAACGACGTCGGGTCGTTCGTCCTGGCCAACGGCGGCGTGCCCGTCGTCATCGACCTCGGGGTCGGCACCTACAGCCGGAAGACCTTCGGCCCCGACCGCTACGACATCTGGACCATGGGCTCGGCCTGGCACAACCTCCCGCTGGTCAACGACGTCCAGCAGGCGCCGGGCGAGGAGCACGCCGCCCGCGACGTGACGGCCGTCCTCACCGACGCCGCCGTGTCGTTGGAGCTGGACCTCGCCGCCACCTGGCCGGCGAACGCCCAGGTCGCCGCGTGGCGGCGGGCGTTGACGCTGCGCAGGGCCGACGCCGAGGGGCCGGCCGAGGTCGCCGTCGAGGAGACCTGGCGGCTCGCCGCGCCGCCCAGCGCCCTGGCGCTGCACCTGGTCACCACGCACCCGGTGGCCGCCGGGCCGACCCCGGGCAGCCTGCTGCTGGGCGCCCCGGGGCACCGGGTGCTGCTGGGCTACGACCCGTCGCTGTTCTGCATGGCGGCGGAGGAACGGGCCGTGGACGACCCCAAGTTGGCGGCCGTCTGGGGCCCGACCGTGCACCGGGTCCGGCTCGTCGCCACGGCGCCCACCGCCGAGGGCACCACCCGCCTCACCTTCCGCGCGGCCGAGACCGCGCGGGCCGGCGATGCGCGGGCCGGCGACGCGCGGGCCGGCGGTGCGCCGGCCGGGGCCGCGTCCGCCGAGGCCGGCGGGGACCACCGAGGAGGACGGCCGTGACCGAGGCCGACGATGCCGAGGACCCCAACGCGCTGTCCCCGTACACCGGTTGGACCCGCCGGCACTTCGAGGACCACGCCGACCTGCTGCTGCGCGGCGCCCGCCGGCACGCCTCGCCCGGGCACGCGCTGATCCTGCCGCCGGGCCCGAACAGCTCCTACGGCCCGCGCAGCGACGGACTCGAAGGCTTCGCCCGCACCTTCCTGACCGCCGCGTTCCGGCTGGCCGGGGCGGGCGGCGCCGACCCGCTGGGCCTGGCCGACTGGTACGCGCGCGGCCTGGCCGCCGGGACCGACCCCGAACACCCCGAAGCGTGGCCCTCGTTGACCGAGGTCCCGCAGGCCAGGGTGGAGGCCGCCTCCGTCGCGCTCGCGCTGCACGAGACGCGCCCCTGGATCTGGGACCGGCTGGACGACGCGGTGCGCCAGCGCGTCGTCGCCTGGCTCTCGCAGTCGCTCGGCCTGGTCTACTACGCCACCAACTGGGTCTGGTTCCAGAACGTCACCGAGGCGTTCCTCGCCTCGGTCGGCGCCGAGTGGCGCCCGGAGGACGTCGAGCGCAACCTCGCCACCCACGAGAGCTTCTACCGCGCCGACGGCTGGTACTCCGACGGCGGGCAGGGGCACGGTGGGCCGCGCGCCTTCGACCACTACAACGGCTGGGCGCTGCACCTCTACCCGCTGTGGTGGACCACCATGGCCCCCGACCACCCGGCGGCGCTCGCCCAACGCCCCGTCTGGCGCGAGCGGTTGCGCCGCCACCTCGCCGACCTCGTGCACACCGTCGGCGCGGACGGCGCGCCGCTGCACCAGGGGCGCTCGCTCACCTACCGGTTCGCCGCCGCCGCCCCGTTCTGGGTCGGCGCGCTGCACGACGCGACGCCGCTGCCGCCCGGCCAGACCCGGCGGGCGGCCGTCGGCATCGTCAAGCACTTCGCCGACCACGGTGCGCCGGACGCGAACGGGCTGCTCACCCTCGGCTGGCACCGCGAACTGCCCGCCATCAAGCAGTACTACTCGGGCCCCGGCTCGCCCTACTGGGCCAGCAAGGGCATGGCCGGGCTGCTGCTGCCGCCCGACCACCCGGTGTGGACCGCACGCGAACGGCCGCTGCCCGTCGAGGAGGGCGACACCGCGCTGACCGTCCGGCCCACCGGCTGGCTGCTGCGCGGCACCGCGCGGGACGGCGTGATCCGGGTCTACAACCACGGCGCCGACCACGCCCCGCCCGGCGAGTCGCGCTGCGACGACGTGCTCTACTCCGCCGTCGGCTACTCCGGCGCCTCCGCGCCCGGCAGCCGCCCCGAGGCGCACCTGGCGCCGCTGGAGTCCACGCTCTGCCTGCTGGACGACGCCGAACGGCCCTCGCACCGGCGGGCGTTCCGGCCGGTCGCGGTCGGCGGGGCGAGCGCGGTCTCGGTCGGGCGGGCGCACTGGGTGGAGATGGGCGGCCGGGCGCCGCACGAGGACCCGCTGGCGGTGACCGAGGGGCCCGAGCTGTGGCTGGCCTCGGTGGTCAACGGGCCCTGGGAGGTGCGGATCGGGCGGATCGCGCCGGGCGCGGGCCCGTTCCGGCTGCGGGTCGGCGGCTGGTCGCTGGCCGGCGCGACGCCGCCGCGCGCGGCCGCCGAGGCGGGCCGCGCCGCCGTGCACGGCGAACGGCTCAGCTCGGTGCTGGTGCCGCTGCGCGGCTTCGACCGGGCCGGGGTCAGCGCGTTCGCCGGGGACAACCCGCTGGGCGAGCACTCGGCCGTGCCGTGGCTGACCACGGCCGGGCCGATCGCGCCGGGCGAGGTGGTCGCCGCGCTGGTCGGGCTGGGCGCCGGGCTGGAGGCCCCCGACCCGGGCCCGGCGCTCACCGTCGACGGGCCCGAGGTGACCGTGGCCTGGCCGGACGGCGCCCGGGAGACGGTGCGCCTGGCGCCCTGACGGTGCTGGGGCGCGGGCGTGAACGGGCGGCGCAGGGCGTGAACGGACGGACGTGCGCCGCCCGTTCACGCCCTTGCCCGGCTGCCCGGCTGCCCGGCTGCCCGGCCGCCCGCCTGCCCGGCCGCCCGTTCACGCCCCGGGCGCAGCGCCGTCAGTGGTGATGGTGGCCGCAGGGCCTGACCACGGAGATGGTCGCCGAGTCCGGCTCGGAGCGCAGCCGGCCGTCCCTGGTCAGGGCGGCGGCGGTGTTGGTGATCTCGCCGCAGTCGCCGCGCTTCCGGCTCACCTCGTACCGGCCGGCGCACCGCGTGGTGTCACCCGGCTCGCCGGCCGGCGCCAACTCCTCGGTCGCGCACACCACGTCCGGCACCAGGTCGTCCACCACGGCCACGCCATCGGCGGGCTGGTCGGTCAGGTTGCGGACCGTGTAGGTGTACCGGGCGCGCTCGCCGAACTCGTAGGGCCCGGGGTCCTCGACGGACTTGGTCAGCGCCAGCCCCACCACCGAGCCCAGGTCCACGGTGACCCGGTCGGGCGGCGAGGTGACCACCGTCTCCCCGATCGTTCCGCTGGCCACGGCGGTGTTGGTGACGCTGCCCCGCGCCACGTCCTCCTCCGTGACCACATAACTCCCGTGACAGGTCATGCTCTCCCCCGGCCACAGCCGGCCGCGCGGGCAGCTCACGCCCTCGGCGACGTCGTCGATGACCAGCAGCTCGCGGATCGCGCTGTCGCCGCCGTTGGTCACCTCGTACTCGTAGGGCACCTCGGTGCCGACCGGCACCGGGTCGGGCAGCCCGGCGTCGGCCGGGACCCGCTTCTCCACGCTCAGCAGCGGCCGTTGCGGCCCCGGGTGCCCGCCGGCCGGGTCGTGGAACGGGGGAACGGGCGCCGCCGCCGGCTGGGCGTGCGCGGGCGCGGCCGGCAGCAGGGCGGCGCCCAGCAGCCCGAGCGTGGCGCAGGACCTGACGGCGCGGGAACGGACATGGGGGATAAGTTTCGCGTTTCGTGCCTTCACGGGTGCCCACGGTAGGGCGTGCCCGGCCGGTTCCGTGGGACCAGCGCGGCACACGGGCCGCCGGCCGCCACCCTTCGGGCGACGGCCGGCCGTTTCTCACATGAGGTGGCCCGCCACCTCAGGCGCCGTCGGCCGAAGCCACCGGCAGCCACACCTGCATCGGGCCCGCCTCGCGGTTGGCCCACAGCCGGTAGGGCACCGCCGTCAACGCGACCCGCTCCGCCGCCGGCTCCGGCTCGTCCGCCGGCCGGTAGAGCGGCGCGTCGGGCGCCGGCGCCGGACGCGCCAGCCCGGTGCCGCGCAACACGACCGTGCCGCCCAGCAGTTCGGGCCGCGGCTCGACCTCCCAGGCGCCGTCGCTCCGCACCGCGACATCCCGCACGTCGAAGCCCTCGTGGTCCGCCTGCTCCAGGCAGAACACCAGCGGCCCCCGGGTCAGCGCGATCCGCCCCCGCGCCGCCCGCACCCACGGGTGCGCCGCCAACGGCCGCACCGGCAGCGGGTACGTGCCGGTCAGCACCTCGCCGGCCCGCCAGACGCGGCGCAGCACGGTGAACCCGTCCGCCGCCTCGCCCTCGACCTCGGCCCCGTCCACCGCCCAACCGGCCGGCGCACTCGCCCAACCGGGCGCGGGCAGCGCTATCCCGCACGCCCCCTCGGGCGCGTTCACCACCTCGATCGAGACCGCGCCCTCCCACGGATACGCCGTGGAGACCGCCAACTCCAGCGTCCCACCGGCCACCTCGGCCCGCACCCGGCCCTCGGCCAGCAGCAGCGTCCACAGCGTGTCCGCGTCCGTCGCGAACGCGTACGAGGGCAACGACGCCACCAGCCGCGCCAGGTTCGGCGGGCAGCAGGCGGTGCCGAACCACGGGCTGCGCCGGTGGCCACCGTTGTCCGCCAGCGGGTTCACATAGAAGAACTCCTCGCCGTCCAGGCCGATCCCCGACAGCAGCCCGTTGTGCAGCACCTCCTCCATCGCGTCCCGGAACTCGCCAGCGCCGGTGCGCAGGAACATCCGCCACGCCCACTGGAAGTGCGCCACCGAGGCGCAGCTCTCCGCGTACGCCCGCTCGTCGCCCAGCTCCCAGCGCGCGCCGAACGCCTCGCCCTCGTGCCGCGAGCCGGCGCCGCCCGTCACATAGCGCTTGCGGTCGGCGAAGTCCCGCCACAGCGCGGTCACCGCCTCGCCCAACGGGCCGGTGCGCTCCGGGACTTCGGTGACCACGTCGGTGGCACCCGTGTACAGGTAGAGGGCGCGCACCGCGTGCCCCACCACCTCGCGCTGCTCGGCCAGCGGCGCGTGGTCCAGGTGGTAGTCCCGGCCGCCGATCGCCCTCGGCTCGGCGCCGTGCTGCTCGACGAACCACAGCGCCTGCTCCAGATACGCCTCGTCGCCGGTCGCCCGGTACAGCTCGACCAGCGCGGTCTCGTACTCAGGGTGCCCGTCGGCGCCCGGCCGCCGGCCGGGCCCGAAGACGCTCCAGACGTGCGCGGCGAACCGGATCGCGACCGCCAGCAGCCGCCGTTCCCCGGTCGCCCTGAAGTGCGCGACGGCGGCCTGCACCAGATGGCCGCCGCAGTACATCTCGTGCTCGTCGCGGATGTTGGTCCAGCGGCGCGCGGCGCGCTCGTTGACGAAGTACGAGTTGAGGTAGCCGTCCTCGTCCTGGGCGGCCTCCAACACGGTCACCACCGTGTCGATCCGCTCCCGCAGCCGCGCGTCGTCCGGGTCCTCGGCCAGCTGCCAGCAGGCGGCCTCCAGCCACTTGTGGACGTCGGAGTCCGCGTAGTACTGGCCCTGGAAGTCGGCCACCGGGTCGCCCGCCAGCAGCCCGCCGGCCCGCCGCAGGTTGTCGATCGCGCCACACCCCTCGCAGCGCCGGTAGATGGTCTCCAGGGTGACCTCGCGGTTCCGCCGCCGCACCTCGGCCAGCGGGCCGCCGGTCAGTTCGGCCGCGCGCAGCGGAACGGGCGCGAGCAGCGCGCCCGGCGCGCCGCGCGGGTCGGCCGGCGCGGCCAGCGGCGCGGCGGCCCGGTCGGTCGCGGGGGTGGGCCCGGGGGAAGGCACACGGGAAGGCATGGCGGAACGTCCTCACTGTGGTGGGTGGTTGGGGTCGCGTGGCAGCGCCCGACCCGGCGCGCGGGCGGGGCCCTTCGGCGGGCAGGTCGAGGAGCCGGCCGCGCGCGGGGGCGCGGTCGCGGGTCGGTCGTGGTCGGTCGTGGGCGGAACGGTGGGAACGGGGAACGGGAACGGTGGTCGAGGTCGGCCGCGCGGCCCCGGGTCGGCTATCCCACGGGGCGGATGCCGCCGGGCACATGGGGCGCCGGCGCGCCGCCGGAGGCGCGGACCTCCAGCCGGCAGGGGTGGCGGATCAGGCCGGACTCGCGGTGGCCCTCGATCATGGACAGCAGCCGCCGGGCGGCCAGTTCGCCCAGCTCCTGGAGGTTCATGTCGACCGAGGTCAGCGGCGGGCGGGAGTCCTCGGTGAGGACGCCCCAGTTGTCGAAGCCGACGACGCCCACCTCCTCGGGCACCCGCCGCCCGCGCTCGCGCAGGGTGTCCAACACCCCGCGCGCCACCTGGTCGCTGCCGCAGAAGACGGCGTCCACCTCGGGATGGCGGTCCAGCAGGTCGGCGGCGGCGTCCCGGCCGAACGACTCCCGCCACGGCCCCGAGTACACCCGCCGGTCCGGGAGTTCGAGCCCGGCGTCCGCCAGGGTGGCGCGGAAGCCGGCCAGCCGGTCACGCGCGGCGGCGAAGTCCATCGGCCCGGTGATGTGCGCGAACGTCCGCCACCCCGCCGACAGCAGATGCTCGGCGGCCAGCCGCCCGCCGTGCTCGTCGTCCGGCAGCACGGACAGATCGTTGGGGTCTGCCGAGCGCGAGTACGCGTAGACCACGGGCACCGGCAGCGGAACGGTGGACAGCGGCGGCCGCGCGTCGGTCCGCACCCCGGTGACGACGATGCCGTCCACCCGGCGGGAGAGCAGCGAGTCCAGATAGAACCGCTCGCGCAGCGGGTCGGCCCGCCCGTCGCAGAGGAAGACGGAGACCCGGCCGGCGCCCAGCGCGTTCTCGATGCCCATGTGGAGCGGGATGTTGAACCGGTCGGCGCTCTCGGTGGAGAGCAGACCGACGGTGAAGCTGCGCCGCTGCACCAGGCTGCGGGCCAGCGCGTTGGGCTGGTAGCCCAGCTCGTTGGCGGCGGCGAACACCCGCTCCCTGGTCTCGTCCCGCAGCTGGCCCCGCCCGTTGAGGGCCTTGGACGCCGTGCTGATCGAGACCCCAGCCCGCGTGGCGACCTCGGTGATGGTGACCGCGCGCTGCCCGTCCGGCATGATGAGGAAAAGCCTTTCCGTAGTCTGTTGAAAAGTCTCTCCCGCCCCCGGTGCCCTCGTCAAGGTGGTCCGGGCCGACCGCCCGGCCGACCCTGGCGGGTCGGCCGGGAGAGAACGGGAGGCCCTGCGGGCCGACCGCCGGGGCCGCCGGGCCCCGGCCGCGCCGGGGGCGAGCGCGGGGTCGGGCTCCGGCCGCGCCGGGGTGGGCGGCGGCGTCGGGCTCCGGCCGCGCCGGGGGCGAGCGCGGGGTCGCGTGGGTGCGTGCGCGTTCGGACCGGGGCGGTTGGGTGGTCGGCGCGGCGCCCGGCGGGCAGGGTCCGAGGCCGGGGGGCCGTTGAGTTGGGGCCGGGCGGGGTCCGAGGCCGGGCCGGGGTGGGGCGGTTGGCCGGTGGGCTGAGGTCGCGGGCAGGGCCGGGTGGCGGGTGAGTCGGGCGGGGCCCGGTGGGGCAGGTGCGGGGCGCGGCGGCGTCGGGTGCGGGCCGTCGGAGATCCGGCGTCGGGAAAAGGAGCGTCGGCGGCCCGCCTCCGAGGGCCGGGGGCCCGGCGGGCCGGGGGCCCGGCGGGCCGGGGGGCCGGTGCCGGGTTACCTTCGGCCCATGGATTCTCGTTCCCCGGACCCTCCCGGCAGGGACGTCCGTTCGTCGGACTCCCGTTCCAGCGACGCCGGGGCCCCGAACTCCGGCGCGGCGAGCCCCCGTTCCTCGGGCGCCCGCCACCCGGGCGGGAGCCCGCCCGGCGCCCGTGACGTGCGGGAACTGCTCGCGCGGGCGCCGCTGATGGCGCGGGCGTTGCCCACGTTCGCGCCGGACGCGGCGCCGGGGGCGCCGGTCGAACTCTTCGCCGCCTGGCTGGCCGAGGCGGTCGCGGTCGGGGTGCTCGACCCGGGCGCCGCGCTGCTCTCCACGGCCGGCGCCGACGGCCGGCCCGACGCGCGGATCGTGGCGCTGCGGGACGTCGAGGCGGACGAGGCTGGCTGGGTGTTCGCCTCGGACGCCGCCAGCCCCAAGGGCGTGCAACTGGCGCAGCAGCCGGCCGCCGCGCTCACCTTCTACTGGCCGCTCCAGGGCCGGCAGATCCGGGTGCGGGGCGATGTCACCCAGGCGGCCAGGGAGGTGTCGCTGGCGGAGTTCGCCACCCGTTCGCCGGCGTCGAAGGTCGCGGGCCTGGTCGGCCGGCAGTCCACGCCGCTGGCCTCGCTCCCCGACTGGGACGAGGCGGCCGAGGGCGCCCGCCGGCAGTTGGCGAACCACCCGGAGGCGCACCCGCCGGGCCACACCGTCTACACGCTCGCCGCCCACGAGGTCGAGTTCTGGCAGGGCGACCCGGGCCGCCGCCATGTCCGGCTGCGTTACACCCGGAACTCCCCCGCAGGCGGCGGCGCATGGGAACGGACGCTGCTCTGGCCGTGAGCCGTGAGGCCCCGGCGCGCTACCGCTCGACGGGGAGCCGCCCGTCGCCGGCGGGCGAGGCCGCCGCGCCCGGCGCGGCCTCGGGTTCCGGCGCGGACCCGGCCGGGTCCGCGCCGGCGAGCGCGGAGCCCTCGACGTCGACCCGGGGCAGCAGCCGGTCCAGCCAGCCCGGCAGCCACCAGGCCGCCCGGCCGAGCAGCGCGAGCACCGCCGGCACCAGCGCCATCCGCACCACGAACGCGTCGAAGAGGACGGCGATCGCGAGGCCGAAGCCGATCATCTTGATCATCGGGTCCGAGGTTCCGACGAAGCCGGCGAAGACCGCGATCATGATCACCGCCGCCGCCGTGACCACCCGGGCGCCGTCCCGGAAGCCGGTCACCACGGCCTGGCGCGGCTCCTCGCCGTGGAGCAGCGCCTCCCGCATCCGGGTCACCAGGAACACCTCGTAGTCCATGGCCAGTCCGAAGACCACGCCGACCAGGATCAGCGGCATCATGCTCACGATCGGAGTCGTCTGGTCGAGTCCGATCAGGCCGGCGAGCCAGCCCCACTGGAAGACCGCGACCACGGCGCCCAGCGCCGCCAGCACCGAGAGCAGGAAGCCCAGCGCCGCCTTCAGCGGGACCAGCAGGGAGCGGAAGACCACCGTCAGCAGCAGGAACGCCAGCCCGACCACCAGGGTCAGATACGGCACCAGCGCGTCGTCGAGCTTCTCCGAGACGTCGATGTTCATCGCGGTGCCGCCGGTGACCAGCACCTCGGCGTCCGGGATCTCGCCGCCGGCGTCCCGGATCGCGTGCACCAGGTCCTCGGTCTCGGTCGAGCCGGGCTCGGCGGCCGGGACCACGGTGATCAGCGCGGTGTCGCCGGCCTCGTTGAGCGTGGCGGGGGTCACCGTCGCGACGCCGGGCAGCCCGTCGACCGTCGCGGCGACCCGGTCGGCCACGGCCTGCGGGTCGGCGGCGTCGCCGGTGTCCACCACGGTCAGCAGCGGGCCGTTGAGCCCGGGGCCGAAGCCCTCGGAGACCAGGTCGTAGGCCCGGCGCTCGGTGGTGTCGGTGGACTTGGTGCCGTCGTCGGGCAGGCCGAGTTCCATGCTCGTGGCCGGCAGGGCGATCACGCCGAGGCCCACCACGGCCGCCAGCAGCACGGTCACCGGGCGGCGCAACACCAGCCGCGCCCAGCGCACGCCGAGCGCGGGCCGCCCCCCGTCCGCGCCCTCGTTCGCACCCGCGCCCCCGTCCGCGCCCCGGTCCGCGCCCGCGCCCCTGGCGCTCGCCATGGGACCGCGCGCCGCGCGGGGGCGGACCCGGTCGCCGGCGTAGCCGAGCAGCGCGGGGATCAGGGTGAGGGCGATCAGCACCGCGATCACCACGGTCGCGGCCGCCGCCAGGCCCATCTTGGTGAGGATGGGGATGTTGACCACGGCGAGGCCCACCAGCGCGATCACCACCGTCAACCCGGCGAAGACCACGGCCGAGCCGGCCGTTCCCACCGCGCGCCCGGCCGCCGCCTCCCGGTCGGCGCCGTCGCGCAGCTCGCTCCGGTAGCGGGAGACGATGAACAGCGCGTAGTCGATGCCCACCGCGAGCCCGATCATCATGGCCAGGGTTGTGGTGTCGCTGCCCAGGTCCAGCACGCCGGCCAGGGCGGTGATCCCGCCGACGCCCACGCCGACGCCGATCAGCGCGGTCAGCAGCGGCAGTCCGGCGGCGACCAGCGAGCCGAAGGTGACGACCAGCACGACGGCCGCGACCGCGACGCCGATCACCTCGGTCGCGGCGACCTCGGGAACGGACTGGAGCGCGTCGCCGCCGACCTCGACGGTCAGCCCGTCCTGCCGCGCGTCCTCGACGGTCGACTCCAGGGCGTCCCTGGTCTCGTCGGAGAGGTCCATCGCCGGCGCGTCATAGGTGACGGAGGCGAACGCGATCCGGCCGTCGTCGCTGACCGTTCCGGCCGTGAACGGGTCGGCGACAACCGCCACCTCGGGGGAGCTGTCGGCGAGTTCGGCGATCGTGCGCTCGATCGCGGCGCGGGTCTCGGGGTTGGCGATGGCGCCGCCCTCGGGCGCCTCGAAGACGACCCGGGCGCTGGCCCCGTCGGCGTGCGCCTCGGGGACCCGCTCGTCCAGCAGGTCGAAGGCGCGCTGCGCCTCGGTGCCCGGTATCGCGAACGAGCTGTTGGTGGGGGCGGGCGCGGAGAGCGCGCCGACGCCGGCGAGCGTCAGGAGCGCCACCCAGAGCAGGAGGAAGACGTGCCGCTGCCGGAAGGCGAGTCGGCCGAGCTTGCTGAGGAACGTGGACACGGCGGATGACCTTCGCGTCGAGGAGTGGCAGGGAGAACGGGCGGAGGTGGGGCGCGGGCTCAGCCGTTCCCGTCCGGGACGGGCACGCCGAGGGCGGGCAGGATCACGGCGTCGGCGTAGGCGAGCAGGAACGCGTGGGTCGGCAGGCGGTCGCCCACCAGCTCCTCGGTGACCAGCGCGCCGACCAGCAGGTGCGGAACGAAGCGGAGCGCGGGCCGGCCGGCGGCCACCTCGCCCCTGAGCACCGCGCGCTCCAGGAGCACGTCCAGCTCGGCGAGGGACGGGTTGATCAGCAGGTCGCGGAAGGCTTGCAGCAGCTCCGGGTTGTGGTGCACCGCCGGGCTCAGGCTCCGCATCAGCGCGGAGCGCTCGGCCATGGTCTCCTCGTCCTCGGCGAGGACGAGGGCGCGGATGTCGCCCCGGAGCGTTCCGGTGTTGACCTCGTCGGGGCGGGTCCTGCGCTGCGACGTCAACGCCATGACCACCAGCCGGGGCTTGCCGCCCCACTGCCGGTAGAGGGTGGCCTTGCTGGCGTGGGTGCGGGCGGCCACGGCGTCCATGGTCAACGCGTCGTAGCCGACCTCCCGCAGCAGGTCGAGCACCGCCCCGTACAGCTGGGCCTCGCGCTCGGGCGAGATCCGGCGCCGGGTGCCGCTCTCGGTGGACATGATCACCTCCGCCAGCTGAACGAAACGGTTTCGTACAGCTGACTCCGAGGGTAGGGGACCGGCCGAGCGAAACGAAACCGTTTCGCTGTGGCCCTGCTCACAGGAGCGGGAGGCGAGGGGTGGAGCGGGGCGGCGCGGCGGCTGCCGGCGGCTCAGCGCAGCACCGTGCAGGCGGCGGCGCTGAAGAGGAGCGCGCCGATGATGGTGCCGCAGCCGAGGAAGAGCAGCAGTCGGGCGAGGAGCATGGCGGTCAACTGTTCGCTGGTCAGGCGGTGTCGGGGCCCCGGAGTGGTTGGCTTGTGGCGGCGGTGCGGCGGAGTCGGGGCGCCCTTGTGAGGCCGGGAAGAGGATAACGGCCCGGCGGACCGCGCTCACCGGATACCGGACGGTCCGCCGATGGGCGCGTGTGTGCGGCCGGCCGGGCCGGGCAGGCCCGGCGGCGCGGGGGCCGGGTGGCCGACCCCCGCGTGGGGCTACCGGGAGCGGGTCAGGGAGGCGTGGTGGTCGTCGTCATCGTCGCCGAGAGCGAAGCGGGTGCAGAAGCCGGAGGAGGAACGGGAGAGAGCTGTGACGCGGTCAACGGTCGCCAACGTGGAGGCTCCTTTCTGCCACCTCCATTGGTACTACGCGCCACTGACAATTCCCGGGCGCCGCCGGGCCGTTGGCCCGCCCCACGCCCCCTCAGCGGCCGTCGCGCTCCGCCAGCGCCCTGGCCAGGATCGCCTCGACGACCTCGGACTTGGCGTCCGCGTAGTTCTGCGTGTACTTCCAACTCCGCTCCGCCAGCGCGCGCTTGGTCTCCGCGTACAGCTCGCGCTCCGCCGCGTGCCCGCGCAGCCGGTCCCGGAACGCCAGGACGCGCTCGACCTCGAACGAACCCTCCGACAGCACATGGAGGTTGACCCGTTCCACGCCCTCGGCCGGCCGGTCCCGGCACAGCACCCGGTGCTCGTGCCACTCCGGCTCGCGGATCGCGACCCGGTAGCCCAGCGGCTCCAGCGCCGGAACGTACGCCTCCTCGTTCCCCGAGTCCGGCACCACCAGCAGCATGTCGACGATCGGCTTGGCGACCAGCCCGGGCACCGAGGTCGAGCCGGTGTGCTCCAGCCGGTGCGGCAGCGCGCCCAGCGCCGCGCGCAGCCCGGCCGCCTCGGCCGCGAAGACGTCCGGCCAGCGCGGGTCGTACGCCACCAGCCGCACGGGGCCGTTGAGTTGCCGGGGCACGCCGACCATCGCGGCCTCGATCTCCGCGTCCGACATCCCCTCCGGCCGGACGACGGCCCGGACCCGTTCGGCGATCTCCTCGGGCGTCGGCCCGGTGGTGTCCAGCACGGTGAACGCCGTCCGCAGCCAGGGCAACGCCGCCTCGTAGGCGTCCAGATGCTCCAGTCGCCAGCCCACCGTCCCGCCCAGGCTCTCCGGCTTGGTGTCGGTGTGGATGCGCTCGACCAGCGTCTCCCGGTCGGTGTGCAGCAGGAACGGGTGCACCGGGATGCCGGCCTCGGCGAAGCCGGCGCGCAGTTCGCCCCAGTACTCCTCCGTCAACACGGTCTGCGGGATCACCAGCGTCCCGCCCACCTCGTCGAGGACCCGCCGCGCGGTGTCCACGGTCAGCCGGCGCCAGGCCCGCCACTCCTGGAAGTTGGTGACGGCCTCCCCGTCGAGGACCTGGCGCAGCAGCTGCCCGACGTGCTCCGAGTCGAACAGCCGCGCCTGCGGCAGCCGTTCCACCAGGGCCCGCGCCGTGGTCGTCTTGCCCGCGCCGTAGGTGCCGTTGAGCCACACGATCATGCGGCCGAGCGTATCCGGAGCGCCCCGCGCCCGGCGCGCCACCCGGTCGGGTGACGGCCCGGTTGCGGTGCGCCACGGAGCGGCGGCAGGGTGTGCCGGCATGGACCACACGCAGCAGGCGATGGCCAGGCTCACCTCGGCCGGGGTCAGGGGCATCGCCCTGACCTGGGTGGACAACGCCGGCATCACCCGGGTCAAGACCGTTCCGACCGCCCGGCTCAAGGAGACCGTGCGCAACGGGGTGGGCATGTCGCCCGTCTTCGACGTCTATCTGGTGGACGACTCCATGACGGACAGCCCGCATGTCGGCGGGCCCGACGGCGACCTGCGGCTGGTGCCCGACCTGGACCGGCTGACGGTGCTGGCCGGGCAGCCCGGCTGGGCGTGGGCGCCCGTTGACCGCTTCCAGGCCAGCCGCGCCCCCTACCCGGGGTGTCAACGGCGGTTCGCCAGGCGGCAGATGGAGCGGGCCTTCGAGGAGTTCGAGCTGGAGCTGCTGATGGGCTTCGAGACCGAGTGGGTCGTCGGCGACGGCGCGACCACCGGTCGCGGCCCCGCCTACGGGATGGCCCGCCTGGTGGAACTCTCCGACTACCTGGGCGAGTTGGTCGAGGCGCTGGGCGCGCAGGGCGTCGCGCCGCTCCAGCTGCACCCGGAGTACGCGGTGGGCCAGTTCGAGGTGTCGGTGGCGCCGGCCAACCCGGTGGCCGCCGCCGACCTGGCGGTGCTGGTGCGGGAGACGGTGCGCGCGGTCTCCACCCGGAACGGGCTGCCGGCCTCGTTCGCGCCGATGGCCGGCACCGAGGGCCTGGGCAACGGGCGCCACCTCCATCTCAGCCTCTGGCGGGACGGCAAGAACCTGTGCCGGGGCGGCGACGGCCCGTTCGGGATGACGGCCGACTGCGAGGCGTTCCTGGCCGGCGTGTACCGCGAGCTGCCGGCGCTGATGGCGCTGGGCGCGCCCTCGCCGGCCAGCTATCTGCGGCTGCGCCCCTCCCGCTGGGCCGGCGCCTACCACTGCTGGGGACTGGAGAACCGGGAGGCCGCGCTGCGCTTTGTCACCGGCTCGCCGGACGACCTGGGCGCGGCCAACGCCGAGGTCAAGAGCTTCGACGGCGCCGCCAATCCGTATCTGGTGGTGGGCGGCGTGCTGGCCGCCGGACTGGCCGGCCTCCGCGAGGAGTTGACGCTGCCGGTGCCCGTCACCGGCGATCCCGCGCACCAGCCGGGGCAGCGGCGGCTGCCGGCCGAGCTGCCCGAGGCCACCCGTGCGCTCGCCGACTCCGCCGTGCTGGCCGAGGCCATGGGGGAGGAGCTGCTGGGGGCGGTGGTGGCGGTGCGGCGCGCGGAGGCCGAGCTGTTCGCGGCCGCCGGGCCCGAGGAGCTGGTGGTGGCGACCCGTGACCGCTACTGAGGCGGCGGCCGCCGAGGAGTGGCCCGACCTGCCGCCACTGGTGGACCAGCACTGCCACGGGGTGCTGCGCGAAGTGCCCACCGGGGTGGCGGAGTTCGCCGGCTGGCTGAGCGAGTCGGGGGCGCCGCCCGCGCCCGGCACCAGCCACGCGGACAGCGCGCTCGGCCTGGCCGTGCGCCGCTGGTGCCCGCCGGCGCTCGGGCTGCCGGCGTACGCGCCGCTCGACGCCTATCTGGAGGCGCGCCGCGCGCTGGGCGCGGCGGAGGCCAACCGCGCGCTGCTGCGCGCCGCCGGGATCGGCGCGCTGCTGGTGGACGACGGGCCGCTGCCCGGCGCCGTGCTGTCGGCCGCCGAGCTGGCCACGGCGGCCGGTGCGACGGCGTTCACCGTCACGCGACTTGAGCCGCTGGCCGAGGCGGCGGCCGACCTGGCCGGACGGGACACCGACGCCTTCCTGGCCCGGCTCGCCGGCTCCGTCGAACGCGCCAGGGCCCGTTCCGTCGCGTTCAAGTCCGTGGCCGCCTACCGGCACGGCCTGCACCTGGAGGCGGCGCCGCCGAGCCGCGCCGAGCTGTGGACGGCCGCCGAACACTGGCTGATGACCCGCAGGACCGGCGGCCGGCTGGCCAACCCGGTGCTGCTGCGCCACCTGCTGTGGTCGGCCGCCGGCACCGGGCTGCCGTTGCAGCTGCACACCGGCTTCGGCGACGCCGACCTGCGGCTGCACCGCGCCGACCCGTCGCTGCTCACCGACTTCATCCGGGCCGTGGCGCCGATGGGCTGCCCGCTGGTGCTGCTGCACTGCTACCCGTTCCACCGCCAGGCCGCCCATCTGGCGGCCGTCTACCCGCATGTGTATGCCGACCTGGGGCTGACGCTGAGCCATGTCGGCGGCCGGGCGCCGGCGGTGCTGGCGGAGACCTGGGAGCTGGCGCCGTTCGGCAAGGTGCTCTTCTCGACCGACGCCTACGGCCTGCCGGAGCTGTATCTGGTGGGCGCGCGGCAGTTCCGCTGGGCGCTGACCGAGGCCCTGGCCGGGCCCGGCTGGCCGCCGGCCGAGGCGCACCGCGCGGCGGTGCTGCTCGCGGCGGAGAACGCCCGCCGCCTCTACCGCCTGCCGGGCGGCCCGGGGCGCGGCGGGGGATGATCGGGGGCGGGGGCGGGCGCGCGCCGGCGCGCGCCGCGAGGGCGCCCGCGCCGCCGAGGGCTACCGCACCCCGCTCAGCCCTCCTCCGCGCCGAAGAGCCGCAGCAGCTCCGCGCGGCCGAACATCCGCGCCGTGTCGATCGCCGAGGGCTGCCCCGCCGACGGGTCGGCGCCCGCCGCCAGCAGGGTGCGCACCACCGCCGACTCGTTCTTGAACACCGCGCCCGCGATCGGCGTCTGCCCCCGGTCGTTGGCCCTGGCCGCGTCGGCACCGCGCTCCAGCAGCGCCTCGACCGTGGCCACATGGCCGTGGTAGGCGGCCAGCATCAGCAGGGTGTCGCCCTTCTCGTTGCTCAGGTTCACCGGGACGCCGGCGTCCACATAGGCGGCCACGGTGTTGGTGTCCCCGTCCCTGGCCAGGTCGAACACCTTCGCCGCGAGCTGGAGCACCTCGGGGTCGTGGGCGGGCTCGTTGCTCTCCGGTGCCGGGCCGGTCATGGGGTCTTCCTCCTCGATGGTGCCGTTTGGGCACAGCCTACGTACTCTGGCTTCCATGCTTGCCCGTTTGGCACCGGCGATCCACTCGAAGCTGACGTCGGCCCGCCACCGGCTCCTCCACACCGACCGGCTGCTGCTGCTTCCCCTCGTCGCGCTGCTGGTGGACACCGTCCTGCTGGGGTGGGCCGCCGCCAACGGGGTGCTGATGAGCGGCCTGTTGGGCTGGGCGGTGGCGGTGCTCGGCATGGCGACGCTGACCGTGCGGGACCGCTGGCCGGTGCCGGTCGCGGTCGGCTCCCTGGTCCTCGCGGTCGTCTACTACCCGCTCAGCTCGGTCGACGGGCCGGCGCCGCTGGCGGTCTATGTGGTCGCCCTCTACGCGGTGGCCCGCAGCGGCCAGCTGATCGCCGGCGTCGCCATCGCGGTCTTCACCCTGCTGGTGATCACCTGGGGCGAGATGTTGACGCTGGACCGGGACGAGCGGCACGTCGACAACATGTCGATCGTGCTCTTCGGCGGCTGGTTCCTCAGCCTGATCGTGCTGGGCCACGCGGTGCAGATGCGCCACGCCCACCAGCGGGAGGCCGAACAGCGGGTGCTCGCCGCCGAACGGGAGCGCGACCTGCGGGCCCAGCAGTCCGCCACCGCCGAACGGCTGCGGCTGGCACGGGAGTTGCACGACGTGCTGGGGCACAACATCTCGCTGATCAACGTCCGCGCCACCGCCGCCCTCCACCGCAGCGCCAAGCGGCCCGGCGAGACGGAGGAGCTGGCCAGCGCCCTGGAACTGGTCCGCGACACCAGCAAGGAGGCGCTGCGCGAGCTGCGCGCCACGCTCGGCGTGCTGCGCCAGGTCGACGAGGCGGCGCCCGTCGAGCCGGCCGCCGGCCTCGAACGGCTCGGCGAACTGGTGGACCGCGCCAGCCACACCGGCCTGTCGATCTCCGTCGAGACCAGCGGCGAGGCCCCGGTCCTCTCGCCCAACATCTCGCTGGCCGCGTACCGGATCGTCCAGGAGTCCATCACCAACATCACCCGCCACGCGGGGGCGACCAGGGCGGTGGTCCGCGTCGCCTACGCGCCGGGCGAACTGCGGCTGTGCGTCGCCGACAACGGCGGCGGCGCCGAGCCCGAGGCCCAGGGCAGCGGCATCCTCGGCATGACGGCCAGGGCCCGCGCCCTCGGCGGCGAACTCACCGCCGGCAACGCCCCCGACGGCGGCTTCCGCGTCGTCGCCCGCCTCCCCGTCGCCGAGCCACCGCCCCCCGACCCGGCCGGCGCCGACCCGACCAGCGCCGACCCGGCCCCGGTCGCCTGGCAGGGCACCCGCGACGCCGAACGCTGAGGCCACCGGCGCCCGTTCCCGCTGCGCACTCCACGGCGAGCGGAGCGGCGGCCGGGGTCCCCGCCGGCGGCCGGGGTCCCCGCGCAACGGTCCCCGCATAGGCTGGGGCGCATGACCGCGACGGGCCCGGGGGGCCGGAACGTGAGACGGGTGCGGGTCGTCCTCGCCGACGACCAGATGCTGGTGCGGGCGGGGTTCCGTTCGATCCTGTCCGACGAGGACGACATCGAGGTCGTGGGGGAGGCCGCCAACGGCGCCGAGGCGGTGGCGCTGGCCCACGAACTGCGCCCGGATGTCGTGTTGATGGACATCAGGATGCCCGAGGTCGACGGGCTGGCCGCGACCGAGCGGATCGTCGCGGACGAACGCCTCTCGGACGTGCGGGTGGTCATCCTCACCACCTTCGACGTCGACGACTACGTCTATGGCGCGCTGCGCGCCGGCGCCTCCGGCTTCCTGGTGAAGGACACCGAGCCGATGGAGCTGCTGCACGCCATCCGGGTCTGCGCGCGCGGCGACGCGTTGATCTCGCCGACGGTCACCCGGCGGCTGATCGCCGAGTTCGCCGGCCGGGCCAGGCAGCCCGAGCCCAGCCCCCGGCTCAACGCGCTCACCGATCGGGAACGCGAGGTGATGGGCCTGGTCGGCGCCGGCCTCACCAACGACGAGATCGCCCGCCGGCTGGTGCTCAGCCCCGCCACCGCCAAGACCCATGTCAGCCGCATCATGACCAAGTTGGGCGTCCGCGACCGGGCGCAGCTGGTGATCCTCGCGTACGAGACCGGGATGATCACCCCGGGCTGGCTGAGCTGACCCGAGGCGCGCCGACCCCGAGGCGCGCCCCCGACGCGGCCCGGCGTCCGCCTCCCCGGCACAACGCGCCCGCCCGCGCCCGATCCCCGGGGCGCGCCCGCCCGCGCCCCTGACCCGACCCCGGAGACGTCCCCGAGACCGGGCGGCCGGCGGCGCAACTCGCGGAGTACGCCCGCCCGCCGGAATGCCACCAACGCGTTAGCACGGTTGCCACCGCCGGCCGACGTGCGCGGCCATGCCGCACGGCCACCGTGGTGGCGTGACCGAGAGCATCAGCAATCACCACAGCCCGCCGGCCGCCCGCCGCGCCGCCCAAGCGTGCGGGGAGGACCGCCGTGGAGCCGCTCGCCGTCGTCCTGTTGGGCTGCCTCGCGGTGGGCTACTTCGTCGTCGGCGGCGCGGAGTTGGGCATCGGGATGGTGCTCCCGCTGCTCGGCAGGACCGGAGCGGAACGCGCCGCGCTGCGGCGGGAGGCCGCGCCGCCGTCCGGGCTGGCGTCGCTCTGGCTGGCGGGCATCTGCTGCGCGCTGCTGGGCTGCTTCCCGGGTCTGGTGCGGGAGTGGGCGGAACGCCCCTCGGCGTTCGCGCCGCTGCTGGCCGGCCTGGCGCTGCGCGCCCTGGCACGGCGCGGCCGATCGCTACGCGGCCCGGGGAACGGGGCGCTGGTGGCGGGCAGTTGGTTCGCGGCCGCCGGCTGGGGCTGGCTGCTGGCCTTCCTGGTGGACGGCCCGGGCGGTGGCTGGGTCGGCCCGCCCGCGCTGCTGAGCGCGGCCTGCGTGGCGCTGCTGCTGTTGGCGCACGGCGTCGGCGTCGCGGCCCGGCGCGCCACCGGGATGCCGTTCCAGCGGGCCAGGCTGCTGGTCGGCCCGCGCGGCGCCGGCCCCTCGCTGGCGCTGACCTCGGCCACGGCCGCAGCGCTGCCGCTGCTGGCCGGCTCCCAGCTCGCGCTGACGGAACGGGCCGCCCCGCCGTGGGCGTTGGCCGTTCTGCTCCCGCCGCTGCTGGCCCTGCTCGCCCTGGCCATCGCCCATACCCGGTCCGCCCGGCGGCCGCGCTAGGCCGGCCCGGCGGCCCACCGCTCCGGGACCGGCCCGCGCCGCGACGGTCGTTCGCCGCCGCGCGGTGGCCGTCCCGCCCGACGGGGCCTCGCCCGCCGGAGGCGCCACCGTGACGCGCCAGCCGCGCGCCCGCCCCGCACCACCACCACCGTTCCTGACATCCCGAACATCCCACCCCTCCCCACACTCCAGAAAGCGAAGGCCAACGCCATGACACCAACTCCCCAGAACCCGCGCCAGAACCAACCCCCCGCCCCGCCCGCCGACCACGCCGACCACGCCGCCCCGCCGGGCCGGCCGCCCCGGCCCAGCGTGTTCGCCCGCGTCGCGCGCTTCGCGTTCCGGCACCGGGTGGCCGCCCTCGGCCTGTGGGTGCTCGTGCTCGTCGGTGTCTGGACGTTGGCCTCCGCCGTCGGGGACGACTACCGCGAGGACTACTCGCTGCCCGGCACCGAGTCGCAACACGCCCTGGAACTCCTGGAGGAGCACGGCTCGGGCCGGGGCGGCGACACCGTCGAGATCGTGCTGCACTCCGAGGACGGCCTGGCCGGCGCCGAGCCCGAGGTGGCGGGGATGCTCGCCGAGGTCGAGGAACTGCCGCGCGTCGTCGGGGTGTTCAGCCCGTACGACGACCCGTCGGCGCTCTCGGACGACGGCACCGTCGGCTACGCGACCGTGCTGCTGGACACCCCGGCCGAGCAGATGACGGTGCCCGACACCGAACGCATCCTGGGCACCGCGCGCGAGGTCGCGGACGACGGGCTCCAGGTGGAGCTGGGTGGCGACGCCGCGAGAAAGCTGGGCGAGAGCGAGGGCGGCTCCGCCGAGGGCATCGGCATTCTGGCCGCCCTGGTGATCCTCGTGTTCATGTTCGGCTCGGTGATCGCGGCCGGACTGCCCGTCATCACCGCGCTGTTTGCCGTGGGTTCGACGCTGGGCGCGATCGTGCTGGCCTCGCACCTGTTCACCATCGCCGACTACACCATGTACGTGATGATGCTCGTCGGCCTCGGCGTCGGCATCGACTACGCGTTGTTGATCTTCACCCGCTACCGCGCCGAACTGGTCGCCGGCGCCACCCCCGAACGGGCCACGGTCCGCGCGTTGGACGCCGCCGGCCGGACCGTGTTCTTCGCCGGCTGCACGGTGATCGTGGCGCTGCTCGGGCTGGTCGCGCTCGGCCTGGGCTCGCTCCAGGGCTCGGCGGTCTCCGTCGCGCTGACCGTGTTGGCCACCATGCTGGGCTCGTTGACGCTGCTGCCGGCGCTGCTGGGCATCTTCGGCAAGCGGTTCGCGCGCCACTTCACCGCCAGGGCCGCCAAGCGCGCCCGCCGTGGCAGGCCGGCGGTCGGCGCCGGCTGGCGGCGGCTGGGCGGCGCGGTGCAACGGCGGCCGCTGGCCGCGTTGACCGTCGCCGTCGTCGCGCTGCTGGCGCTGGCCGCGCCGGCGCTCAGCCTCCGGCTGGGCATGGGCGACGCGGGCAACGACCCGGCGGACGCCACCAGCCGCAAGGCGTACGACCTGCTGTCCGAGGGCTTCGGACCGGGCTTCAACGGCCCGCTGGTCGTGGTCACCGACGGCGGTGCGTCGGGCGCCGAGGCGGCGGCCGGCGCGGCGGCCGAGCGGCTGGACGGGGTAGAGGGCGTGGCCGGGGTGACCCCGCCGGCGCCGACGGAGGACGGCGCGATCGCCACCCTGGTGGTCTTCCCCGACTCCTCGCCGCAGGACGAGGCGACCTCCGAACTGGTCCACGAGCTGCGGGACTCGGTGCTGCCGGCGCTGGGCGCCGAGACCGGCGCCGACTACCTGGTGGGCGGCGCGACCGCCGCCACCCAGGACTATGTCGACAAGGTCGCCGAGCGGATGCCGCTGTTCGTCGCCATCGTCGTCGGGGTCTCGGTGCTGCTGCTGATGGCGGTGTTCCGCTCGGTGTGGATTCCCATCAAGGCGGCGCTGCTCAACCTGCTGTCCATCGGCGCGGCGCTGGGCGCCATGACGCTGGTCTTCCAGGAGGGCTGGTTCGGCGTGGAGCCGGGCCCGATCGAGGCGTATCTGCCGGTGATGATCTTCGCGATCGTCTTCGGGCTCTCCATGGACTACGAGATCTTCCTGGTCTCCCGGATGCACGAGGAGTGGGAGCGGCACCGCGACCACCAGCTCGCGGTGCGCGAGGGCCTGGCGCACACCGGCGCGGTGATCAGCGCGGCCGGCGCGATCATGGTGGTGGTCTTCGGGGCCTTCATGTTCAGCCCCGACCGGATGTTGCAGCAGATGGGCTTCGGCATGGCGGTGGCGATCCTGGTGGACGCGGTGGTGATCCGCTGCCTGATCGTCCCCGCCGCGATGCAACTGCTCGGCCGCCACGCCTGGTGGCTCCCGGCCCCGCTCGCCCGGCTGCTGCCGAAGGTGGAACTGGAACAGCACGAGGACGCGCCCCCGGCGGAACGGACGGAGGAACGGGCACCGGCGCGCCAGGAGTTGACCCCCCACAGCTGACCGACTGACGCGCGCCCCCGCTTTCCCCGGCCGCGAGCCGGGGGAGCGGGGGCGCGGTGTCGTGTGGGTTACGGCTGGTGTCGGTACAGCTCTTCAGCGGCGGCAAGGAACGTCCTCCACTGGGTCACGCCCACGGTCACGACCCCGGCCTCACGGTCCTTGGTGTCGCGCAGCCCGACCGCCCCGTCGAGGACGGCGACCTCAACGCAGTCCCCCGTTCCGTTGCTGTAGCTCGATGTGAACCACCGCTTGTCGTCCATAAGTTCAGCCTTGCTCATACTCTCCCGCCACCTCAGCCAGCAGGCGCCGCGACGCCTGCTCGTCGAGCGCTGTCTGCCAGATCCCTCGAAACGCCGTCTCGAACACAGGCTGCCCGGTAGCCATCGGCGTAGATAGTCGGCAGATTGATCGGCTTTCCACAGGCGGGGGCACCTCGTCACGCTCCGGTGAGTGAGTCCAGCCCGACGTCCCAGGGGAACGCCACGGTGTCCCCCTGCTTGGGAAGGTGCGGCTCTCCCGGAGCGAAGACCACGCGGACGCCCTGTTCGCGCAGCGTCTCGACGGCACGCCCGACGGCGGGCTGGGCGCCGAGCGCCGTGGACCAGAACGGCATGGCGACCACCGGGACTCCGAGGTGTACGCCCTCGGCGGGCAGCCCCAGCGCCACCGTGTCCGTGATGCCGGCGGCCCACTTGCACGCGCTGGTGGTGGTCATCGGCGCCACCAGCATGGCGTCCGCCTTGGGCAGCGCGTCCCGCTCGTGCGGCAGCTTGTACTGGTGCCGCACCGGGTGGCCGGTCAACGCGGCCAGCTCAGGCAGTCGGGGTTCCCACCAGCGGGCGGCGGACGGCGTGAGGACGAGACACACGTCCCAGCCGGACGCCCGCGCCGCCCGAACTCCGTCATCGACATGCCGGGTTGGGCCTGCGGCGCACGCGATGAGGTACAGAACGCTCATGCCCGGAGTCCACAACGCTCGGCCAGACCACGCAACTCCGCACCGGGTGACGGCACCAGAAGCAGTAGCTCCCTGACGACGCCGACCACCGCAGGCCGACGAACCTCCTCGGGCGCCAGCCGTTCGGCCGCCACCAGCGCCGCCGTCGCCTCCTCCCGACGCCCGGTCAGGGCCAGGGCGCGCGCCTTGGTGACGAGGTGCCGGGCCCGGCGCTCGCGGTTGAGACGAGCCAGGTCCTCGGTGGTGATTCTCCGCCCGGCCTCCACCGCAGCCCAGGCGTCATCCAGCCTCAGCAGGACATCCACCTCGTGGAGGGCGACGTTGGTGGAACCGAACGCGGTGAAGTCCTCCGCCGGCCGGTCGCCCTGTCGCTCCGCGATCTCCGCCGCCGCGTCGAGGCGATCCGTCGCGACGGAGACGGCGGCCTGGGACCGCTCGCTCCCGGACGCGCCCACGGCGGCCACGAGGTAGAGCATCCCCAAGGCGGACAGCCCGGGTGTCCCGGCCCGCTCCAGAACCGGCCGCAGCGCGTCGGCCTGTGCGGTGGCGTACTCCGTCGCAGTCGCATGACGTTGCTGATGAATAAGGCCGCGCGCGACTCGACGGGAGGCGCTGCCGATGACGACGGGGTCGCCGGACTGGTGTGCTGCGGCCAGTGCCCGGTCAGCGGCCAGCACTCCAGGCGTGCACGTGTTGCCCGAGTACTTGTAGAGCAGGCTCGCCGCCAGCTGGTAGGTGCGGGAGAGCAGCGTGGCCCCTTCGACGCTGCTGGCGGCAGCGAGGTGCGCGTCGGCAAGAAGTCCCGGAAGCTCGCGGGCCGTCGCGACGTAGTGGCAGGCAACCCAGGCGTGCGAGGCGAACGCGAGTCTGCGTCGCAGCTCCGTGAGGGAGGGCGGGGCGGCGGCGCGCTCGATGCTGGGCAGGTCGTGCAGGGCGTCGGCGAGGGCCGCCACTTCGGCGGGCATCGGGGCACCTGCCGACGCGGGACTTGGATTGGTCACGAGTCGTTCCAGTGGGATACGGAGCACTTCGGCTGCCCGCAGCATGACGGACAGCCGTGGGTCGGACTGCCGTTGGCCGCCCTCCCAGTCCTGAACCCACCGGCGGGACTGGCCCATCAGCCGGCCGAACTCGGCTTGCGTCAGGCCTCGATGCTCGCGCCAGTAGGCGATTCGGCGGCCAACGCCTTCAGTGTTCATCAGGCCCCCGCCTTCGAGGCACGCACTCTGCGTGCTCACCCTCCGTTCTACCCCGACTACGGTCCAAGGGTCAGGCAAACGACGAAGGCGCCCCATGACCGACATGCCAACGGCGGCGACCCTGCGCTGCCGGGTGAGACCACACACGACGGAACCACCGATGGTCTGCCGTCGCTGGCGGAACTGCACGACCCGGCGGAGCGGCTGAGAAACGAGGTCTGCGCGCACCCGGCGGGGAGGCGACGTTGACCGCCCGGCGCCGGCGTCAACGCCGCCCGGCGGTCACGCCCACCTGACGCCCCGCTCCCCCCGACTCCGCCCCACCCGGGGCCAGTTCTCCGGTCCTGCCCAGTCCCGGAGGATCGCGGCCGCCGCGTCGGGCGGAACGGTCGCCCGCCCCCAACCCCTTCCATCCGGTGGGGGCGGGCGACCCCCCAATCCCCTCAGCAGCCTTGGAGAGTTGATCCGCCATGCCCGACATCGCCGTGCCCGAAGCCCTCACGACCTGGGGGCCGCGCCAGCTGCCCGTTCCCTATGCCGCGCACTGGAGTGGTGAGGGTGGCTACGGGCGGCGGGTGTCGATGCGGTTGGACGGGGCCGGCGTCTGGTACCTCGACGAGACGCCGGCCGACCGGGACGCCTTCGGCGTGCTGTGGGCCCGCGTCCAGAACACGCCCGGTCAGGGCCGGCCGGACTTCCCCGCCATGCACCCGGCACGTCAACGCCGGGCGCAGGCCGAGCGGTTGTGCCAGGTCTGCGGCGCCAGCGCCAGCCACAACCGCGACGGCTGGCTCTTCCTGATGAAGCACGACGGCGATGACCGCTACGAGGGAACCAAGACCACCAAGCCCCCGGTCTGCCTACCCTGCGCGGCCCTCGCCGTCGAATACTGTCCCCACCTCACCAAGCCCGTCGGCGTCCGCTCCCGCCGACCCAAACTCTGGGGCGTCTTCGGCACCCTCTTCACCCCCACCCCGAACACCGCCCGGCTCCAGGCCCACGTCGACCAGTACCTGCCCTACGGCCACCGCGCCACCGACTGGTTCCTCGCCTCCCAACTCGTCGTGGAACTCAAACGCTGCACCGTCGTCGACCTCGACGCCGAGTTCACCGCGCTGAACCGCTCACCCGAACCGTTCACGTGAACCGCTCACCTGAACCGCTCACCCGAACCGCCGACCCGAACGGTTCACCCGAACCGGGCCCCGCCGGCAGGCCCGTTCGCCGCCGGCCGGCTCATTCGCCGCTGGCAGCGTCCAGCATCGGCGTGTAGGTCTCCTGCTCGCCGGAGACCCAGGTCAGGCGCAGGTCGTCGCCCTGGAGCAGAACGTGGGCGCTGCGTTCGGTGAAGACCTGCTCGCCGTTGCGTTCACAACTCTCCAGCTGGATCAGGCCGTTCTCGACGGTGCCCTCGCAGGTGTCGCCCTCGCCGTTCTGGTTCTCGGTGAAGTAGACGAGGCCGGTGTTGATGGTGAGGATCGCGGACTCCTCGTCCGTGCCGGTCAGCCACACGCCGTCCAACTCGCCGGAGGCGGCCGGGCGGGCGGGTTCGGTCTCGTCGGCCTCGGCCCGGTCGGACCCGCCGGGCAGACACGCCGCCAGCGCGCCGCAACAGGTCGCCGCCACCACCGACGCCACCCAGCACCGCACGCCACGGACCCGAACGCGTTCTGCTCGCACAGCGGACACCCCCGCTCGCCGACACGGTCAGCGGCAGGCTAGCGAGGCCATCACTCCGGCAGGCCGCGAGACAGTGAAATCGCGGTAACCAACAGCCCCTCGCGGGCCACCCACCGCCCGGCGAAGCGTTGGATCTTGGTGCCGTCGACGACCGGACCCGGCACCAGCAGCTCGGCCTCGAAGGTGCGGGCTCCGGGGTCGATCGTCAGCCGCGCCTCCTCGAAGTCGAGCCACTTCGCGGTGAGCGGGTACCACACCTTGTAGACGCTCTCCTTGGCGCTGAACAGCAGCCGCTCCCAGGCGACTTCGGGGTGCGCCGCCGCGAGGCGGGCCAGCATCTCGCGCTCCTCGGGCAGCGCGATCAGCTGGACGACGCCGGCGTCGCGCAGCGGCTCGTTCGGCTCGGCGTCTATCCCGACGCCGACCACCCCGCCCGCGCCGACCCGGCCGACGGCCGCCGCGCGGTAGCCACGGCAGTGGGTCATGCTGCCGAGGAAGCCGTCCGGCCAGCCGGGCGCGCCGCGTTCGCCGGGCAGCAGCGGCACCCGGGGCCCGCCCAGCGCGGCCAGCGCCTGCCGCGCGCAGTGCCGCACGGTGGCGAACTCCCGGCGCCGGCTCTCGACGGCGCGCGCTATCGCCCGTTCCTCCTCGGGAAAGAGCGGCGGCGGCTCAGCCGGGTCGCCGAACGACTCGACGGCCGCGACCGGCGGCGGCAGCAGCGACGCGATCAGCGGCGCGGTCACCGGCTCGCCGCCCCGACGCCCGGCAGGATCGGCACCAGCCGCCCGGGCTCGGCCGCGCGCGGCTTCCACTCCCGGGGATAGCCCAGCGAGACCTCCTGGTGCGGGACGCCCCGGTACCGGATCAGCCGGGGAATGTGGAGATGGCCGTAGACCACGCAGGCCGCGCGGTAGCGCTGCGGCCACTCCTCGGTCCGCTCGGTGCCGCACCACAGCGCGAACTCCGGGTAGCGCAGCACCCGCGTCGGCTCGCGGACCAGCGGATAGTGGTTGACCAGCACGGTCGGCAGCCCCTCGGGCAGCTCGGCGGCCAGCCGCGCCTCGGTGAGCGCCAGCCGCTCGCGACACCAGCTCTCGGAGTTGGGGTGGGGCGTCGGCTTGATCATGTACTCGTCGGTGCAGATCACCCCGGCGTCCTCGGCGACCGCCATCGCCTCCGCCTTGGTCGCGGTGCCCTGCGGCCGGAACGTGTAGTCGTAGTGCAGGAACAGCGGAACGATCACCGCGGGCCCGCCCTCGCCCTCCCACACCAGGTACGGGTCCTCGGGCGTGAGCACGCCCAGCCGACGGCAGAGCGCCACCAGGTGCTGGTAACGGGCCTCACCCGTCAGCTGCACCGGGTCCTCCTTGGGCGTCCACAGCTCGTGGTTCCCCGGCACCCACACCACCCGGGCGAACCGCTCCGCGAGCAGCGTCAGGGTCCACTCGATGTCCGCCATCACCTCGCCGATGTCGCCGGCCACCAGCAGCCAGTCGTCCTCGGACTCGGGTCGCAGCCGCTCCACGACGTCCCGGTTCTCCGGGTACCGAACGTGGAGGTCGCTGATGGCAACCAGCCGTCCCATCCGCAACTCCCCCTCCGTAGCGCGCCGTTGACCAACGCTACCCGATCACGTCCGGGAGGCCCCGGGGAAGCGGCCGGGCCCGGACTACCATGGCCGGCATGGCCACCGAGAGCGCGCCACGCATCGCGAAGGAACTCACCATCGGCCAGCTCGCCGAGCGCAGCGGGGTGGCCACCTCGGCGCTGCGCTTCTACGAGGCGCAGGGGTTGATCAGCAGCCGCCGCACCAGCGGCAACCAGCGCCGCTACCACCGCGAGACGCTGCGCCGAGTGGCGTTCATCCGGGTCTCGCAGAACGTGGGGATGCCGCTGAACGCGATCCGCGAGGCGCTGGGCCGGCTGCCCGAGGGGCGCACCCCGACCCGGGCCGACTGGGCCGAGGTCTCCGCGTCCTGGCGGGCCGATCTGGACGCCAGGATCAGCCAGATGGTGCGGCTGCGGGACGACCTGACCGACTGCATCGGCTGCGGCTGCCTGTCGCTGGAGAGCTGCATGTTGGCCAACCCGTACGACGTCTGCGCCCGCGAGGGCAGCGGCCCGCGCCGGCTGCTCGCGGAGGGCGTCGGCGGCCGGGGGCCGTCCCGGGGGAAGGCCGAGTGCGAGCCGGACTGCGCCTGAGCGCGTGAGCCCCCCGGTTTCGCTCAGCGCGGGGCGGGGCAGCCGCAGGAGGCCCGCAGCCGCAGCGTCACCGGGAACTGCCGCAGCCGGTCCGGCGGCGCGCCGTTCGCGTCCCCTATCGCGAGGTCGACGGCGGCCCGCGCCATCGCCTCCCGGTCCGAGCCGACCGTGGTCAGCGGCGGATCGGTGAGCGCCGCCTCCTTGACGTCGTCGAAGCCGGCGACCGCCAACTCGCCCGGCACGTCGATCCGTAGCTCGCGCGCGGCCCGCAGCACCCCGATCGCCTGGTCGTCCGTCGCGCACACCAGCGCCGGCGGGCGGTCGGGCCCGGCCAGCAGCTCCAGCGCGATGCGGTAGGCGTCGTAGCGGTTGTACGGGGCCTTGAACAGCCGGCCCTCGGTGGGCAGTCCGGCCAACTCCATCGCCCGCCGCCAGCCGTTGACATGGTCGGTGACCGGGTCGCCCTGCTCGGGCGTCGAGTCGACGCCGCCGAGGCAGGCGACATAGGGGTGGCCGTGCTCCAGCAGGTGTTGGGTCAGCCGCTCGGCGCCGCCGATGTCGTCAAGCACCACGGCCACGTCGTCGATCGCCTCCGGCCTGCGGTGCAGCAGCACCACGCGGGCGTCCCAGGCGTCGATCTCGGCGGCGGCGTGCTCGCTGGGGCCCTGGCTGATCAGGATCAGCCCGGAGACCCGCATCCCGAGGAACGCCCGCAGGTAGTGGACCTCGCGCTCGTCCAGGTAGTCCGAGTTCCCCACCAGGACCATCTTGCCGCGCTCGGCCGCGGCCTGTTCGACGGCGTGCGCCATCTCCGCGAAGAACGGCTGCCGCGCGTCGGGCACGATCAGCCCGATGAGGTCGGTGCGTTGGGAGGCCATGGCCTGGGCGACCCGGTCGGGGCGGTACCCCAACTCCTTGATCGCGGCGAGGACCCGCTCCCTGGTGCCCGCGGCCACCGGGCGCGGTCCGTTGTTGATGACATAGCTGACGACGGCGGTGGATGTCCCCGCCAGTCGCGCCACATCGTCCCGCGTCACCTTGGCCACGGGAGGAGTCTACGCGCGCAACCGCCCCTTCGGATACGAATGTCGTATCCGAAGGGGCGGTTGCCCGGAGTTACCCGCAGGTACGCGGCGTTACTCCGAAGTAGGCGCCAACTGTCGTCGAGTTGCTGCCAGTTGCCGTCGGTTGCTGTCAGTTGCGGCGGGCGGCGGCCTCCTTGACCACCTTCTCCGCCTCGCGGGTGACCGCGCGGGCCTGCTCGTGCTCGGCGTTCTTCTCCTTCTCCGGGACCACGAAGCGGTAACCGACGTTGCGCACCGTGCCGATCAGCGCCTCGTGCTCGGGGCCGAGCTTGGCGCGCAGCCGCCGCACATGGACGTCGACGGTGCGGGTGCCGCCGAAGTAGTCGTAGCCCCAGACCTCCTGGAGCAGCTGGGCGCGGGTGAAGACCCGACCCGGGTGCTGCGCCAGGTACTTGAGCAGCTCGAACTCCTTGAAGGTGAGGTCGAGCACCCGGCCCTTGAGCTTGGCGCTGTAGGTGGCCTCGTCGACGGAGAGGTCGCCGTTGCGGATCTCCATCGGGCTGTCGTCGGCGGTCAGCTGCTGGCGGCCGGTGGCCAGCCGGAGCCTGGCCTCGACCTCGGCCGGGCCCGCCGTGTCGAGCACGACATCGTCCACGCCCCAGTCGGCGGTGACGGCGGCGAGCCCGCCCTCGGTCACGATGAGCACCAGCGGGCAGCCGGGGCCGGTCGAGCGGAGCAGCTGGCAGAGGGAACGGACCTGCGGGAGGTCCTTGCGGCCGTCGATGAGGATGACGTCGGAGCTGGGGGCGTCGACCAGGGCGGGGCCCTCGGCGGGCGCGACGCGGACGTTGTGGAGAAGCAGTTCGAGCGCGGGGAGCACCTGGGAGGACGGCTGAAGCGCGTTGGTAAGGAGTAGCAGCGAACTCATCTCGGGGGCGTTCCTTCCTCAGTCCTGGCGCGGGGACGATCGAGCGGCTCTGCCCAGAAAGCGCGAAAGGACCCGTAGTGGCGTCATCGCCCGGGTCCTGCTTGTTCAGCAGCATAGCCGAAACAATTCGGGCCGCGCAGGGGCATGTATCACACTGTTCGCCTCTCGGATTCCCCCCGGTTTCCCCGGTGTTTCGCGGCTGTTACGGCTTTCCGGCGCGGCCCGCACGGTCGCCGGTCGGTGGGCGGGTCGGTGGTCCGTCGGTGGGCCGGAGGCGCCCGGCGGCGGAGCAGGGGCCATCATGGGGCGGCACACGGCAAGCCCGGGGCGCGGGCGGCGGGCGGAGAGCGGAGACGATGGCGAGCGGCACGATCCGGTACTGGGCGGCGGCCAAGGCGGCGGCCGGCACGGCGGAGGAACCCTACGAGGCGGCCAGCCTGGGCGAGGCGCTGGACGCCGCCAGGCGCCGGCACGCCGGGAGCGCGGAGTTCGCGGCGGTGCTGGCGCGCTGCGCCTTTCTGGTGGACGGCGCGCAGGTCGGGGGCCGGGAGCACGACTCGGTGCCGCTGACCGAGGGCGGCACGGTCGAGGTGCTGCCGCCGTTCGCCGGCGGTGCCAGGTGAACGGAGTGAGCGGCGCGGGCGGAACGGGTGGGGCGGACGGGCAGGCCGGGACCGGGAGGGGACACGTGAACGCGAGGACTGCGGCGGGAACGCCGGGGGTGCCGGCGGGCGGGGCGGCCGGGGCGGCGCCGGCGCGGGCCAGGCACCGCGCCCGTTCCCCGATCATCAGCCCGGGGTGGCAGCCGGCGTTGCTGACGGCGGCGCTGGCGGGGCTGCTCGCGGCGGGCGCCGCGTTCGGGCAGGTGGCGGCGCTGCCGGCGGTGGTGCTGCTTCAAGCGGTGACGGCGGCCGGCTGGTTCCGGCTGAACGGGATGTGGCCGGCGCGGCAGGGCATCGTGCTGGCCTTCGCCGGCGGGCTGGCGGCGGACGCGGCGGTGCTCGCGGTGGACGCCTCGGACGCGCCGGGCGCGCTGCTCGGGGTGCTGGGCGTGTGGTTCCTGCTGGTGGTGGTGCTCCAGCTGCGGCACCGTGGCTCGGCGGACGAGCGGCTGGACGCGCTCACCGCGACCTCGGCCTCGACGCTGCTGACCGTGGTGGCGGGCGCGCTGCTGGCGGCGGTCGAGGTGTCGGGCGCGGCGGTGGCGGTGGCCGCGGGCGGGGTGGCGGCGGCGACGGTGGTGCGGGCCGTTCCCGGTCCCGGGGCGCTGATGTCGCTGCTCGGGCTGGCGGCGGCGCTGGGCGTGGGCGCGGTGGCGAGCGGCCAGGACATCGGCACGCCGGCGCTCGCGCTGGGCGCGGCGGGCGGGGCCTGCGCCCTGGTCGGGCTGCGGGTCGCCTCCTACGACTTCCCGTCGCGCTTCGTCCACTTCACCGCCGGGGTCGCGCTGCCGCTGACGGCGGCGGCGCCGGCCGTCTATCCGCTGGCCGTGGCGCTGCTCTGAGCGGCGCGGACGGGCTCCGAGGAGCAGCGGAAGGGGCGGGGAAAGGGATATGTCAGGTTCCTGACGGAACGTGTAACGGACCTGCTGCAAGGACCCGGCGGCGCTGTCTGGTGGCGGTGTGACGGGTTAGGCTCACGTGGCTTTTCGGACACACTTCACCTGGGGGTTCGCAACCCGATGCGCGCACTGCGAATAAGCCTGATCGTGGTCGTCGTCCTGGCCGTGCTGGCCGTGGTCGCCGACCGGGTCGCGCTCTATGTGACCCAGGGCGAGGTGGCCTCCCGGGTCCAGGACCGGCTGGGCCTGGAGAAGGAGCCGGACGTCTCGATCAACGGGTTCCCGTTCCTCACCCAGGTGCTCGGCAGCGAGCTGGACGACGTGCACCTCGGCATCAGCTCCTATGCCGCCACGGTCGACGACCAGGAGCTGAGCATCCACGATCTGGACATCGAGCTGGACAACGTCACGCTGACCGGCGGCTTCACCCAGGCGACCGCCGCCCGCGCGCACGGCGAGGGGATGATCAGCTACACCGAACTGACCCGCGCCTACGGCGAGCTGATGGCGCTGAGCGGCAACGGCTTCGGGGTGGAGTTCGAGTACGCGGGCGAGGGGCAGCTGCTGCTGGTGCTCCAGGCCAGCGCCATGGGCCAGACCCTGGACATCGGCGAGCTGGCCGGTGACCTGGTGCTGGAGGGCGGCAAGGTGACGCTCTCGGTGGACGAGGACGAGATCCCGGACGTCGGCAGCGCGGAGATGCAGGAGTCCGCCCGGGCCCAGCTCGACCAGGAGCGGACCATCGCCGGGCTGCCCGACGGGCTCGAACTGACCTCGCTCGAGCCGACCGAGGAGGGGCTGAAGGTCACGGTCGATGGCGAGAACATGACGGTGAGCGGCTGACGTTCCTTGGCGGAATCCCCGCCGGCCGCCCCAGCCGGCCCCAGTCGCCCCAGCCGTCCACATAGTGCGCGGTTTCGTCTCATCATGCGGAACGCCGGTGACATGGGGCGGCCACGCTCCGTACGATCGCGGGCATGATGCGGCAGGCGACGGGCACCCCCGCCGGGGGGCTCACCAAGCGGCGCGCGGTGGATCTCTGCCGCGTCTCGGCCATGCTCTGTCGCCGCCCCGGCTGATTCACGCCCCTCGCCGCCGCCCACGCCCCCGCCCGTGCGGCCCGCCGCCCGACCGGCCGGCGTGCGCGTCTGCGGCAGCGCACTTCGTTCCCCGTTTTCGTTCCGCCCCGAACCGCGCAAGGAGACAACCAGCATGAGCCGCAGTGACGTCCTGGTGGATGCCGACTGGGTCCAGGCCCACCTCGACGACCCCAAGGTCGTGCTCGTGGAAGTGGACGAGGACACCTCGGCCTACGACAAGAACCACATCAGGAACGCGATCCGGATCGACTGGAAGCAGGAGCTCCAGGACCCGGTCCGCCGCGACTTCGTGGACCAGGAGGGCTTCGAGAAGCTGCTCTCCGCCAAGGGCATCGCCAACGACGACACCGTGGTCCTCTACGGCGGCAACAACAACTGGTTCGCCGCCTACGCCTACTGGTACTTCAAGCTGTACGGCCACAGCGACGTCCGGCTGCTGGACGGCGGGCGCAAGAAGTGGGAGCTGGACTCGCGCGACCTGGTCGCCGAGGTGCCCACCCGCGCCGCCACCGAGTACCGCGCCCAGCCGCAGGACACCTCGATCCGCGCGTTCCGCGACGAGGTCGTCGCCGCGATCGGCGTCAAGAACCTGGTCGACGTGCGGTCGCCCGACGAGTTCAGCGGCAAGCTGCTCGCCCCGGCGCACCTGCCGCAGGAGCAGTCCCAGGTCGGCGGCCACGTGCCCAGCGCCCGCAACATCCCCTGGTCCAAGTCGGCCAACGACGACGGCACCTTCCGCTCCGACGACGAGCTGAAGGAGCTGTACTCGGGCGAGGGCGTGGACCTGGCGAAGGACACCATCGCCTACTGCCGCATCGGCGAGCGCTCCGCCCACACCTGGTTCGTGCTGCACGAGCTGCTCGGCCAGCCCAACGTCAAGAACTACGACGGCTCCTGGACCGAGTACGGCTCGCTCGTCGGCGTCCCGGTCGAGACCGGCCCGGCCAAGTAGGCCCGCCCGGACGGAAGTTCGGACGGCAGTCCAGCCCAGAAGCCCCGAAGCCCAGCAGCTCAGAAGCTCAGAAAAGGAACAGCCATGTGTGGAGCGAAGGCCGGCGGCCCGGATGCCAGCGGCGTCAAGGCCGGTGAGACCACGATCCAGGGCTCGGTGACCCGGGACGGCGAGCCGGTCACGGGCTATGTCCGACTCCTCGACGCCACCGGCGAGTTCACCGCCGAGGTGCCGACCTCGGCCACCGGACAGTTCCGGTTCTACGCGGCCGAGGGCACCTGGACGGTCCGCGCCCTGGTCCCGGGCGCGACCGCCGACCGCAGGGTGGTCGCCCAGCAGGGCGGCCTGACCGAGGTCAGCATCGCCGTCTGAAACGTCTGAACGTCCGAAACGTCCGTACGTCTAGATGTCGGTCGCACGCGACGACACGAAGGCCGCGCCCGCTGTGGGCGCGGCCTTTCCGTTACCCCGTTGGTTGTTGCCCCGTGGTCGGTCGGCGAGGTTCCTGTCTGGCGGGGTCTCCCGGTCCGGTCCGGTGGGGCCGGCGGGTGGTCAGTAGACCAGGGCCCGCACGCCGTCGGGCATGATCTCGCTCACGAAGACCTGGGCCCCGGCGATGCGCACCCCCTCGATCACGTCGTACTCCGTGATCCCCCTGCGCGCCGCGCACTGGGTGCACAGGGTGATCCGGCCACCGGCCTGGACGGCCTCGATCAGCTCCGGAAGCGGTGCCGCGTGCGGGAGTTGGAACTCCTGGGCCCGGCCGGGAAGGGCGAACCAGGCGGACTCTCCGGTCAGCCACAACGAGACGTCCACCCCGCTCGCCACGGCCACCGAGGCCACCGTGAACGCCTGCGAGCAACGTTCGGGGGCGTCCGCCCCCGCCGTCACCTTGATCACCAGCTTCTGTGCCGTCTGAGCCATGGGATCACCGTAGTCGTACGGCCCTGTGGGCTAGCGCGTCGTCCCGCAGGTAGCGCAGACCCAGTCTCCCTGCGGACCCTGATACATCGTCCCACCACAGTTTGGACAACTCATGATCACATCCTTTCCACGCGCTTAGACGCGAAGATGGCCAAACACGTTCAGTCGCGGTGATCACAAAACGGTCAAGGCGCCCGGAGGGGTCATCCACGGGCGGCCCACCCACGAAGCTTCCCCGGAGTGTGGCCACTAGACTCGGCCGCGACCGTTCTTCACATTCGGGCGCAAGGAGCTTCGCCGTGCTTGAGGCATTCTTCATCACAATGATGGTCCTGGTGGCCGTGGGCACCGCCGCGTTCACCGGCCTGGTCGTGGTGAAGCTCTACCAGGGGCAGCGCTGACCATGATCGAGATCCCGTCCGATCTCCATCCGTCGCTGGTGCCGCTCGCCTTCCTCCTCGGCACCTGGCAGGGCGCCGGGGTCGCCGACTTCCCCGGCGAGGAGGCCAGCAACTTCGGGCAGCAGATGACCTTCGCCCACGACGGCCGGGACTTCCTGGAGTACTCCGCGCGCTCCTGGCGGCTCGACGAGGCCGGCCAGCGGACCGTGCCGCTGGAGACCGAGCACGGCTTCTGGCGCGTCGACGACCAGCGCCAGATCGAGGCCGTGCTGGTGCGCGACCAGGGCGTCGTCGAGGTCTGGTACGGCGAACTCGCCGAGGGCAAGCCGCAGATCGACCTCGCCACCGACGCCATCGCCCGCACCCAGGCGTCCCCGCCCTACGCCGGCGGCAAGCGGCTCTACGGCTATGTCAACAGCGACCTGATGTGGGTCGGCGAGAAGTCCACGCCCGAGGTGCCACTGCGGCCCTATATGTCGGCGCACCTGAAGAAGGCGGTCGACCCCAGGGAGTGGATCGGCGAGCTGAAGGACCTGCCGGACGACGGCATCGCCTTCTTCAAGTAGCCCCGGTTCGCCGCCGGTTCAGGGGACGCGCAGCGCGCCGCCGTCCACCGGGATGGTGGTGCCGGTGACATAGCCGGCGGCCGGCGAGAGCAGGAACGCGGCGACCCGACCGAACTCCGCCGGCTCGCCGTACCGGCCCAGCGGGATCGCCTCCCGGGTGCGCTGCCGCGTCGCCGGATCGGCGCCGGCGTCCAGCTGCCGCGTCCGGTCGGTGGCGATCCGGCCCGGCATCAGGCCCAGCACCCGTACCCCGCGCGGCCCGAACTCGTCGGCCAGGTCCTTGGCGACCATGGCCAGCCCGGGGCGCAGCCCGTTGGAGACGGCAAGACCGGGGATCGGCGAACGGGCCGAGCTGGAGAGCACCAGGCCCAGCGCGCCGCCCTCGCCCAGCGCGGGCGCGAAGGTGCGCGCGGCGCGGACCGCACCCAGGAAGACGCTCTCGAACGCGGCCCGCCACTGCTCGTCGGTGGCCGCCGAGGCCGCCGCCGGCGGCGGCCCGCCGACCGAGACCAGCGCCCCGTCGAAGCGGCCGAACCGTTCGTTCGCCACCGCCAGCAGCCGCTCGGCGGCGTCCGGCGCCGCCAGGTCGGCGGCGAGCCCGGCGGCCCGGTCCTCGCCGAGCGCCGAGACGGCCTCGGCGACCGCCTCCGCCCCGCGCGCGGCCAGCACCACCCGGGCGCCCTCGCCGACCAGCGCCTCGGCCGTGGCCCGGCCCAGCCCCCGGCTGCCGCCGGTCACCACATAGACCCGATCGGTCAGTCCCAGATCCATCGCACACCGCCCCTTGTTCGCCTTGTGATCGTTCGCCTCGTGATCACGTTCCTCCGTGGGGACCCTATGCCGTCCCGGCCCGGACGTCCTTACGGCGGTTTGACGTCGGCGGGCGCAGGATGGGGCACGCCTCCTCGCACGGACCCCGCCGATTCCCCTCGGGTGGGGTCCGTGCCCCTCCTCCGGCCGGGGCCCGGCGCCGGATTCCCCTTCTACACTGGGCCACGTGGTGAGCACCGACTGGCAGGAAGACCTGCGCAACCGCGGCTACCGGCTGACGCCTCAGCGGCAGCTGGTGCTGGAGGCCGTCGACCGGCTGGACCACTCCACGCCCGAGGACATCCTCACCGAGGTGCGCAAGACCGCCGGCGGGGTCAACATCTCGACGGTCTACCGCACGTTGGAGCTGCTGGAGGAGCTGGGCCTGGTCAGCCACGCGCACATCGGCCACGGCGCGCCCACCTACCACCTGGCGGAGCGGCACGACCACCTGCATCTGATGTGCCGGGACTGCGAGCGGGTCATCGAGGCCGAGCTGTCCCTGGCCGAGCCGTTCGCCGAGGCGCTGCGCGAGCGGTTCGGCTTCGAGACGGACCTGCGGCACTTCGCGATCTTCGGCCGCTGCGGCAGCTGCGCGGCGCGCGCCGAGGGCGCCGGGGCCGGTCCGGGGGCCGGCGGCCCGGAGGCCGGGGAGGCGACGAACGGGACGTCGTAGGCTTGCGGTATGTCGTCCTATGCCAGTCCCCTGCTGGAGTTGCCCGGCGCGGTCGCCGCGCGGGAGCCGGACCTCGGAGTCGCCGCCCACTACGGGGATCTCTTCCGTGAACAGCGGGCGTTGGCCAAGGGCGAGGGCTTCGTCGACCTCTCCCACCGCGAGGTGGTCACGGTCGGCGGCCCGGACCGGCTGAGCTGGCTGCACCTGCTGCTCACCCAGCACGTGGAGGCGCTGGCGCCCGGGCAGGCGACGGAGGCGTTGATCCTCTCCGCCAAGGGCCACATCGAGCATGTGCTGTACCTGGTGGACGACGGCGAGACGACCTGGGCGCACACCGAGCCAGGGGCCGCCGCCGCGCTGCTCGCCTATCTGGAGAGCATGAAGTTCTTCTACCGCGTCGAGATCGCCGACCGGACCGCCGAGTTCGCGGTGGTGCACCTGCCGGCGGGGTCCATCGTCGAGGTGTCGGACGAGCTGGCGGTGCGCGAGACGCCCTACGGCCGGGACGTGTTCCTGCCGCGCGGCGAGCTGCCCGCGTTCGCGGCGGCGCACGGGCCCGCGATCGGGGTGCTGGCGTTCGAGGCGCTGCGCGTCGAGGCGCACCGCCCGCGCCTGGGTCTTGAGACGGACCACCGCACGATCCCGCACGAGCTGGGCTGGCTGGCGACGGCGGTCCATCTGCACAAGGGCTGCTACCGGGGGCAGGAGACGGTGGCCCGGGTGGAGAACCTGGGCCGGCCGCCGCGTCGGCTGGTCTTCCTCCACCTGGACGGCAGCGAGGTCACCCTGCCCGAGCCGGGGGCGCCGGTGCGGCTGGCCGCCGAAGGGCCCGAGGGTAGGGAGCTGGGGCGGGTCACCACCTCGGCCCGCCACCACGAGTTGGGGCCGATCGCGCTGGCGGTGATCAAGCGGAACGTGCCGGCGGACGCGCCGCTGCTGGCCGACCGGACGCCGGCCGCGCAGGAGTTGGTGGTCGAGCCGTAGGCCGCTGGTGCCCGCGGGTGTGCCCGGCTCAGACCTCCACCAGCACGGTGAACGGGCCGTCGTTGGTCAGGCTCACCCGCATCTGGGCGCCGAAGCGGCCGGTGGCCACGGTGGCGCCCAGCGCGCGCAGCGCGTCGCACACGGCGGCCACCAGCGGCTCGGCGATCTCGCCGGGCGCGGCGGCGGCCCAGGTGGGGCGCCGGCCCTTGCGGGCGTCACCGTAGAGGGTGAACTGCGAGATCACCAGCAGCGGCGCTCCGATGTCGGAGCAGGACTTCTCGCCCGCCAGCACGCGCAGGCCCCACAGCTTGCGGGCCAGTTTCACCGCGCTCTCCGGGGTGTCCTCGTGGGTCACCCCCACCAGGACGCAGAGTCCCTGGCCCACGATCTCGCCGACCGTCTCGCCGTCCACCGTCACGCTGGCGCCGTCGACGCGCTGTACCACCGCTCGCATGGGGCCATCATGCCGTGGGGTCGAAAGCGGCGTTCCGGGGGCTCCTCGGCCGGCGGCGGAACGTTCCGGCGTCGAACTCACAGCGCCGGATGGGTGCCAACACGCTGCACGCGGTGGGTACACAGTGACACGATGCGTGCACGGGGTACGTACCGCACCACGGCACCGAAATGGGGACGAGGGGACAATTGCGCATGATCACACCGGGACCTGGCTCGCAGCCCGCCACCGTACCGAGCGCTCGGGCGCCGCACCGGGAGGCCGGGGGTGGCCGGGGCCGGCCGGGCGAGGGCGCGGGCGTGGAACGCGTCGCCGGGCCGGGCGAGGGCACGGGGGACGCCGCCCCCTCGGGCGAGCGGCTCCGTGCGATGAGCCTGGCGCAGCTGCGCGAGCTGCGGCGCTCGGCGCAGCGCGAGGAGGCCGATCTCAGCTTCGTCCGGCGGCTGTTGCAGGGCCGGATCGACATCCTCCAGGCGGAGGCGCGGCGGCGCGGCGGGCAGGACGCGGGGCTGCTGGACCAGCTGCCGCACATCCTGGCCGACGGTCCTTCCCGGCACCGTTCCTCCGCCCGCCATGTGACGCTGGCGACGCCGGCGAGCGAGCGGTATCGGCGGCTGGCCGAGGAGGTGCTGGCCGAGGTCGAGCTGTCGGACCTGAGCGCCCTGGACGACGGGGAGTTGACGACGGCGCTGGCGCGGCTGGCGCAGTGCGAGGAGCGGGTCTCCCGGCACCGGCAGGAGCTGCACCGCACGGCGGACGGCTGCGGCGCCGAGATCGCCCGCAGGTACCGTGAGGGCGAGGTGCGGGTCGACGACCTGCTGTCCTGAACCCCTTTCCCGTCCGAAGTGCCGGAGAGGACAGAGCCGTTGAACGAAGCCCCGGGCGCCCCGCGCGTCGTTCCCGGTCCCGCCGTGCCGGTGCTGGCCGAGGTGGTCAGGTCGGGCGTGGTGGAGAGCCGGCACCGTGGGTCGCTGGTGCTGCTGGGGGCGGACGGCCGGGTGGCGTGGGCGCTGGGCGAGGTGGCCGAGCCGTTCTTCCCCCGGTCGAGCAACAAGCCGATGCAGGCGGCCGCCGTGCTGCGCGCCGGGTTGCCGCTGGGCGGCGAGCGGCTGGCGCTGGCGGCGGCCAGCCATGCCGGGGCCGAGATCCATCAGCGGCTGGCGGGGCGGATGTTGGCGGAGCACGGGTTGACGCAGGCGGCGCTGCGCTGCCCGGAGTCCGCGCCGAACTTCGGCGCCGGGCCGGGGCCGCGCGGCCGGCTGGCCATGAACTGCTCGGGCAAGCACGCCTCCTGGCTGGCGGCGAGCGTGGTCAACGGCTGGCCGGTCGCCGACTATCTCGACCCGGAGCACCCGATGCAGCGCTTCGTGCGGGAGACCGTCGTCGAGTACACGGGCGAGCCGGAGACGGCGGTCGGCGTCGACGGCTGCGGGGCGCCGCTGCTGGCGCTCTCGCTGACGGGACTGGCGCGGGCCTTCCGCGCCGCCGTGCTGAACGGGCCAGGGGACCCGCTGCGGCGGGTGGCCGACGCGATGCGGGCGCACCCGGAGTATGTGGGCGGCGAGGGGCGCCTCGACACGGTGCTGATGCGGGCCGTGCCGGGGCTGTTGGCCAAGGGTGGCGCCGAGGGCGTGCAGGCGGTGGCGCTGCCGGACGGGCGGGCGTTCGCGTTCAAGGTGGAGGACGGCTCGGCACGGGCCTCGGGCGTGCTCGCCGCGCGGGTGTTGGCGGCCCTCGGCGTGGACGCCCCCGGGGTGCCGGGGGCGCCCGTGCTGGGCGGCGGGGAGCCGGTGGGCGAGGTGCGGGCGGCGTTCTAGGGTGAACGGGGTGGGGTGGGTGCAGGGTGAACGGGGTGGGGCGCCGGGGCCCTGGGGGCCCCGGGCGCGCCCGGGCCTTCGGGTGCGGGCCGGTGGCCGGTGCGGGGCAGCCCGACTGGTCGTTTCGTTGGTTGACGAGACTCGCTGTGAGGGGTTGGGGTTCTGGCGCGGACCACGACGCCGGGCCTAGATGGCGCACGATCGGCCGGGTGCGGGCGTAACGAATACCGGCGAGGGGCTGGCTGGGAGGGGGGGCGCGGCCTCCGGGAGGTGGAGTTCGTTGCCGAACGGGGGTCAGCTCTGGCGACCGTGCCCTCCGGGCGCAGGGACTGCGGCTTGTTCGGGGGCCGGCCGGCGGCTGGGGGCGTGCGTAGCGCGCACCGGCTTCGCCGGCCTGCCCCGGCATGTCGCCCGTCTCGGATGTGACCGATCGTCGGGCGGCTTAGGGGGGCGGTGCGGGTTGGTCGTTGAGGGGTGGGTGGGTGGTGGGGTTGGGTCAATGACCACGCTGCCGCGCGAACATCGCCTGCCGGTGGGGTAGTCCGCGCCTTGTCGGCTTCCGGGCAGGGGGTGGGGGTCTCTTTCTGTAGGTGCCCGTCTAGAGTTGAACGATCTGTTCACTTCTAGACGGGCACCTAGAAAAAAGGTCCCCCCACCCCCCGCGCGCCCGCCTTCGGGAGTCGGCGGCGCGCGGACTACCAAGACGGCAGGCGATGTTCGCGCGGCAGCGTGGTCGTTGACCGGCGCTCCGTCCTGCCGGCGGAGTGGAGCAGTGGGGGCCGTCCCTTTCAGTCGTCCGACGATCGGTCATGTCCGAGACGGGCGACATGCCGGGGCAGGCCGGCGAAGCCGGTGCGCGCCACGCACGCCCCCAGCGGCCGGCCGGCCCTCGAACTCGGCGCGGTCCCCGCGCCCGTGGGGCACGGTCGCCATCACCCACCACCCCCGGCGGCAACGAACTCCACCTCCCGGAAGCCGCGCCCCCCTCCCAGCCAGCCTCCTGCCGGCATTCGTTACGCCCGCACCCGGCCGGTCGTGCGCCATCTAGGCCCGGCGTCGTAGCCCGCGCCAGAACCCCAACCCCCGCAACGAGCCTCGTCAACGAACCAAACGACCAGTCGGGCTGCCCCGCACCGGCCACCGGCCCGCACTCGCACCCGGCCCGCCCCGTTCACCCTCAGGTTCCGTCCGACGTCCCGCACAGCTGCTGGTCGACCAGCGCGGTCATGGCCTCGGTCGTGTCCTGGCCGCCGTCGCTGGTGGCGTACACCACGGCGGTCCGGGTGCCGTCGGGGGTGACGCCGCTCCAGGAGCGGGCGCCGAGGAGTTCGCCCGGGTGGCCGTAGTAGCCGCCGCCGCAGGACAGCGGGATCTCGCCCAGGCCGAGCCCGTACCGGACGCCGGGCAGCCCGATCTCGGGCGCGGGCACGGTGTCGGTCATCGCGGCGAGCTGTTCGGGGGCGAGCAGGCGGCCGCCGAGCAGCGCTCCGTAGAACCGGTTCAGGTCGTGGGTGGTGCTGATGAGGGAGCCGGCGCCGACGGCCATGCTGGCGTTGAGCACGGTGACGTCGGTGCCGGGGCCGGTGCCGGCGCCCGGGTCGGCGCCGAACGCGGAGTAGGTGTGGGCGTGCGGCCCGGTGAGAAACGGGAAGGTGCCGGGCGCGCTGGTGTCCGCGAGGCCCAGCGGGCGGATGATGCGGTCGTTGACCTCGCCGGCCCAGCTCCGCCCGGTGACCTCCTCGACGATCATCGCGGCGAGCAGGTAGTTGGTGTTGGAGTACGACCAGTCGGTGTCCGGCGGGAACGCGGGCGGCTGCCGCAGCGCGAGCGCCACCAGCTCCTCGGGGGTGTGGCTGCGGAACCGTTCGGCCCGGTAGCCCTCCGCGCTGTTGAGGGCGGGGATCTCCGGCAGGGCGTCGGGGATGCCGCTGGTGTGGCGCAGGAGTTGGCGGACGGTGATCCGGTCGCCGTCGTGGCCGTTGCCGCGCACCACGCCCGGCAGCCAGCGTTCGACGGTGTCGTCGAGGGACAGCCGGCCCTCGCCGACGAGTTGCAGCACGACGGTGGCGGTGAAGGTCTTGGTGGCGCTGCCGATGCGGAACCTGCCGTCGGCCGGCATCGGCCCGGGGCCGTCCGCCCGGGCCGTGCCGGCGCGCGCGGTGGCGCGGGCGCCGGGTGCGGCCGTCTCGGCGGCGACGCCGACGACGCCGGTGGCGTGGATCGCGGCCACCTGTTCCCGGAGCGGGTCGGGCGGCGCCGGCCCGGCGGCGGCCGAGGTGGCCGGCCCCGTCGAGGTGGCGAGGAGCGCAACGGCCAGGCCGGCCAGGGCGAGTTGGGCGCGTCGGCGCCGTCCGGGAAGACGCATGGGTGGTCCCTTCTCCGTTGTCTGGTGCGTCGGGTCGTGCGTTGTCGCGCACGGGGTCGGGAACCATCCCATCAACGGGCCGCGCCTCGGCCCATCCGGCGCTCCCCCGGCCGCCCGGGTGTCCTGGGCCCCCGCCGCGAGGGGGGCCTAGCCCCACCCTCGGCGGCTCTCCCGGGCCCGCCGCGCCGGTCGCTGCCGGCCATCGCCGGCCGCTGCCGGCCGTTGGTCCGGCGGTCGATCCGGCCGAGATTAACCCGTTGGCCCCGGCGCGAAAGCGTTGTCTAGGGTCGCGGGCATGGGTGAACTGGAGATGCGCGGGGTTGCCGGGGACCGGGAAGCCACCGACGCGTGGGTGCGGGCGGTGACCACGGGGTTCCTCGACCGAGGAGCCGATCTGTCCAAGGAGGAGTTGGATGTCCGGTTCGCCCGCCAGGAGTTGAGCCGGGCCTACGGCTTCTTCGAGAAGGACCGCTGTGTGGCGACCTTCAACAGCCTGCCGCTGCGCCTGACCACCGTCGGCGGGGCCCAGTTGGCGACCAGCGGGGTCTCGGGGGTGACGGTGACGGTCACCCACCGGCGGCGCGGGCTGCTCAGCCGGCTGATGGAGCGCGAGTTGCGCGAGGCGAGGGAACGCGGCGAGCCGCTGGCCGGGTTGATCGCGGCCGAGTACCGGATCTACGGCCGTTACGGCTTCGGCCCGGCCACCTCGTTCGTCAACTGGCGGGTGAACACCCGGCGGGCCGGCCTCGACGAGCGCTGGTCGCCGGCCGAGGTGGACGGCACCCTGGCGCTGGTGGAGGACGCGGAGGCCAGGGAGGTGCTGCCGGAGTTGCACCGCCGCTTCCGCGCGCGGACGCCGGGCGCGATCAGCTGGGACGACTTCCACTGGGACCGGATCACGGGCCTGGCGCCCGGCCCGTCGAAGGAGACGCCGCCGCTGTGGGCGGTGTATCGGGACGCCGCAGGGGTGGTCAGGGGCCTGGTCGGCTTTGTCGTGGAGAAGGACTGGGACCGGGGGATGCCCAACGGAACGGCGCGGGTGCGCACGTTCTACGCGGAGGACGACGCGGTCGAACGGGCCCTGTGGCGGCTGCTGTTCTCCCTGGACTGGGTGAGCGTGGTGGACACCGGCCGGGCGCGGCCGGACTCGACGTTGCCGCTGATGCTGCCGGACGCCAGGGCGGCGGCGGTGGCCGAGGTCGCGGACTTCCTGTGGCTGCGGCCGCTCGACGTGCCGGCGATGCTGGCGGCGCGGAGCTACGCGGCCGAAGGGGATCTGGTGTTCGAGGTGCGGGACCCGATGGGCCTGGCGAACGGGCGCTTCCTGCTGACCGCCGGGCCGGACGGCGCGAGCTGCGCGCCGACCACCAGGAGCGCCGATCTCACGCTGGACGTGGCCGCGTTGGGCCGGCTCTACCTGGGCGAGGACTCGGCGGCGCGGCTGCTGGCCGGCGGGCTGCTGTCGGAGGAGACGAACGGAGCGACGGCCCGTGCGGATCTTCTCCTCCACACGGGCCGTCGCCCCTGGTGCCCTGACATCTTCTGATCCCGCCCCCGGGTTCCGGCCGCTCTCCGGCCGGGCCCGGGATCTGGACGTCGCACGCCGCTTCGTTACGCCGAACCCCCCGCACCGGTCGGTCGGCTCCCACTACAGGGAGCCCACCGCCAGCGTGACCAGCACAGTGGTTCCCACACACGCACAGGTGAAGTTCCGCCTCCGCAGGCCCGTGCGCAGTATCAACAGTCCGATCAAACCCGGCAGTCCGTACTGGACCTCCACCGCCTGCTCCGTCGCGATGCCGAAGGCAGCCACGATGATGGTGGAAACGAGCATGACCCCTCCTCACATCACGTCAACTTCTAGTGAACTCCCGGAAACTCCGAGAAGTTGGCCAAGTTGTTCGCCAACTACATGAATGTTTTCCCCAGTTGGCTCGCTCTTGGAAACGTCCTCATATCAACCTTCCGTATCTGGCCGAAAGTTGTATGGTGACGGCGTGAGTCAGGAGATCGTCCCGGAGAGCGAGCTTCCCGATCCGTTCGGTGATCCGCTCTCTCCCGACCACATCGCCGGTGTGCTGCGCGACCGCATACGTTCGGGGGAGCTGCCACCGCGCGCCAAGCTGCCCACGCAACGGGCCCTGGTCGAGGAGTTCCGGGTCAACCGGACCACGGTCAGAGCGGCCCTGTCCGCGCTGGAGCGGGAGGGCTACATCGCCGCGCGGGGCCGGGGGGCGCCGGCCGTGGTGGCGCTGCCGGGGCAGGACAGCCCCCGGCCGGCCGGCGTCGAGGTGGCGGACCGGATCGCGGTGGCCTTTCAGTCGAAGGACATCTCGATCGACGCGTTCTGCCTCACCACCGAAACGCTCAACTCCGCTCTCGCCGCGCCCATGATCGCCATCTCGGCGGGCGAGTTGACGCCCCGTTCGATCACGGTGCGGGTGCTGCTGCCGAGCCCCGACGCGCCACCCGCCTACCCGAGGCTGATCGCCGACCCCGACGACCAGCGCCCCCGCGCGCGGCTGCGCCAGCTGACCCAGACCTTCTCCACCTCGCTGCGCCACCAGCTGACCTCGCTCGCCGAGATGCGGCTGGTGCCCCAGGTCACGGTGGAGATCCGGGAGGTGCCGATCACCCCCGTGCAGAAGGTCTACCTCCTCAACGGCACCGAGGTGCTGACGGCCTACTACCAGGTGGTGTCCCGGGTCGTCGAGTACGAACAGGAGCAGTTGGAGATCTACGACGTGCTCGGGCTCAACTCGAAGGTCTTCCGCTCCACCGAGGACACCGCCTTTGTTGAAGAGTCCCACCAGTGGTTCACGTCCCTCTGGTCAACGCTGGCACAACCGCTCACACTCGGTTAGATGAGGGGACTCGTTAGTAACGCACACTGTGTTCTCTTCGACTTCGACGGTCCCGTCTGCCAGCTCTTCGCGGTGCGCTCCGCCGAGTCGGTGGCCGTCAGACTCCGGTCGCTGACCGAGGAGTTGGCGGTCTCCGCGCTGCTGACCGCAGAGCTGCGGACGTCAAAGGACCCGCACCGGGTGCTGCGGGAGATAGCGCGGCGCCGCCCGGAGCCCGCCGTGCTCAGCCGCCTTGAGGCGGCGCTCACGGCCGAGGAGGTCAGCGCCGCCGCCTCGGCCCGGCCCACCCCGTACGCCGGCACGCTGATCGCGGCGCTCGCCGGCCGGGGCCGCCGGGTGGCCATCGCCACCAACAACTCCCCGCTCGCCGCCGCCCGTTATCTGGAACGGCAGCGGCTGGCCGGCTATGTCGCCGGCCGCGTCTACGGCAGGACCGCCGACCTCGACCTCCTCAAGCCGCACCCGGACTCGGTGCTGCGGGCGTTGGCGGGCACCGGGGCCGACCCGGCCCGTTCGCTGATGATCGGCGACAGCCTCGCCGACCACGCGGCGGCCACGGCGGCCGGCGTCCCGTTCCTCGGCTACGCGCTCGACGACGCCGGAGAGCACGCGTTGCGCGCGGCCGGCGCGGAGTGCGTGGTGCGCTCCCTCCAGTGGGTACTGGCCGCCCTCGGTCATCACGATGGCCATGAAGATGCACCCTTTTGAGCCATCAACAGTGGACTCGTCCCGGCGTACCGTATCGCTACCCGTAACGAATCCACTGCCGGAAAGCCGCCATCATGAGCCAACCGCTGTCCGAGCACCTCCTGCGCGGTCACCACCGCGACTGGCAGGTGCTCCCCGCCGAGGACCACCTCCCCATCGCTGGACGGATCAAGGCCGGGCGCAGCCGTCCCGGCGTGACGCGGTTCGACCCGCGCTGCTTCCTCGACGAGGAGGACGTGCTGATCGAACTGGCCCTGCTGGGCATGGAGCGCATCGCGCCCGTCTACCGCCTGGGCCCCGACGGCACCAGGGTGCACGGCTTTATCGAGGGCGAGCCGCTCTCCGCGCTCCGCCCGCCGGGAACGCCGCTGTCGGGCACCGAACTCGACCAGCTCGCGCGGCTGTTCGGCGAGCTGGCCGCGATACCCCCGGCCGCGCTGGCCCTGGTCCACAGCTGCCCGGTCCCGGACCGCCCGCGCACCAGCCGGGAGTTCGCCCGCCGGCTCGTGCGGTTCACCCGTCGGCGTGTCTACGCCCGCCATCGGGCCGCTCTGGGCGGCCTGTTTCAGACCCTCGGAATCGACTCGGACGTACTCAGCGTGACCGGTCCGCTGGTGCGCGAGGCGGCGCGAATGACCAACCGCCCGTTCTGCCTGCTCCATGGCGACCTGCACCGGGACAACCTCATCGTCGCCGAGTCCGACGGCCAACTCTGGACGATCGACTGGGAGTTGGCCATGATCGGCGATCCGCTCTACGACCTGGCGACCCATCTCCATCTGATGGACTACCCCGAACGGCAGGAGCAGGCCATGGTGGTGCGCTGGGCCGGCGCCGTCGAGGAACGGCTGCCCGGCGCCGCCGAGGGGTTGCCCCGCGACCTGCCCCGCTATCTCGCGTACAAGCGGGTGCAGTCGGTGTTCACCGACGTGATCCGGCAGGCGATCGCGGTGCGCGAGGCGCCCGTGGGGCAGCTCGGCGAGCGGCTGACGACGGCGGGGGAGATGGTGTCGCGGGCGTTGAGAAGGGCGGAACGACCGCTGGGGCTGGGCCGTGTGCCCAGCCCCAGCGTCGTGGAGGGCGTGTACGCGGCGTTCCACGCGGGGGCGGTGCCGGTGCCCGCAGCGCCGTCGGGCGGGGCGCCGTTGGGCGGGGCGAGGTCAACTCCCGCCGTGGGGCGGCCCGTTCCGCCGGCGCCGCGCGCCACCGGGCGGGCCGGCCGCTCGTCCGCAACCACCTGAGGCGAGCGGCGCCGCGCCCGGTCGGGCGGGGGCGCGGCACCGCAGAGCCGTCCCGGCTACTGGACAACCGTGATGCGGTCGGCCGTCGGCGGGTCGAGGGGGGCGTCCGCCGAGGAGTTCGCGGTCAGGTAGTCGGCCAGGGCCGCCATGTCGTCCTCGCCGACCAGCGGGTTCGTGCCCTCCGCGAGGGTCGCGAAGCCGTCGCCGCCGCCGGCCAGGAAGGAGTTGACGGCGACGCGGTAGGTGGCCGCCGGGTCCAGCGGTTCGCCGTTCACGGTCACCGAGTCGGCGACGATCCGGTCGGCGCCCGAGGCCGTCAGGTCGAGGGTGTACGCGAAGCCCTCGGACGGCTGGAGGATCTTCGGCGCCGCCTCGTTCTCGCCGCTGACCTGTTCCGCCAGCACCGCCAGCAGCTGCTCGCCGGTGAGGTCCAGCAGGTTGACCGTGTTGGAGAACGGCTGGACCGTGAAGCCCTCGCCATAGGTGACCACGCCGTCGCCCTCGTCGCCCGAGGCGGCGTAGGTGAGGTCGGCGCGCACCCCGCCGGGGTTCATCAGGGCGAGGTCGGTGGACTCGTCGAGGGAACGGGCGTGCGCCAGCTGTGCGTCGGCGATCAGGTCGCCGGCGGGGAACTCGGGCGTGCCCGCGCCCCGGCCCGCGATGTCGGCGGAGATATAGCCGATCGGGGCGTTGGCGACCGGGTCGGCCAACTCGCGCCAGAAGTCGAGCAGTTCGGTTAGCTCGGCGACCGGCTCCCGGTCGCGGTCGACCACCACGTTGCTGCCGGTGACCGAGGTGCGCACGATGTCGTTGGCGCGGCGGTCGTAGGACATCGACAGCTCGGTGAAGAGCCGGCCGTTGGAGGAGGCCGAGGTCACCAGCCGGTCCTGGCCCTCCGGGTCGGGGATCGTGCACACGTACGGCTGGTGGGTGTGGCCGGTGACCAGCGCGTCCACGCCGGCGTCCGTCTGCCGCGCGATCTCCACGATCGGGCCGGAGAGCCCGCCGCCGTCGGCGTCGCAGTCGTGGTTGTACGCCTCCGACGCCGGGTAGCCGCCCTCGTGGACCAGCGCGATCACCGCGTTGACGCCCTTGCGCTCCAGCACCCGGGTGTAGTGGTTGATCGTCTCGACCTCGTCGCGGAACTCAAGGCCGGCGATGCCCTCCTGGGTGACGATGTCCGCCGTGCCCTCCAGGGTGACGCCGATGAACCCGACCTTGACGCCGCCGACGTTCTGCACCGAGTAGGGCGCCAGGATGGGGATGCCGGTGTCCTCGTCGACGACGTTGGCCGCGAGGTACGGGAAGTCCGAGCCGGCGAACTCCCGGCCGTCCACATAGCAGCCGTCCACCGGGTGGCAGCCGCCCTCCTGGAGGCGGATCAACTCGGCGTAGCCCTCGTCGAACTCGTGGTTGCCGACGCCGGCGACGTCCATGCCCAGCTCGTTGAGCGCCTCGATGGTGGGCTCGTCGTGGAAGAGGCCGGACAGCAGCGGGGTCGCGCCCACCAGGTCGCCGGCCGCGACGGTGACGGACCGCCGTTCGCCCTCGCGCGCCTCGGCGAGCGCGCCGGCCAGGTACTCGACGCCGCCGGCCTCGATGGTCTCGGTCGTGCCGTCCTCGTGTTCGTGCGTCAGCTCGCCGTTGGAGCCGGTGGGCGGCTCCAACGCGCCGTGCAGGTCGTTGATGGCGAGCACCTGGAGGTCGACGGTGCGCCCGCCGCCATGACCCCCGTGACCGCCGTGTCCGCCGTGGCCGTCGTGCCCTCCGGAGGAGGCGGCCTGCGCGGCCGGGGGCGCCAGCGCCAGCGCCCCGGCGGCCGCCACCGCCAGTGCGCTCGCGGCCAGTTGGTACCTGTGACGTCTGTGCATGAGTGGGGCGTCCCTCTCGGCGAAGTGGTGGGGGCGGGAGTCAGCCGCACCCTAGCTGTTACGCGCGTAGCGAGTCAGGGGTGTGCGTGTAACAAGCAGGTGAAAGGAAAGCCGCGTCCAGGGGCTTCGGGGGCATAGGGTCGCTGGCATGACCGAAGTCGTGGTGCTGGATGAGGTGTCCGGGGACGAACTGGCCGGGGTGGAACGGCTGATCGAGGCCGCCGCCGAACGGGACGGGCAGCCGGCGGTCTCCGAGCAGGGGCGGCTGCTGCTGCGCGGCGGCGCGCGGGACGGGGTGCGCCACCTGCTGCTGCGGGACCGGGACGACGAACGGCTGCTGGGCTACGCGCAGTTGGACGGCACGGACCCGGTGGAGCCGCCGTCCAGCGAGCTGGTGATTGACCCGGGACACCGGGGCCGCCGGCTGGGCATGGTGCTGGGGCAGGCCCTGTTGAACGAGTCGGGCCACCGGCTGCGGCTCTGGGCGCACGGCGCGCATCCGCCCGCGCGCCGGCTCGCGCGCCGGCTCGGGCTCACCGAGTTCCGGGAACTGCGCCAGCTGCGGCGCCCGTTGACCGGCCTCGACCTGCCGGAGCCGGCGCTGCCGGCCGGCGTGACGGTGCGCACCTTCCGCCCAGGCGTGGACGACGCGGCCTGGCTGGCGGTCAACGCGGCGGCGTTCGCCCACCACCCCGAGCAGGGCTCGCTCACCCAGCGGGACCTGGACGCGCGCAAGGCCGAGGACTGGTTCGACCCGGCCGGCTTCTTCCTCGCGGAGCGGGACGGCGCGCTGCTCGGCTTCCACTGGACCAAGGTCCACGCGGCCGAGCGGCTGGGCGAGGTCTATGTGGTGGGCGTGGCGCCCGAGGCCCAGGGGCTCGGCCTGGGGCGGGCGTTGACCACCGTCGGGCTGCGCCATCTGGCGGAGGAACGGGGGCTGCCGACCGCGATGCTCTATGTGGACGCGGACAACGGGGCGGCCGTGCGGGTCTACGAGTCGCTGGGCTTCCGCACCCACGAGACGGACCTGATGTACCGCACCGAGACCTGAGGCGGACCGACGGGGCCGGGGGCCGGGGCCGCGCGGCGGGCGGTGCCCGTTGAACGGGGGCGGTGCCCGTTGAACGGTTCCGCGCGCCGGCGTTCGAACGGGTGCGCGCGCCCCGCGTGCGCGCCCGCGTGGGGCGCGGGTGTGCGGCGGCCCACGTGATCCGTTCCCGCTGGCAGGTGGGGGGCACCCCGGCTGCGGGGTACTGTCCGAACATGAGTGGTGGTGGCAGGCGAGAGGGGTACCTCTCGGAGGCGGACCGGCGGCGCCTGGCGCGCGCCGTGGTGCGGAACGGCTGGTCCATGCGCCGGGCGGCGGCCGAGTACGGCGTCTCGCCCCGCACCGTCAAGCGGTGGGCCGACCACTACCGCGAGGAGCTGGGCGGCGGCGCGGGTTCGTCCTCCTCGGGTAACCCGGGCGTCGTGTCCCGTTCGCCCGGATGGCGGGAGAATGGCGGCATGACCTCAACCGCGCACAACGGGCGCGCCGCCGTGGACGCCGGGCGCACGCCCAACGAAGCGAGCCCCCGGTCCGGGCTGCCCAGGCCGCGCGAGCTGGGCGCGTTCGACGGCGTGGCCGCGCCGGGCCCCGAGCACCATGGCGCGATCGGCCTGGGCGAGATGGCCGACCTGGGCGAGCTGGGCGAACTCGCCGACGGCGAGTCGCCCTCCGCGCTCGACGCCGAGCTGTCGGGCCGCGAGGCCGCGACCGAGGCCACCGCCGAGTTCGGCGCCGAGGCCACCGCCGGGAGCGCGGCGCTGCCCCCGCTCCCGCAGGACCGTTTCCTCGATCGCGAACGGTCCTGGCTGGCGTTCAACGAGCGGGTGTTGGAGCTGGCCGAGGACCCGAGCACCCCGCTCCTGGAGCGGGCCAACTTCCTGGCGATCTTCGCCAGCAACCTCGACGAGTTCTTCATGGTGCGGATCGCCGGCCTCAAGCGCCGGATCGCCACCGGCGTCGCGACCCGTTCCCTCACCGGCCGCCCGCCCCGCGAGGTGCTGGAGGACACCTGGGCGCTGGCCAGGGAGCAGCTGGCCCGGCAGGCCACCTGCTACCAACGCGAGGTCAACCCGCTCCTGGCCGAGCAGGGCATCCACCTGCTGCGCTGGCCCGACCTCGCCGAGCACGAGCAGACCGCGCTCTTCTCCTTCTTCCGCAAGCGCATATTCCCGGTGCTGACCCCGCTGGCGGTCGACCCGGCGCACCCGTTCCCCTACATATCCGGGCTCTCCCTCAACCTCGCCGTGGTCGTCCGCAACCCCGCCAGCGGCCACCGCCACTTCGCCCGCGTCAAGGTCCCGCCGCTGCTCTCCCGCTTCCTTGAGGTCTCGCCGCAGCGCTACGTTCCCGTCGAGGACGTGATCGCCGCCCATCTGGAGGAGCTGTTCCCCGGGATGGAGGTGCTCGCCCACCATGTCTTCCGGGTCACCCGCAACGAGGACCTGGAGGTCGAGGAGGACGACGCCGAGAACCTGCTCCAGGCGCTGGAGAAGGAGCTGCTGCGCCGCCGCTTCGGGCCGCCGGTCCGGCTTGAGGTCGAGGAGTCCATCGACTCCGAGGTGCTGGACCTGCTGGTTCGCGAGCTGAAGATCCGCCGCGAGGAGGTCATCGCGGTGCCGGGCCCGCTGGACCTCACCGGCCTCGGCTCGATCGCCGAACTGGACCGACCCGAGCTGAAGTACCCCAAGTTCGTCGCCGGCACCCACCGCGACCTCGCCGAGGTCGAGTCCGCCTCGCCGCCCGACGTCTTCGCGGCGCTGCGCACCCGCGACGTGCTGCTGCACCACCCGTACGACTCGTTCTCCACCTCGGTCCAGGCGTTCCTGGAACAGGCCGCCGCCGACCCCGACGTGCTGGCGATCAAGCAGACCCTCTACCGCACCTCGGGCGACTCGCCCATCGTGGACGCCCTGATCGACGCGGCCGAGTCGGGCAAGCAGGTCCTGGTGCTGGTGGAGATCAAGGCCCGCTTCGACGAGCACGCCAACATCAAGTGGGCGCGCAAGCTGGAGGAGTCCGGCTGCCATGTCGTCTACGGGCTGGTCGGGCTGAAGACGCACTGCAAGCTCTCCCTGGTGGTCCGCCAGGAGGGCGAGGAGCTGCGCCGCTACGCCCACGTCGGCACCGGGAACTACCACCCCAAGACCGCGCGCGTCTACGAGGACCTGGGCCTGCTCACCGCCGACCAGGACGTGGGCGCCGACCTGTCCGACCTGTTCAACCGGCTCTCCGGCTACTCCCGCCGGGACAACTACCGCCGGCTGCTGGTCGCCCCGCGCTCGCTGCGCGAGGGCCTGGTCTCCCGGGTCGGCCGCGAGATCGAGAACCACCGGGCCGGCCGGCCCGCCTGGGTCCGGTTCAAGGCCAACTCCATCGTCGACGAGGCCGTGATCGACGCCCTCTACCGCGCCTCCCAGGCCGGCGTGCCGGTCGACGTGTGGGTGCGCGGCATATGCGCCCTGCGGCCCGGAGTCCCTGGGCTCTCGGAGAACATCCGGGTGCGCAGCGTGCTCGGCCGGTTCCTGGAGCACTCCCGGGTCTACGCGTTCGCCAACGCCGGCGACCCGGAGGTGTGGCTGGGCAGCGCCGACCTGATGCACCGCAACCTGGACCGGCGGATCGAGGTGCTGGTCAGGGTCGCCGACCCGGCGCACCGCTCCACGTTGACGCGGCTGCTGGCCACCGGCACCTCGGACCGGACCGAGTCCTGGCACCTGGACTCGGACGGCCGCTGGGAGCGGCACGCGACGGACGCCGAGGGGAACCCGCTGCGGCGGGTCCAGGAGACGTTGATCGAGGCCCGGAGGAAGCGGCGTGGCACGGGAAGTTGAGCCTCTGCGGGGCGGTGATCCCACCCCGGTGGTGATCCGGGCGGCCGGCTGCGTGCTGTGGCGTCCGGTGGTGGGCGGCGACGGGGTCGAGGTGGCGCTGGTGCACCGGCCGCGCTACGACGACTGGTCGCACCCGAAGGGCAAGCTGGACCCGGGGGAGACGGCCGACGCGGCGGCCCGCCGCGAGGTGCTGGAGGAGACGGGGATGCGCTGCGAACTGGGGCCCCCGCTGTCCACCCAGCGGTATCCGGCGCCGGGCGGGCTCAAGCGGGTCGACTACTGGCTGGCCCGCGCCACGGGCGGGCGCTTCACGCCCAACTCCGAGGTGGACGCGCTGCGTTGGCTCCCCACCGGGGAGGCGGCGGCGCGGCTGACCCACCCCCAGGACCGCCTCCTCCTCGACGAGGCCCGCACCGCGCTGGGACGCTAGCGCTGTGCGGAGCGGAGCGCCGAGCGCGCTGCGCGCGCCGGCGCGGGGGTCCCTGGCGGGGCGTGCGCGGTCGTGCCCGATGCGCTGCGCGTGGCGGCGGTGGCTGGTGCCTGTGGCCTGCGGCGGGGTGGGCTGTTCGGCTTCGCCGGTGGGGTGGAACGGGTGCCCTGACAGGAGGGTTGGGCTTCGGTGAACGGCCAGGGTTGCTCGCGCCGGCGGTGGCGGGTGCCCGTGGCCTGCGGCCGGGGGGCTGTTCGGCTTCGCCGGTGGGGTGGAACGGGGCTTCCCGCTTGGGTAGTTGAGCCTCGTTGGCGGGGTGGAACGGGTGCCCTGACAGGGCGGTGGGCTTCGGGGAACGGCTGGGTGGGCGGAGCGTCGGGCGCGCGGGCGTGCAGCAGGGGGTCCCCGGCGGGTGGCCCCGGCCGCTGGCCGGTGGGTCTTGGCGCGGCGCGCTGCGCGCGTGCGCGGTGGTGGGTGTGCCCGTGGCCCGTGGCGGGGTGGGCCGTGCGGACGGTTGGGCTTCCGGCCGGGGGGTGGGTGGTCGGGGCCCCCTGGGCCCCGACTCCGTTGAGAGCGCTCAGCGTTCGCGCAGCACCGACGTGGTGTCGACGTCCGCCGGGCGGCCGTTCGCGTCGGTGGGGCGCAGCTCCGGGAGCGGGCGGCCGCTCCCGTCCACGAGGAGGGAGTGGGTTTCGTCCGGCGCGAAGGCGTGTCGTTCGCCCCACTGACGCGTGGCCACGATGACGGCGAAGAGGTCTCGGCCCGCCTCGGTGAGGACGTAGTTCTGTCGTTTCCCCGACGGGGCCGTCGCCCGGTCGAGGATGCCGCGTTCGACCAGGCGCCGCAGGCGGTCGGTGAGGATGTTGCGCGCGATCCCGGTGCGCTGCTGGAAGTCGGTGAACGACCGCGCGCCGTCCATCGCGTCACGGACGATCAGCAAACTCCACCGGTCGCCGACCAGGTCGAGCGTGCGCGCGACCGGGCAGGCGGGGTCGGTCCAGGCCACCCCGTCGAGGTGGGCCGCCGTGTGCGCCATCACTCCTCCTCAAGAGTTGCGGATCGAAACCATTCTGCCGTAGCTTCATTTTGGTTGCAATCTGCTACTGATTGGGGAGGGGTCGGATGAGCCTGACGACGGGCCGGCGGACGCTGTTCGCCGTGATCTGCGCGGTCGCGGTCTCGACCGTCTATGTGGCCCAGCCCGTACTCGCCCAGATCGGCCGCGACCTGGGCGTGCGGGAAGCCGACCTGGGGTGGGTCGTCACCACCGGGCAGCTCGGCTATCTGGTCGGCCTGGCCCTGCTCGTCCCGCTGGGCGACATGGTGGACCGGCGCACACTCGTCGCCGGGCACCTTCTCCTCGCCGCCGTCGGCATGGCGCTGGCCGCGGTCGCCACCCGGCTCTGGCTCCTGCTCGCCGGGCTCGCCCTCGCAGGGGTGTTCGCCGTTGTCGTGCAGACCACCGTCGCCCTCGCCGCAGACCTGTCCGTGGCGGAGGAACGGGGCCGCACGCTCGGCGCCGTCACCTCCGGCGTCATCGTCGGCATCCTCGGGGCGCGGGTGCTCGCGGGCGGTCTCGCCGCGCTCTGGGGATGGCGAAGCGTCTACGTAACGTTGGCCGTGCTGCTCGCCGCGCTGGCGTGCCTCGTTGTCAGGCTCCTGCCGGCCGACCCGCGCCGGGTCCGCACCACGTACGGCGAGGTGCTGTCCTCGCTCGGTCGCCTGTTCCGCGACCGGCTGTTCGTCTCGCGGGGGCTGATCGCGTTCTTCCTGTTCGCCTCCTTCGGCGTCCTGTGGAGCGGCCTGGCCCTGCCGCTCGCGGCCGCGCCGTGGCAGCTGAGCACGGCCCAGATCGGCCTCTTCGGAATCGCCGGGCTCGCCGGGGCGCTGGGCGCCGCCCGGGCCGGGCGGTGGGCCGACGCCGGCCACGCCAACGCCGTCACCGGAGGCGCCCTCGTGCTGCTGGCCGTCTCGTGGGTGGCGACCGGACAGGCGTCCCGGTCGCTGTGGCCGGTCGTCGTCGGCGTGATCGTGCTCGACCTGGCGGTGCAGGCTGTCCACGTCAGCAACCAGCACCTGCTTACGGCCGCCCACCCCCACCGGACGAGCAGCGTCATCGGCGGCTACATGCTCTTCTACTCGCTCGGTTCCGCCGTCGGGGCCACGGCCACCACCGCCGCGTACTCGGCCGTCGGATGGGCCGGGTCCAGCACACTCGGCGCCGCCTTCGCCCTCTGCGCGCTCGTCGTCTGGGCGGTCACGCGGCGCGCGGCCGCCTGACGGTGGTACGTCCTCGGGGAGCCGCCCCCTCCGCCCGGTGCGGGACCCCGACCGAACGATCGCATGGCGGGGCGAACGGACGGGTTCGGCCGACGCCGGGCGTGCCGCCCCCCGGCCAACGGCGTTCGCCGGTTCCCGACCGCCGGAAGACCCGCTCGCCGGCATCGCGTTCGCCGGTTTCCCGCCTGGCGCGGGGCGCCCGCTGCCGACGGGGGCCCCGGCGCCACCGTCGGCTACCGTGGCCGGCATGGCGACGCGGGTGATCGTGCTCAACGGCGGTTCCAGTTCGGGGAAGTCGGGCATCGCCCGCTGCCTCCAGGCGGTGCTGCCGGAGCCCTGGCTGTCACTGAGCGTGGACACCCTGGTGGACGCGCTGCCCGCGCGGCTGCGCGCGTCGGAGGCGGGGATCGCGTTCGCCGAGGGCGGCGGGGTCGCGGTCGGGGGCGCGTTCGACGCGCTGGAGGCGGCCTGGCGCCGGGGCGTGGCCGCCATGGCGCACGCCGGCGCGCGGGTGGTCGTGGACGATGTCTTCCTGAGCGGCCCGACGTCCCAGGGCCGTTGGCGGGAGGCCCTGGCCGGGCTCGACGTGCTGTGGGTCGGCGTCCACTGCTCGGCCGAGGTCGCGGCGGGGCGCGAACTGGCGCGGGGCGACCGGGCCCCCGGCATGGCCGCCGGCCAGGCGGAGGCCGTCCACCGGGGCGTGACCTACGACGTGCGGGTGGACACCACCGAGACCGAGGCCCTGCCCTGCGCCCGCGCCGTCGCCGCCCACGTCACGTGACGGCCCGACCCGGGCCCGGCGCGGTGCCGCCCGTTCACGCCAACTCGCGCACGCCCGCCGGGCGTTCCGCCGCTTCCGCCGGGCGCTCACGTTCCAACGGCTCAGCCGCTTCCGCCGCTTCCGCCGCTTCCGCCGCTTCCGCCGCTTCCGCCGCTTCCGCCGCGCGCCGTGGCCGGCGCAGTCCGGCGGCCACGCCGGCGGCGACGATCAGCGCGCCGGTGACATCGGCCGGGCCGGCCTCGCCGAGACCGAGCGCGAGGGTGGTGAGCAGCGCGCCCACCGGAACGAGCCCGGCGAAGAGCCCGGCGCGGTCCGCGCCGATGCGGCGCAGCGCGTCGTACCAGAGGAAGAACGCGACGGCGGTGACGATCACGCCCAGGTAGCCGAAGGCCGCCGCCTGGCCGGGGGAGGGCAGCCGCAGCGACGACGTGCCGTCCAGGGCGAGGCTCGCGAGCAGCAGCATCGGCACGGAGAGGGCGGCGGGATAGGCGGCCACCCGCAGCGGGCCGAGTTTGGGCAGCAGCGGAACGGCCAGCAGGGAGAACGCCACCTCGCCGGCGAGCGCGCCCAGCGCCAGCAGCAGGCCGGTCACGCTGCCCGAGCCGAGCCCGGCGGCGACGGCCGTGCCGAGCGCCACCACGAGCGCGGCGCCAACGGTGCGGGGCTGCGGGCGTCGGCGTTCCATCAGAGGACCGACCAGGGCGAGCACGAGCGGGACCGCGCCGACCACGGCGGCGATCATGGCCGGCCCGGCGTGCCGGGTGGCCTCGACGAGGAAGACGTTGAACCCGGCCAGCCCGGTGGCGGCCAGCGCGACCAGCAGCAGGACGTCACGCGCGGTCAGGCGCGCGGCGGCCAGGCGTTGGTGGCGCACGACGGCGAGGAGGATCACGGCGGCCAGCCCGTAACGGATGGCCTGGCCGGCGAAGACCGGATAGTCGGCGATGGTGGTGGAGACCGCCGTCGAGGTGCCGACGAGCAGCATCGCGGCGGCGGCGCCGACGGGCGCGGGGACGGTTCTCATGCGGCGCGCTCCGGCAGCGTCGAAGGGGCAACGGGGGCCTGGGGGGCGTCCTGGGCGTTGATCGGGGCGTTGACCGGGGCGTTGATCGGGGCGGCCAGGACGCCGCGGGTGACGCGTTCGGCGATGGCCGCGACCAGGGTCCTGGGGCGACGGGGTGTCAGATGCGCGGTCAGGGCGTTGCCGAACCCCGGGGCGAGGTAGCCCCGGTCGCGCTTCAGCGCGCGCAGCGTGGCGCGGACGACCGGCTCCGGGGTGGTCATCGAGCCGGTGACGGCCGCCCGGCGGGTGCCGATGGCGTCGAAGAACCCGGTCTCGACCGGGCCGGGGCACACGGTGAGCACGCGGATGCCGCGCCGCCGGTACTCCTGGCGCAGGGCCAGGCCGAAGTTCAGCACGAACGCCTTGGCCGCGCCGTAGACGGCGAAGTAGGGGGACGGCTGGAAGGCCGCGTTGGAGGCGACGTTGACCACCGCGCCGTGGCCGCGTTCCACCATGCCGGGCAGCAGTTCGTGGGTGAGGTCGACGAGCGCGACGACGTTGACCATCAGCTGGTCGTGGTCGCGGGCCCCGGATATCTCCTCGAAGCGGCCGCAGGTCCCGAAGCCGGCGTTGTTGACCAGCAGGTCGACGCTCAGCTCGCGGGCGGCCAGCTCCTCGGCGACGCGGCGTCCCGCGTCCGGCTCGGCGAGGTCCCGCACCAGCACATGCGCGCGGATGCCGTGTTCGGAGGTCAGGCGCTCGGCGAGCGCGGCCAGGCGGTCGCCGGAGCGCGCCACCAGGACCACGTCGTGTCCCTGGGCGGCCAGCTGCGCGGCGAACTCCGCGCCGAGGCCCGACGACGCTCCGGTGATGAGGGCGGTGCTGTGCACGGGGTGCTCCTTCGGTCGTGGCATCAACTGGCACTGAAGGTATCAGTAATTCGAGAATCTGCAACAGCTATGTTCCACCTAGAGAGAGAATCGCATCGGCGATGTAGGGTGTCCGTGGATAAGTGGTTCGATGGGAGGCGTCATGGGTGAGTCGGCGGGACGAACGTTGCGAGCGGACGCGGAGCGCAGCGTGCGCGCGATCCTGGGGGCGGCCGAACGGGTGCTCGCCGAGGACCCCGGCGCCTCCATGGAACAGATCGCCGCCGCCGCAGGAGTGGCCCGCACGACCATCCACCGCCGGTTCGCCAACCGACAGGCGCTGATCGAGGCGCTCGCCACGTCGGCCGCCGGCCAGCTCGCGCAGGCCGTGGACGACGGCCGGCCCGACACCGCGCCGCCGCTGGTCGCGATGCACCGGATCACGGCCAACGTGCTCCAGGTCAAGAGCGCCTGGGCGTTCGCCCTGGAGCTGCCGGCCGAGCCGGACAGCGAGGCGGCCCGCCTCCAGCAGGGGATCAACGACCGCTGCATGACCGTGCTGGAACGCGCCCGGGCGGACGGGCTGATCGACGCGGCGGCCGACCTCGACTGGGTGCGCCGCGTCTACTACGCGCTGCTCGGAGAGGTGCTGCACGGCGGCGACGTCGCCGACGGCGGCGGCGCCAACGACCCGGACGCGCTCGCCGCCCGCATCATCGACACCCTCCTGCACGGCGCCGGACCCCGCCCCCGCGCCTGAACGGCAACCCGCCCCCGAGTGGCGACCCGGCCCCGGCCGTTCCCTCCGAGGAGCCGGCCCGGGCGCGGGCTCGCCGTCAGCCGGCGGGCGCCAACGCCCGCCAGGCCACCGTCACTTCGCCCTCCCGCCAGCGGCGCGGCCCGTCCGCCAGGGGCCAGTCGGCGCGCAGCGCCGCCACCGCGTGCAGCCACCGCTGCCGCGCGCCCAGCGGCGCGTACCCGGCGGCCGACGCCCACGCCAGGTCGAAGTCGCGCAGGAACGCGTGCACCGGCTCGCCCGGCACGTTGCGGTGGATCAACGCCTTCGGCAGCCGTTCCGCCAGGTCGGACGGCCGGCCCAGGGCGGCCAGCCGGGCCGCGAAGGTGACCGTGCGCGGCCCCTCGGGGCCGAGCGCCACCCAGACGTGGCGGCGCCCGATCTCGTCGCAGGTCCCCTCCACCAGCAGCCCCTCCGGCGCCAGCCGCGCGCACAGCGTCGCCCACGCGCCGGCCACCCGCTCCTCGTCGTACTGCCGCAGCACGTTGGCCGCCCGCACCAGCAGCGGCCGTTCCCCGCCCGGCAGCGGCAGCTCGAACCCGCCGTGCGTGAAGTCGAGCCCCGGCTCGGCCCAGGGGCGGGCCGCCGCGACGCGCTCCTGGTCGATCTCCACGCCGGTCACCCGGACGTCGGGCCGCACCCGGCGCAGCCGGTGCAGCAGTTCGACGGCGGTCCACGGCGCCGCGCCGAAGCCCAGATCCACGGCGAGCGGCGCGCTGGCCGCCCGGCGCAGCGCCGGGCCCTGGGTCGCGGCGATCCAGCGGTCCATCCGGCGCAGCCGGTTGGGATGGGTGGTTCCCCTGGTCACAAACCCCTCCGCCATGCGGTGGAGCGTAACCCCCGCACAATGGGAACAGGTGCGCCGTCCCGCCGGTTGTACCCGGGGAGCCCGCCCAGCCGTCGTTGAGGAGCCGTCGTGCCGCACATCCGCCGGGTTGCGATGTTCAGTGTGCACACCTCGCCGCTCCACCAGCCGGGCACCGGCGACGCGGGCGGGATGAACGTCTACATCGTGGAGCTGGCCCGCCAGCTGGCCGCGCTCGGCACCGAGGTGGAGATCTTCACCCGCGCCACCGCCGGCGGCCTCGACCCGTGCGTGGAACTGGCGCCCGGCGTGCTGGTGCGGCACATCGACGCCGGCCCGTACGAGGGGCTGAGCAAGGAGGAACTCCCGGCGCAGCTCTGCGCGTTCACCCACGGCGTCACCCAGGTCTGGGCGGCCAGGGCGCCCGGGTATTTCGACCTGGTGCACTCGCACTACTGGCTCTCCGGACACGTCGGCTGGCTGGCCGCCGAGCGCTGGGGCGTGCCGCTGGTGCACGCGATGCACACCATGGCCAAGGTGAAGAACGCGGCGCTGGCCACCGGCGACACCCCGGAGCCGGCCGCGCGGGTCATCGGCGAGACCCAGATCGTGCGCGCGGCCGACCGGCTGATCGCCAACACGGCCGAGGAGGCCGGCCAGTTGGTCCGCTACTACGAGGCCGACCCGGCGCGCACCGCAGTGGTGCACCCCGGCGTGAACCTCGACGTCTTCCGCCCCGCCGACGGCCGCCGCGCCGCCCGCCGCCGGCTCGGGCTGCCGGCGGAGGGGGTGGTGCTGCTGTTCGCCGGCCGCATCCAGCCGTTGAAGGGACCGGACATCCTGCTGCACGCCGTGCGCGAGCTGGTGGACGCCGACCCCGCGCTGCGCGACCGGCTGGTGGTGCCGATCGTGGGCGGGCCGAGCGGCTCGGGACTGGCCAGGCCCGAGCGGATGCAGAAGCTCGCGGTGCGGCTCGGCATCGCCGACCTGGTGTGGTTCCGGCCGCCGGTGGCCCAGGAGCGGCTCGCCGACTGGTACCGCGCGGCCAGCGCGCTGGTGATGCCCTCGTACAGCGAGTCGTTCGGCCTGGTCGCCGCCGAGGCGCAGGCGTGCGGCACCCCGGTGGTCGCCGCCGCCGTCGGCGGGCTGCCGGTGGTGGTCCGGGAGGGCGAGACCGGCTATCTGATCGACGGGCACGACCCGGCCGACTTCGCCGTGGCGCTGCGCCGGTTCTGCGACCACCCGGCGCTCCCGGAGCGGCTGGGCGAGGCGGCGCACCGGCACGCGGCCGGCTTCGGCTGGGGCTCAACCGCGCGGGAGACGCTCGACGTCTACCGCGCGGCCCGTGAGGAGCAGCGGTTCGCCAACCCCGGCCTACGATCGGCACATGGCTGACGTTCCCGCACCCCCTCCCGACGACCCGTCCGCACGCTGCGTCCGCGCCATCGAGGAGGCGCTGAACGAGGCGGGCGCCGAGTGGGAGAGCCCGGAACGCGGCCACTACGTGGTGTCCCTGCCCGGCACGCGCAAGCTCTCCACCACCTGCTCGCTGGTGGTCGGCCGGCACGCGCTGTCCGTCAACGCGTTCGTGGTGCGCCGGCCGGACGAGAACCACGAGGCGGTGTACCGCTGGCTGCTGGAGCGCAACACCCGCCTCTACGGCGTGGCCTACGCCGTGGACCGGCTCGGCGACGTCTATCTGACGGGGCGGCTGCCGCTCGCCGCGATCACCGCCGAGGAGGTCGACCGGCTGCTGGGCGTGGTGTTGGAGAACGCGGACGGCTCGTTCAACACGCTGCTGGAGCTGGGGTTCGCCTCCGCGATCCGGCGCGAACACGCGTGGCGCACGGCGCGCGGCGAATCCACCCGCAACCTCGACGCGTTCCGCCATCTCACGGAGGCGCGGGGCCCCGGGGGCCCCGCGCCGGAGTAGCGCCCGCCCACCGGCGGTGTCAGGGGCGCGGGGAACTGCGCGAGCGACCCGCCATGTACCCGCACTCGACAGCGCACCTGCCCTCACCGGCTTCGTTGTCGTCTTCCGGCCGCGCCACCTCACCCGCGCCCCTCGCCTGGCCGGCGGTTAGGGGCGCGGGGAACTGCGCGAGCAACCCGTCACGCACCCGCATCCGACAGCGCACCTGCCCCCACCACCTCCGTTGTCGTCCTCGGACCGCGCCACCTCACCCGCGCCCCCGCCCGTCCGGGCGCGTCCCACCGTCGCCGGCCAGGCGCCCCGCGCCCTCGCTCCCGTCCCGCCGGCCAGGCGCCCCGCCCCGCGGCAACCGCTGTTCCGCCCAGATCACCTTCCCGCCGCGCCCGTGCCGCGTTCCCCAGCGGGCCGCGTAGCGGGACACCAGGAAGAGGCCCCGCCCGCCCTCGTCCGTCATCGACGCGTTGCGCATGTGCGGCGAGGTGCCGCTGTTGTCGTAGACCTCGCAGATCAGCGACCGGTCGCGCAGCAGCCGCACCCGGATCGGCCCGGCGCCGTGCCGCAGCGCGTTGGTGACCAGCTCGGTCACGATCAGCTCCGTGCCGAACGAGACCGACGTCAGCCCCCACCCCGCCATCACGGCCGCGACCCTCGACCTGGCGGCCGGCACGCCCGACGGGTCGACCGGCACCTCCCACTCCACCACCTGGTCGGGCGCCAGCCTGCGGGTGCGGGCGATCAGCAACGCCACGTCGTCCGTGGGGTGTTCGGGGAGCATCGCGTCCAGCACCGCGTCGCAGGCCCGGTCCGGGTCGGCCGGCGCCTGGGCGAGGGCCTGGCCGAGCAGCGTCAGCCCGTCGTCGATGTCGCGGTCCCGCGACTCCACCAGCCCGTCGGTGTAGAGCGCGATCCTGGCGCCCTCCGGCAGCTCGATCGTCACCGTCTCGAAGGGCATCCCGCCGACCCCGAGCGGCGGGTGGGCCGGCAGGTCGGGGAACTCGACGGAGCCGTCGGGGTGGACCAGCACCGGCGGCAGATGCCCGGCGCGGCCCAGCGCGCAGCGGCCGTCCACCGGGTCGTAGATGGCGTAGAGGCAGGTGGCGCCGGTGATCGGCCCGGTGGGGTTGATCCCGCCGCCGTCCTCCTCGCCGCGTTCGGCCAGCTCGTCGAGCCGGCCCAGCAGGTCCTCCGGCGGCAGGTCGAGCGCGGAGAAGTTGTGCACCGCGCTGCGGAGCAGCCCCATGGTGACCGCCGCGTGCAGCCCGTGCCCCACCACGTCGCCGACGACCAGCGCCACCCGCGCCCCGGAGAGCGGGATCACGTCGAAGAAGTCGCCGCCGACCCCGGCCTGCGCCGGGAGGTAGCGCGACTCGGCCTCCACCGCCGACTGGGGCGGCACCTCCGTGGGCAGCAGGCTCCGCTGGAGCGCCTCGGTCATGTCGTGTTCCCGCGTGTAGCGGCGCGCGTTCTCCACGCAGACGGCGGTGCGTGCGGCCAGTTCCTCGGCGAGGGAGAGGTCGTCCATGTCGAACGGCTCCGGCCGGTCCCGGCCGCGCCAGAAGGCGGCCATGCCGACGACCACGCCCCGGGAGACCAGCGGCGCGGTGATCAGCGAGTGCAGTCCGGCGTCCAGCACCCGCCGGGCGAACGCCTCGTCCCCGTGGCGCCACCACTCCTCGGCCGCGAGGTCGGGGGTCAACACGGTCCGCCCGGCGCGCAGTTCGGCCAGCTCCTCGCTGTCGATCTCCAGCCGGAACGAGGTGCCGACGGGGTGCAGCGGATGCGGTGCGCCGGCCGGGCCGACGGCGGCGCGCCGCACCCGTTCCTCCGCGCCGATCGCCTCCTCGCCGCGCAGCACCGCCTGCGAGAGGTCCACGCCGACCAGGCTCGCGAAGTCGGGCACGGCCACCTCGGTCAGCTCCTCGGCGGTCCGCCGCACGTCCAGCGTGCTGCCGATGGCGACGCTCGCCCGGTAGAGCAGCGTGAGGCGTCGCTGGGCCGCCTCGGCCTGCCCGCTGAGCACCCGCATCTCGGTGGTGTCGCGCAGGGTGGTGACGGTGCCGGGGCGGTCGTCGTTCCCCTGGATCAGCCGGTGGTTGACGGTGATCAGCCGGTCGCCCCACAGGTGGACCTCGTCGGTCGCCTCCCGGTCGGAGGCCAGCAGCCGCACCGTCCTGCGGTCCAGGCCGAGTTCGTCGACCGGCCGGCCGGTCGCCTCCGCCGGCAGTTCGAGCAGCCGTTCCGCCTCCTCGTTGACCAGGGTCAGCCGCCGGTCGGGATCGAGGATCAGCACGCCCTCGCGGACCGCGTGCAGCACCGCGTCGTGGTGCTCGTACATGCGGGTGATCTCCGCCGGCCCGAGCCCCCGGGTCTGGCGCAGCAGCCGCCGGCTGACCAGCCAGGTGCCGCCGGTCACCAGCGCGACGGCCACCAGCGCCGCGCCGACGACGAACGGCAGCTCGTCGGCGAGCAGCAGGTTGACGGTCCGCACGGTGACGCCCGCGCACACCATGCCGACGACCTCTCCGTCCCCGTCCCTGATCGGAACGGTGACCTGGTGCAGCGGTCCGAGGGTGCCCTCCAACGACTCGGTGACGGTCTCGCCCTCGCGCACCGGGCCGAGAGTGCCGACGAACTCCTTGCCGATCCGGTCGGTCTTGGGGTGGGTGTAGCGGATGCCCTCCTCGTTGAGAACGACGATGAAGTCGAGGTCGGCGCCCTTGCGGGCGTCCTCGGCGCGCGGCTGGAGCACCCGGGTCGGGTCGTCGGAGCGCAGCGCCGCCAGCATTCCAGGGGCGTTGGCGAACGCCTCGGCGGCGCTGAGGCTGCGCTGGAACGCGGCGTCGGTCTTCTCGCTGCGGGACTGGAGCACCAGCGCCGCCACCGCCGATGCGGCCAGCAGCAGCACGATGACCAGCTGGATGATGAACATCTGGCCGACCACGCTGCGCCCGCTGAACACCGACCCGAAGGCACGCCGGCGCATTCCGGAGAGGCGGCGGAGGACGGATGGGAGTTTTGCCCGCATTGCTTTACTTTGCACCAAGCTGAGTTCGGGGGCCGCGCATCCGTCCCGGCGGCCTCGTCTACGCTCGGCACATGGCCGACGCACCGTACAAGCTGATTCTGCTCCGCCATGGCGAGAGCGAGTGGAACGCGAAGAACCTCTTCACCGGATGGGTGGACGTCAACCTCACGGAGAAGGGTGAGAAGGAGGCGGTTCGCGGCGGCGAGCTGCTGAAGGACGCCGGGCTGCTGCCCGACGTGCTGCACACCTCGCTGCTCAAGCGGGCGATTCGCACCGCCAACCTGGCGCTGGACGCCGCCGACCGCTCCTGGCTGCCGGTGCACCGCTCCTGGCGCCTCAACGAGCGGCACTACGGCGCGCTCCAGGGCAAGGACAAGGCCGCCACGCTCGCCGAGTTCGGCGAGGAGCAGTTCATGAAGTGGCGCCGTTCCTACGACACGCCGCCGCCGGAGCTGGCGGACGGCGCCGAGTGGTCGCAGAGCGACGACCCGCGCTACGCCGGCATCCCCAGCGAGCTGCGCCCGCGCACCGAGTGCCTCAAGGACGTCGTCCAGCGGATGCTGCCCTACTGGTACGACGCGATCGTCCCCGACCTCAACGCCGGCCACACCGTGGTGGTCGTCGCGCACGGCAACAGCCTGCGGGCGCTCGTCAAGCACCTGGACGGCGTCTCGGACGAGGCCATCGTCGGCCTCAACATCCCCACCGGCATCCCGCTGCTCTACGAGCTGGACGCCGACTACCGGCCCGTCGTCCCCGGCGGCCGCTACCTGGACCCGGAGGCCGCCGAGGCCGCCATCCAGGCCGTCGCCAACCAGGGCAAGAAGTAACGCGCGCCCCGTTCGCCCGTCGACCGCCACGGCGGGGCTCCCGGCCAACCCGGCCGAGGAGCCTCGCCGTTGGGTTGCCCGGCGGCCGTGGTCCCGCTGCCGCGCGCTCAGCCCTCCGCTTCGGCCGGGGTCAGCGGGCGCCTGGGCAGCGGGCTGGAGTAGACGACGCTGGTGGTGACCGAGCCGAGGCCGGCCACCCGGCCCATGATCTGCTCCAGATGTCGCATCGAACGCGCCAACACCTTGACCACGAAACAGTCCTCCCCGGTCACATGGTGTGCCTCCACGATCTCCGGGGTGGCGTCCACCAGATCGTGGAACGGCTTGTAGTTGGCGGTCGGATAGCGCAGCCGGACCAGCGCGAGGATCGGCAGCCCCAGCCGCTCGGGGTCCAGCACCGCCGTGTAGCCGGCGATCACCCCGCTCTCCTCCAGCCGGCGCACCCGCTCCGTCACCGCGCTCGGCGACATCGCGACGGCCCGTGCCAACTCGGCGTAGCTGGCCCGCCCGTTGCGTTGCAGGGCCTCCAGGATGCGGCGATCGGTCTCGTCCAGGGAAACAGCGGTCATGCCCGATCATTGCCGGGGAACGGCCGGTCGGACAAGCGAAAGCCCGTCGATGATCCGTGTTCAGCGCCGATCAGCGCGCATAATCTCGCGTTCATGAACAGCACCAGCACGCCGGCGCCCAGCGCCCCGCTCCAGCACCCGCCGGCCCCGCCCGCCGAGGCCGTCGCCTTCTTCGCCGCCCGGCTCGCGCACCAGGCCGACGTCTCCGACGTGCACGCGGCCCTGGAGTCCGGCAACCCCGGCTTCACGCTGGTCGACACCCGTTCGCCCGACGCCTGGGACCAGGGCCACGTCCCCGGGGCGATCCACCTGCCGCGCGCCGAGATCGCCGAGCGGGCCGGGGAACTCCTCGCCCCCGGCACCGTCGTGATCACCTACTGCTGGGGCCCCGGCTGCGACGGCGCCACCCGCGCCGCGCTCGCCTTCGCCCAACTCGGCTACCCCGTCAAGGAGATGATCGGCGGCATCGAGTACTGGACCAGGGAGGGACTGCCGGTCGCCGACGGCGAGGGCCGGGTCGCCCGCCGCCCCGCCGACCCGTTGACCGCCCCCGAGCGGGGCGCCGGCTGCGCCTGCTGAACCGGCCGGGCGGCGCCGGCCAGGGCCGGCGCCGAGGCCCGGGCCGCGAGGCGTCAGCCGCAGGCGGACCCGCACTGACAGGCGGACCCGGACTGGCACCCGCAGCTACAGCCGGAGCCGCAGCCGCAGGCGCCCAACACCGGCAGCGAACGCCGGTCGCCCGGCGCCACCACTGCCTGGCCGGCCGGCGCCGGCTCCGACGGGTGGGGTGAGACGGCCATGGGAGAGTCCCCTCTGTGGGTTGGCATGGGTCAACGGCGGTGCGTTGCTCCCTCATTGGACGTCCGCACCACCCGGGAGCGTCAACCGCGCACGGCCGGCGCGCGGGCGTGAAGCCCGAGCGCCCCGGGGCGCGCACCCCGGGGCGCCCGCCCCGCCACCGCGTCGCTCAGGCCCCCGGCTCGGTCGCCCGCTCCGCCTCCGGCGTGAACTCGTCCGCGTGCTCCCCCGTCACGAGGAACACCACCCGCCGCGCGATCGACACCGCGTGGTCGGCGAACCGCTCGTAGTAACGACCCAGCAGCGTCACGTCCACCGCCGTCTCGATCCCGTGGTTCCACCGGTCGTCCAGCAGATGGCTGAAGAGCGTCCGGTGCAACGAGTCCATCTCGTCGTCGTCCTGCTCCAGCTGCATCGCCAGCTCGACGTCCTTGGTGAGCAGCACCTCCGTGGCCTTCGCCATCAGCCGCTGCGCCAGCTGCCCCATCTCCAGGATGGTCGCCGACAGGTCGCGCGGCACCGCCGAGTCGGGGAAGCGCAGCCGCGCCACCTTCGCCACGTGCTGCGCCAGGTCCCCGCAGCGCTCCAGGTCCGCGCTCATCCGCAGGCTGGTCACCACGATCCGCAGATCCGTGGCCACCGGCTGCTGCCGCGCCAGCAGCGCGATCGCCGCGTTCTCCAGGTCGCGGTGCATCTCGTCGACCTTGTCGTCGGCCTCGATCACGCTCTCGGCCAGCTTCAGGTCGGCGTCCAACATCGCGGTCGTCGCCCGACCTATCGCCGAGCCGACGAACCGCGCCATCTCGACCAGGCTGTCGCTGATCGCATCCAGTTCCTCGTGGTAAGCGTCACGCATGACTGTCCTTCCCTCACCCGGCAGTATCCCGGCGCCTGCCCGACAACACCCCAGCGCATCCCGGCACCGGGCTTCCGGCTCTCACGCTCTGTCCGGAAAGCAGCCGTTTCCGCCCCGCCAAGTGAACCATCGCTGTCGTCAAGGTGAACTCTCCCGGGCGGGTGGACGAGCATCTTCGGTCAGCTCTGTGGCACCGGGCCCGCGCCGCATAACCTGAGGATATGGACGTGAACGCGGCGGTCGCCGCAGTGGCGGCGATCGCCGGTGTGTGCACCGGCGTGGTCGCCATGCTGGCGTTCCGGCTCAGCGAGCGCGAACGCGGGCGTTCCCCGCGCAGCGCCCCGCCGGCCGAGCCCACCCTGCCGCCCGGCGTGGACACGGTGCTCTCCGTGCTCCGCTCCTCGGCCGTGGTGCTCGACGAGAGCGACACCGTGCTCAAGGCCAGCTCGGCCGCCTACGCGCTGGGCCTGGTCAGAGGCGGCCGGCTCGCCGTCGAGCCGATGCTCAAGATGGCCAGGGACACCCGCAGGGACGGCGAGATCCGCCAGCTGGAGCTGGACCTGCCCCGGCGCAACCGCCCCGGCCGCGCCGACCTGCTCGCCGTCTCCGCCCGCTCCGCCCCGCTCGGCGCCCGCCTGGTGCTGCTGCTGGTCGAGGACCTCACCGAGGCCCGCAGGATCGAGGCGGTCCGCAGGGACTTCGTCGCCAACGTCAGCCACGAGCTGAAGACGCCGGCCGGCGCCCTCTCCCTCCTCTCCGAGGCGGTCCTCGACGCGGCCGACGACCCCGAGGCGGTCACCCGCTTCGCCGGCCGGATGCAGAACGAGGCCACCCGCCTCACCAACCTCATCCAGGAGCTGATCGACCTCTCCCGGGTCCAGGACAACGACATGCTCAGCCAGGCCGAGCTGGTCTCCGTGGACGAGCTGGTCACCGAGGCCATCGACCGCTGCCGCCAGCAGGCCGACGGCCGGCAGATCACCATCGCCTCCGGCGGCACCGCCGACCTCTCCGTCTGGGGCAACCGCGGCCAGCTCGCCGCCGCCCTGGGCAACCTGGTGGAGAACGCCGTCAACTACAGCCCGCCGCACACCCGCGTCGCCATCGCCGGCTCGCTGGTGACCTCCGGCGGCGGCGACCTCGTCGAGATCGCCGTCACCGACCAGGGCATCGGCATCCCCGAGACCGACCGGGAGCGGATCTTCGAACGCTTCTACCGTGTCGACCCCGCCCGCTCCCGCGCCACCGGCGGCACCGGTCTCGGCCTGGCCATCGTCAAGCACGTGGCCGCCTCGCACGGCGGGGAGGTCCTGGTCTGGAGCGCCGAGGGCCAGGGCTCCACCTTCACCCTGCGCCTGCCGGAGCCCGGCAGCGCCCGAGAACGCCACCTGGCCGTCCGCCGAGACCGCGACGGCCTCGGCGGCACCCTGCACGAACCCGCCGAGTTCCCCGAACAGGCCGACGCCGACACCGAGGTCGACGGCCAGGGGGACCCCCAGTCCACCCGCACCAACGAAACTGCCCGGGAGGTCCTCCCGTGACCCGAGTGCTCGTCGTCGAGGACGAGGAGTCGTTCAGCGACGCGCTGTCGTACATGCTCCGGAAGGAGGGCTTCGAGGTCGCCACGGCGGCCACGGGGCCCGAGGGGCTGGACGAGTTCGAGCGCAACGGCGCCGACCTGGTGCTGCTCGACCTCATGCTGCCCGGGCTTCCCGGCACCGAGGTCTGCCGCCAGCTCCGTGGCCGTTCCAACGTCCCGGTCATCATGGTGACCGCCAAGGACAGTGAGATCGACAAGGTGGTCGGCCTGGAGATAGGGGCCGATGACTATGTCACCAAGCCCTTCTCCTCCCGCGAACTCGTCGCCCGCATCCGCGCCGTGCTGCGCCGCAGGGGCGAGTCCGAGGAGGAGAGCCCGGTCGCCCTGGAGGCCGGCCCGGTCCGGATGGACGTGGACCGGCACGTGGTCACCGTCTCCGGACGCAAGGTCGACCTGCCGCTGAAGGAGTTCGACCTGCTGGCCATGCTGCTGCGCAACGCCGGCCGCGTGCTGACCAGGATGCAGCTGATCGACCGGGTCTGGGGCGCCGACTACGTGGGCGACACCAAGACCCTGGACGTGCACGTGAAGCGGCTGCGCGCCAAGATCGAGCCCGATCCGGGAGCCCCGCGCTACCTGGTCACGGTCCGGGGCCTCGGCTACAAGTTCGAGCCGTAGGCCGCGACGGAAGCGACAGACGAAGGGGGCGGGCCGCCAGGCGGCCCGCCCCCGAAGTCGTCTCCGCGCGCGCTCAGTCCTGCGCGTCCACGCCCTGCTCGCCCTCGACGCCCTCGGTGGCTTCGGTGCCCTCGGTAGCTTCCGAGCCCGCGCCGTCCGCCGGCGCCTCCGGGTCCTCGACGTTCTCGTCGGTTCCCTGGTCGGTGTCGGCCTCGGCGTCCTGCCCGGGCTCCGCGGCGCCGTCAGCGCCCTCGTCACCCGCAGCGCCCTCGGTGCCCTCGTCGGCCGGGGTCTCCTCCTCGGCGGGCGCCTCCTCGACCGGCTCCTCCTCGGCGGGCGGCGGCGCCCACGCCTCGTAGTAGGCGAACGCGCCCGAGGCCGGCACCACGCGGGCCGAGAGGCTGACCTCCCCGGTCTCGCTCAGCACGAAGACCAGACGCTGCGCGTTCCCGAGCCGGACCTCGGCGCCCTCCGGGTCGGTGAGGACGGCCGTCGCGTTGCCCTCGCCGCCCAGGGCGACCGAGCCGCCGGCCGGCACCGTCACGCTGGTCTCGCCCTCGGCCGGGAGCAGCTCCAGCTGCTGGCCCGAGTCGGCGAGCGCGACGGCCCTGAGGGTCTGGTCCTCGGTGCCGTTGTTGATGAGGCGGGCGCTGAGGCCGGCCCGGTCCTCGCCCTCGGGCAGGATGACGTTGACGCTCTGCACCTTGATCTCGTCGACCTGGGCGGAGGCGTTGTCCGGGCGGACGTTGTTGGTCTCGGCGTCGTGCCCGGCCGCGCAGGCCGTCAGCGCGAACAGCGGGAACGCGAAGAAAGCGGCGGCCACGCCGCGTCGAAGGCTGCTGCTCACGGCGGCGGCATCTCCTCGGACGGTCTCGGTGATCTACTTCGGCCGCCTCAGGGTACCGACCCACCCGGACGGCCCCGCACCCGGCCCGCCTCCCGCGAAGTGAAATGGCGATCAAGAGGCTTTCCGTTGATCAATTCTTCGGGTCCCGCGACACCCCGAGCGGCGGCATTCTGTCAACCATGACAAAACGGACAGCTTTCCTTCTTCGGGGGAACTTCTTTCTCTTCTCCGGGCCCCCTCGGACGGAACTTCGAGGTTTGGCAAACCGGGCCCTCACCTGCGGATACCCGCCGCGCCGGCCCGCCCGAAGCACGTCACGGGCGCCCTTGTCAACCCCCGAGATGCGGTCTGACCTGCGGAAACGTCATTCAAAGGCGCGTTCCGCCGTGTTAGGATGGAGAGCCACGGAAGGGGTACCTGTCACATGACGTTCAAGGTTGGCGACACCGTGGTCTATCCCCATCACGGCGCCGCGCTGATCGAGGCCATTGAAACTCGCCAGATTAAAGGCGTGGACAAGACTTACCTGGTGCTGAAGGTCGCTCAGGGCGACCTCGAAGTGCGTGTGCCGGCAGAAAACGCCGAACTCGTCGGTGTGCGCGACGTGGTTGGGCAGGACGGCCTGGATCGGGTCTTCGAGGTGCTGCGCGCCCCGTACGCCGAAGAGCCGACCAACTGGTCGCGCCGCTACAAGGCCAATCTTGAGAAGCTGGCGTCCGGCGATGTCATCAAGGTCGCCGAGGTGGTCCGCGACCTCTGGCGCCGGGAGCGCGAGCGCGGCCTCTCCGCAGGCGAGAAGCGAATGCTCGCCAAGGCCCGGCAGATCCTGGTGAGCGAGCTGGCCCTCGCCGAGTCCACCAACGAGGACAAGGCCGAGTCCCTGCTCGACGAGGTTCTCGCTTCCTGAGTACCGCACGTCACACGCCGCCCGGTCCTCGACGACGATGCCGACCACGCACCCCGTCGACGTTCCGGAACGTGTGACGCCATAACGTGCTACAGCGCCCGAAGGTATGTATGCCCATGCCAGACCGGGCGCTGTGGCACGTGTGGATCAGTGGTTCACAGGTCAACCGGTCGGCATCCCACCCGCCGATCCCCGCTTCTGTCGCCGCCCGCCGTGGCCGTGCCACGCCGATCGGTGCCAGAGTTGTGCCGGGCTGGTGAAGCTCCGCTCGACCGGTTGTCACGGAAGGGCCAGTCGTGTGAGCCCGGCACGCTCAGGCCATACCCATCACCGCCCCGAGAGCAAACCTGCACCGGTCATCAATGTCAGACGTCACACCGTTCATCGAAGAGCCGCCCCCGACGCGCGCCGCCGCCGTGATTCCGGCGGCCGGCCTCGGCCTGCGGCTCGGCCCCGGGGCGCCCAAGGCGCTCCGGCCGCTCGGCGGCACGCCCATGCTGGTCCACGCGGTGCGCGCCATGGCCAGGGCCAGGGCGATCGCGCTGGTCGTGGTGGTCGCGCCGCCCGAACAGGTCCCGCTGGTCCGCTCGTTGCTCGACGAGCACCCGCCGCCGCCCGCCGTCGAGCAGCTGGTGGTGGCCGGCGGCGCGACCCGGCAGGAGTCGGTCCGCCTGGGGCTGGCCGCGCTCCCGGAGGACATCGGGGTGGTGTTGGTGCACGACGCGGCGCGCCCGCTCGTTCCGGTGGAGACCGTGGACGCGGTCGCCGCCGCCGTGCGGTCGGGCGCCCCCGCCGTGGTGCCCGCGCTCCCGGTGACCGACACGGTCAAGGCGATCGCCAGGCCCGGCGCCCCCGGCGAGCCCGAGCCCGTGGTCGCCACCCCCGAGCGCGCGCTGCTGCGCGCGGTCCAGACCCCGCAGGGCTTCGACCGGGCGACCCTGCTCGCCGCCCATGACGCGGCCACCTCCGACCTGGCCACCGACGACGCGGGGCTGGTCGAACGGATGGGCGTGGAGGTCGTGTTGGTGCCGGGCCACGAGGAGGCGTTCAAGGTGACCAGGCCGCTGGACCTGCTGTTGGCCGAGGCCGTGCTGGCCCGCAGGAGGATCAACGATGGCTACTGAGTCGGTTGGGTCGGGCGGGTCGGTCGGGCCCGCCGTGCCGGGGCTGCCCCTCGTCGGGATCGGCACCGATGTGCACGCCTTCGAGGCCGGCCGGGAGCTGTGGTGCGCGGGGCTGTACTGGCCGGATGCCGGGTTCGGGCTGGCCGGGCACTCGGACGGGGACGTGGCGGCGCACGCCGCCTGCGACGCGCTCTTCTCGGCGGCCGGGCTCGGCGACCTGGGCGCGCACTTCGGCACCGACCGTCCCGAGTGGGCCGGCGCCTCGGGGACCGCGCTGCTGGCCGAGGCGGCCCGGATCGTGCGCGGCGCCGGCTTCACCGTCGGCAATGTGGCGATCCAGGTCATCGGGGTCCGCCCCAAGATCGGCACCCGGCGCGCGGAGGCGCAGCGCGCGCTCTCCGCTGCGGCGGGTGCGCCGGTCTCGGTCTCCGGCACCACCACCGACGGGCTCGGCCTCACCGGCCGGGCCGAGGGGCTGGCGGCCGTCGCCACCGCGCTGGTGCTGCCCCCGGCCGACGGCTGAGCGTCGACCCTTTCGCCCGAGCGGCTCCGGGCGGCGGTTCCGGGTGGGTTCACCCCCGCCCCGGGGGGCGCGGCCCACCCTCCGTGCCCACTACTCTTGAGGCGTGACCATTCGCCTGTATGACACCAGCAGCCGGCAGATCCGTGACTTCAGCCCGCTCCGGCGCGGCTGCGTCTCGATCTACCTCTGTGGCGCCACCGTGCAGGCTCCTCCGCACATCGGTCACATCAGGTCGGGTCTGAACTTCGACATCATGCGTCGGTGGTTCGCCTACCGGGGCTATGACGTCACGTTCGTGCGCAACGTCACGGACATCGACGACAAGATCATCGCCAAGAGCGCCGAGTTGGGCCGGCCCTGGTGGGCCATCGGCTATGAGAACGAGCGCGCCTTCGACGCGGCCTACGACGTGTTGGGCTGCCTGCCGCCCGACTACGAGCCCCGCGCGACCGGCCATGTGCCGGAGATGATCGAGATGATGCGCACGCTGATCGGCCGTGGCCATGCCTATCCGGCCGACGGCAATGTCTACTTCGACGTGCGGAGCTTCCCGGAGTATCTCCGGCTCTCCAACCAGGAGTTGGACCAGCTGCTCCAGCCGGCCGGCGAGGGCGAGACCGGCAAGCGCGACCCGCGTGACTTCGCCCTGTGGAAGGCGGCCAAGCCGGGCGAGCCCAGCTGGGAGACGCCCTGGGGACGCGGTCGCCCCGGCTGGCACCTGGAGTGCTCGGCCATGGCGCACAAGTACCTGGGCGAGGCGTTCGACATCCACGGCGGCGGGATCGACCTGGTCTTCCCGCACCACGAGAACGAGATCGCCCAGTCCAAAGCCTACGGCGACGCGTTCGCCAGCTACTGGGTGCACAACGCCTGGCTGACCATCGGCGGCGAGAAGATGAGCAAGTCGCTGGGGAACTCCGTGCTGGTCTCGGAGATGGTCCGCCGCTGGCGCCCCATCGTGCTCCGCTACTACCTGGGCACCCCGCACTACCGCTCCGCCATCGACTACAGCGAGGCGTCGCTGGCCGAGGCGGAGACCGCGTTCGCCAGGATCGAGGGCTTCCTCCAGCGCGGCGTCGAGCAGGCCGGCGACGTCGCCCCCGCGGAGACCGTTCCGGACGACTTCGCGGCCGCCATGGACGAGGACTTCGGCGTGCCGCAGGCGCTGGCCGCCGTGCACACCACCGTTCGCCAGGGCAACGCCGCGCTCGCCGAGGGCGACAAGGAGTCGTTGACCGCGCTGCTCGCCCAGGTGCGCGCCATGCTCGGCGTGCTCGGCCTCGACCCGCTCGACCCGGCCTGGACCGGCGCGGGCGAGCGCGGCGCCGAGCTGACCGGGGTGGTCGACACCCTGGTCTCCATCGTCCTCGGCCAGCGGCAGGCGGCGCGCGAGCGCAAGGACTACGGCACCGCCGACGCCATCAGGGACCAGCTGAAGTCGGCCGGACTGGTCATCGAGGACACCCCCAACGGCCCCCGCTGGGAGCTTGGCTGACCGCCGAGCCCCAGCCCCCGACACCACGGAACACGAGACATCCATGCCAGGCAACAGCCCGCGCCCCAACCGTCGCACCAGCAACAAGAAGGGGCCCCAGATCGGCAGCGGTGGCCAGCGCCGCCGAGGACTGCGGGGCAAGGGCCCCACCCCGCCCGCCGAGATGCGCACCGGCCACGCCAAGAAGCGCGCGGCCGACGTCAAGGCGCGGCAGCAGGCGTCCCGCCAGGGCGCCCGGCGCGGCGCGAAGGCGGCGAACGAGCTGGTGGTCGGGCGCAACCCGGTGCTGGAGGCGCTGCGCGCCGGCGTTCCGGCGAACGCGCTCTACGTGCAGCAGTTCCTGGAGAGCGACGACCGGGTCACGGACGCGGTCAAGCTGGCGGTGGCGAGGCCCGATCTGCACCTGGTCGAGTCGCCCAAGCCCGAGCTGGACCGGATCACCTCCGGCCTCAACCACCAGGGCCTCGTGCTCCAGGTGCCGCCCTACGACTACGCCCACCCCGACGACCTGCTGGAGGTGGCGGCGGAGTCCGGCCGCGACCCGCTGATCGTGGTGCTGGACGGGGTGACCGACCCGAGGAACCTGGGCGCGGTGGTCCGTTCGACGGCGGCCTTCGGCGGGCACGGCGTGGTGGTGCCGGAACGCCGGGCGGCCGGCATGACGGCGACCGCCTGGAAGACCTCGGCCGGAACGGCGGCCACCACCCCGGTGGCCAGGGCCACCAACCTGACCCGCGCGCTCCAGGGCTACCAGCGGGCCGGGCTGATCGTGGTGGGCCTGGCGGCGGACGGCGAGGCCGAACTGTCCGACCTGGACGCACTGGACGGCCCGGTGGCGATCGTGGTGGGCAGCGAGGGCAAGGGCCTGTCCCGGCTGGTGGGGGAGACGTGCGACCTCCGGGTCCGCATCCCGATGCCGGGCGGCGCGGAGTCCCTCAACGCGGGGGTCGCGGCGGGCGTCGCGCTCTACGCGGCGGCCACGCGCCGGGCGTGAACGGGGCGGGTGTGTGGTGGTGAACGGAGGCGCCGCGCGCCGGGCGTGAACGGGGGCGCGCGGGCGTGAACGTCTGGCCCGTTGAACCTTGTGCGCTGGTGAACCGCCGTGCGGCGCACGGGAGATGACGCGCGCCGTCATGTCAACCGCCACGCCGGTGTGGCTTTGACGGGTCGCGGACATACTTTGTCGCCGAGAGGCAGTGTCCTAAGCCTTTGTCACTCGGTTAGATGAGCGTGGACACCAGAACACTCCGCGGCCGACCGATGGACGAGCCGGTGCTGAGCATGGTCAAGGTGCCATGCGACCCGGCGCAGGTCATCGTCAACCACGCCAGCTTCCGGGTGCGACTGGCCACCCCGCCCCCGGTGAGCATCCCCCTCCCCGAGGGCCTGGGGCAGCCGGCGCTGCCCGGGGCGTCGACGGCGCGGCGCCGCCCGCTGGTGTGGAGCGGCCGCAGCGAGCCGGGGGACCGGGCCGCCGGGTCGCTGCTCCAGGCGGTGCGCGCGGCCGGCCGGCCCGAGGCGCCCGGCGCAGCGGGGGACGACGGTGCCGCCACCGAGGTGCTGCCCCGGATCGGGGCCGGCGCCCGGCGCGTGGCACGGGTCGGCACCGTGGTCGCCCCCAGGGAACCGGGGCCCGGCGAGACCACCCGGCCGTTGCCGCCGGTGCCGGCGCCCACCCGGGCGGAGCCGGGGACCGGGGAGCGCGGCGCGGGAGCGCGCGCCGGCGCGGGCCTGGCGCACGCGGGGGCGTGGGACCCGGCGGAGGCCGAAGAGACCGGGGAGTTCGCCAGCCCCCTCGACGAGGGGCGCGCGCCGCGCACCGGACACGGGCGCGGGCGCGGCCGGCAGCGGGCCAGGGCGTTCCACCCGGACCGCCGGCTCAGCCTGGGCCTGGTGCTGCTGCCGCTGCGGCTGCTGCTCGGCTTCATGGCGATCTACGCCGGCATGGGCAAGCTCACCGACCCGGTCTACTTCGACGGCGGCGACCGGGGCTCCCTCTCCACCTGGCTCGCCTCGTTGGAGCCCTGGGCGCTGGCCGCCCCGCTGCACGAGTGGACCCTCGCGCACCCGGTGGGCGCGGGGCTCACCGTGGCGTTCACCCAGATCGTCGTCGGCGTGCTCACCCTCTTCGGGCTGTGGCAGCGGGTCGCCGCGCTGCTGGCCGCCGCGCTCTCGCTGGCCCTGCTGACCACCGTCAGCTGGCAGCACGGTCCGGCCTACGACACCCCCGAGGTGGTCCTCTTCGCCGCCTGGACGCCGCTGGTCATCGCCGGCGCGCCGGTGCACTCGCTGGACGCCCGGCTCGCCGGCGAGGCGTGGCGGCGGCTGGGGCCGCGCGCCCCGCTGTCCGCGCTGCGGCGCCGGGTGCTGCGGCGCGGCGGGCTGTTGGCGGCGCTGCTTCTCGGAGTGGCGCTGCTGGTCGGCTCGTTGCTGGGCAGCGCGGTGCGTTCCTCGCAGTTCGCGACCGTTCCCGAGCCGGGTGAGCCGCCGCGCAACCATCTGCCGGGCGAGCCGCTCGTGGACGAGGAGGAGGAAGCGCGCGAGACCGCCGAGCGGGAGGCGGCCGCCGAGGCCGAGCGCCGCGAGGAGCGGGAGCGGGCCGCCGAGCGCGAACAGACGGAGGAGCAGCGGCGCGAGGAGGCCACCCAGGAGCCGACGGCGCCGGCCGAGCCCTCATCTCCCGAGGACCAGCAGCAGGCCCCGACGCCCGAGCAACCCACCCCGGAGCAGCGGGAGTCCGCGCCGGCCCCGCCGCCCAGCCCCGAGAACGGCGCGGGCGGCGACCCCGGTACCGGCGGCGGCGCCGAGGAGCCGGGCCAGGACGCCGGCGGCGGCGAGGACGACGGGGGTGATCAGAGCAGCCCCGATCCCCTGGGAGGGCTGCTCGGTTAGGTGGCGTACTCGGTTAGCAGCGATCAACGGCGGTGTCCGGGACGGCGGTTGTCGTCCCAGGGCGCCGCCGTTGCCGGTGCCGGGGCGTTCCGGCGCGCCGGGAAAAGCGGGGAACGGGCGGCGGCCGCCGGGGCAGACTGGGGCCGTGCGCACGCATGTCGACCCCGACCAGGACCCTGACCAGGGCTCCCCGCAGCGGCGGGCGTTGCGCCATGTCGCGACGTTGGCCACCGGCGGCCCGCTCGACCCGACACTGCCGCTGACCATGAACTTCCACCCCGACCGCCTGGTGGCCGGCGAGCCGATCCTGCGGCGGATGGCCAGGGACGGGGCGTATCTCTCGCAGTTCGTCACCGGGACCAGCAACGGTGGGCTCACCGCGCACCCGGGCGGCGACCGTTGGCGCTGGGAGAGCCGGATGTTCGGCGCCGCCTATGACGCGGCGCCCGCCCAACAGCGACCCGTCTACGGCGCGTTGAACCATCTGCGGCGCTCGACCGGCGGCGCGCCACGCTTCGGCTCGGCGCACTTCCGGCTCGCCCCCGAGGTGCTCGCGCGCGCCACCTTCTGCTACCCGGACAGCTCGACGCTGCCCACCGCCTTCGGCGTGGGCGACCGCTGCGACCTGGTGCGACGGGCGCTGGCCGACCAACAACCCCCGTTGGACGGGCATGTCGAGGCGCATGTCCACGGCCGGGTCAGCCTGGCGCGGGACGTGGCCGCGCTGGTGCTCGACCCCAGCCACCGGGGCACGCCGGTGGCCGAGGCCGCCGCCGCGTTGCCCTGCCCGGTGGAGTGGCATCCCGGCTTCCGGCTGCCGGTCGAAGTCCTGGACGCCAACCCGGAGTTCCGGGGCCCGGAGATCGCGGCGCTCGGCCGGCGGTTGGCCGAGAACGGCCTGCTCGACCCCCGGATGATCGGCGACGCCGCGCGCTCGGAGGAACACGACCCGCAGGACCTGAAGAAGGTCTGGCACTACCTGGCCCACTTCGGCGCCCCGGAACGGTGAGGGTTCGGAACGGTGAGGGTTCGGAACGGTGTCGGACCGGCGCGGCGGCCCGCGCGGGTCAACGGCCGTCAGCGCCCGTTGAGTTCCTTCGCCGCCTCGGTCAGGTCCTTGGCGGTGTCGATGGCCCGCCAGTAGGCGCCCTGCGAGAGCGGGAAACCGGCCAACCGCCGTTCCCTCGCCAGGCGGGGAAAGGTGTGCCGCTCGTGGTCGCCCCGGTCGGGCAGCAGGGCGGTGAACGCGGCGGCGAAGACATAGACGCCCGCGTTGATCAGATACGGCGAGGGCGGGGCCTCGATGAAGTCCAGCACATGGCCGAACTCGTCGGTCTCGACGGCGCCCCAGGGGATGCGCGGCCGGGCCAGGGCCAGAGTGGCCAACGCGTCCCGCTCGGCGTGGAACTCGGCCATCTCGCGCAGCGAGAACCGGGTCCAGATGTCGCCGTTGGTGGCGAACCACGGCTCGTCGGGGCGCGGCAGCGCGGCGGCGGCGTACTTGAGGCCGCCGCCGCGCCCCAACGGCTCCTGCTCCACCACGGTGTTGACCCGCAGCGGCAGTTCGTTCGAGGCGAGCCAGTCCTGGAGCACCTCGGCAAGATGCCCGCAGGAGACCACCGCATCCGTCACGCCCTCGGACGCCAGCCAGCGCAGCTGGTGACCGATGATCGGCTCACCGGTGCCGGGGATCTCCACCATCGGCTTCGGTCGGTCGTCGGTGTACGGGCGGAGCCGGGAGCCCTGCCCACCGGCCAGGACCACGGCCTGACTCGGATGTGTCGCGTCACGGGATGCGGCGTTGCTCATGGCCGCAGCCTATGTGCGCTCAGTTGGACTGGGCCACGCCGGCGGCGAAGGAGGTGTCACAGACGGGACGGGCGAAGCGCTGGGCGCGTTGGGCGCTGCCGTACTTGTCGACGGCGGCCTGCCCGAGGGACCGCGCGATCTCGGCGCAGTGCGGGGCCAGCGAGGGGTCCTCGTCGACGGCCCGCTGGAGTCCGGTGAGCGCCGCGGAGGGGTCCTCCTGGCGGAGGGTCGTCAACAGCCGTTCGCGCAGGAGGTCCTGGGGGGCCTGCTGCTCCTGTTCGGCGGCGGCGGTGAGCATCTGCACCTCGGAGGGAGGGGAGGCCCAGGGCACGCGCGTGACGGCGAGCGTGCCGGAGAGCACCAGCACGGCTGGGAGGGCTACGGCGAGACTTCGGCCGATGTGGCGGAGTGCCTGGTTCACGGGGTCTTCCTCGCGCTTCCTCGCGAAACGGTGACGCGAAACGATCGGGCGGAACGAAGGGAACGGAACGGAGTGCGCCAAACCGCGCCCTGGGAGCGGGCCTTGTGGTTGGCACGAGCCGAATCGTAGCGAGGTGTGGTGGGTTGATGACATTCCGCCACTCGCCCGGGTGACGCCGTCCTGGGGTTTCGTCCCTGGGGGTTGACGCGGACGTTGACCCTCGTTGACGTTCGCGGGCCTGGTGCGGCGTTGGGCGCGGAACGCGGCGGGGCCGCGCCCCCACCCGGTGGGTGGGAACGCGGCCCCGGTGCTGTGGTGCTGTGGTGCTGTGCGCGCCCGTGGGCGCGACGGGTCAGTCGCTGAGGCGCTCGCCCGAGCCGGCGGCGAAGACGTGGGTCTCGCCCGGCTTGGGCTCGACGTGCAGCTTGCTGCCCTTGTCGGGAACGTCGCGGCTGTCGACGCGGATGACCAGGTCCTTGACCTCGCCACCGAACTCGGCGGTGCCGTAGACGTAGGCGTCGGCGCCGGTCTCCTCGACCACGTTGACGGTGACGGCGAGGCCGGCGGCGGCGTCCTCGTCCGCCTTGGCCAGCGTGCTGTCGGAGGAGGAGCCGTTGACGACGCGGAAGTGCTCGGGACGGCAGCCGACGACGACGGTGCTGTCGCCCTTGTTCTGCGCCTCGCTGAGCGCGGCGCGCTCGACCGGGACGACGCTGTTGCCGAACTTCACGCCGCCGTCGGTGATCGGGACCTCCACCAGGTTCATGGCGGGGGAGCCGATGAAGCCGGCGACGAAGAGGTTGGCGGGCTTGTCGTACATGTTGCGCGGGCTGTCGATCTGCTGGAGCAGACCGTCCTTGAGGACCGCGACCCGGTCGCCCATCGTCATGGCCTCGACCTGGTCGTGGGTGACGTAGACGGTGGTGACGCCCAGGCGCCGCTGGAGGCCGGCGATCTGGGTGCGGGTCTGGACACGGAGCTTGGCGTCCAGGTTGGACAGCGGCTCGTCCATGAGGAAGACCTGGGGCTCACGGACGATGGCGCGACCCATGGCCACACGCTGCCGCTGACCGCCGGAGAGAGCCTTCGGCTTGCGGTCGAGGTACTCGGTGAGGTCGAGGATCTTGGCGGCTTCCTCGACCTTGGTCCGGATGTCCGTCTTGTTGACGCCGGCGATCTTGAGCGCGAAGCCCATGTTCTGGGCGACGGTCATGTGCGGGTACAGCGCGTAGTTCTGGAAGACCATCGCGATGTCCCGGTCCTTCGGGGGAAGGTGGGTGACGTCACGGTCACCGATGTGGATCGAGCCCCCGTTCACGTCCTCGAGCCCGGCCAGCATCCGCAGGGAGGTGGACTTCCCACAGCCGGAGGGGCCGACCAGCACCAGGAACTCGCCGTCCTCGATCTGGATGTCGAGCTGGTCGACGGCGGGGGTGTCCGAACCGGGGTAGACCCGGGTGGCCTTGTCGTAGGTGACCGTAGCCATGTTGTCTTGTCTCCTTCTACCGGCAGGAACGTGCCGGACGATCCGAGTAGGAAGGTGTTACGACCATGTATATGGACGCACGGTGAACCTAACTCGAAAGCAATATAAAAGTCAGTACCCACCGGCAAAAAAATCCCGGGCCCTCCCACCGGCCGACAGCCCTCACCAGGGGCCGTGTAGGCTGGTGCGGCCTCTACGGCGCCCAGAACGCACGGGCACCCGCCGCCTTAGCTCAGTCGGCCAGAGCAGCTGTCTTGTAAACAGCAGGTCGTCGGTTCGAATCCGACAGGCGGCTCACAGCCCATACCCGGCCTGACCAGCGCTGGAGTGCCGAGGGGCCCGCGAACGGGTGGGTAGCGCTTCGCCCCGATTTGCGTACCGTGCGTGAGCGCTGCGTGAGCGACGGTCCCCAGAGGGGCGTCACGCCCCCTCGGTCGCCGGTTCGTCTTCTGCCTTCCGTGCCCGGGGCACCACCGCCACCACGCCCTCAGCAAGAGCCTCCTTCAGCTCCTGGAACAGGACCATGTACGTGTCGCTGGTCAGCTTGATCGTGGAGTGCCTGAGCTTCACCTTGGCGTCGTGGATGTCGCCGCCGGCGGCCTTCACCAGCCCGGCCCCGGTGTGCCGCGCATCCCTGATGTTGATCGGGGGCAGCCCGGCACGCTTGCGGATGCGCTGGAACTCGTCGGACAGCTTCTCGGGGTGGACCGGGGTGCCGTCTTCCTCGGTCAGGATGTAGCCGGAGTCCACCCAGGCCGGCGGTGAATCGTCGGGCTCTTCCCCTCTGGCCCGGCGCTCCCGCTGGGCCGTCAGGCGTGCCTCGCCCTCGGCGCGCTTCCGCGCCGTGTCCTCCACGATCAGCCGCACGGTCTCCTCGTCCAGCAGGACCGGCGCCGCACTCCCCTCGGTCTTCGGATCGGACTCGACCGGCGTCCACCCGTCCAGGGTGCGCTCGATCGCGATCCACAGCAGCCGCGTCAACACGTCCAGATCGGTCCGCCGCGCGCCGGCGGCCTCCCCCCGCCGCAGGCAGTGATAGCCCACCAAGCGGTACCCGATGTAGTAGCGCGAGGACACGGCCTCGTCCAAGAACTGACCGAGTTGCTGCGGGGTCCACGCCATCACCGGGCTGGGCACCTCGCCGGTCTCCTGCCAGCGGGCGATGCGCTCCTCGGTCCACAGCAGGCCCTTTGGGCGCTGCCCGCCGGACAGCTCCACGTGCTCGGCCGCGTTGAACGTGAGCCCGGTCTCCCGCTGGCGGGCGATCGCCGCGTTCAGCGCGGTCCGCAGGCACGCCCGTATCCGCTGCTTCGTCGCCGGGCCGGTCAGCTTCATGAACGGCGGCATGGCGGCCAACACCGCCCGCTCTTCCCTCAGGCGCGCCCGCTCCGCCACGGCCGCAGGGGCTTTCGACGCCGGCGGCACCTCGGGCAGGGACCACCGGCACCGGGCGGCCTGAGCGTGTCGTCGCTCGTTGGCCGCCGCGATCCGCTCGTTCCGCTCGTCGATCCGCTGAAACATGTCGTCCAGGTGGGGCACGCTCAACCTGTCCAGACGGATGTGCCCGATCAGCGGCTTCAGGTGCACACGGATGATGCTCTCGTAGCCCCGCGTCGTCTTGGTCTTGATCTTCTTCTTCGACTCCAGCCAGAGATCCAGCCACTCACCGACCGTCAGCTTCGACGAGAGGACCAGTCCAAGGTTGATCTGGCGCCGCACGTCGTTCAGCTCCGGGAGCGGCGCCCGCTTGTCCTTGCTCACCTCTTCGAGGAGGTCACCGAGGCGGATCTGAGCCTCGACGTCATCGCCCTCTGGTAGCGCCAGCAGGTCGCGGACCTTCTCCAGGTCGGCCTGGGCTTCCTTCGCCGAGGCGTACCCGGCGCGGTTAAACGCCCGCCGCGTGCCGTTGTTGCGCGGCGGCAACTCCTGACGCACACACCACACGCCGTGCCGCTTGCTGCTCAGCTTCGGGCACGCCTTGCCCAGCGGCCGGCCATCCTCGCCCCGGCAGTAGCAGCGGCGATACGTCGAACCCTTCACGTCACCCCTCCCGAAGCCGGTCAGCCAGCTTGTCGAGCCCCGGGCGGATCATCCGGCCCAGGGCCATTCTCTCGGACAGACCGCAGCGGGGGATAGTCGGCCGGCTCTCGGTTTGCCTGCTGCTCGCGCTCCAGCCGCCGTCCCAGGGATATGGCATCTTCCAGGAACTCCTCTTTGAAGTCCTCCCTCATCGCCTCGAAATTCTGCTGAGACTTCCGTTCCATTCTGGCGTAGGCAATTCCGAGGGAAACCAGTGTGGCGTCGGATCTGTTTCTATCGCGAAGTGTCTGCCAGAACAGCGAGGTCACGAAGAACATGGAGATGCTAATGAATCCCGAAAGTGCCAGCGTGGCCTCTCGGTCCAGCGCCTCACCTGAGGTGTCGTACCAAGGGGTACACATGTACAAAAACAGAGCTGCCGACGTGCAGGCGAACAGCAACACGACTCGGGAGTAGACCCGGTACACCTTCCTGGTGACACACTCGTAGCAGCGCTTACCGGAGCCCGCTGTAGGAGGCGCTTTGAGGAGGCAGCGCTCGTAGTGCTTATCGTGCATCCCGAAAGCCATTCGGTTCCCCCCAAGGGTCACGCGACTCCCCTTTGAGTCGCTTGGTTCGGCTTCCTGTCTGTCTGAAGAATGAATTCCGCCATCGTCTCGAACGCGTCGATGTTCTTCGGGTCAGTGATTCCAAGGGCGGCAGCCGCCTCCCGGGGGGTGAGTGGGCGTGTCGGACGGGGCGGACTACTCGGACCCAGCCCGTCGTCGGAAATCAGGCCGGAGCGCACCAAGACGTCGGTCAGCTGGAGGTGGAGAGCCTCGGCCAGTGGCTCGAAAAATCGGGGGTCCGGGATGGTCTGGCCGGCGAGCATCCGACTCACACTCGCGTGCGACATTCCGGCGTCTTCGGCCAGCTTCTTCTTGCCGCCGCCCCGCGGGCTGTCGATGTCGTAGCCAGCGGCACGCGCGGCCTCAGCCACGTACCGCCCGAACAGTTCTGCGCGCGTGGGGGTGTTCCTCTCTCGCGTCATGCTTCCACGCTAGCAAGTAACCACCAGGGTAGGTAAGGGCGCACGCCGTGGGAAGTGACACGCCCGGGATTGCTTACGTACTTGCGAGGAAGCAGAGGGCGCGCTAGCGTGCTTCCTTGCAGGGACGTAAAGCTTCCTGCCGAGCAAGGAGAGTCCATGACGTCCAACTTCCGCCTGCACGCCGCACGGCTGAACGAAGCGGCGGCAGCGATGGGCGACCACAGCGGGTACGCCATCGCCAAACGAACCGGCATTTCTCAGTCCACCTTGTCGCGGCTCCGCCGGGGGCAGGCCCGCCCCGCCTCTACCACGCTTCTCCTGCTGGCCGCCGCCTACGGCACCAGCGTGGAAGACCTCGTGCTGGAGGCCGAAGAGAAAGCCGGAGCGGCGGCATGACCAAGCCGCTGACCGTTGCCGAGCTGTACGACCAGCCGCCGCTCATGCCGGTCTGGCCCACGTTCGGCCGAGACGTCCTCGGGCTGTCGCAGTCCGGAACATACAAGTTCCTCGCCGAGGGCCGGTTGCCCGTCCAAGCCATCCCCGTGGGGCGCCGCCACGTCGTGCGCACCGCCGATGTCCTCGCCTGGCTCCACCTGCCCGCCAGCGGCGACGCCGCCGGGTCTAGCCACCCGACGGCGCCCGAGGCCGACCCAGTCCGTACCCAGTCCTAACCAAGCAAGACGGCGACGCCGGGGTCTAGCCACCCCTACGCCGCCGCCGGAAAGAGAACGTCCTCATGACCACTGTAGCCCCCCAGTTCAAGGGCGCCGACGACGTCGCCCACGCCCAGGAACAGCGCGACCCCACCGCGCCCGCGACCGAGCCCACCCCCCAGGCCGGCCGCCCCGCGACCCCCTGCACCACCTACACCTGGTGCACCGCCACCGGCGAGCACATCAACCACGCCAGCGACCGCACCGTGCTCCGCGCCGAGGCCGCCACCTGGGCGCCGGTCGTCCTGGACGCCCAGCTGATCGACCCCGAGAACGAGGGCGACCCGGTCGGCGTGATCAACGGCGCCGAGTTCATGGAGCTGGACGCGAGCGGGATGCGCGCCTGGGCCGGGCGGCTGCACGCGTTCGCCAATCAGATCACCGCGCTCGCCGCCCAGCTGGACGCCAGCCGCCACCGGCCCGCCGTGAAGGCGGACGCCTGGACCGTCACCATCGAGGGCGGAACGCCCATCACCGGGTACCTGCCGGCGTGGGCCGAGCGCACCAACACCGGTGAGGTGCCCTACGTCCCGCAGCTGGCCGCCGCCGACGTCGACGCCCTGACCGACGTCACCCACTGGACCGTCATGGACGGCGTCGCCCTGCCCCACCTCGAAGGCGAGGACGGCAAGCCCGTGCGGCGGGAGCTGTTCGCCCCCTCCATGGTCGTCACCCCCCACGCCGACGACCCCGCCCACCGCGTGCCGCACATCGACATCGAGGTGACCGGCCAGCTCTGGGCCCGGGGGCTGAACCCCGAGCAGCTGGCCGAGTTCACCGGCGCACTCCGCACCCAGTGCGACCGCCTGGACCAGGTCCACGCCGACCTGATCGACGCCCGCGCCGACTGGCAGGCGAACACCACGCTGCCCCCCGAGCTGGCCGACCTCGGGCCCGAGGTCACCACCATCGCCGCCGCCCTGACGCGCGCCGACGACCCGGCGCGCGCCCTCGCGCTGTTCCTCGACCTGTTCCACAAGGCGCTGCCCCGCACCTGCCGGCCGGCCAGCCCCGAGGAGCTGCGGGGCATCACCCTGGCCGACGTCGTCAACACCCCGCTGCCCGAGCTGCTGGAGCGCGTCGGCGCCGTGCTCGGCGAGATCCGGCTGGAGGACGCCGACTTCGGCGGCGTGCTCCTGGACCAGGGGCACCGGCTCGTCCTGGCCATGCCGCCCGGCCGCCCCGAGACCGAACGCGACGCCTACGCCCGCGTCCTGATCGGCCAGCACCTCGGGTTCGACACCAGCGGCCTGCCCGTCATCTTCGGCCGCTTCACCGTCGGCGGCCAGCCGTGACCGGGCCCCAGGTGACCCTCACGGTGGAGATCGACCTCACCGGCCCCGGCGACTGGCGCGAGAAGCTGCGCGAGCAGACCCGCCACATCCCGCCCGGATCGGTCGTCGACGTCCGGGTGCCCGCCGGATGGGACCCCGAGATGGGGCAGGCCATCGCCGGCCACCTCGCTGCCGTCGCCGACCGGATCAACCTCCGGCAGGCCGGCGGCGCCCCCGGCGGTCCCTGGCTGCTGGCCAGCACCATCGCCGCCACCCGCGACCACGCCGCCCCCGCCCCGCACACCGGGTGACCGACCGCGCCGACCGCCGAGGGGGTACGCACTTCCCCCAGCCCCTCGGCGGCCCGCGCACCACGAACACCCCAGTCGGCACCACCAGATAGCGAGCCACCGTTCGTGAACCCGATCACCCCGGCGGTCCGGTCGTGACCGCCGCCCCCGAGGCCCCGCTCCTCACCGCCGACCTGGACCTGGTCCGCGCGTCCCTCGCGTACCAGTACCAGAGCGTTCCCGGGCTGCTGAGCATCTGCTCAGACGCCGACCGGTGGGCCGGCCGCCGCTTCCCCACGGACCCGGCCGGCATCGAGGCCGCCACCGCCTACGTTGCCCAGCTCGACCAACGCGGCGCCAAGGGCATCTACGCCCAGGTCACCACCCTGCGCGACCATCCCGAGCGCGGCCGGGGTGGGAAAGACCTCGCCCACGGGCTGACGTTCCTCTGGGCGGACGGCGACTTCGGGAACCTCGGGCACAAGCCCGGACCCGACGACATGCCCCACCCGATCGACGCCGCCCACGTCCGCGAGATCGTGACAGCCTCCGGGCTGCCCGAACCGAGCGGCTGGGTCTACTCCGGCGGCGGGGTCAACCCGGTGTGGATGCTGGACCAGCCGCACATCATCACCGACTCCGACCGCGACGCCGTCGAAGGGATGACGGCCGCCGTCCAGGCGATCCTCGGCGCCTCGGCCTACGCCCACGGCTGCGCCTGGGACACCCAGGTAGGCAACCTCGACCGCCTCATGCGGGTGCCCGGCACCATCAACCGGAAGACCAGCCCCGACCGCCCCACCGGGAGCGAACCGGGCACCGGTCAGCCGATCGGACTCGCCGAGCTGCGGGCCGCCGTGGAACGGCTGGAGCCCGACGCCCGACGCACCCTGGAGAAGGCGGCGGCGGAGAAGCGCGACCGGCAGGCCGCGCGCCTCGGCCGCCCCGCCCAGCCGGCCGCACCCTCCCGCCGGCCGGCCGGGCCCTGGACTGGCTCCCAAGGCCCGGGAGTCTTCGACCTGTTGGCCCGGCATCTGACCTTCCGGGACGTCCTGGAACCGGCCGGCTGGACCTACCGGGGCACCGCCGCCGACGGCCGCGAGAAGTGGCTACGCCCGGCCGGCGACGGTGGCGGGTCGGACAGCGAGTACAGCCTGATGTGCGACGACCACGTGGCCGTCAACTGGTCGGAGCGCTCCGGCCTGCCCGTCGGCCAGCAGGCCCCGGGCCACAAGCTGACCGTGCCCACCCTGTGGGCCCACCTCCACTACGGAGGCGATGAGCGCGAAGCCGCCCGCGATGTGCTGCGCGCCGCCCACGGTCAGCCCAGCGGCCCGGGCGCCCGGGCGCTGCCCACAGCCGCACTGGCCGACGTGCAGCGTCACTGCCGACCGCCCAAGAGCGACCGGCAGCCAACGGAGCGCGCCGAACCACCGGCTGATGACACGTGGGCGGGCCAGCCCCCGGCCGACCCCGAGGAACCGGACGGCGAGGACGATCCGCAGCCGGACGGCCGCCGGGCCGGGCTGCTGCCCGAGGAGTTCTACGACGCCCGCCCGGTGCTCCAGCACATCCGGCGCGCCGCCCACGCCGAGGGCTCCAGCGCGGATGTCCTCTTCTACTCCCTGCTGGCCCGCCTGAGCGCCATGATCCCGCCGCACTACCGGGCCGTCACCGGCATCGGCGGGCGCGCGTCGCTGAACACCTTCGTCGCGATCGTCGGCCCGTCGGGCACCGGCAAGTCCATCGGGACCAAGCAGGCCCGGGCGCTGGTCCCGCCGGTGGACCCCGAGTTCCTGGACGGGCTGCCCATCGGTTCCGGTGAGGGGATGGCCGAGGCGTTCATGGGGACCGTGGAGGAGGAGACCGGGGAGATTCACGCCCGGGGCCCCAACAAGGGCGACCCGGTCACCCGGCGCGTGCGCAAGCAGGTGCGGCACAACGCGTTCTTCTACGTCGATGAGGGGCAGACCCTCGCCAAGCTCGCCGAGCGCTCCGGCTCAGTCCTCGGCGAGACGCTGCGCCGCGCGGCGATCGGCGAAACCCTCGGGCAGACCAACGCGAGCGAGGAGCGCACCCGCTACGTGGCCGCCGGCTCCTACAGCCTCGGCCTGGCCGCCGGGTTCCAACCAGCCACGGCCATGCCGGTGTTGGCAGACGCGTCCACCGGCACCCCGCAACGCTTCCTGTGGTGCTGGTCCGCAGACCCCTCCATCCCCGACGTCCCGCCCGACCCACCGGGCCCGCTGCCGCTGAACCTCGCGCAGCTGCGCGCGACGGACACCATCGACATCCGGTTCCCCGAGCACATCCGGCGCACCCTGTGGGCCGAGCACGTGGCCCGCAACAGGGGAGAGATCGAGGTCTCCGAGCTGGACGGCCACGCCAACCTCATGAAGGTCAAACTGGCCGCCCTCTTCGCGCTGTTGGACGGCGGGCGGACCACGGTCACCGAACAGGACTGGGAGTTGGCGGAAGTCGTCTGGCGGTCGTCCTGCGCCGTGCGGGACGCCCTGATCCGGCGCGCCCAGCGGGAGGCGCAGGCCGCGAAGAACCGCGAGACCCAGGAACGGGTGGACCTCGAACTGCGAGCCCACCAGGCGAAGACGGACCGGGACAGCGCGCTGGAGCGCGTCGCCCTTCTCGCCCGCCGCCACGCCTCACAGGTCGGCGGGATCACCCTCGGGGAGTTCCGCAGGCGTCTGCGCAGCACCGACCGGGACATGGCGATCAAGGCCGTGGACCTCGCGGAGTCCCGGGACTGGATTTTCACCGAGGGTGACCGGATCTGCGTTCAGACGGAGTGAGCGGATGTGGACATGTGGACACGTGGACGCGTGTCCACGTCCCCCCGTTCCGTCCCAACGCCACCTCTCACAACTACTACATAAATAAAGAAAAAGGACATTCTCTCTCACTCGCGCGTTTAGCGCGGGGGGACGTGGACGCCGTCCACATTGTCCACGTCCACATCCGTCCACATCCCACCCACTACCAGGAGCGACAATGCAGACCGAGTACCGCACCATCAGCTTCCACCCCGCCGTCGGCTGGCGAGCCGTCTACCTCGGCGACACCCCCGGCGAAACCCACGTCATACCCGTCGCCGGCTGGCTGGTCCGAGAGGAAGTCGTCTACGACCAGGCCGACCAGATCGACCGCCAGCGAACCCCCGCCGCCGACGACCGTGAGCGCCTGGTCGTCGCCGGCATCGCCAGCGACGCGACCGTGGAGCCCGCCGACCTCGCCGACAACTTCTGGCTGCTGCTCGCCCCCGGCGAGCAGCCCCCCACCCCCACCGAGGCCGAGACCGAGCAGCGCGACCGCGCCAGCAAGAGGGCCGACCGGTGAACCCCCCGCCGCCCAACCTCGTCGCGTTCAGGCCCGACCACGCGCCGGCCCTCACCGAGATGTTCCGCGACTACCTGCTGGAAGAGTTCGACCGGGCCGCCCACATCGCGCCGGGCCTGCCCGTCGGCGGGTTCCTCTTCACGCTGATCATCCTCGAAAACTCCGGCCAGCCTGCCGGGTTCTGCTCCATCGACCCCCGCCGCTGCTCGGTGGAGCTGATCTACATACGCCCCGAACAGCGCCGCCAGGGCCTCGCCGCCGCCGCGCTCGCCTACCTCGCGTCCACCTGCCCCGAGCAGATGCGGATGAAGGGCCCCCTCACCCCCGATGGCGGAGCCCTGGCGCGCCGGCTGCGGCTCCCCGTCGTGGACTGGACCGAGGAAGAGACCGCCGACGGCCAGAAGTTCCAGGCCGAGATGCGCCGCACGATCACCGGCGTCTGCCGCCACAAACAACGCCGCAACCCCTCACGCCCGTGCCGCCGCTGCTTCCGCGCCTGCTTCACCAAGGTCGCCACCATCGCCATCGCGTCCTACGTCGGCCCGATCACCCTCGCCGAGCCACCCGCAACGACCCCACCCGTCCAACTCACCCACCGCAGCGGCACCAGGGAGCCCCGATGACCACCAACACCCGGCACACCGCCGACACCATCACCGACGACGCCCTGGACGACCTCTACGACCGGATCGCAGAGCTGGAGGCCGAACGCGACGCGCTGGTGGCCGAGTTGGGCGACCGGGACGACGAGGCCCGCGAACGGTGGATCGAGAAGCAACTGGCCGAGACCGGCATCCGGGCCATGAACTTCCGCAACGGCCTCGGGATGGCGCTGGAGCCCGCCCGCGAGCTGCTGCCCCACCTCGTCGCCGCCGCCCGGGCCCTGCTCGGCGACGCCCCCAACTACAGCGAGACGCGCCTGGAGTTGGACGTCAAGGTGGCCGAGTCCCCGGAGCTGTACACCGTGGTCATCCAGCGCCACGCGCCCGGCGCCCTCACCCCGCACGAAGCGCGTCAGCGCGCCGAGGACCAGCGAGACGAGGTGCTGAGCATCGTCGCCCGTTGGTGCACCGCCGCCGAGGTGGGCGGAGTCGATGCCGGAGACCTGGCCTGGGACCTGGACCAGGCCGGCTATCCCCTGCCCGACGCCGATCCGCTCGACAGCGAGGAGGACTGACCGATGACCTCGTGCGGGCTCTGCGACCGCGAGCTGGCCGGCGAGCGCGCCGAGCACCACCTGTGCGCCGGCTGCACCCGCGCCACCGCCGAACGCCTCCGCCGACTCCCCGCCCTGCACACCGTGCTGGCCGCGTTCCTCGCCCCCGCCCCGCGCCCCAGCGGCGCGGGCGGGACCCGGCCGGCCGAAGCGCCGCTCCCGATAAACGAGACGGTGCTGACCCTCCGGGGCCCCGGCGGCATCGTCGGCGTCCTGGAGGACTGGCGCGCGGCCCTGCACGCCGACCTGGAGTGGGAGCCGCCCCGCATCACCGGCACCATCGCCGACCGCGTCACCGCCGCCGCCACCGGCCTGGCCGTCAACCTCCCTTGGATCGCCGAGACGTGGCCGGCCGCCGGCGACTTCGCCCGCGAGATCCGCGACCTGGAGCGCGCCGCTACCAGCATCGTGGACCCCACCCCCCGCCGGCGGCGCCTCGGCCACTGCCTCACCCCCACCGGCGCCGGCACCCCGTGCGGAGCCCCCGTGCACGTCACCGAGGGCGCCGCCACCGCCCGTTGCCCCTGGTGCGGCACCCACTGGCCGCCCGACACCTGGGGCACCCTCGCCGCCCACCACGACCCCGAAGGAGCCCACGCATGAACGACAAGACCCCGCCGCCGTCCCCGTTCACCGCCCTGGCGGCAGCGGCCGTACAACTGCACGAGTTCTACGCCGCGCTTCAGGGCGCCGGCTTCAGCAAGGCCGAGGCGCTGGAGCTGGTCAAGGCCGCTCTCCTGCGCCCCGGCGACGGCCCCGGCCGCCGGCAGACCCCCTAAGCGACACTTAGGCCATGGAGCCGCTGTTCGTCCCGCCCGGGTACCTCACCGCCCACCAGGTCGCCGCCCAGCTCGGCGTCGGACTCCCCGCCGTCCGCCAGCTGGTGCGGCGCGGCCAACTCCCGCGCGCCGGAGGAACACCCCGCCAGCCCTACTACGCCTGGGCCGACGTCCAACCGCTCATCCGCGCCCGCCGCCCCCGCGTACCTGCGGCTGCCTGAACCTCCCGTGATCCCAGGAAGTTCAGGCAAGCCAACCCCCGAGCGCCCGATGGTTACGCGATCCCGTAGCCCCCGGGTCCGGGCGCAGTACCGCAGCCTCCGCCCGCAGCTGCTTGACCAGCATCGCAGCGCATGTCACGATCTCTGCGAGGACGTATGCCCGAAGGCCCCGCCCAGCGCGGGGTCTTCGGCGTTAAACCACCGGCGAGGTGGAGCGGAGCGGCGCGGCGCCTGCACACGCGGGTGTGCCCCGGAACCAGGTAACGGGCACGAAGGAAAACCCGCAGCCCCGCCCGCACACGCGGGTGTACCGGAAGCCCCGCCATGTGCGGGGCTTCCGCCATGACCACCCTTGGGCGGGTGGAGTGGGAGAGAGCGGCCCCGGGCGTGAGGGCGCCCCGGGGCCGCGCCCCAGGACCGGGAGGAGACCACCATGCCTGAGCAGTTGCCCGACGCCATGCCCATGAACCGCCTCGCGGCAGCCTGCCGGGCCCTCGGGCTCCCGCCCGAACGGGTCCGCATGATCCACTCCGACGCCCAGGCCGGGTACATCGAGATCGCCCTGTACGAGTTGGACGAGCACGGCCGCAAGCTCGCCGAGGAGGACGGCGACCCCATCGTGCGGTCGTACCGCCTCCCGTTCGGCGACGCCGAGCCCGAGGTGACCACGATCAAGGTGGACGCTGGTGGCGATCGGTTCGCCGCGATGGTGCGTCGGGCGTTGGCAGGGCGGCGCGGGTAGTGGCTGCTCCTCGCTCGCGTGCGGCGCGTACCGGGCGCGCGACGGCGGCGGCCTGGCGGTGGGTCTACTCCGATCCCCGGTGGGCCGAGCTGCGAGATCAAGTGCTGTCGGAGGAGCCGTTGTGCGCGGCCGGATGCGGCGCGCCGCCTTCCGTGGTGGACCACAAGCGCCCCCACCGGGGGAATGAGGCGCTGGCGTTCGACCGGGCCAACTTGCAGGCCATGTGCAAGCCGTGCCACGACTCCAAGACCGCGAGGGAGACGGGGTTCGCCGGCGCCGGGAAGGCGCGCACGAGCCCGTGTCGGGTGACGTTGGTGTGCGGGCCGCCGTGCTCGGGCAAGACCAGCTACGTTGCCGAACACGCCAAGCCGGGTGACCTGGTGGTGGACTGGGACGCCCTCGCCGTCGCGTTGGGCTCCCCCCACCCCCACCAACACCCCCCTCCCCTCACTCCGTTCGTGGCCGAGGCGCGGGATGCGGTGGTGGCCCGGCTGGAGCGGCGGCACGATCTGGCCGCCGCGTGGATCATCGCGACCGCCCCGCGCGCGGTGGACCGCGACCGTGTCGCGCCCGGTGCCGATGACGTGGTGGTGCTGGCTGTGGACGAGGAGGAGTGCGTGCGCAGGGCTCGGCGCGCGGGCCGGCCGGCCGGTACCATGGAGGCGATCGCCGCGTGGTGGCGGACCTACCGGGCCGACCAGTACTGACCGCTTCATCGCCGTTGAGGGTCACTCTCTGTTCCCGTCGAGCGGGAGGGGGGAGTTGGATCTTCCGGGGTGGGGTGGGTCCTGAACGCAGGCGGGGGTGTCGCGAACGCGACCGGGAGTTTCGACCCGTTTTCTACCAACGTAGTGACCGGGGGTGACTCTCTGTGGGCACCCGTGGGCCGGTCCCGATGCCGGACAACGTGCGCGCGCTGCGCGGCGGCGGTCCGCCGCCGCCACGCGTGAAGGCTCCGGCGAAGGCGCCGTCCGCGCCGAGCTGGCTGGACCGGGAAGCGAAAGCCGAGTGGCGCCGGGTGGTGCCCGAGCTGGACCGGCTGGGCGTGCTGGCCACGATCGACCGCGCTGTCCTTGCCACCTACTGCGCGGCCTGGTCGCGGTTCGTGCAGCTGGAACAGCTGCTCCAGGACGAGGGGCTGATCCAGCGCGACTCGCGGGGGGACGCCCGCAAGCATCCGGCGTGGCAGCAGTGGCGGGAGGCGGCAACGGTCGTGGCCACGGTGGGGCGCGAGTTGATGCTGACGCCCGCGTCCCGGCTGCGCGCGGTGAAGCCGGAGGGTCCAGACGATGACGACGACGGCGGGGGCATCCTCGACTAGGGCCCGGCGCAAGGCGCTCACGGCGGAGATTGACCGGGCGGTTGCCGGGTGGGTCGAGGCCGGGCTGATCGACGGCACCGAGTGGATGCAGCAGGGCCGCCGCCCGCTGCTGGAGACTCCCCTCCCGGCCGGGCCGGGCGTGTGGTTCGATCTGGCCGCCGTCGAGCGGGTGTTGGCCTTCTTCCTGATGCTGAAGCAGACGATCGGCCGCCGTCACGCTGGCCAGCCGTTCCGGCTGATGGACTGGCAGGTCAGGTACCTGATCGCGCCCGTCTTCGGGCTGAAGCGGGCGGACGGGCTGCGCTGTATCCGCACGGTGTGGTTCGAGATCCCCAGGAAGAACGGGAAGTCCACGCTGTGCAGCGGCCTGGGGCTGTACTTGTTCGCGGCGGACCGTGAGCCGGGCGCCGAGGTCTACTGCGTCGCGTCGGCCCGGGATCAGGCCGCGATCGTGTTCGACGCGAGCCGGGAGATGGCCGCCGGGTGCAAGCCGCTCGCGCGCCGTCTGGGGCAGCGAGGCATCCAGCGCCGTCGGCTGATCCACCCGAAGACGCACAGCGTCTTCCGCGTGCTGTCCTCGGACGGTATGCGCCAGCACGGGTTGAACGTCCACGGCGGCGTGATCGATGAGGTGCACGCGCACGAGAACTCCGACGTCATCGACGCCGTCGAGACCGGCATCGGCGCGCGGGATCAGCCGGTGCTCGTGTTCATCACGACGGCCGACGACGGCGGCACCGGCACGGCCTACGCGACCAAGCGTGAGGAGATCGAGGCCCTGGCGGGCGGGCACGCCGAGGACTCCTCGGTGTACGGCGTGGTGTTCGGCGCCGACGACTCGGCCGCCGACTTCGACCCGTACAGCGAGGACACGCTGAAGGCCGCGAACCCCGGCTTCGGGGTGACCGTCCTGGCGGACTACCTGATGGGCCGCGCCGCGCAGGCGCAGCGGTCCCCGGCGCAGTTGAACCGGTTCCTCCGGCTGCACCTGAACGTCAGGACGAAGCAGGAGATCCGGTGGCTGAAGATGGACGACTGGGACGGCTCGGCCCGGCGCCCGCGCAGCAACATCCCCGTGCCGGTGGAGCTGGACGAGTTGGAGGGCCGTACCTGTTACGGCGGCCTCGACCTGTCGAGCACGACGGACATGACGGCGTTCAGCCTGTGGTTTCCACCGGTGGACCCGGTGGACGACACCGAGCCGCACGTGTGGGTGCCGTTCTTCTGGCTGCCCGAGGACCGGATTAAGGACCTGGAGCGCACCACGAAGGTGCCCCTGGGGCGGTGGTCGGAGACCCCGGCGCACGCGGGCCCGGCGCTGCGGCTGACGGAGGGCGGCGTGGTGGACTACCGCGCGGTCCGGGCGCTGATCACGGACGAGCTGGCGCCCCGGTTCGACATCAGGTCTGTCGGCTACGACCGGTGGAACGCGGCGGAGACGGCCAAGGAGCTGGAGACGTCCGGACTGGTGATGGACCACGTCGCGCAGGGCTACGCCGGGATGAACGAGCCGTGCAAGCAGCTCGAACGGCTCGTGCTGGCGCGCCGCGTGAGCCACGGCGGTCACCCCATCCTGCGGTGGCACGTGGACTGCGTCGGCATCCGGCAGAACGGCGACGGCTACGTGAAGCCGGTGAAGCCGGACCGTCGCGTCAGCTCGAAGAGGATCGATGGCGTGGCGTCCGGGCTGAACGCGCTGTCCCAGTGGCTCGGCGACCGCGCCGAGGAAGAGGCGCCGGAGCCGAACATCCGGATCATCACGGCCTGACAGGGGGTGCGCGCGTGCGCGAGATCGTGTCGTGGGGGCTGGAGCTGGCTGGCATCGGGTGCGTGGCCGTCGGGCTGGTCGTGGTCGGCGCGGCGGTCGCTGGTGCGGTGGGTGCCGGGGTGGCGCTGCTGCCGGTCGGCGGGGCGCTGGTGTGGCTGGGCAACCGGGGCGGGGGTGCGTGATGCCGCTGTTCCGACGCGGGCGCCGTGCCGAGTCCGAGCGAGGGCTGAAGTCCCTGCCGCCGCTGACCGGTCAGCGGACGGCGGCGGACGTGCTGGTGACACCGGAGCGGGCGCTCCAGGTGTCCGCTGTGTACTCGTGCATCCGGCTGCTGGCGGAGACCGGCTCCATGCTGCCGGTGGGCACCTTCCAGCGGCAGGGCAAGCATCGCGTGCCGCTGGACCATCCGGCGACGCCGCTGCTGACCTACCAGGCGAACCCCGGCATGGAGGCCGGGGAGATGTGGGCGCAGGTCCTCGGCTGGCTGCTGCTGCGGGGGAACGCGGCCGTGTACGTGCAGCGCGACCGGGCCGGGCGGCCGGCCGGGCTGTGGCCGGTGGCGTGGACGAGCGTGGAGCCGCGCCGGAACATGGACACGGGCGAGATGGTGTATCAGGTCACGCTCGCGGATGATGAGTGGGCGCCGATCACCGAGCCGGGCGGCCTGGTCCGCGCCGAGGGGCTGCTGCACTTCAAGTCGTTCGGTGTCGGGGGCGTCGAGGGGCTGTCGCCGGTCGGCATGGCCCGCCAGGCGGTCGGCACGAGCTTCGCGGCCACCTCCTACATCGGCGGCTTCTTCGCGAGGGACGCGACGCCGGGCGGCATCGTGTCCGTCGAGGGGAAGCTGTCGGATGAGCAGTACGAGCGGCTGACCCGGCAGTGGCGTGACCTGCACGAGGGGTTCGACCGGTCCCACCGCCTGGCCGTGCTGGAGGCCGGCGCGAAGTGGGCGAACACCACCCTCAGCCCCGCTGACGCCTCGTTCCTGGAGGTCTACAAGCTCTCGCGGGCGGAGATCGCCGGTATCTACGGCGTGCCGCCGCACATGATCGGGGACGTGGACCGCTCGACGTCCTGGGGCAGCGGGATCGAGCAGCAGAGCTTGGGATACGTGCTGTACTCCCTGACGCCGTGGCTGACGCGTCTGGAGCGCACGGCCGCCCGGCTGCTCGGCAGCCCGGATCTGTACGTGCGGTTCAACACGGGCGGCCTGCTGCGCGGGGACCTGGCGACGCGGTACGCCGCCTACACCCAGGGCCGTGGCGGCGGCTGGCTGTCGGCGAACGACATCCTGGCGAAGGAGGACGAGCCGCCGATTCCCGGTGGGGATGAGTACCTGGTGCCGCTGAACATGCAGCCTGCCGGGTCGCCGGCGCCGCCGGCCCAGCGCACCCGCCCCGGCCCGCCGGCCCGGCGGGCCGAGGAGACCGAGGCGCCCGCGCTGGAGCAGCTGGCCGCGTGGGTGACCCGCCACATCGACGCGCTGTCCGAGTTCTTCGCCGGTCAGTCGGAGGAGGTGCTGGCCGGGCTGTCGGTGCGGCCGGACGCCACGGCCGAGGAGCTGCTGGATACGGCGGCGGCGAACGAGACCCTGGCCGCGTTGCTCTTCGAGTTGGCGGCCGGGCTGGCCGGCGAGGTTGGCACGGCCGCCGCTGCGGCGCTCGGCGGTGCCTACGTGCCGGAGGAGACGACCGCCTACCTGGCCACCGGCGCCGCGTCGACGGCCGCCAACATCAACACCACCACCGTGACCAAGCTCGGCGAGACCCTGGCGGAGGTGCGCGGGGGGACGATCGGGATCGATGCCGCGCCGGCCGAGATCCGCGCCTCCGTGGCGGCGATGTTCGAAGAGATGACGAAGGCCCGCGCCCGGCAGCTGGCCCAGGCCCGCGTCGCGGGCGTCGCGAACTTCGCCTCCCATGAGGGTGCCAAGCACGCTGGGGCGCGGACGAAGACGTGGCGGGTGTGGGACACCAACCCGCGCCCCACCCACCGGCGGGCGGACGGGCAGACCGTGTCGATTCGCGACGACTTCACCGTGGGTTCCCGGCGGGGGCGGTGGCCGCACGACTCCCGGCTGGGCGTGGACGAGATCGCCGGCTGCACCTGCCGACTCCAGTTCAACGTGTAGAGAGGGGACGCCATGCGGCGTACTCGTGAGGTGAGGGCGTTCCCGCTGACCGATCTTCAGGTGCGGGCCGCCCAGGGCAACGACGAGGGCGGCGGGCGGTTGACGTTCCGTGGACGGGCCATCGTGTACGACTCCCTGTCTGAGGACATGGGCGGCTGGCGGGAGCGGATCATGCCCGGCGCGGCAACCCGCACCCTCGCCGCAGGCCCGGACGTCCGCTTCCTGATCAACCACGACCCGAACCTTCTCCTGGCCCGCACGGCGGCCGGCACCGCGAGCCTGCACGAGGACGACGCCGGGGTGATGGTCGAGGCGGACATGGCCGACGTCTCCTACGCCCGCGACCTCGCCGTCAGCCTGGAGCGCGGCGACATCACGCAGATGTCGTTCGGGTTCTGGGTCACCGCCGACGGCTGGTCCGGCGCCACGCACGAGGTGTTCGGGATCGACCTGGACGGCGGCGACGTCTCCGCCGTGACCTACCCGGCGTTCGCGGCGACGTCGGCGGAGCTGCGCGCGGCGGCGGCGCGACAGACCGGCGCCACCATCACCGCGCCCGAGCCGGAGGCCGTCACCCGCGCCCTGGCGGAGGTCCGCGCGGGCAAGGTGCTGTCGGCGGCGAACCGGCAGCTGGTGGCCGATGCCTACGACGCGCTGGGCGCGCTGCTGGAAGCCGCCGACCGCTCGGCGCCGACCCCGGCCGACTACCCGGCAGAGCGGGCCCGCCATCGACTGCGCGAGCTGGAACTACTCGCCCGCGCCTGACACTTCCCGGCCGACCGGCCCGGGACCAACCCCATGGAGAAGGAGAGCCCATGCCTACCAGCGTGGAGCTGCGGCAGCAGCGGGCCGGCGTCGTGGAGTCCCTGCGCGCCATCACCGAGACCGCCGAGAAGGAAGACCGCGGCCTGACCGCCGAGGAACGCACCACCTACGACCGTCACGAGGCCGAGTTCGGCGAGCTGACCGAGCGGATCGAGCGCCAGGAGCGCGAGGAGCGCCGCGCGGCCGAACTGGCCCGCCCGGTCGGCCGAGGCGCCGACCGGCCCGACGACGGCGGCCGAGGCACCGACGAGCAGCGGACCAAGGCGAAGCGCGCGGCGTTCTTCCGGGGCCTGCGCGTCGGTCTCGCGCGCCTGACGCCCGAAGAGCGGGCGCTGGTGGAGAACACCGCCGGGGAGATCCTGGTCCCCGAGGACCTGGAGGCCGAGATCATCCGGTCCCTGCCCGAACTGACCGTGGTGCGCGGCATGGCCTCGCAGCGGTCCATCACCTCCAACCGCGTCCGGCGGCGGTCGCTGGATGAGGTGTCCGTCGGCTGGGGCAAACTGGAGACGAACGAGCAGACCCTCACCGACTCCATGCCGGACACCCCGGCCGAGGAGTGGACCTACATCGAGGACCTGTACGGCCTGGCGAAGGTCGGCGAGGACGAGTTCGACGACTCGGACGTCAACCTGGACAGGTTCATCCGCGACTCCTTCGCCCGTGCGTGCGCGGAGGCCGAGGACACCGCGTTCACCGTCGGCACCGGCCACGCCAACCGCCAGCCAGTCGGCTTCATGACCGCCGGCGGCGGGGTGCCCACGGTGACCGCCTCCAGCGCGGACTACGCCGGCACCGGGGAGGCTCCGGCGCTGCTGGACGACCTGAAGGCCCTGATCTACGCCACCCCCGCGCAGTACCGGCGCAACGGCCGCTTCGCCATGGCGTCGGGCACCGAGCTGTTCATCAGCCAACTGAAGGACGGCAACGGCCAATACCTGTGGCAGCCCTCCAACCAGGCCGGCCGCCCCAACACCTTCCTCGGCTACGCGCTGGAGAACCAGGAAGACATCGCAGCCATCGCCGCCAGCAGCCGGATCGCGGCCTTCGGGGACTTCAACGCCGGCTACCGCGTCTACGACCGCGCCGGCATGACCGTCAAGGTCCTCGACCAGCTCTACGCCGAAGACGGCATGATCGGCTGGAAGATCCGCAAGCGCGTCACGGGCGACGTGGTGCGCCCCCAAGCGCTGCGCATCCTCGCCACACCGGCAGGAGGCTGAGACCGATGCGTATCCGCATCACCTCCGTCACCGCCGTCGCCGACGGGCACGGCCGCCGCTACACCACCGGGCAAGTCGTAGACGTGCCGGACGAGTTGGGCCGCGCCTGGTGCGCGGCCGGCCACGCCGAGCCCGACGCCGACGACGCCACCCCGCCACACCAGGAGCGGCCGAAGAAGCGCACCGCGACCCGCAGGGCGCCGCGCACCACGAAGCAGACAACGCAGTCGCCGACGACCGGCGATCAGCCCGAGTAGGACGGGGGTGCGGACGTGGCCGACCCGTGGATCACGCCCGAGGAGCTGCGGGCGCACCTCCGTCTCCCGACGATCGATGCCGAGGCGGCCGGCGAGGTGATCGCCGCCGCCCAGGCCACCATCCGCGCCGAGACCGACCAACACCTCGACCTCGTGGCAGACGCCGAGGTGGAACTGACCGGCGCCGGCGCGGCCGTGCTCGTCCTACCCGAACGCCCCATCACGGCCGTCACGACCGTGACGGTCGACGGGGCCGTTCTGGACCCGGCCGACTACCGGTGGGCTCGCCACGGCATCCTCACCCACCTGACCGGGGTGTGGCCGCTGGACTCGGCGGTGACCGTGGTCTGCACCCACGGCTGGAACCCCATCCCCGAAGCGGTGCGCCTGGTCTGCCGGCAGATCGCCGGCCGCGCCTACCTCGCCCCACCGGCAGCCGGCGGCAGCGGCCTGTACCAGGCTGAGTCCCTGGGCGACCGGTCAGTGACCTACGCCCGCGACAGCGCGGGCAACCCCATCACCGGCCAAGCCCCGACCGAGTACGAACGCGTCCTGCTGGCCCCCTACGCGCGCGGCCCCCGCAGCCGATAGCCGGAAGGAGGGGCGAACGGTGGACATCACGCACCTGTTGAACCGCCACCTCGCCGTGTGGCGCCAGACGACCGCCCCGGATGGGGCCGGCGGGCAGACGGTCACCTGGGCCCAGGCGGGCGAGGTGGCAGCGAAGGTGGACCAACCCTCAACCCGCGAGCGGGTGGTGGCGCAGCAGGCCGGGTCCGAGCACACCCATACCGTCTACACGCTGCCCGGCGCCGATGTGCGCCGTGGCGACCAGCTGCGCGACGGCGGCGAGCGGTACCGGGTGCTGTCGATCATCTCCCCGTCGACGCCGATCTACCGGCGCGCGGACGTCCACCTGATCCAGACCGAGGGGGAACCGCCGTGAGCACACCACCGCCCGAGCCTGCCGAGCTGCGTCAGCTCGCGCAGGACGTCGAACAGACCGAGGCCGAGCGGCTGATCGCCGTGCTGTTGGCGATCTCCGTGGATCTGTCGCGGGCGGTGCGGCTGCTGGGGAAGGGCCGCTGATGCCGCCCCGGCGGCGCGGTGGCCGGCGCGGTGGTTCCGCCGGCGGTCGGGGCGGGGCCGGCGGGATCACGGTGCGCCTGGAGGGCATCGAGGGTCTGCGCGGCCGGCTGGAGGAGCTACCCGACGAGGTGAAGGCCGCCCTGCGCCGCGCCGTGCGCGCCTCGGCCGAGGAGGTACGCGACCAGGTACGGCGGGGCGTGCGGGTCGATACCGGGCGCCTGCGCGACGCGGTGGACGTCACCTACCGGGACGAGGGGCTGACCGCCCGCGTCGGCTGGGACGGCGCGGGCGTCGCCTACGCCCGTTTCCAGGAGTTCGGCACGTCCAGCATCCCGGCCAACCCCCAGCTCCAGCCCGCTGTGGAGAGCGAGCGCGGACGGATCGTCGGCCGCATCCGCGAGGAAGTGAGGCGCGTCCTGTGACCACTCCTGTCGCCTCCTCAGCGTTGCTGCCCGTCCAACGCGCCCTGTACGCCCGGCTGACGGGCGACACGGCGCTGGCCGAGTTGGCGCCGGGCGGGGTGCACGACGGCGCGCCCGAGGGCACCCCCTACCCGTACATCGTGATCGGCGAGGCGATCGAGACCCCGGACAACACCCACGACGGTTACGGGCGGCAGGTGGTCTCCACCCTGCACATCTGGACCCGCGCACGCGGACACTCCCCCGGCCTGGCGATCCTCGCCCGTATGACGGAGCTGCTGGACCACCAGCCGCTCGGCGTCGACGGGTGGGACCACGTCGTGACCGGGTTCGAGTTCTCCCAGACGCTCACCGACCCCGAGCCGCCGGGCGACATCCGGCACATCCCCGCCCGCTGGCGGACCCGCGTGGACCTACCGCGCACCTGACCACCACTACCCCCGGGGAGGGGATCTCATGGCCGGCATCAACGGCTTCGGAACAGCGTTCCAGCACACGGTCGCGGGCGAGTTCGTCACGGTCGCCGAGTCCACCAGCATCAGCGGCCCCGGGCTGTCGAAGGAGGCATTGGACGCCACCACCCATCAGTCGCCGGACGCCCACATGGAGTTCGTCGGCGGGTTGGTCGACCCGGGCGAGGTCTCGGTGGACATCCGCTACGACCCGGCGCTTCATGACGCCCTGGTCGCGCACATGGCCGTCGACCAGCCGGAGCCCTACCGCATCGTCTGGCCCGACGCCCTGAACACCAGCTGGACGTTCGACGCGATCATGACCGGCTTCGAGCCGGAGGGCCCGTATGACGACCTGCTGACCGCCAGCTTGACGTTCAAGGTCAGCGGCAAGCCCTCCATCGGCCCCCTGGAAGACGAAGAGTAAGGAGCCCCCCGTGGCCCTGTTGACGAAGGACCAGATCACCGCCGCCGCCGACCTGGCGCATGAGGATGTGCCCGTGCCCGAGTGGGGCGGCACCGTCCGGGTGCGCGCCCTGACTGGGCAGGAGCGCGACGCGTGGGAGGCGTCCATGCTGCGCCTCGGGCCCAACGGGTCGGTCCAGGCGCGATCCACGAAGGGCGTGCGCGTCGGCCTGGTCGCCCGGTGCGTCGTGGACGAGGCCGGCGAGCGGCTGTTCACCGACAAGGACATGGCGACGTTGAACGAGAAGAGCGCCGCCGTGATCGAGCGGCTGGCGGCCGTGGCTCGCCGGCTGTCGGGGATCGGGAAGGAGGCAGCCGAGGAGGCGGCGGGAAAATCCGCGACGACCCCTGGCGACGGTTCCTCTTCCGACTAGCCCTCGCGCAAGGGCGGTCGGTAGCCGAGTTGCTGGCCACCACCACCAGCGCGGAGTTGACGGAGTGGATGGCCTACGAGCGGGTCACCGGCCCTCTCGGCCCGGAGCGCGGCGACGCGCTGCACGGTATCCAGACCGCTGCCCTGGTCAACGCCCAGAAGGGCAAGCGTGGGAAGCGGGCCCGGCCGCAGGACTTCATCCCCACCTGGGACAGCGGCGGCGGGGAGCAGACCCCGGACGAACAGCTCATGCAGGCCGTGTCCATCACGGCGGCGTTCGGCGGCACCGACACACGCACGCGGTAGGGGGTGGTGGGTGGTGGCGCTGCTGGATGAGCTGCTGGTCGCGATCGGCGTGGACGCCTCGGGGCTGACCTCGGGTGCGCGGGGCGCGGCCGACGACGTGGAACGCTCCCTAGGCGGCATCGCCGCCGCCGGGGCGGGCGCCGTGGTCGCCGGCGGGTTCGTGATGGGGATGCAGTCGGCAATGGACATCACGTCCGTCACCAGCCGCCTGGAAGACCAACTCGACCTCACCTCGGGCGAGGCGCAGCGGGCCGGCGATGTCGCCGGCGCCGTCTACGCCGACGGTTTCGGCGCCAGCCTCGCCGACGTCGGCGACTCCGTCGGCGCGGTCATCTCCTCCGTGGAGGACATGGGCGAGGCCACCGACGCCGAGCTGATCGGGATGACCCGGTCGGCCGAGGCCCTGGCCGCCCGGTTCGAGTTCGACGTGGCCGAGTCCGCGACGGCGGCCGGCGCGCTGATGAAGAACGGGATGGCCGGCGACGGCGCCGAGGCGTTCGATCTGATCGCCGCCGCCGCCCAGCAGGTGCCCGCCTCCATGCGCCAGGAGATCCCCGAACTCACCACCGAGTACGGCGAGTTCTTCGCGCAGCTTGGCGCCACCGGCCCGCAGATGATGGGCCTGCTGGCCGCCTCGGCCGAGAACCCGCTGTTTCAGCTCGACAAGCTGGGCGACGCGGTCAAGGAGTTCACGCTCAGGGTTGCGGACACGGAGGCGGTGGCCGAGCCGCTGGAGCGGCTGGGCCTGAACGTCGGCGAGATCCAGGAGTTGGTCAACACCGGCCAGGGCACGCAGGCGTTCGACCAGATCGTCACCGCGCTCGCCGACGTCGACGACCAGACCGATCGGACGATGCTGGCGTTCGAGCTGATGGGCGGCCCGGGCGAGGATGCCCAGGCCACGCTCACGGCGCTGGGTGAGGCCGGTGGTTTCGCGGGCACCGAGCTGGGCGATGTCGCCGGCGCCGCCTCGGACATGGCCGCCTCCATGGAGGCCGACCCGGCCCAGCAGATGGACGCCGCCGTGAGGACGCTCCAGATGACGTTGGGCACCGCGCTGCTGCCCGTGCTGTCGGCCGCCTCCGGGTTCTTCGCGCAGAACCAGGGCTTGATCTCGGCGATAGCCCCGGCGGTGCTGATCCTGGCCGCCGCGATCGCCGCCTGGGTCGCGATTCAGTGGTTGCTGAATTTTGCCCTCACGGCCAACCCCATCGGGCTCGTGGTCGTCGCGATCGGGCTGCTCGTCGCGGCGATCGTCTACATCGCCACCCAGACCACGATCTTCCAGACCATCTGGCAGGCGATGTGCGACGGCGTGATCGCCGCGTGGAACTGGTGCGTTGACTTGGTCAAGGCCGGCTTCGAGATCGCCAAGACGATCTTCCTGAACTGGCCCGGGCCGGGGTTGCTCATCAAGCACTTCGACACCATCCGCTCGGCCGTGCGCAACGTGATCAACTTCTTCAAAACCGCCTGGCAGGGCGGCATTGACGCGGTCACGAACATCTTCGGCGGGTTGAGGGACCTGCCCGGGCGGGCGGAGGACTGGTTCGACGGCCTCGGCGACCGCATCGGCGGCGCCCTGTCCGGCGGCTTCAAGTCCGGGATCAACTCGATCATCTCGGGCTGGAACGGGTTGTCCTTCACCCTGCCCAAGGTGGACTTGGGTCCGCTCGGGAGCATCGGCGGCGGCACCCTCCACACCCCGAACGTCCCCTACCTGGCGGCCGGCGGTGTCACCACCGGCCCCACCCTGGCGATGATCGGCGAAGGCCCCGAGGACGAGGCGGTGCTCCCCCTGTCCCGGCTGGACGGGATGCTGCGCTCGGTCGCTGACCCCGTGCGCAGGGCCGGCGACGGCCGCGCTGAACAGCGCGTGGTGCTGGAGTTGGACTTCGCCGGTGGCGACGACGACCTGGTGCGCCTCTTCCGCCGCGCGGTGCGGGTGCGCGGCGGTTCCGTGCAGACCGTGTTGGGAGGCTGAACGAGTGCCTGAGCTGCGCTATGAGATCAACACCGGTGGGCAGTGGGAGGACATCACGGCGGACGTCCGCACGAGGGAGGCCACCCGCATCACCCGGGGCCGACCAGACGGCGCCAACACCGCCGACCCCGGGTCGTGTTCGTTCCAGCTGAACAACGGGATCTCCCGCGTCACGGGCGCCGTGGGCCGGTACTCGCCGCGCAACCCGAGGAGCGACCTGTACGGGCGGATTGGCCGCAACACCCCGGTCAGGGTCAGCGTGCGGGCGGGGGCGCCGTACCTGCGCGTCCCCGCCGCGCCGGTCGGCAGGCTGTCCACGCCCAGCTCGGCCGCGCTGGACACCACAGGGGATCTGGACGTGCGCGTGGAGTGGGCGCCTGACCAGATCGGCACCATCACCCAAGAGGTGGCCGCCCGCTACCACACCGGCCGGACGCGTATCTGGCGTCTGCTGCTGGAGCTGGACGGGCGGCTGTATGTCGCCTGGTCACCCGACGGCAGCTTCTATCCAGAGTTGAACGTGCCCTCGACCGCGCCCATCACCAGCGGCCCCGGCCAGCGGATCGCGCTGCGCTTCACCCTGGACATCGACAACGGGAACGGCGGGCACACCCTCACCTACTACACCGCGCCGACGATGGCGGGCCCCTGGAGCGTGCTGGGCGCCCCGCACATCGGCGCCGGCACCACCAGCGTCATCACCGGCGGCGACGCCGACCTGGAGCTGGGCAACGCCACGGACCTCGGGTTTCAGCAGGCGGCCGGCCGCTACTACGCATTCCAACTCCGGGACGGGATCGACGGCCCGCCGCTCACCGATGTGGACCTGACGGCGCAAACGCCCGGCGCCACGGCGTTCACCGACGCCGCTGGGGTGCCCTGGACCGTGGTGGGCGGCGCCGAGGTGACGGACTGGTACCCGCGCTGGGTCGGGGAGATCCCGGCCTGGCCGCCCCGCTGGTCCCCCGGCGACACCGACATCTGGGTGCCCGTAACCGCCGCCGGCATACTCCGGCGCCTCGGCCAAGGCGCCCGCCCCCTCCAGTCCACGCTACGCCGCCGCATCCCCTCAACGGACGTACTGGCGTACTGGCCGCTGGAGGATGGCGCCGAGGCGACCGAGGCCGCTTCGGCGCTTGCGGGCGGGCAGCCGGCAACGATCGCGAACCTGGACATGGCCGCCGCCTCGGACCTCCCCAGCTCGGCGCCACTGCCGGTGCTCCAGCAGGGCGCGACGTTCCTCGCCCCACTGCCCTCACTGCCCAACCCGGCGCTGGGGTGGCGGGCGGAGATGGCCTACCGACTCGACACCCTGCCCAGCTCCAGCGCGGGGTGGTTCCGCGTCGACACCACCGGCGGCGGCATTGCCACCATCACCGGGTACATCGGCGGCGGCGAGGCGCGGATCATCGCCCGCGACGAGGACGGAGCCGTGGTGGCCCAAGGCTGGTGGAACGATTCCACCGCGCTGGCCGCCGCCTACGGCCGCTGGTGCCGGGTGCGGCTGGTCGCCGTGCCCATCACGGGCGGCTGGGACTACCGGCTGTGGTGGACCCCCATCGGCACCTCGGAGAACTGGTACACCAGCACCTCCAGCAACGTCGGCCCACTGCCGTTCACGCGGCCGCGCCGGATCAACTGCCAGTGGCCTACCGCCCTGGTCGGGATGCCCGTCGGGCACATCACCTACATCAACAACCCGAGCCTGGACGTATACGGCGCGGGGTCCGGCGGCCCCGACGACGGGCACCGGTGGGAGACCGCGCCAATACGGATGCGCCGCCTGGCCACCGAAGAGCAACTACCCATCGCCACCCCCGGACTCAACGGGAGCGGATACACCTGGCTGGGCCCCCAGCGCATCGCCACCGTGCTGGACCTGGTCCGGCAGGCGGCCGAGGCCGACGGCGGCGAACTGACCGAGCTGCGCGACCAGATCGGGCTCGGCTACCGGCCCCGCCTGGCCCAGTACAACCGGCCGCCCGACCTCGCGCTGGACTACGCCGCCGGGCACATCGCCCCACCCATCGAACCCCAGGACGACGACCAAGACGTCACCAACGACATCACCGTCACTCGCACCAGTGGATCGTCGGCGCGGGCGGTGCTGGAATCCGGGCCGCTGTCCATCCAGGCTCCGCCGGCGGGCATCGGCGTCTACGACTCCAGCGTGGATCTCAACGTCGCCAGCGACGGGCAGCTCGACCAGATCGCCGCCTGGCGCCTCCACCTCGGCACCCCCGACGAGATGCGCTACCCCGTCATCCGGCTCAACCTCCGCAACCAGCGGATGGCCGAGCACATCCAGCGCTACCTCGACCGGGTGGACGTCGGCGCCCGCATCACCATCGCCAATCCGCCGTCCTGGCTGCCGGCGGTCGACATCGACCTGATCGCGCAGTCCTACACCGAGATCCTGAACGCTGACACCTGGGACGTGGAGCTGGCCTGCGCCCCAGCGTCCGTCTGGCGCACCGCCGAAGTAGGGGAGACCAACCCGGCGGACGACGACGCCCCCGCGTGCATCGACACCGACGGCTCGACGCTGGCGGCCGACGCCGCGCCGGACGACGACCGGCTGATCGTGCAGACTCTCGACGGCCCCGTGTGGGTGACCAGCGCCGGGCCGGCGCCGACGGCCGTCGCCGGCGACCTGCCCGTGGACCTGGCCGTGGGCGGCGAAGTCGTCACGGCGACCGCCGTCGAGCCGTTCGTGTGGGACGACTTCGCCCGCACCGAGGCGTCCGGCTGGGGCGATCTCCCGTGCACCACCCCGGTGTCATGGGTGCTGACCGGTGGCGCCCCGGCCGACCGCACGGTGGCCGGCGGCCGAGGCATCGTCGCCCTGCCAGCGCCGAACGCGCCGCGCTTCCAGTACGTGTCGACCTGGAGCCATGCCGACGCCGAGGTGCTGGTGTCCATCACCCCCAGCGCCGTCGCCACCGGCGCCCCGCTGCTGGTCGGCTCGATGCTGCGGATCTCCGGCGCGGAATGGTACTGGCCCCGGCTGATCCTCGGGCTCGGCGGCAGCGTCAGCCTGGAGATCGCCCGAGGGTTGACGCCGATCAGCGCCCTGGTGCCCACCGGCCGCACCTACGCGGGCGGCACGACCTGGTGGCTGAGGGGCCGCACCGTCGGCTCCACGATCCAGGCCAAGGCGTGGCCGGCCACCGTGCGGGAGCCGATGGGCTGGCAGGTAACCGCGACCGACACCGTCATCACCTCCGGGTTCGTCGGGGTCGTCGCCATGACCTCGACGGGCAACAGCAACTCCGGGCTGACGATCGCGTTCGACGGGTTCGAGATGGTCAGCCCGCAGCTGATGACCGTCGAGCGTTCCGTCAACTCCGTGTCCAAGAGCCACGCCTCCGGCACGGACATCCGCCTGCACCGCCCCATGATCGTCGCCCTGTAGGGAGGCCCCTGCCATGACCACACCCCCGCCGATCGTCCGCCCCGGACAACGCCTCTCGGCCAGCATCATGAACCAAGCCTTCCTCATCGGCCGGCTCGTCTTCTCGGCCTATCGCGATGCCGAGCAGCAGATCTCCAGCAACACCGTCGGCCAGTCCGCCGACGCCCTCCAGTGGGACAACGTCTCCGTGGACCTGCTGGGCGGCTGGTCCGCCGCCCAACCGGGCAGGTACCGGCCCACCGTCTCTGGCTGGTACAAGGTCACCGGCACCGTCAGCCTGCAAAGCGCGAGCGGCGGCTCCCCACTGCTGCGCGGCGCCTCGTGGCGGCTCAACGGCGCCCTGCCGCCCGCCGCCACCACCCGGCCGTGGGTCGGCGGCGGCGGCACGACCTACTTGGCCTTCGCCGCCCCGGACCTGCCGCTGGCGTGCAACGGGGTCGGTGACTACTTGGAGTTGTGCCCCTTCCAGAACTCGGGCAGTGCCGTGCCGACGGCCACCGGGTCGACCCGGCCCAGCATCGCCATCTACTACGCCGGACCCGCCTGACCACCCCCGCCCCGCCCCCGCCCCGGCGCGGGGCCGACCCATGAGAGGAGGCCGCATGGCCACCCCGCTGACCGCCGACCGGCTGCTGGCCGCGCTGCGCGCCGAGGGCGTCAAGATCGTGGAACACCGCAGCTGGCGCACCCACAACCGCAACCACAAGGGCCGCTGGGGCCCGGTCAACGGCGTCATGCTGCACCACACCGTGACCACCGGCACCGAGGCGTCCGTTCGCCTCTGCTACGAGGGGCACAGCGCGCTGCCTGGGCCGCTGTGCCACGGCGTCATCGCGAAGGACGGCACGGTGTACCTGGTGGGCAACGGCCGCGCGAACCACGCCGGTTCGGGCGACGGGGACGTGCTCCAGGCGGTGATCGACGAACGCCCGCTGCCGGCGGACAACCAGGCGAACACCGACGGCAACGCGCGGTTCTACGGATTCGAGTGCGTCAACCTCGGCGACGGCAAGGACCCCTGGCCGGCCGCCCAGGTCGAGGCGATGGTTCGCGCGTCGGCGGCGATCTGCCGGGCCCACGGCTGGGGGAAGAAGGGCGACACCTCGGTCATCGGCCACGCGGAGTGGCAGCCGGGAAAGGTCGACCCGCGCGGGCCCGGCGTCTCCATGGGCGACATCCGGCGCCGGGTCGCCCAGCGCCTCCAGCACCCGGCCAGCTGGTCCCCGGGCGACACCACCACCCCGACGACCCCGCCCCCGACCGAACAGCCCGAGGAGGCCCGGCCCATGGACCGCTACTACGAGAAGTCGACGCCGCTGACGCTCACCGCCGGCGCCTGGACCACGGTGACGTGGGACCGGTACCACGTGCAGGGCAAGGGCTGGACGGAGAAGAAGGCCGAGCAGACGCTGTTGCACGGCGCGCACGCCTTCGTGCTCGGCGTGGGGTTCCGCGTCGACGGCATGGAGTCCGGCGAGGAAGTGCAGGTCCGGATCGCGCGCAACTCCCGGCCAGCGGGCGGGGACTGGAAGCGCGCCAAGAGCTGGCCGATCGGCAGCCCGGTCCATGCCGGCGGCCGGGGGCACTTCGTGCACACCTGGCCCGGGATGCTGCCCGGCACCGACGACAACCGGCTGGTCGTGGACCTGCTGAACCTCACCGACCGCGACCTGACCGTAGACGAGCTGACCGCCAGCCTGCTGGCCTGGCCGGCCTGACGAACGGAGAGACGACGATGACGACCTGGACTTGGTGGCGCGCCACCCTGGAGCGCGCCGTGCGCACCGCCGCGCAGACCCTCGTGGCCGTGCTCGGCGCCGGCGCCGTGGACATCCTCACCGTGGACTGGCCGGCGGCATTCGCGACCGCCGGCGGCGCCGCGCTCCTCGCGGTGCTGACCGCCGTGGCCACCCCGGGCGGGCCCGGCGCCACGGAGACGCCCACGCCGCCGAGGGGGTGACCGTGGATGAGCCGACCCTGGGCGAGATCGCCCGCCGCCTGGCCGACGTGCACGCCGACCTCAAAGAGGACGTCAGGGATCTCGCTGGGCGGCTCGACTCCCGCGTCTCCATGGAGCGCTACCAGTTGGAGCAGCAGGCCCGCGACGAGGCGCTACGACTCCTGGTCGAGCGTGTGAAGGGCATCGAGGAGGCGCGCGCCGAGGAACACCGGCAGCGGGACGCAGACCAGCGGGCGGCCGACCAGCGCCGTCAGGCGGACAGGCGGCTGGTGTTCACCGCGCTCATCGCGCCGGTCGCGCTGCTGCTCCTCCAGGTGTGGATCTCCGCGCGGGGAGCTGGTGCCGCATGAGACCGACGAGGAGACCGCGCCGCGCTGACCTCGGGTACGCCTTGGGCGTGGTCGGCGCCGTCGCGGTGCTGGCCTGGATCGTGGTCACCATGCAGGGTTTGGCCGACGACCTACGGGCGGCGAACACCGCGCGGGACGCGCTGGCGGCCCAGGTGCAGCGGCTCGGGGGCGATCCGGTGGCCGGCCCGCCGGGGTCCCGGGGCGAGGCCGGGGACGTCGGCCCGCCGGGCGAGCGCGGCCCCACCGGCCCGCAGGGTCCGCGCGGCCTACCCGGTGAGGACGGCGCCCCGGGTGACGACGGGGCCGACGGCCCGGCCGGGGAACCCGGGGGCGACGGGGAGCCGGGCGCGGCCGGCACCCCCGGCACGGACGGCGCCACCGGCCCACCCGGACCGCAGGGCCCCGCCGGCGAACCAGGCCCCGCAGGGCCCTCAGGCGAGCAGGGACCCGCCGGCGAACGCGGCCCCGCAGGCCCGCCGCCGACCAGCTGGACATGGACCGGCCCGGACGGCACGACGTACCGGTGCACGCCCGTGTCCTCGGGCTCGACGGACTACGCCTGCTCGCCGACCTCGACCCCGGAGACTCCGCCCACCGGCGGTGGTCTCCTCGGCGCGCTGGACCCCGCACGACGGCAGTGGTAGACGACAACGCCCCCGCCCGCTGGCCAACCGGCCGGTGGGCGGGGGCGGTCCGTCATGTCACCGCAGGGCCTCGATCGCGCGGAGGATCAACGCCCGCGCATCCGCCCCGTACACAGCCAGCGACCGCAGTTCCTCGAATGCCCGCAGATAAAGCGCAACCTCCGACGGCTGAGTAACCGTCACGCGTGCAGTCAGCAACTCCACGGCGACCAAGTCGTCGTAGACGTGGAAGGTCTCCAGTGGCCGGATCGGCCGGTCGGCCAGGCTGGCCGGAACGATCCCCAGCGAGACGGCCGGCAGCGCACCCGCAGTGAGAAGGTAGCCGAGCTGGCCAGCCATCACCTCTGTGTTCCCCAACTGGTAGTACATCGCCGCCTCTTCGACGACGAGGATGAACCGGTGCCCCGGCTGGTGCACGATGCGAGACCGTTCGACACGAGCTGCTGCGGCATCGTCCACGTCGTCAGGCGCTCGATGAAAGCGTGCGATGCCGCGCAGCAACGCGGCCGCGTAGCCCTCGGTTTGGAGGATGCCCGGGACGATGCGTGTGGAGTAGACCCGGAACGTCTCTGTCGCCTCGAAGAGTTCGCCATAGCTCTCCTGGAGCTGTCGCAAGCCGGTACGCATCGAGCGGCGCCACTCGGTGTACATAGATGACGCGTTTCGGGATGCGGCAACGATGTCGTCAGCTTGGTCATCTGCTGAACACGCACGGCACCATCGGCGAATGTCGTCTGTAGAGGGTGTGGAGCGGGTGTTCTCAATGCGACTCGTCTTGGCGTGGTGCCAGCCGCAGCGGCTGGCCAGTTCAACGATCGTCAGTCCAGCGTCTTGGCGTAGCTCTCTTAGGCGCCTACTCACCGCTTCGCGGGCGGCTTGCGCTGCGGACGATGCTGATGCGGTCACGAACTGGCCAGCCTGCCGTCAACGGATCTTGTACTCGTCGTGCGGGAGGGCGCGTCCCCACACCTCCTCGAAGGCTGCCGCGCACAGCCTCGCGACGTCAGGGGCGTTGTCGAGTTCGTGCCCGGTCACCGCGCCGTCGCCGCTGAAGTAGCCGAAGCGGACGAGCCGACCGTCGAAGAGCCAGTAGTCGGTGCCCGGCAAGAGCAGTCTCGATGCCTGCTCCCGGGGCAGCCACCGAACCAGCTCGCCGGCGAACTGGTTCACTGAAGTGCCGGCGTGTTCGTATCGGATGTACTCGCTCGCGGGCTCTGACACCACCCTGGCCCGCCGCACCGAGACGCCTCGGGCCACGGTTCGCTGCACCAGGCCGACCCAGTCACGCCAGTATGCGGAGTCGGGTCCTGAGCGCTCCCCGGTCTGCCGCCAGTGCTCCATCTCCGCGTTCTCCGGGCTGACCGCGTAGACGTCTCGCATCTCTAGATGCACTGCCGATTCGGTCGCGGAGTCCAGCAGGTCAGCGATCGGTGGGACTGTCGAGGGCATCCAGCGCCTTCCTCAGGATCGGTGCCATGCGCGCGGGGATTCGGATGATGGTTTCGTGGTCAGGCACGGCCGCTTCGTGCCCGGGTGCGGTGCCGCCTTCGCTGTAGCAGCGGGTGGCCTCCTCTTCTGTTGCTGTCCATCCCTGGATCAGCAGCTCGCCAGCGTCAGTGTTCGCCCACACCGTCGGGCTATCGCCGTGCTCCGACTCGGGGTCGATCCCAATGAACCGTACCGGCATAACTCGGCCTCCCGGTTTTCGGTTTGCGGTTATGTGCGGAACTCTTCAGGGGCTCAACGATTGCGTCAAGACCGCGTCGTATGCGTGTGCGACGAGGCGCGATTGTGCGCACATGGCTGCACATCGCTGGCATCGAGCGCAGAGCGCTCCCTACCGTCCTTGGCACACGCCTTGGTGGGAGGAACCGGCATGGACGAGACCGCGCACGACGAGTGGATGCCCACCGGGGCCGACCCGGTGACGCTGCCGGCCGGCCGCTGGTGGGATGCGGTGCGTGCCCAGCTGCCCTTGTGGGCGCCGGTGGTCGAGCGGGTTCGTCACCAGCCGGGCATCCGCGACCGTCGGGCCGGTACCGTGACGTGGCTGGTGCCCCAGGGGGCTGCCGTCTGGTGGGTGCTGCCCCCGGGGCTGGACCTGCTGCCGGCAGGCGCCGAGCTGCTGGTGCCGCCTGCCGAACGCCTCGGCCCGGGCGGCGCCGTCTGCTGGACGACGCCGCCCGGCCCGCGCCAGGGAATCGCGGACCCCGAGGCGCTGATGGCCGCGATCCACGCCGCCCGCGTCGCCGAGTGGATGCCCGCCCGGGCCGCGACCTGGCTGCCCGTCGGCCGCTGGTGGGACGCGCTGACCGCGCCCCGCGCCCGCGCCTGGAGCGCAGCCAGCCGCCTGGAACGCGCCCCCGCCATCGCCTCGGCCGAGGAGACGCTGACGTGGCTGGTGCCCGCCCAGTCCCTTGACCCGGCCGACCTGCCGCCCGGGACCACGCTGCGAGCCGAGGGCCGCATGGAGATCCCGCCCGCGACGGCCGCGCGCACCGGCCCGTACACCAGCGTGCCGCCGCTGCACTGGACCATCCCGCCCGAGGACCGCGCCGTGATCGCCCCGCCCAACAGGTTGCTGCGCGAACTGCGGGCCACGCTGCCGAGGGCCGCGCGGTGAACGCGCCGCCCGCCTGGATGCCCAGCGCGCTCCAGGGCGCGACCGTCCTGCCGGCCGGGGTGCACTGGGACGCCGTTCGCCTACCGCTGGGTCGGGGGATGCCCGTGGTGGACGTCCTGCCGACCACCCCCGTCATCCGCAACCAGGCCACCATGCCGGCTGGCTCCCTCGCCTGGCTCATCCCGGTGGGCAGCGCCGACACCTGGCCCGACCTGCGCCAGGTGGACGTGCTGCGCGGCACCCGCGCGGGGCGTCGCCTCACGGTGCCCGCCGCGACGGAGGTCTGGACGCGCTGGGACGGCGGGCCGGCCACCAGCTGGCGCATCCCACCCCGAGGCCAGCCGCTCGCCGACCCGGCCGCACTGCTGGCCGCGCTCGACCGGGTGCTGGGCGGTGCGCTCCGGTGACCGCCGCCCCGCCGCCGTAGCCCGGCGGCCCCCGTTCTCCCGCCGCCCGGTGGCCTACCCAAGCGCTGGCCCCGGCCCCGGCCGGCGGGACGCCCGCCCCGCGCACCCCACCTCCGCGCGGGGCGGGCACCCACCCGCCCGCCGGCCCGCCCGTCGGCGGGCGGGCACCACCCCACCGCCCGGAGACCGCGTGATCGCCCTCGCCCTCACCACCACCCTCGCCGCCAGCTACCTAGCCGCGAGCTGCTGGCTGTTCGGCGAGTTCATCATCCGAATCCGCCGGGCCGACAGAGAGGACTAGACGATGACCGACTACGACGCTGCCGCCCACCTGTCCGACGACGAGGCGATGCGGGTGGCGGCGGACCTGGGCGCCGCCGCCTCCATCATCCACAGCGATACGGCGACGAGCGAAGCGCGGGGCTTCGCCGCTGACATCGCCTCCGACGCGGCCGACAAGGCGAAGACCCCGCGCGACGACAACTGACCCGACTCCCCACCCAACAGAGAAAACGGACATAGCCATGGCCCACGCGGACATCGACCCCGCAGCCCCGCCCGCCCGCCGTATCGGCGCCCTCGTCTACCTGGAAGACCCGGACGGACGGGTGCTGCTCGTGCAGCCCACCTACAAGGAGGGGGGCGTCTACCAGCTGCCCGGCGGCGGCGCCCACGCCGACCAGCCCTCCTACGAGGCGGCCGAACGGGAACTGCTGGAGGAGACCGGCCTCAGCCTCCAGGTCACCGGCGTCGTGGTCGCCGGCGACTGGGTGCCCGCCCGTGCCGCCCAGGCGGAGGGGTACAACACCGTCTACACCATCGGCCGCCAGCTCACCCCGGCCGAGGCCGCCCAGGCCGCGATCCCCGAGCCGGCCCGCGACGAACTCTCGGACCTTCGGTTCGTCGCCCTCGCGGACGTGGACGAACTCTGCGCTCCGTATCAGTCCCGCCGCATCCACGAGGCCCAGTCGGCCGTCGCGGCCGGCCGGGTCCTGCCCGTCCTGCGGCTCGGCGAACGCGCCCGCGACCGCGACGCGGCCTGATCCCAGCTCCGGACCCCTCGCGCGGTGCTGGCTGTCACCGCGCGAGGACGCGGCCGGGCCCGGCCGCACGAACAACGCCCCCAGCAACTCCGGTTGCTGAGGGCGTTGTTCTGTGTGGCGGTGGTCAGTGGCCGCACACCCACTTGCCGTTGTCCAGGGTGCAGGGTTGGCCGCACTGCCGGCACTCGGGGTTCCGGCTGACGGGCTGGGGGAAGGGCGGCAGGGGGCGCGGCGCGGCGGGCGGTTGGGCGGGCCGTCGGAAGATGCGGGGCATGATGGTTCTCCGTTCCAGGGATGGGGCGGGTCCCGGGCCGGCCGGCACGCCGGCAAGCAGACGGCCGGCCCGGGGGTCAGATGGTGTGGTGGCGGGCGGTGGTCTCGGCGGGGTTGCGGGCGGTGAACGCCCCCGGCGCCCATTCCTCGATCTCCAGGTCTGTAGGTGTAGCTGTAGCTCCCTGACCTGCGGGGCTACGCCCCGAGAGGGGGTCGGAGAGGGGCGGGGGAGGGGGCAGATCCCGGCGGTAGATCCCGGTGTTCACCCCCACGCCCTTCACCCGGACCGACTCGGTGACGACGACACCGGAGCGGCCGGCCCACTCCCGCACTGTGGCCGTCGTCCACTCCCCGGGCAGCCGTTCGCCGAGGGCCCGGGCGAGCGGGGAGAGGTGGATGCGGTCGGCGTCGCCGAACAGGGCGTGGACGGCGGCGAGTACCTGGTCGTCGTCCACGGCCGGGGCTGGGGGGCGGGCGTCGACGGCGGCGCGCCGGGCAGCCACCGCGAGCAGCACACCCGCAGGGGCGGCCATCCAGGGTGCGGAGTTGAGGGTGCCGACGGCGGCCGTGATGGCGAGGTAGCCGCCGCCAAGGACGCCGGCGGCGCGGCCGGCGCGCAGCCGCCACAGGGCCCAGACCGCGCGGTACCCGGTCGGCGGAGCCGGCGGCTTCTCCTCCGACTCCCCCGCCGGCGCGGCGGGTTGGGGCAGGGTGGTGGGCCACTGCCAGGTCGCCCAGCGGCGGGCCAGCAGAATCAGGCCGTCGTGGATGTCGGCGGCCGGCTCGGTCAGGGCTGGCCCCGGACGCAGCCCGGTCACAGCAGTCCCCCGAGCGCGTCACCGACCCCGTTCGCGGCCGGGGCGAGGGCGACGGCCGTCCACCCGGCGATGGAGTCGGCCAGCCCCAGGCTGATGCCGGTGAGCAGGCCAAGCACGATGTGTGCCCAGGGGCGGCGGCCCCAGACCAGCAGCGCGACCAGGGCCACGGTGCACAGGATGACGACCATCGAGCCGCCGGGGGTCAGGGCGTCCGCGTACTGCCGGGTGACCACCGGGGATTCCGAGCCGGTGCCGTGCTCCAGCGCGGCGTCCCCGGTCTCGGTGGTGCCCCACAGGGCCCAGCCGGCAGCCCCGCCCAGCAGGCCGCCGCCGGTGAGGACCAGCAGCATCCCGTAGAGCGTCGAGAACAGGTAGGGCAACAGCGCCTTGGCCCGGCGGCCGTCGCGGGTCCACCAGCGGATCAGCATCACGACCAGGATGGCCAGGCCAGCGGTCACCGAGCCGAGGGTGACGACCATCGGCGGGGAGGAGAACTCGGTCATGGGGTGCCCCCGAGGTAGAGGAGCGCGGCCACCGCCGCGCCGGTGACGGCGGTGATCAGGGCCCAGTCGAGGAGCGCGCGGCGCTCCTCGGGGACCAGGGCGGCCAGCAGAACGCCGGCCGCGACGGTGAAGCCGAGGAAGAGGAGGAGCGCGGTCACGACGGCGCCCCCTCGGTAGCGCGGTCGAGCTGCGCCCGGATGCGCTGCGCCCTCTGCTGGCCGATGCGCATCTCACGCTGGAGGATGCGCAACCCAGCCGGGCGGCCGTGCTCGGCGACGTGTGCGGCGTCGATCTCCCGCGCCTCGTCCAGGCGCGGGTCCGGGTCCAGCTCGGGCCCGTCGTCCTGGTGCTCGGGCTTCGTCTCCGGATGTGGATCGGGTTGCGCATCCGAGTGCGCATCCCGGGTTCCATCCGTGATGCGGACGGAACCCACGTCCCCGACCCGGGCGCTGACAGTCGCGCGGCGCTGACCTGCGGCGGATGCGGCCACCGACCGCATCCCGCCGGCGCGCTCCCGCCGCCGCAACACCATGTCGGCCTGGGCCTCCGAGGTAGGGATGCCGTGCTCGGTCGCGATGGACGCGACCAGCGCGGGGTGCGCATCCGGGTGCGCATCCGCCACCGCCCGCACCGCATCCACCGGGTGCATCCGGCGCAGCTCCGCACCCGCCAGAGCACGCGGCGAGCCGGCGGCCGGGGGCGCCTCGGGCAGCACCCACGGCGAGGGCAGGGGGATCGTGGCGAGTTGCGCCGCCCCGCGTCGTGCGGCCAACCCGTCGAGCAGCCGGCGCCGCTGCTCGGGGTTGGTGCCGACGCCGGAGCGGGCGACCGCGCGGGCCAGCCGGCGCGAGACCCGCGCCCGCCGCCGGCGGGCCCTCTCCGGCAGCTGCTCCAGGCGGTCGGCGTACTCCACCGCGCGGTCGGTCCACCGGTCACGGGTGATCTGCGCCGCGTCCCGGCCGCGCCGGGCGACCCCGAGACGGGACAGGGCCCGCTCCCGCAGGTCCCGGCCCAGAACGGCCAGCAGCCCACGGCTGGCGGTCTCGGGGCGGGCGTGCCGGACCTCGATGCCCATGGCGAGGTGCCAGAGGAGAGCGGCGAGGATGGGCCCGAAGAAGCCGCGCACGACGCCGCCCACCACACCGCCCTCGGCGAACGCCGGGATCACCTGGACACCGGCGATCAACCACACCAGCAGACCGGGCACGCCCGGCGACCCGGTGTCCGCGAGGGACTGGCGGGCCATCAGCGCGCACGCCAACAGGGCGAGTTCCCCGGCGGCGAACAGCGCCGCCCGCTCCGGGGTGGAGACCATGTCGAGCCAGTGCGCGGCGAACCGCCAGCTGGTGTCCGCGCTGTACCCGGTGCAGCCGGCCGCCGCCACGGCGGTGACCACCACGGCGGCCGGCGTTCCGGCCAGCCGCCGGCGCAGCACCCCGGCGGCGAGCGCGGCCAGCCACAGCACGCCCGCCACGGTGACCGCGCCAACCGCCCACACCGGCCACTCCGGCGGCAACGGGGGAAGCGTCGCGCTCACCGCTCGCCCCCCGGCTGCTCGGGGAGCTGGTACGGCTCGTAGGTGACCGGGTACTCGGTGGCGACCAGCTGGCGCAGAAGGTCCGCCTCCTCGGCCCAGCTGAGCAGCATGAGGCGGTCGCCGGTCAGGCGGCGCAGCGTCTCGCGGGCGAGCACCACCCGGACCTGACGTAGCCGCTCCTCCGCCGCCTGGTCCTCCGGCCGGGCGGGCAGCGGCACGTCCAGCGCGTCGTGCACGACCGTCAGCAGCTCGCGCAGCTCGGCCGGCAGCTCCGAGCGGTTCACCGGGACTCACCGCCCCGAGGCGCGCGGCCGGCGGGCAGCACGGTGGCGAGAGTGGTGGTGCCGCTGGCGCGGCGGATGATGCCCACCGCCACGATGCGGCGGAAGGGGGAAGGGGTGCGCGAGGGCGCGCCCATGGAAGAATCCATGGTGCCGTCTCCTTGGGCTAATCAGGGAGTTCGGTGGACGGGTCGGACGGCGCGCGCGCCTCGGGTGTTCCAGCACTCGGGAGCTGCCGTCCGGCCCGTTTCTTTTCGGTTGTGGTCGGCGCCCTACTCGGGCGCGTGCTTCTTGATGGCCTTGTCGATGGCCTGCCAGCTGCGGCCCAACTCCTTAGCGACCGCGTAGACGCTGCCCAGCTCGGCCACGCCCTCGGCAAGGGCGGCAGCACGGCGCTTGGCGGCGTGCGAGACCTGGAGTCGGAGCTGTTCCAGCAACTCGTCCTCGGCCTGCACGCGCTGACGCCAGGGTGTGGTGTCCATCGAGAGCACCCTATCTAACCCCAGGTTAGGTAGTCAAGGCGGAGGGCGTTGCCCTCCGTCTCCCTCTTCGGGATAATGGAGTTGCCCCAGGTCAACTGCCCTACGGAGAGGTTCAGTTGCGTGAGCGCTGCGTGAGCGGCGGTCCCGGAGTGGGGTGGAATCGGGTGGAGCCGGAGAGAGTCACAGTCGCACTGACCAGGCACTTCTGGAACTCGGGGGAGTGGGATAGACCCCGAACGGTCCACCCCTTCGGACTTGTAAACAGCAGGTCGTCGGTTCGAATCCGACAGGCGGCTCACAGTCGTTCGGTCCCGTGCCGGGTCGAACGCGCGGCCGCTCCGGGGCGATGATCCCGTCGAGCGGACCCCTTTCCGCCGCGCTGGCGGCAGTCCTCGTCGAAGTCCTGGACGGTCCGCCGTCCTCGTGCCGGCCGTCCTCGTGCCGGCCGTCTCGTGTTGACCGGCATGGCCTCGCGAACATAGAAATAATCGCGCATGTACCAACACGAGCGAACAAGGGATCGTCGATGCACGATGGGTCGTACCTGAACTTCCGGTCGGCGGGTACCGCGCTGGTGCTGGACTGCACGGGCGGCGGTCTGCCCCGCGTCGTGCACTGGGGCGCCGACCTGGGCGAACTCGGCCAGGACGCGATGGCCTCGCTGGCCCGGGCCGCGGTGCCGCAGATCGCCTCCAACAACGTCGACCTGGCCGTGCCGCTCTCCCTGCTGCCGGAGCACTCGGCCGGCTGGCAGGGCACGCCGGGGCTCACGGGGCACCGGGCCGGCGCCGACTTCTCCACCGCCTTCGCCGTCACCTCGCTGCGGGCCGAGGGGCGTTCGCTGGCGGTCGTGGCCGAGGACGTGGTCGCCGCCCTGGAGCTGCGGCTCGAGATCGAGCTGACCGAGAGCGGGCTGGTGCGGCAGCGGGCCCGGCTGACCAGCCTGGCCGAGGACGGCGGCGCCCTGTTCACGCTCGGCGGGCTGCTGCTGGCCCTGCCGGTGCCGGAACGGGCCACCGAACTGCTCGACATGACCGGCCGCCACCTGCGGGAACGCACCCCGCAGCGGCACGCGTTCACCATCGGCACCCACCTGCGGGACAACCGCAAGGGACGCACGGGAACGGACGCGGTGACCGTGCATATCGCGGGCGAGGCCGGCTTCGGCTTCCGCTCAGGCGAGGTCTGGGGCCTGCACGTCGGCTGGAGCGGCAACCACCGCTCGCTGGCGGAACGCACCCACACGGGCGTCTCGCTGCTGGCCGGCGGCGAGCTGCCGCTGGCGGGCGAGATCGCCCTCGGCGCCGGGGAGTCCTACACCTCGCCGTGGGTCTTCGGCAGCTATGGCCGGGCCGGCCTGGACGAGCTGGCCGGCCGCTTCCACGGCTATCTGCGGGCCCGTCCCCACCACCCCTCCAGCCCTCGGCCGGTCACCCTCAACGTGTGGGAGGCCGTCTACTTCAACCACGACCTGCCCCGCCTGAAGGAGCTGGCCGACGCCGCCGCCGAGATCGGCGCCGAGCGCTTCGTGCTGGACGACGGCTGGTTCCGGGGCCGGCGGGACGATCACGCCGGGCTCGGCGACTGGTATGTCGACGAGACGGTGTGGCCCGACGGGCTCCACCCACTGGTCGGGTATGTCCGGGGGCTGGGACTGGAGTTCGGCCTGTGGGTCGAGCCGGAGATGGTCAACGTCAACTCCGACCTGGCCCGCGCCCACCCCGAGTGGATCATGGCCACCGGCGACCGGCTGCCCCCGGAGTCCCGCCACCAGCAGGTGCTGGACCTCGGGCACCCGGAGGCCTACGCCTACATCCTGGAGCGGCTGGACTCCCTGGTCGGCGAGTACGAGCTGACCTATCTGAAGTGGGACCACAACCGCGACCTGGTGGAGGCCGGGCACAGCCCCACCGGCCGGGCCGGCGTCCACGCCCAGACGCTCGCCGTCTACCGGCTGATGGACGAGCTGCGGAAGCGGCACCCGAACCTGGAGATCGAGTCCTGCTCCTCCGGCGGCGGCCGGGTGGACCTGGGCATCCTGGAGCGCACCGACCGGGTGTGGACGAGCGACTGCATCGACGCCCTGGAGCGCCAGCTCATCCAGCGCTGGACCGGCGTGCTGCTGCCGCCCGAGCTGATGGGCTCGCATGTCGGCGCCCCCGAGGCGCACACCACCGGACGCACCCACGGCCTGGAGTTCCGCGCCGGGACCGCGCTCTTCGGCCACTTCGGCATCGAGTGGGACCTGACGAGTGCCTCGCCCGAGGACCGCGCGGCCCTCGCCGAGTGGATCGCCCTGCACAAGAGGCTCCGGCCGCTGCTCCACACCGGCCGGGTGGTCCGGGAGGACCACCCCGACCCGGCGCTGTGGGTGCACGGCGTGGTGGCCGAGGACGGCGGGCACGCGGTCTTCGCGCTGGCCCAGGTCGCCACCAGCGTGCAGTCCCCGCCCGGCAGAGTGCGGCTCCCCGGCCTTGAGCCCGACGCGACCTACCGCCTCGCCCCGCTCGCCCCGGCTGACCGCCCGCGCGGGCCGGCGATGGACGCGCTGGCCTGGTGGGGCGAGGGCGTGACGCTCCCCGGCCGGGTGCTCTCCGAGGTCGGGGTGCGGGCCCCGATCCAGAACCCCGAGCGGCTGGTGCTCCTGGAGGCCCGGCGGGTCGGGAGCTGACCGCCCCGCCGCGCTGTCCCGGGCGCCCGACCGACCCGGGACGGCGCGGCGGCCTGCCGCGCGGTGGCGCCCGGTCAGCCCGCGACCGGCTGGCACTGGCCCTCGACGAAGGCGATGGACTCGGCGCCGTCCCGGTCCGAGAGGATCACGGTGTCCCCCCGCGTCAGGTGGTAGGTGTATCCGCCCTCGGTCGCGGCCGGGTCCGCCAGGGCCTCGGGGTCCAGCAGCGGGTCGGTCGAGTCCCCTGCGGTGGCTATGGACTGGGCCACCTCCGGGCCGATCGGCGTGGCGCCTCCCAGGAAGCTCACATGGCCGTTGACCTCGACGCCGTCCGCCGTGCTCGCGCCGTCCGGCACCTCGGCGGGACGCCGCTCGCCCGGCTCGGTCTCCTCCTCGAACGACCGCTCGCCGTCGTCCTCTCCCGACTCGGAGAACGTCATCCCGCTCTCGTCCGCGCCGGGCTCCCCGGCCGAAGGCTCGTCGCGGGGCTGGCACAGATAGCCCTCCGGCGGGTTGTACAGCGTCTCCACCCCGGCCTCCTCCAGCAGGGCGGAGAACTCGGCCACGGCTTCCTCCCCGTGCGGCCAGTCGGAGATGTGCACCACGACTCCGCCGTCGGCCTCCTGCTCGACCGCGTAGGCCGGGGCGCCGCCCCCTCCCGGCAGGACCACGAACACCGCCGTGGCCGCGGCGGCGGTGACCAGCCCGAGGCCGGTGCGGGCCGGCGTGATCAGGCGCCGCCGCCGGGCGACGGCCATCCGCCGCTCGGCCACCGCGACGGAGTGGTGGCGCTTCAGCTCGTCCAACAGACGGTCTTCGAAGGTGCTGTTCATGCTTTGCTCCCTGAGTACGCGATGTGGTTGCCGATCTCGGGCTCGGCGGCGGCGACGCTGAGGGCCCGCCGGGCCCGGTGCAGCCGGACCCGGGCGGTGACCTGGCTGATGCCGAGGGCCTTGGCGGCCTCCTTGACCGTGAGCTGGTCCACGGCGATCAGCTCCATGACCGCCCGCTCGCCCTCGGGGAGCCGCGCCATGGCCGCCAGGGCCTGACGGCCGGGGCGCTCGGCGGAGAGTTTCTCCTCGAGTCGGGCGATGTCGTCCGCCTCCAGCAGCCGGCGCCCGGCGACCCGGCTGGTGGCCGCGCTCTCCCGCGCCACCCGCCGGCGCTCCGCCGACGCCACGTTCCGGGCGATGCCGTAGAGCCAGGCCGTCTCGCTGCCGCGCGCGGCGCGGTAGGTGTGGGCCGAGTCGATCACCGCGAGGAAGACCTCGGCCGTCAGGTCGGCGACCGTGTGCGGGTCCTGGACGCGGCGCGCCAGAAAGCGCGTCACCTCGTCGACGTGTCGTCGGTAGAACTCCTCGAAGACCCTGGGGTCCGGAGCCGCTGCGGCCGGACCGCAGCGGCTCCTGGCGGGCACTCTCACGGCTGGCTCCCTCCCTCGTTCCTGCCTTCACCCGTACTTGGCCCGAGGCTGGCTGAGCGTTACAACGCCTGGTCAGCGCGGGTGTTACGGGCGGCGAGGGTGGGCCTTTCGGATGCTGCTCAGGGGGCTGGTCGGCCGCCGCGAGGATCGGGTGCCGATCCCCCCGGGCCGACCTCGGATGGGGGTCAGGGGCGCAGGACCACCTTCCCCATCGTCGCGCGGCTCTCCAGGGCGCGGTGCGCCCCGGCCGCGTCCGCGAGCGGGAACTCCTGGACCAGCGGCACCAGGACGCCGTCCCCGACCAGCGCCAACGCCTCGTCCTCCAGCGTGCGGAGGCGCTCCAACCCGCCTATCCGTTCGAAGAGGGCGGGGCCGAGGGCGACCTGGGAGGTGATCCCGAGCGCGGCCTGTTCCTCGGGGGTCGGGTTCGCCAACTCGGTGCCGCCGAGGCCCGAGGACGCCGTGCCGTAGGCGACATGGCCGCCGCCCGGCGCCAGCAGGCCGATGGCGGCGCGGGCCCGTTCGCCGCCGACGCCCTCGAAGAGGTGCCGCACGGGGCGCTCGCCGAACGCGGCCAGGACGGCCTCCGGCCAGTCCGGCCGGTCGTAGTCGACGGCCAGGTCGGCGCCGAGTCGGCGCACCGCCTCGACCTTGTCCCGGCCGCCGGCGGCGCCGATCACCGTGGCCCCACGGTGCGCGGCGTACTGGACGAGCAGCGAGCCGATGCCGCCGGCCGCGGCCAGCACCAGGACGGTGTCGCCCGGCTCGATCGGGGCGAACCTGAGCAGCCCCATCGCCATCCGGCCCGTGCCGAGCACCGCGACGGCCTGGCCCTCGGAGACGTTGTCGGGCAGCGGGTGTAGCGTCTCCGTGCCCGTGACGGCCAGTTCCGCGTAGCCACCGGGGACCATGCCGAGGTGGGCGGAGACCCGTTGCCCCAGCCACGAGCGGGCCACGCCCTCCCCGACGGACTCGACCGTGCCGGCGACCTCGCGGCCCGGGATGGTGGGCAGTTCGACGGCCGGCCAGATCCCGCCGGGCGTCACGCCCCGGCGCAGCGCGGCGTCAACGAGGTGCACCCCGGCGGCGGCCACCGCGATCCGCACCTGACCCGGCCCGGGGACGGGGTCGTCGGTCTTCTCGTAGGTCAGGTTCTCCGGGGGGCCGAAGGCGTGGAGTCGGATCGCGTGCATGTTCTTCCTTTCGTGGCGGACCGCCGGTGCCTCGCGGACCAGCGGTTTCAGCCTGCTTCTTCAACCGCCCTTGAGGTCAAGGCGGTCCCCGCCGGCCGCTCACTGTCAGTGGTGCCGGGCAGGATGGGCGGCATGGCGAGCGGAGTCGGAAGTCGTGGGGCGAGCGGAGTCGGAAGTGGCAGCGATCGGAGGAGCGACGCGGTGCGGGGGCCCCAGCGGCCGCAGCTCGCGCTGCCCGAGGAGCCGGAGGTCTTCGCCGAGACGGCGCGGCTGGCGGCCGAGGAGGACTACGACGGGGTCGAGTTCGTCTCCCGCGACCTCAGCGGGGCCCGCGCGCCGGGCGCGACGTTTCTCGACTGCGCGCTGCGCGGCTGCGTGCTGGACGAGGCCGTGCTCAAGGGAGCGCGGCTGTTGGACAGCCTGCTCGCCGAGGTGCGGGGGGTCGGGGTCGATCTGATGGACGCCGAGCTGAGGGACGTCGAGATCAGCGACGCCAGGCTCGGCGGCGCGCAGTGTGGCGGCGCCTCGCTGACCAGGGTGCTGGTGCGCGGCGGGAAGATCGACTATCTGAACCTGCGGCAGGCCCGGCTGGTCGACGTCGTCTTCGAGGGATGCGTGCTGGTCGAGCCGGACTTCGGCGGGGCGCGGCTGGAGCGGGTCTCCTTCGACGACTGCGAGCTGCGCGGGCCCGACCTCACCGGGGCCACGCTGCGGGACGTGGACCTTCGGGCGGTCTCCGCCTTCGAGCCGGGGCGCGGCATCGACCGGCTGGCGGGCGCGGTGATCAGCCCGGCTCAACTCGTCGAGCTGGCACCGCTGTTGGCGGCCCAGCTCGGGGTGCGGGTGCTGCCCCGTGGCTGAGGCGAGGCGGGCCGGCGCGTTGGGGCGGCGGAGCGTGGGTTCCGCCGGAGGTCGGGGGGAGGGACTGGACTTTCGGCAGTGGTGGTGACGGCGCGCGGCGCCTAGCGTGCGGGCTTCGGGAGGCCCGCGGGTGGCGCCCGCGCGATCGGCGAGGCGGGGGACGGACGGGCGAGAGGGGGCGCACGATGCGTGCGGACGTGGGCCGGCGCGCTCGTTGGGGCGACGGGTGGCCTTGGTTGGTGGCCGCGCTGTGCGGCACGGCGCTCAGCGTGCCGAGCCCGTGGTGGGTGGTGCCCACGGTGGTGGCCTCCTTCGTCGCGGGGCTGCGGCCCGAGCCGGCGAGCCGGACGCGGCAGGCCCTGCTGGCCTTCGGCGTGGCGCTCGCCCTGGGCGTGGTCGCGGTGACGCTGGTGCCGGACTGGATAGCCCGGGGCGGGCGGTTCGTCGCGGTGCTGGTCGGCGGGGCCCTGTTGCCCTGGCTGGTGGGCCGGTTCGTCCGGCAGTACCGGCAGCTGGTGCGGGCCGGCTGGGAGCGCGCGGAGCGGCTGGAACGGGAGCGCGTCCTGGTCGCCGAGCAGGCCCGGCTCCGCGAGCGGGCCAGGATCGCGCAGGACATGCACGACGTGTTGGGCCACGACCTGAGCCTGATAGCGCTGTCGGCGGGCGCCCTGCGGCTCGCGCCCGACCTGCCGGACCGGCACCGCGAGGCCGCCGGAGAGCTGCGGGCCCAGGCGGCGGTGGCCGTCGAGCACCTGGGGGAGGTGGTCAGCCTGCTGCGGGAGGGCGGCGCCACGGTGCCGGCCGGGTCCGGCGGCGCCGAGTCCGAGGAGCACGGGGTGGAGGGGCTGGTGGCGGGCGCCTCGGCGGCCGGGCTCGACGTCACCTGCCGGATCAGCGGCCCAAAGGACGCGCCGCCGGGCGCGGAGCCCGCACCGCCGGCGCCGGTGGCGCGGGCCGTCGGGCGGGTGGTGCGGGAGGCGCTGACCAACGTTGCCAAGCACGCGCCGGCGGCATCGGTCGCGGTGAGCGTCCGGCGCGGCGCCGACACGACCGAGGTGCGGGTGGTCAACGGCCCCTCGGCGGGCGGGGGTTCACGTTCCACGGGGAGTTCGCGCCCCGCGTCCGGAGAGGCGCGGGGCCTGGGCCTGCTCGGGCTGGACGAGCGGGTGCGGCTGCTCGGCGGGGCGCTTCGGCACGGGCCGACCGAGGACGGCGGGTTCCTGGTGGCCGCCCGGCTGCCGCACCATGGCCGGCCGCGCCCGCTGGAGGCCGAGGCGTCGGGGGAGCCCGGCGGGTTCGGGCGGGCGCCGGGGACGTCCCGGGTGCGGAGCCGGGCGCGGCGCGGCGTGCGGCGAACCCTCGCCCTGACCGTGCTCGTTCCGCTGGCGGCGCTCGCGCTGCTCGGGGCCGTGCTGCGCGGTTGGGACGCGCTGCTGCTGCGCGACGCGGTGTTGAACGCGGAGGACTTCGCCCGGCTTCGGGTCGGTCAGGAGCGCGCCGAGATCGCCCCGCTGCTCCCCGATCGGGAGACCCCGCACCGGCCGGACTCGTCCGTGGGCCCGCCGCCGGCGGGCGCCGACTGCTCCTACTACGCGCTCACCGCAGACCCGCTCGACGACGGCTCGGGCGACGCCTACCGACTCTGCTTCGACGACGGGACCCTGGTGTCAGCCGATGTCCTCAGCCCCTGAGCCCGACGTGTCCGCAGCGTCCACCGAGCCCGCCGTTGACGCGGCGCCCGCGCCCCGTTCGACCGGCCCGGTCCGGGTGCTGGTCGCCGACGACGAGCCGCTGATCCGCGCCGGGGTGTGCGCCCTGTTGGCCACCGCCCCCGACCTGGCGGTGGTGGCCGAGGCGGGGGACGGTCGGGAGGCGGTCGAGCTGGCGCGGCGGCACCGACCACGGGTGGCCGTGCTGGACATCAGGATGCCGGTGCTGGACGGCATCTCCGCGATGGCGGAGATCCGCCGGACGGCCCCCGCGACGGCCGTGGTGATGTTGACGACCTTCGGCGAGGACGACTACATCATCCGCGCGCTCAGCGAGGGTGCCGCCGGCTTCCTGATCAAGTCGGGCGAGCCCGAGGAGCTGATCGCGGGCGTCCGCGCGGTCGCGGACGGCGCCGCGTATCTCTCACCGAGGGTCGCGGCGCGCGTGGTCGCCCATCTGGCCGCCCAGGGGGCGGGCATGGCCGCCGACCGGAGTGCCGCCAGACGTCGGGTCGCCGCCCTGACCGCTCGCGAGCGGGAGGTGCTGGCCTGCCTCGGCGACGGGCTGTCCAACGGGCAGATCGCCCGGCGGCTGCACGTGGTCGAGGGGACCGTGAAGGCCCATGTCAGCTCGATTCTCGCGCGGTTGGGGGTGGGCAACCGGGCCGCCGCGGCGGTGTTGGCCCACCGGGCCGGGCTGGCCCCCGAGCCACCTGCGGAAGATCGCTGAGGTCGGCCGGACGGCCACCGGCCCCAGCGCGAGCAGCACGGCGGCGCTGACCGTGGCGCCCAACGTCGCGCCCGCCAGCACGTCGTGCGGGTAGTGCACCCCGACGGCCACCCGCAGCAGGGCGCCCAGGGCGGCCAGGGGCAGGGTGACGGCGGCGAGCCGGGGCAGCAGTATGGCCAGGCCGACGCCGAGGGCGGCCGCCAGCGTCGAGTGGTTGCTGGGGAAGGACCAGTCGCCCACGGGCGGGCACTCGGCCAGCGCCTCGGCACCCGGCACGGCCCGGCACGGCCGTTCCTCGTCCACGACCACCTTCAACGCCTCGCTGATCCCGTACGCGGCCACCATCCCGACGCCGACGACGAGGGCGCCGGCGACCCGGGCCGCGTTGCCGGCGCGGAGTCCGGCGAACCACACCCACAGCAGCACCAGTCCGAGCACGACCAGGGTGCCCTCGGTGGCGATCTCCAGCAGGTGCCCCGACCACGAGGGCAGCTCGGCGACCCACTCCGTGATCGAGCGGTAGACGTCCACGGAGGTTCCGCCGACGACGTGCACCGGTTCGTCCGCGCCCAACCCGCCGGGCGAGAGCCACAGCAGGACCCCCGTCCCCAGGAGCAACGACGCCACGGCGACCACCAGTCGACGGCCGGCACCGCCGAATTCAGGATCTGTTTCCATGGCAGCTGAACGTAGGCCATCTGACGGCCATATGCCCATGTCGGACGGTGGGGGTGGGCCCCCGACCTTCGTCGGGGGTGCGGCTGACGGCCGTTCGGATGTCCGAAACCCGCCGTTGGCCGAGGCCCGGGGCCGCCGGGAGTTGTGAGATCCCTCACCGGCGCGGGCCGTTCACCGCCGCCGGCCCGGCGCCCGCCGCGTTCCGGCGTCGCCCCGGCGTGCCCTGGTTCGGCCCGGCGGAAAGCGTGGCGTTCCGCCGTGAACTCCCCGCCCGCCGTGGAATGCGGGACGACCCGTATTGTCAACGCCTCGGCCGCTGGGTAATGTTCGCCGGGTGACTGCCGGGTCGGCCTTGGGCCATCAGCGAGTTGGGTGCCCGGCCTCCGAGTGAGGCCGGCGCGGGCGCGAGGCCCGCCGTCTTCTTTTCTTCGCGTTCTCTCTTTCTCTCTTCACTTCACGCCTGCCGCGCGCCCGCTCTGAGCTGCGCGCATCGTGGCGTCGAGCCGTTCCGCACGCTCCCGCGCACTCCAGCGCGCCCCGCGCGCGCATTCGACCGAGCGCGCCTTTTCGTGGAACGGCGAAATGGTCCTGCCCGCATTTCGCCCGGGCGCGACATCCCCCTTCAGCAGAGCCCCAAAGGAATGCCCACGTGTCCTCATCAACCCCCGCCGCCAACTCGTTCAACGAACAGGTCATTCAGGAGTTCCGCGCCCGAGGAGGTCGGGTCGGCGGGCCCTTCGAGGGCGGCCGGCTGTTGCTTCTCACCACCCGGGGGGCGCGCACCGGTGCCCCGCACACCCATCCGCTCGGCTATCTGCCCGACGGCGGCGAGCGCCTTCTCGTCATCGCCTCGGCCGGCGGCTCGCCCCGCCATCCCGACTGGTACCACAACATCCTGGCGCACCCTCAGGTGACGGTCGAGGACGGCCTGTTCACCTACGAGGCGACGGCCGAGGTGCTGCGCGGCGCCGAACGGGACCGGGTCTTCGCCCGTGCCGTCGAGGCCGAACCCGGCTGGGGCGCGTACCAGGAGCGGGCCGGCCGGGTGCTGCCGGTGGTGGCGCTGCGGGCGGGCGGTCCGCCGTGGGCCGGCAGCGCGAGCGAGACGATCCGACGTCTGCACGAGGGCTTCCGTCGCGAACTCGCCGCGATCCGGGAGGAGATCGAGCGCGGCGACCCGACCGGCCTCGGCGCCCAGCTCAGGGTGAACTGCCTCTCCCTCTGCCTCGGGCTGCGCACCCACCACGCCGGGGAGGACGCCGCGATCCTCCCGGCGGTGGAGCGCGGCCACCCCGAGTCGGCGCCCGTCATCCGGCGCCTGCGCGAGGAGCACGAGGCCGTGGCCGTGCTCACCGAGCGGCTGCGGGAGGTCGTGAGCCGGGACGGGGCCGACCGCGAGGAGACGGCCGCCACGGTGACGGAGCTGACCGAACGCCTGGAGGCCCATCTCGACTACGAGGAGGAGCACCTGCTGCCCCTGCTGGGCGGCTGAGCGTTCGTCCCTGGAGGCCGCACGTGGGCCGTGGGCCGGGGCGCCGCGGCCGCCCCCCGGTCGCTGTGCGTGATGGCTCGACCGCCGATTGTCAGTGCCGGGTGTTTGACTGTCCTCACCTCGCCGACGACGGCGCCCACGTCGGCGGGGGGAGGCATCCGAAGGCGGCGCGGGGGGAGTGACGACATGGTGAACGTTCCGACGGTGGACGAGAGTTGGGGCCGCGTCGAGCGGAGGCTCGCGCGCTGGGCGCCAACCACCCGGCGGGCCCTTGAGCCGCCGGCCGAGCCGGCCGCGATCCGGACGGCGGGGGAGGCCGTCGGCCCGGCCCTCGGGGAGGTCGGGCCGGACGTCGGGGAGGAGGACGGGCCGGACGTCGACGTGGGGCGCTGGTGGCAGGGGCACCGGTGGCGTCCGAGCTGGCTGCCCCTCGGCGGGGACGGGGCCGTTCGGTCGCTCGCCCGCCGCATCCGCCTGTTGACCTGGAGTGCGCTCCGACTCCTAGCGTGGCCGCATGGCTGCGAAGACGACACCACAGCGGAAGATCAACTCGGGGTTCGGCGCGCGCACCAGCGCCTCGGACGTGCTGCGCGACATCGACCTCACGGACACCCTCGCCCTGGTCACGGGCGGGTACTCGGGCATCGGACTGGAGACCACGCGGGCGCTGGCCGGGGCGGGGGCGCGGGTGATCGTCGCCGGCCGCCGGCCGGCGGAGGCGAGGCGGGCCCTCGCGGGGCTGGACCGGGTGGAGGTGGCCGAGTTGGACCTCGGGGACCTCGCCAGCGTCGCCCGGTTCGCCGACGACTTTCTGGCCTCCGGGCGCGCGCTGCCCATCGTGATCAACAACGCGGGCATCATGGCCGCCCCGCTCCACCGGGTCGGGCCCGGCTGGGAGGCCCAGTTCGCCACCAACCACCTGGGACACTTCGCCCTGGTCAACCGGCTCTGGCCGGCCATCGCGCGGGCCGGGGGCGCCCGCGTGGTCTCGGTCTCCTCGCGCGGCCACCACGGCTCGGCGATCCGCTGGGAGGACATCCACTTCGAGCGGGGCTACGACAAGTGGCTGGCCTACAGCCAGGCCAAGACGGCCAACGTGCTCTTCGCCGCCCGACTGGACGCGTGGGGACGGGAGTTCGGGGTGCGGGCCTTCTCGCTGCACCCGGGCGCCATCCTCACGCCCCTGCAACGGCACCTGACCCGCGAGGAGATGATGGCGGCCGGCTGGGTGGACGCCGAGGGGAACGGGGCGGACCCGACGTTCAAGACGCCGGAGCAGGGCGCGGCCACCCAGGTGTGGGCGGCGACCTCGCCTGCGCTCGCGGGCCTCGGCGGCGCCTACTGCGAGGACTGCGACATCGCGGAGCCGGAGGACGTGCGGGAGTACGCGCTGGACCCGGAGCAGGCGGAGCGGCTGTGGTCGCTCTCGGCCGAGCTGACGGGGGTCGACGCCGCCGCCGGCTGACCGGTGCGGCGGCGCGGGCTTCGGGCCGGGTGGCCGGCCCGAAGCCGGGCCCGACGCGGGCCTCAGCCGCCCAGCGCCGGCCCCAACAGCGGCAGCCCGCCGAGGAGTTGACGGGTGCTTGCGCCCTCGCTGAGCTGTCCGGTCAACAGCCCGGTGGTCACCGGCTGGAAGTCGGCGACCTGGGTGCCCACGGTGTTGCTGAGCGGGTCGGTGCCGGTGTTGGCCAGCGGGTAGAGCTGGAGGTCGAGTGCGGGGTCCACCGCGCTCTTCAGGGCGCCGCCGGTCACCTCGGTGGCGGTGCCCAGGGAGCTTTCGAGGTCCTTGGGCAACACCTCGGCGGAGGCGGTGCCGGCGCCCACGGCGAGCAGCGCGCCGGTGGCGGTGGCGGTCAGGGAGGCCAGGCGCAGCGTGCGTGCCGCGCGGGATTGCTGAGTCATGACACGCACGGTAGTTGGCCGATGGCGGATGGCTCATCCCGGTGCGCGGGGATGTCCCCCGAACGAGTAAGGGCACCGGCCCGGGGACAATGGCCGGGTGACACGTGCCTCGCTGGAGAAGCAACCGAAGGACGTCGCCGCCATGTTCGACGCGGTGGCCGCTCGCTACGACCTCACCAACGACATCCTGGCGATGGGCCAGAACCGCCGCTGGCGCAAGGCGGTGGTGCGGGCGGTCGATCCGCGCCCCGGGGAGTGCGTCCTCGACCTGGCGGCCGGCACCGGCACCTCGTCCGAGCCGTTCGCCGCCGCCGGGGCGTTCACGGTGCCCTGCGACTTCAGCCAGGGCATGTTGGCGGCGGGCAAGCGGCGCACGCCGTGGTTGCCGTTCACGGCGGGCGACGCGACCCGACTGCCGTTCGCCGACGACGCGTTCGACGCGGTGACCGTCTCCTTCGGCCTGCGGAACGTGGCCGACCCCGATCTCGCGCTGCGCGAGCTGCTGCGGGTGACCAGGCCCGGCGGGCGGCTGGTGGTCTGCGAGTTCAGCCACCCGACCTGGGCCCCGTTCCGCACCGTGTACACCGAGTACCTGATGCGGGCGCTGCCCGCCGTCGCGTCGCAGGTCTCCAGCAGCCCGGACGCCTATGTCTACCTCGCCGAGTCCATTCGCGCCTGGCCCGACCAGCCCGCGCTGGCCCGGCGGGTGCGGGAGGCCGGCTGGGAGCGGCCCGCCTGGCGCGATCTGACGGGCGGCGTCGTGGCCCTCCACCGGGGCTTCAAGCCCGGCGGCGACTGAAGGCGGGCTCGGGCGGCCGGCTCGGGCCGGTCGGTGGCCATGCCATCCGGCGCGCCCATGCCCTCGCGCGCGCCCGCGTGCGCCCGTGCCCCCGCGCCCCCGTTCGCCCTTCCCTGCGGGGGTGGGCGGGAGGTGCGCGGGCGGGGAAAGCCCGGGTCGGCACCGTCCGGGCTACGCCGCCCCATAGACTCCGAACTGTCTGTCTCTGACGCCGATGGGAGAGCCGAACGTGGCTGAGACCGCCGAGAAGACCCCCTCAGAACACACCGCCGATGTGATTGTCGTGGGGGCCGGGCCGGCTGGCTCGGCCACCGCGTTCCACCTCGCCCAGGCCGGACTTGACGTGCTGTTGCTGGAGAAGACCGCCTTCCCCCGGGAGAAGGTCTGCGGCGACGGCCTCACCCCGCGCGCCACCAAGCAGCTGATCGCCATGGGCATCGACGTCTCCGAGGAGGCCGGCTGGCTGCGGAACAAGGGCCTGCGCATCATCAGCGGCGGGCAGCGCGTCCAGCTGGACTGGCCGGAGTTGGCGTCCTACCCGGACTACGGACTGGTCCGCAAACGCGACGACTTCGACGAACAACTGGCCAGGGCCGCCGAGAAGGCCGGCGCCCGGCTCCACGAGCGGGCCAACGTCTCCGGCCCGATCCGCGACGAGCGCACCGGCCGGATCGTCGGCGTCGAGGCGAAGTTGGGCGCCGAGAAACGCGAGGTCAGCTTCCGCGCCCCCGTCGTGGTGGCGGCCGACGGCAACTCCTCGCGCCTCTCGTTGGCGATGGACCGGCACCGGGACGAGCGCCGCCCGATGGGCGTGGCGGTGCGCACCTACTTCACCAGCCCCCGGCACGACGACGACTACCTGGAGTCCTGGCTGGAGCTGTGGGACCGGCGCGGCGGCGGGGAGCGGCTGCTGCCCGGCTACGGCTGGGTCTTCGGGATGGGCGACGGCACCTCCAACGTCGGCCTCGGTGTGCTCAACAGCTCGCCCGCCTTCCGCGACCTGGACTGGCGGGAGGTGCTGCGGGCCTGGTGCGCCGGGATGCCGGAGGAGTGGCAGTTCACCCCCGAGCACATGACGGGCCCGATCCGGGGCGCCGCGCTGCCGATGGCGTTCAACCGCAAGCCGCACTACGGCCGGGGCCTGCTGCTGGTCGGCGACGCGGGCGGCCTGGTCAACCCGTTCAACGGCGAGGGCATCGCCTACGCCATGGAGTCCGGGCGCATCGCCGCCGAGGTGATCAGCCAGGCGCTGGCCCGGGGGACCGCCAACCAGCGGGAGTTGGCGCTGCTCGGCTACCCCAAGGTGCTCCGGGAGACCTACGGCGGGTACTACACGATGGGCCGCGCCTTCGTGAAGATCATCGGCAATCCCCGGGTGATGAAGCTGGCCGCCCAGCGGGGGTTGAGCCACCCGATGCTGATGCGCTTCCTGCTGAAGCTGCTGGCCAACCTGACCGACCCGCAGGGCGGCGACGCCACCGACCGCGTGATCAACGGCCTGACGAAGTTGACGCCCCGGGCGTGACCGCCGCGCGGTGCGGGAGTGATCGGCGCTGGGCGCCGATCACGGGTCGGGGCCTGGCCCTTCCGGGCCGGGCCGGTTCGGGGTGCGCGGGTTGAGGTCCGGCCGGCTGGTTCGCCAACGGCGCGTCCGGGTCGTCGACTTGGTGCGCGCTTCCGTCTGCCGACGGGGGCTGGGGTCCTGATCGTGGGCCCGGGCCGGTGGCCTGGCGTCGCCACGGTGAGCCGCCGGGCGGGGCGGTCAACGTCGGAGGTGTCCGGGTGACAGCGCCGGTGCCGGCGCGCCGAGCGGGGAGTCGTCCGGCCGTCGCGCGCTCCTGCGGCGTGCCGGTGCACGCCGACACGGAGCCAGCTGGGAAGCGGATGGCGGCCGTTCCGGCCGCCGGGACACGGGAAGTCCCGCGCCATGGGCGGGACGCGTTCGTTCTCTTCCGCCCGAGTCTGGAGTGGGGCGCGCTGCGCGCCGGACCGCTGCCCCGCGCTTCGCGCGTTCCGCACCCGTTTCGTGGCCGGATACCCGCCGGGTCTCGGGCGCCGCGCCGCGCCGAATGCGCTTCGCGCACCGCGTCGTTCGGCGCACCGTGCAGGAGACGCCACCGGCGCGTGGCTGCCGCGCCGCGCGCAGGGCGCACACCAGTTCCGCGCTCTCGGCGATTCGTGTCGGATATGTGCTGCGCCGGGCGCGCCGCGAGGTGCGTTTCGCGACGCACACGGCGCCGGATCGCCGTCCCGTGGACGAGCGTTGCTTCGCGCGACGCTGCGACGCCACTGTCACGTCGTGCCGGACGGGTACCGCGTTCCGCGACCGCGCGCGATGCGCCGCCGGCGCCGCGCGCACCGAACCCGCAGCTTCGCGCTGACCGAACCTGCAACTTCGCGCCGGGGGAGCCGCGCTCCCCGCGCGCCAGGCGCGCGGGCTCTCCTTCCGCGCCCCCGGCGCGAAGCGCCAACGGCGCTCCGCTGCCGCGCCGGAGGCAACCCCCGCTGGAAGCGTTCCGCTTCGCGGCGGAGACAACCCGCGCCGGAAGCGCTGCGCTTCGCCCGTACCGCGCGCAACGCGCCGTACCACGCACTACGCGGCGCACCACGGGCCCCGCGCACCACGCGCCGTGTGCCGGCGCCTCGCAAGGACGCGCCGGCACGGCGCACCATGCGCCTTCGTGCCGGACACGCGCCGCACATCGCGCGCACCACGCGCTTCGTGCCGCACATCGCGCGCGCACCACGCACCACGCGCCTCCGGCGCGAAGCGCCAACGGCGCTCCGCTGCCGCACCGGAGGCAGCCCGCGCCAACGGCGCTCCGCCCCGCGCGGGACGCGGCATCGGCGCGGCGCCCTGCGCCGCGCCTCCGCAAGCTCGCCGGAGGCAACCCGCGCCGCGCCTCCGCAAGCTCGCCGGAGGCAACCCGCGCCGCGCCTCCGCAAGCTCGCCGGAGGCGAGCCCCGTCAGAGGACGCGGACCGCGCCCGACGGGGCGTCGTAGCTGAGTTCGCGCTCGACGACGCCCGTTGAGGCGTTCTGGGCGCCGACGAACGTGCCGTTCCCGGTGTAGATGGCCACGTGGTAGGCGCTGCCGGGGCTGGAGCCCCACCACAGGATGTCGCCGGCCTGGAGGGCGTCGAGGGAGACCTGGGTGCCGGCGGCGGCCTGGTCGCCGGAGACGCGGGGCAGGGAGATGCCCACGTGTTGGAAGGCGGCCTGCACGAGCCCGGAGCAGTCCCAACTGTCAGGACCCGTCCCGCCCATCACATAGGCGTCGCCGAGCTGGGAGCGGGCGAAGTCGAGGACCGCCGCCGCGCCGCCGGAGGGCGCGGGCGCGGAGAGGGTGCTGACCTCGGGGGAGTTCGCGGCCTCGGCGGCCGACTCGTTCGCCGCCTCCTCGGCGGCGGCGCGCTCCTCGGCCAGCGCCGCCTCCTCGGCGGCCTGGCGCGCCGCGGCCTCCTCGGCGGCGCGCTGTTCGGCCTCCGCGCGCTGCTCGGCGGCCGTGCGCTGCGCGGTGACGATGGCGCGTTCCTGGGCCCAGGCCAGGGCCTGTCGCTGTTCGGTGTGGGTGGCCAGGTCCTCGGTGGCCTGGGCGGCGCGGGAGCTGCTGGTGGCCAGGGCGGCGCTCACCACGGGCAGTTCGCCGGTGGACTCGGCGGGCTGCTCGGTCGCGGAGGCGGGTCCGGCCGTGCCGGTGACCGCGACCGTGCCGACCACGCCGGAGAGGACGCCGCCGCGTATGAGGCGCAGGCCAACTGTGCGGGAGGTCCGGGGTTTGCGGTGCCGACCTCGGTAACGGATTGGGGACATGAGGACATTGGCTATCAGCCATCGGGCTTTCAACTCAATCGCCGTGGTATCGGCCACATTCGACGTGTACGCGACGAGTTCACGGCCCATATGCCCGAAGTGTCGGTTCGTCGGGAAGTTGATCTTTGGCGCCAATTCACCGCGCTGTCCTGCGGATTGTCCGATTCTCGGGCATCCGGCGAGGGGCTAACACGCGGGGCCCTCGGGAATCAATGTTGCCCACTCGTTACCGATTCGCGCTGTGGCGGACCTCACGCCCGTGGTAGACGCACAACGTCAGCCCCACCACTGGTCGTAGGCGAGCCGCCCGACCAACGCGACGACCACCACCAGCAGCACGATCCGGACGAAGCCGCTGCCCCGGCGCAGCGCCATGCGGGCCCCGGTCCAGCCGCCCGCCATGTTGAACAGGGCCATGGCGGGCGCCAGTTGCCACAGCACCGTGCCCTGGCCGGCGAAGACGGCCAGCGCGCCGAGGTTTGTTCCGACGTTCACGATCTTGGCCGTCGCGGTCGCGCGCAGCATCGACATGCGCAGCAGCCCAACAAGACCGATCACCAGAAACGTTCCGGTGCCCGGCCCGATCAGCCCGTCGTAGAACCCGATGCCCACCCCCACCAGCAGCAGCGCGCCCACCCTGCGGGCGATCGAGGGCGGCGGCCCCGCCCCCTCCTCCGCGAGCCCGAAGCGCGGCCTGAGCACCACGAACGCCGCCACCCCCAACAGCACGACCATGATCAGGGGTTGCAGCGTCTCCTTCTCCACCGCCGAGGCGAACAGCGCGCCGCCCGCCGCCGAGAGCAGCGCGAGGCCGCCCAGCCGCAGCGCCAACGCCCGGTCGAGCGGCGCCTTTCGGGCATAGGTGACGGCGGCGATGGAGGTTCCGGTGACGGCGACCGCCTTGTTGGTGCCCAGCGCGTAGGTCGGCGGGCTGTCCGGGAGGCCGAGCAGCAGCGCCGGAAGCAGCAGCAGCCCGCCGCCCCCGACCACCGCGTCGATCCACCCCGCGAGCGCCGCCGCGAGGCACAGCAGCACGGCCGTGGTGAGGGTTATGTCTGACACGTGGGGTCACCCTAGGTTGACGGCCGTGCCCGGTCGAACCCGCCCTGGTGCGCGTCCGCGTCTCCCCGACACCGCTCTGACCTGCGCTATAGCACCGCACTATGTCTTTCGCGAATTTGCTTGGCCGCTACATCAAGTGATAGGCGGCCGGCCGTCGAGCGCCCCGGCGGGTCACCGCCAGATCCCCGGATAACCGTCGGAATCAGCACATGGTCGCCGTGCCATGACGTGCGGTGAAAAGTCCGCTCCCGGGGCCCGTTGGTGGAAATGGACGGGTGGGAGAGATCACAGACTTGATGGGGCACCCCGTGTCGAAGGTCACAGGCCTACGGGCATAGGATGGCGCGCAGCCTTGTGAACTGACTCACATAGCGATGATCTTCGTGGTAGCGCAGTCGCCGACGACTGGAAGGAGCGAGGTGGCGTGAACGCGTATGTGCCGATCCTCGTACTTGGGGCCCTAGCAGCGGGATTCGCCGTCTTCTCCGTGGTCGCAGCCGCGCTGATCGGCCCCCGGCGCTACAACCGCGCCAAGTTGGCCGCGTACGAGTGCGGTATCGAGCCCACCCCGCAGCCGGCCGACGGCGGTCGCTTCCCCGTCAAGTACTACCTGACGGCGATGCTGTTCATCATCTTCGACATCGAGATCGTCTTCCTCTATCCGTGGGCCGTGCAGTTCGACGCCCTCGGGATGTTCGGCCTCGTGCAGATGCTGGTCTTCGTCGGCCTGATCGGCGTCGCCTACGCCTACGACTGGCGACGGGGAGGTTTGGAGTGGGACTGAGGACTCCGGATCGACGACCACGACGACGCGAGGAAGGGCACTGACAACATGGGCCTCGAAGAGAAGATCCCCAGCGGGTTCCTGCTCAGCACCGTCGAGCAGATGGCCGGCCTGGCCAGGAAGTCCTCCATCTTCCCCGCCACCTTCGGGCTGGCCTGCTGCGCCATCGAGATGATGACCACCGGCGCCGGCCGCTACGACCTGGCGCGCTTCGGCATGGAGGTCTTCCGAGGCTCGCCGCGCCAGGCCGACCTGATGATCGTCGCGGGCCGGGTCAGCCAGAAGATGGCGCCCGTCCTCCGCCAGGTCTACGACCAGATGGCCAACCCCAAGTGGGTCATCTCGATGGGCGTCTGCGCCTCGTCCGGCGGCATGTTCAACAACTACGCGATCGTCCAGGGCGTCGACCACATCGTCCCCGTGGACATCTACCTGCCGGGCTGCCCGCCGCGCCCCGAGATGCTGATGGACGCGATCATCAAGCTGCACGCCAAGATCCGCGAGGAGAAGCTCGGCGTCAACCGCGAGCAGGCGGCCCGCGAGGCCGAGGAGGCCGCGCTGAACGCCGTGCCCACCATCGAGCTGAAGGGCCTGCTGCGGTGAGCGCCCAGGGCGACGCGAACCGACGCGTGAACGAGGACGAGAACGCGAACGTGAACGAGAACACGAGCACAAGCGGCGTCCCCGCGCCCCGGGGCGAGGGCGAGCCCATCGCGCGCCGGCGCGGCATGTTCGGCGCCAACAACGGCGGGGACACCAGCGGTTACGGCGGACTCGCCAGGACCGTCCGGATGCCGGGCGCCAGCCAGCGTCCCTACGGCGGCTACTTCGACGAGGTGGCCGACGAGTTGGAGGGCGCGCTGGAGGAGCAGGGCGTCGACCCCGAGGCGGCCGTCGAGAAGACGGTGGTGGACCGCGGCGAGGTCACCTTCCACATCGCCCGCGAGCACCTGCCGGTGGTCTGCCGCACCCTCCGCGACGACCCGGCGCTCCGCTTCGAGCTGTGCACCGGCGTGAGCGCCGTGCACAACCCCGAGGACAGCGGCCGCGAGCTGCACGCGGTGTACCACCTGCGGTCGTTGACCCACGGGCGGCTGATCCGCCTGGAGGTCAGCGTGCCCGACAGCGACCCCCACCTGCCGTCGGTCGTCGAGACCTACCCGACCAACGACTGGCACGAGCGCGAGGCGTACGACTTCTTCGGGCTCGTCTTCGACGGGCACCCGGCGCTCACCCGGATCATGATGCCCGACGACTGGCAGGGCTTCCCGCAGCGCAAGGACTACCCGCTCGGCGGCATCCCCGTCGAGTACAAGGGCGCCCAGATCCCGGCACCCGACCAGCGGAGGTCGTACAGCTGATGACCACACACGCCACCCGGCCCGCCGAGGCCAGGGAGACCACCGAAGGCACGGTCTACACCGTCACCGGCGGCGACTGGGACGAGTTCGCCGCCGCCGTCGAGTCCGCCGACGACGAGCGGATCGTCGTCAACATGGGCCCCCAACACCCGTCCACACACGGGGTGTTGCGGCTGATCCTGGAGATCGACGGCGAGACGGTCACCGAGGCGCGCGCCGGCATCGGGTACCTGCACACCGGGATCGAGAAGAACCTGGAGTACCGCACCTGGTCCCAGGGCCCCACCTTCGTCACGCGCATGGACTACCTCACGCCGTTCTTCAACGAGGCGGCGTACTGCCTGGGCGTGGAGAAGCTGCTCGGCATCACCGACGACGTCCCGGACCGGGCCAGCGTCATCAGGGTGCTCCTGATGGAACTGAACCGCCTCTCCTCGCACTTCGTGGCGATCGCCACCGGCGGCATGGAGCTGGGCGCCACCACCGTGATGATCTACGGCTTCCGCGACCGCGAGCTGTGCCTGGACATCTTCGAGCTGATCACCGGCCTGCGGATGAACCACGCCTACATCCGCCCCGGCGGCCTCGCCCAGGACCTGCCGCCCGGCGCGGTGGACGCGCTGCGCGAGTTCGTGAAGACCATGCGGAAGAACCTGCCGGAGTACGACAAGCTCTGTACCGGCAACCCCGTCTTCAAGGCCCGCCTGAAGGACGTCGGTTACCTCGACCTCGCCGGCGCGCTGGCGCTCGGCGCCACCGGCCCCATCCTGCGCTCCGCCGGACTGCCGCACGACCTGCGCAAGTCCGACCCGTACTGCGGCTACGAGAACTACGACTTCGAGGTCCCCACCACCGACACCTGCGACTCCTACGGCCGGTTCCTGCTGCGCCTGGAGGAGATGCGCCAGTCGCTGCGGATCGTCGAGCAGTGCATCGACCGGCTGGAGCCGGGCCCGGTGATGGTCGCCGACAAGAAGATCGCCTGGCCGGCCCAACTCGCCCTGGGCCCCGACGGCCTGGGCAACTCGCTGGACCACATCAAGAACATCATGGGCACCTCCATGGAGGCCCTGATCCACCACTTCAAGCTGGTCACCGAGGGCTTCCGGGTCCCGGCCGGCCAGGTCTACACGGCGGTCGAGTCCGCCAAGGGCGAGCTGGGCGTGCACATGGTCTCCGACGGCGGCACCCGCCCCTACCGCGTGCACTTCCGCGACCCGTCCTTCACCAACCTCCAGTCCATGGCGGCGATGTGCGAGGGCGGCATGGTCGCCGACGTCATCGTCGCGGTGGCGTCCATCGACCCCGTGATGGGAGGCGTTGACCGATGACCGCCACCGCTGAGGGCCACGGGGTGCCGCTGGGGATGCCCCAACTCCCCGCGCCCGCCTACCCGGACGACGTCCGCGCCCGGCTGGAGGCCGACGCCGCCCAGGTCGTCGCCCGCTACCCGGACAGCCGCTCCGCGCTGCTGCCGCTGCTGCACCTGGTGCAGTCCGAGGAGGGCTATGTCACGCCCACCGGGATGCGGTTCTGCGCCGACGTGCTCGGGCTGACCACGGCCGAGGTCACGGCCGTCGCCACCTTCTACTCGATGTACCGGCGCCGGCCCTCCGGCGACTACCAGGTCGGCGTCTGCACCAACACGCTCTGCGCGGTGCTCGGCGGCGACGCCATCTTCGAGGCGCTCCAGGAGCACCTCGGCGTCGGCAACGGCGAGACCACCGAGGACGGCAAGGTCACGCTGGAGCACATCGAGTGCAACGCGGCCTGCGACTTCGCGCCGGTGCTCATGGTCAACTGGGAGTTCTTCGACAACCAGACCGTCGAGTCCGCCAAGCGCCTCGTCGACCGGCTGCGCGCCGGCGAGGAGGTCGCCCCGACCCGGGGCGCCCCGCTCTGCGACTTCAAGCGCACCGCCCGCATCCTCGCCGGCTTCCCCGACGAGCGGCCCGGCGCGGTCGCCGCCGGCGGCAGCGCCGGGCCGGCATCCCTGGCGGGCCTCAAGCTCGCCAAGGGCGAGGAGGGCCCGCGCTCCGTCGTCTCCCCCCGGCACCCTGACGTGCCCGACCAGGAGGAGCCGGCCAGCCACCCCAGCTCCCATGACGCCCCCCAGCAGACTTCGGCCTCGGACCCGGAACACCCCGCAGGGCCCACCGCCGAGGAGGGTGAGTGATGACCGTGACCTCCGACGACGTCCAGCAGACGAGCCCGCAGAAGCTGCTGTCCCCGGTGCTCTCCGCGTTCTGGGACCAGCCCAACTCCTGGACCCTGGAGGTCTACCGGGAGCACGGCGGCTACCGGGGCCTGGGCAAGGCGCTGGCGATGGCCCCCGACGACGTCATCGCCTATGTGAAGGAGGCGGGGCTGCGCGGCCGGGGCGGCGCCGGCTTCCCGACCGGGATGAAGTGGCAGTTCATCCCGCAGGGCGACAACAAGCCGCACTACCTGGTCGTCAACGCGGACGAGTCCGAGCCCGGGACCTGCAAGGACATCCCGCTGCTCTACGCCAACCCGCACTCCCTCATCGAGGGCATCATCATCGCCTGCCACGCGATCCGCTCCAACCACGCCTTCATCTACCTGCGGGGCGAGGTCGTGCCCGTGCTGCGCCGGCTCCAGTCGGCCGTGGCCGAGGCGCACGCCGCCGGCTACCTGGGCAAGGGCGCGCTCGGCGAGGGCGGTGACCTGGAGATCACCGTGCACGCGGGCGCCGGCGCCTACATCTGCGGCGAGGAGACCGCGCTGCTGGACTCCCTGGAGGGCCGTCGCGGACAGCCCAGGCTGCGTCCTCCCTTCCCCGCCGTGGCGGGCCTCTACGCCTGCCCCACCGTGGTGAACAACGTCGAGTCCATCGCCTCGGTTCCCGCCATCATCGACCAGGGCAAGGACTGGTTCCGCTCGATGGGCAGCGAGAAGTCCCCCGGCTTCACGCTCTACTCGCTCTCCGGGCACGTCGCCAGGCCCGGCCAGTACGAGGCACCGCTCGGCATCACCCTGCGCGAACTGCTCCAGCTCAGCGGCGGGATGCGCCCCGGCCACCGGCTCAAGTTCTGGACGCCCGGCGGCTCATCGACGCCGCTGCTGACCGACGAACACCTCGACGTCCCGCTGGACTACGAGGGCGTCGGCGCCGCCGGCTCCATGCTGGGCACCAAGGCCCTCCAGTGCTTCGACGAGACCACCTGCGTGGTCCGCGCCGTCACCCGCTGGACCGAGTTCTACGCGCACGAGTCCTGCGGCAAGTGCACCCCCTGCCGCGAGGGCACCTACTGGCTGGTCCAGCTGATGCGCGACATCGAGGCAGGCAAGGCCCTGCTCAGCGACCTGGACAAGATCGCGGACATCGCCGACAACATCAACGGCAAGTCGTTCTGCGCCCTCGGCGACGGCGCGGCCAGCCCGATCTTCTCCTCGCTCAAGTACTTCCGCGCCGAGTACGAACAGCACATCACCGAGCGCGGCTGCCCCTTCGACCCCGCCAAGTCCACCGCCTGGTCGGACAGCGCAACCCCCCAGGAGGTGAACGCATGACGGTCACCACCGACGCCAAGAGCGGTGGTGGGCAGGCAGCCAAGCCGCCCGCGACCGATCTGGTCACCCTGACCATCGACGGCATCGAGATCTCCGTGCCCAAGGGCACCCTGGTCATCAGGGCGGCCGAGCAACTCGGCATCGAGATCCCCCGGTTCTGCGACCACCCGCTGCTGGACCCGGCCGGCGCCTGCCGGCAGTGCATCGTCGAGGTCGAGGGCCAACGCAAGCCGATGGCCTCGTGCACCATCACCTGCACCGAGGGCATGGTGGTCCGCACCCAACTCACCTCGCAGGTCGCCGAGAAGGCCCAGCGCGGCGTGATGGAGCTGCTGCTGATCAACCACCCGCTCGACTGTCCGGTCTGCGACAAGGGCGGCGAGTGCCCCCTCCAGAACCAGGCGATGTCGACGGGCGACCCGGAGAGCCGCTTCGACGGGGTCAAGCGCACCTTCGCCAAGCCGGTCCCGATCTCCGCCCAGGTGCTCCTGGACCGCGAACGCTGCGTGCTGTGCGCCCGCTGCACCCGCTTCTCCAACCAGGTCGCCGGCGACCCGATGATCGAACTCCTGGAACGCGGCGCCCTCCAGCAGGTCGGCACCGGCGAGGGCGACCCGTTCGAGTCGTACTTCTCCGGCAACACCATCCAGATCTGCCCGGTCGGCGCGCTGACCTCGGCCGCCTACCGCTTCCGCTCCCGCCCGTTCGACCTGGTCTCCTCGCCCAGCGTCTGCGAGCACTGCGCCGGCGGCTGCGCCACCCGCACCGACCACCGGCGCGGCAAGGTCATGCGCCGGCTGGCCGCCGACGACCCGCAGGTCAACGAGGAGTGGATCTGCGACAAGGGCCGCTTCGCCTTCCGCTACGCCCAGCGCCCCGACCGGCTCACCACCCCGCTGGTGCGGAACGCCGAGACCGGCGAACTCGCCCCCGCCTCCTGGCCGGAGGCGCTGCGCGCCGCCGCCGCCGGGCTGGCCGGCGCCCGGGAGCGGGCCGCCGTGCTCACCGGCGGCCGGCTGACGGTCGAGGACACCTACGCCTACGCCAAGTTCGCGCGGGTCGCGCTGGCCACCAACGACATCGACTTCCGCGCCCGGGTGCACAGCGCCGAGGAGGCCGCGTTCCTGGCCAGCCAGGTCGCCGGCCACGGCGTCGACCTCGACGGCGCCGGCGTCGACTACGCCTCGCTGGAGGCGGCGCCGGCCGTGCTGCTCGTCGGTTTCGAGTCCGAGGAGGAGGCGCCCGGCGTCTTCCTGCGGCTGCGCAAGGCGCACCGCAAGCGCGGCCAGCAGATCTTCTCCATCGCCAGTCACATCACCCGTGGCCTGGCCAAGACCAACGGCACCCTGCTGCCGGCCGCGCCCGGCACCGAGCCCGACTGGCTGGACGCGCTGGCCGGTTCGGACCCGGCGCTGGGCGCCGAGGGCCGGGCCGCCGCCGAGGCGCTGCGCGCCGACGGCGCGCTGATCGTGGTCGGCGAACGGCTCGCCGGGGTCGCCGGCGGCTACACGGCGGCCGTGGCCGCCGCCGCTGCGACCGGCGCCCGCCTGGTGTGGATTCCGCGCCGCGCCGGCGAGCGCGGCGCGATCGAGGCGGGCGCGCTGCCCGGGCTGCTGCCCGGCGGCAGGCCCGAGTCGGACGCCGAGGCCAGGGCCGAGATCGCCGCCGCCTGGGGCGTTCGGGCGCTGCCCGAGCGGGCCGGCCGCGACACCGCCGGCATCCTGGCGGCGGCCGCCGCCGGCGAGTTGGCCGCCCTGGTGGTCGCCGGCGTCGAGGTCGCCGACCTGCCGGACCCGGCCGCCGCCCGCGCCGCGCTGGACACGGTCGCCGAGGGCGGCTTCCTGCTCAGCCTGGAGCAGCGCCCCTCGGAGGTGACCGAACGGGCCCACGTGGTGCTGCCGGTCTCCGCCGTCGTCGAGAAGGACGGCACGTTCCTCAACTGGGAGGGCCGCGCCCGGCCGTTCGCCGCCGCCATCAAGCCCGACCAGATGACCAGGCGCCAGACCCTGCCGGACGCCCGCGCCCTCCAGATGTTGGCCGACGCGCTCGACGTGCACCTGGGCCTGCCCGACCTGCCCACGCTGCGCGCCGAGTTGGACGGGCTGGGGGAGTGGCGGGGCGCCCTGCCGCTCGGGCCCACGGCCACCCCGACCGAGCTGCCCAGGCCCGAGGCCGGCGAGGCCGTCCTCGCCGGGCACCGACTCCTGCTGGACCAGGGCCTGATGCAGCAGGGCGACGACGCCCTCGCCGCCACCCGGCACGCCGCCGAGGCCAGGCTCTCCCCGGCCACCGCCGCCGAGGCCGGCGTCGCGCCCGGCGACCGGCTCGCCGTCACCGGCCCCGCCGGCACGGTGACCCTGCCGCTGCGGGTCACCGAGGAGCTGCCCGACCGCGTGGTCTGGCTGCCGCTCAACTCCGTTGGCGGCGGCGCCTACCAGGACCTGGGCGCCCGACCGGGCGAGCTGGTCCGGGTCGCCGCCCCTAGCTCGGCCGCTTCCCCGGCCACCGAGGAGGTGAACGCGTGATGCGTGCGGAGACCCTGGCCCAGGGCCTCGCCGAGGAGACCGACCTGTCCATGTTCGGGCAGGACCCGTTCTGGCTGATCCTGATCAAGGCCGTCTTCTGCTTCGCGTTTCTGCTGGGCACCGTGCTGATCAGCATCGTGATGGAGCGCAAGGTGCTCGGCTGGATGCAGCTGCGCATCGGCCCCAACCGCGCCGGCCCCTGGGGGATGCTCCAGTCGTTGGCCGACGGCGTCAAGCTGATGTTCAAGGAGGACATCATCGTCAAGGGCGCCGACAAGGTGCTCTACGTTCTGGCGCCCATGCTGGCCACCATCCCGGCGCTGATGGCCATCGCGGTGATCCCCTTCGGCCCGGCCGACGACCCGGTGAGCATCTTCGGCACCGAGACGGTGCTCCAACTCACCGACCTGCCGGTCGCGTTGCTCTACGTGCTGGCCACGGCGGCCATCGCCGTCTACGGCACGGTGCTCGCCGGCTGGTCGTCGAACTCGACGTACCCGCTGCTGGGCGGCGTGCGGGCCACGGCGCAGATCATCTCCTACGAGGTCGCCATGGGCCTCAGCTTCGCCGCCGTCTTCCTCTACTCCGGCTCCATGTCCACCTCGGGCATCGTCGCGGCGCAGGAGGACCGCTGGTTCATGGTGCTGCTGCCGGTGTCGTTCCTGATCTACATGGTCGCGATGGTCGGCGAGGCGCACCGCCCGCCGTTCGACATGCCGGAGTCCGAGGGCGACCTGGTCGGCGGGTACCTCACCGAGTACTCGTCCATCAAGTTCGCCTTCTTCATGATGTCCGAGTACATCCACACGGTGACCGTCTCCGCCCTGATGGTGACGCTCTTCCTGGGCGGCTGGCGCGCACCGGCGCCGCTGAGCTTCTGGGAGGGCGCCAACTCCGGCTGGTGGCCGATGCTCTGGTTCACCGTGAAGCTGGTCGCGGTCATCTTCTTCTTCATCTGGATCAGGGCCTCGCTGCCCCGGGTCCGCTACGACCAGTTCATGGTGCTCGGCTGGAAGGTCCTCATCCCCATCGCGCTGGTCTGGCTGATGCTGGTCGCCACCGTGCGCGCGATGCAGAACGAGGGCTACGACTTCCAGGACGTCGTGATGTGGGTGGCCGGCGGCGTGTTGGCACTGCTGCTGGTCTCGCTGGTCGTCGACTTCCTGCGGGACCGCTCCGACCAGCGCGAGGAGGCCGCGCGGGCCGACGAGCCCGAGGAGCCGTTCGACCCGATGGCCGGCGGCTACCCCGTGCCACCGCTGCCGGGGCAGACCCTGCCGCCGGTGCCCCGCCGCCCCTCGCGGGCCCGGCGCTCCCAGGAGGACGGCGCCGAGGAGAAGGCGGCCATCACGACCGAAGGAAAGGAGGGCGACGATGCCTGAGTTCCAGAATCCCGTGGCCGGCTTCGGCGTGACCTTCAAGGCCATGTTCAAGAAGCGGCTGACGGAGCAGTACCCGGAGGAGAAGAAGCCGACCGCGCCCCGCTTCCACGGCCGTCACCAGCTCAACCGCCACCCGGACGGGCTGGAGAAGTGCATCGGCTGCGAGCTGTGCGCCTGGGCCTGTCCCGCCGACGCCATCTATGTGGAGGGCGCGGACAACACCGAGGAGGAGCGCTACTCCCCGGGCGAGCGCTACGGCCGCGTCTACCAGATCAACTATCTGCGCTGCATCCTCTGCGGGCTGTGCGTCGAGGCGTGCCCCACCCGCGCGTTGACCATGACCAACGAGTACGAGTTGGCCGACCGCAGCCGCGCCTCCCTGATCTACACCAAGGAGGAGCTGCTGGCCGGCCTGCGGGACGGCATGGTCGAGGCGCCGCACGCGATGTACCCGGGCACCGACGAGCAGTCGTACTACCGGGGCGAGGTCACGGGCGCCGCGCCCGGCACGGTCCGGCAGGTCGCCTACTCCAAGGGCGAGACGCCCGAGGGCCGCGAGGCGGACGACGCGCTGGCGGCGGCCTCCCGGCTGACCGACCCGGCCGCCGGGCCCGACGCGGGCACGACGGAGGTGCGGGCATGAGCGCGCTCGCGTCGCTGGCCGCCGAGACCTCCACCTCCACCGGGGAGGCGGCGCAGTTCTGGGTGTTGGGGCCGCTGGCGCTGCTCGGCGGCCTGGGCACCGTGCTGATGCGGCGCGCGGTCTACTCCGCGCTCTGCCTGGCCGGCACGATGGTGATCCTGGCGCTGTTCTATCTGTCCAACGGCGCCTACTTCCTCGGCATGGTGCAGATCGTCGTCTACACCGGCGCCGTGATGATGCTCTTCCTCTTCGTGCTGATGCTGGTCGGGGTCTCCTCGACCGACTCGCTCAAGGAGACGCTCAAGGGCCAGCAGTGGTTGGCCGCCGCCTGCGGCCTGGGACTTGGCCTGCTGCTGGTCTCCGGCATCGGGCAGGCGTCGACCGGCTCGTTCACCGGGCTCGGCCAGGCCAACGCGGACGGCAACGTCCAGGGCCTGGCCTCGCTGCTGTTCACCCGCTACGTGGTGGCGTTCGAGGTCACCGGCGTGCTGCTGACCATCGCGGCCGTCGGCGCCACGCTGCTCACCCACCGGGAGCGGCTGGAGCGCGCCAAGTCGCAGCGCGAGCAGGCCGAGGCGCGGGTCCGCGAGAACAAGCACCTGCCGCCGCTGCCGGCGCCCGGCGTCTACGCCCGGCACAACGCAGTCGACCTGCCCGGCCTGTTGCCCGACGGCAGCCCGTCCGACCTGACCGTCAACCCCACGCTCCGCGCGCGGGGTCAGATGCGTGAGGTGCACCGGGACGCGCTCAACGCCGTCCGCGCGCTGGAGCAGCGCGCCAACCGCCACCACGGCCGCCCGGAGAACCCCGGCGTCCCCGCCGGCCACGGGACCAACGGCGCGAACGGCAACGGCAACGGTGCGAACGGCAACGGCGCGAACGGGGTCAACGGCAAGGGCCTCGCCAAGGGTTCGGCCGACGCCGCCGGTGCCGCCGACGAGGGAGTCGCCGCCACGGACGCCGAGGAGGCCAGGAAGTGAACCCGGAGAACTACCTCTATCTCTCGGCGCTGCTCTTCACCCTGGGCGCCTGCGGCGTGCTGCTGCGGCGGAACGCGATCGTGGTGTTCATGTGCGTGGAGCTGATGCTCAACGCGGCCAACCTGGCGCTGGTCACCTTCTCCCGGATGCACGGCAACCTCGACGGCCAGATCCTCGCCTTCTTCGTGATGGTGGTGGCGGCGGCCGAGGTCGTCGTCGGGCTGGCGATCATCGTCACGGTCTACCGCTCCCGCCACTCGGCCTCGGTTGACGACGCCAGTCTGATGAAGCTGTAAGGGGACAGGTACCAGTGGAGTCAATGATCGGACTGCTCGTCGGCGCGCCGCTCCTCGGCGCCGCCGTGCTCCTGGTGGGCGGGCGCCTCCTGGAGAGGACGGGCCACTGGCTGGCGACGGCGCTCGCCGCCGTCTCCCTCGTCCTCGCCGTCACGCTGTTCCTCGACATGCTGGGCCGCGAGGGCGAGCAACGCGCCCTGCACCAGCACCTGTTCAGCTGGATTCCGGTGGCCGACCTCCAGGCGGACGTCGCGTTCCGGCTGGACCAGCTGTCGATGACCTTCGTGTTGCTGATCACGAGCGTGGGCACCCTGATCCACCTCTACTCGATCGGCTACATGGCGCACGACCCGCGCCGGCGGCGGTTCTTCGCCTATCTCAACCTGTTCCTCGCGGCGATGCTGCTGCTGGTGCTGGCCGACAACTACCTCCTGCTCTACGTGGGTTGGGAGGGCGTGGGCCTGGCCTCTTTCCTGCTGATCGGGTTCTGGCAGCACAAGCCGAGCGCGGCGACGGCGGCCAAGAAGGCGTTCGTGGTCAACCGGGTCGGCGACGTGGGCCTGTCCATCGCGATCCTGCTGATGTTCACCACGTTCGGCACCTTCGCCTTCGAGCCGGTGCTGGCCAACGCGAACGAGACCGGCGAGGGCACCCTCACCGCGATCGGCCTGATGCTGCTGCTCGCGGCCTGCGGCAAGTCGGCCCAGGTGCCGCTCCAGTCCTGGCTGGGCGACGCGATGGAGGGCCCGACCCCGGTCTCCGCGCTGATCCACGCCGCGACCATGGTGACCGCGGGCGTGTACCTGATCACCCGCTCCGGGGCGATCTTCAACGCGGCGCCCGACGCGCAGACCGTGGTGATCGTCGTCGGCGCGGTGACGCTGCTCTTCGGTGCGATCGTCGGTTGCGCCAAGGACGACATCAAGAAGGCGCTGGCCGGCTCGACCATGTCGCAGATCGGCTACATGATGCTGGCCGCCGGGCTCGGACCGATCGGCTATGTCTTCGCGATCATGCACCTGGTCACCCACGGCTTCTTCAAGGCGGGGCTCTTCCTCGGCGCCGGCTCGGTCATGCACGGCATGAACGACGAGGTGGACATGCGCCGTTACGGCGGCCTGCGGAAGTACATGCCGATCACGTTCGTCACGTTCGGCCTCGCCTATCTGGCGATCATCGGCTTCCCCTACCTGTCCGGCTACTTCTCCAAGGACGAGATCATCTACGCCGGGTTCAGCCAGGGCGGCACCGAGGGCTGGATTCTGGGCGGGGTGATGCTGCTGGGCGCGGCGCTCACCGCCTACTACATGACGCGGATCATGCTGCTGACGTTCTTCGGCGAGAAGCGCTGGCAGCCGGACGCCCACGGGCACGAGCCGCACCCGCACGAGTCGCCGCTGTCCATGACCATCCCGATGATGGTGCTGGCGGTGGGCTCGGTCGGCGCCGGCTTCTTCTTCGACTCGGGCGAGCGGTTCGTCCACTGGCTGGAGCCGGTCACCGGCCTCGGCCACGGGGACTCCCCGGTCAGCCACGGCACGGTCGCGCTCGCCGCGACCGGCGTGATGCTGCTGGGCGTCGTCGGCGCCTGGTGGCAGTACGGGCGCCGGCCGGTGCCGGTGGTGGCGCCGAGCGGCCGGTGGATCACCCGCGCCGCCCGACGCGACCTGCTCCAGGACGACTTCAACCACGCGGTGCTGGTCAGGCCGGGCAACTACCTCACCCGTGGCCTGGTCTACCTCGACCACAAGCTGGTGGACGGCGTGGTGAACGGCACGGCGGCCTCCGTCGGCGGGCTGTCCGGCCGGCTGCGGCGGGTCCAGAACGGGTTCGCGCGCTCCTACGCGGTCTCGATGTTCGGCGGCGCGGCCGTGCTGGTCGCCGCGACCCTGCTGATGAGGGCGGTCTGACATGTCATTTCCCCTGCTGACGGCCACGGCCCTGACGCCGGCCATCGGAGCCGTCGCCACGGCGGCCGTTCCGGCGGCGCGGCGCACCGTGGCCAAGTGGCTGGCGCTGCTGTTCTCGTTGGCGACGGTCGGCTTCGCGGCCGCCGTGCTGCTGCGGTTCGACACCGGCTCGGGCGCCGACCGCTACCAGCTGACGGAGTCCAGGTCCTGGATCGAGGACTTCGGGGTCCGCTACGAGCTGGGCGTGGACGGCATCGGCGTGGCGATGATCGCGCTGACCGCCGTGCTGATCCCGTTCCTGATCGGCGCCGGCTGGCACGACGCGGACCCCAGGGAAGGGGAGGCGCCGGCGACCCGGCGGTGGCGGCCCACCCAGGGCTTCTTCGCGCTGATCCTGATGGTCGAGGCGATGGTCATCCTGTCGTTCGCCGCGACCGACATCTTCCTCTTCTACATCTTCTTCGAGGCCATGCTCATCCCGATGTACTTCCTCATCGGGGGCTTCGGGGACCGCGCCGGCGAGCAGGACACCGAGGAGGGGCAGGCGCGGCAACGGTCCTACGCCGCCGTCAAGTTCCTGCTGTACAACCTGGTCGGCGGCCTGGTGATGCTGGCCGCCGTGATCGGGCTCTATGTCGCCACGGCCGACCAGCTGCCCGAGGGCACCTTCTCGTTGCAGGCGATCCTGGAGGCGCGGTCCGCCGGCGAGCTGGACTTCGGGACGGCCACCGAACGCTGGCTGTTCCTCGGCTTCTTCGTCGCCTTCGCGATCAAGGCGCCGCTGTGGCCGCTGCACACCTGGCTGCCCAACGCGATGGGCGAGTCGACCGCGCCGGTCGCCGTGCTGATCACCGCCGTGGTGGACAAGGTCGGCACCTTCGCGATGCTCCGCTTCTGCCTGGGCCTCTTCCCCGAGGCCAGCGAGTGGGCGACGCCGGTGGTGATCGTCCTCGCGCTGGTCAGCATCATCTACGGCGCGCTGCTGGCGCTGGGCCAGCGGGACATCAAGCGGCTGATCGCCTACGCGTCGATCAGCCACTTCGGCTTCATCGTGCTGGGCATCTTCGCCATGACCAGCCAGGGCCAGGGCGGCGCGACGCTGTACATGGTCAACCACGGCGTCGCGACGGCCGCGTTGATGCTGGTCGCCGGCTTCCTGATCGCCCGGCGCGGCTCGCGCCTGATCAGCGACTACGGCGGCGTGCAGAAGACCGCGCCGGTGCTGGCCGGCACGTTCCTGGTCGGCGGCCTGGCGACGCTGTCGCTGCCGGGGCTCGGCCCGTTCGTCAGCGAGTTCCTGGTGCTGGTCGGCACGTTCAGCCGCTACAAGGCGGCCGGGATCGTGGCCTGCGCCGGCATCGTGCTGGCGGCGCTGTATGTGCTGATCCTCTACCAGCGCACCATGACCGGGCCGCTCAAGCCGGGCCTGGAGAAGCTGCCGGACCTGAGGGCGCGGGAGCTGACGGTGGTGGCCCCGCTGATCGCGCTGCTGATCTTCCTCGGCGTCTACCCGCAGCCGCTCACCGACATCGTCAACCCGGCGGTCGAGCACACGCTCTCGGACGTGGACCAGTCGGACCCCGAACCTGAACTGCCCGCAGTGGAGGCCGCACCGTGAACGACTTGCAGGCCCCGGACATCGAATGGGTCGCGCTCTCGCCGAGCCTGATCGTGTTCGGCGCCGCCATCCTTGGCGTGCTGATCGAGGCGTTCCTGCCTCGTAAGCAGCGGTACTACGCGGAAGTGGCCGTCTCCACCCTGGCGTTGGCCGGCGCGTTCGCGGCCGTCGTCGGCCTCGCGGCCGGCGGGCACGCGAGCAGCGAGGCGCAGGTCGCCGGCATGGGCGCGCTGGCGGTCGACGGACCGGCGCTGTTCCTCCAGGGCGTGATCACCCTGGTCGGCCTGGTGTCCGTGTTCCTGTTCGCCGAACGGCGCCTGGAGCCGGCGCTGCACGGCGCCTCGGTGGACTCCTTCGCCGCCGCGCCGGCCGCCGTGCCGGGCGGCCCGGCGGAGAAGGAGGCGGTCAGGGCGGGCTGGACCACCACGGAGATCTTCCCGCTGCTGCTCTTCGCGGTCGGCGGGATGCTGCTCTTCCCGGCGGCCAACGACCTGTTGGTGCTGTTCATCGCCCTTGAGGTGCTGTCGCTGCCGCTCTACCTGCTGTGCGCGATGGCCCGCAGGCGGCGGCTGCTCTCCCAGGAGGCGGCCGTCAAGTACTTCCTGCTGGGCGCGTTCGCCTCGGCGTTCCTGCTCTTCGGCGTGGCGCTGCTCTACGGCTACGCGGGCACCGTCTCCTACTCCGGCATCGCCGAGGTGGTCAGCGGCGAACCGGGCGCCATCGAGCCCGGGTTGGCCGGCACCATGGGCAACGACGCGCTGCTGCTGATCGGCGGGGCCATGCTGGTGATGGGCCTGCTGTTCAAGGTGGGCGCCGTGCCGTTCCACATGTGGACGCCGGACGTCTACCAGGGCGCGCCGACGCCGGTCACCGGCTTCATGGCGGCGGCCACCAAGGTCGCCGCGTTCGGCGCGCTGCTGCGGCTGCTCTATGTGGTGCTGCCCGGCCTGCGGTGGGACTGGGAGCCGGTGCTGTGGGGCGTGACCATCGCCTCGATGGTGGGCGGCGCGATCGTCGCGATCACCCAGACCGACGTCAAGCGGCTGCTGGCCTACTCCTCCATCGCGCACGCCGGGTTCATCCTGGCCGGCGTGGTGGCGGTGACGGAGGACGGGGTGTCCTCGGTCCTCTTCTACCTGGGGGCCTACTCCTTCGTCACGCTGGGCGCGTTCGCCGTGGTGACGCTGGTGCGGGACTCGGGCGGCGAGGCGACGCACCTGTCCAAGTGGGCGGGGCTCGGGCGGCGTTCGCCGCTGCTGGCCTCGGTCTTCGCGCTGTTCCTGCTGGCCTTCGCCGGCATCCCGCTGACCTCGGGCTTCGCCGGCAAGTTCGCCGTGTTCCGGGCGGCGGCCGACGCCGGGGCCATGGGCCTGGTGGTGGTCGGCGTGCTGGCGTCGGCGATCGCCGCGTTCTTCTACGTCCGGGTGATCGTGCTGATGTTCTTCAGCGAGCCCAAGGCGGACGGCCCTTCGGTGGTCATCCCCAGCCCGTTCACCAGCACGGTCGTCGGGCTGGCGGCCGTGGTCACCATCGTGCTGGGCGTCGCCCCGCAGTACTTCCTGGACCTGGCCGGCCAGGCGGGGGTGTTCGTGCACTGACGCCGCCGGCGCCGCGCCGCGCCGCCCGGCTCGACGGAGAACGGCCCGGCCCCGCCTCGTGCGGGGGCCGGGCCGTTCGGCGTCCGGGGAGTTGGGCTCGGAGGTCCGCTCAGAGGTCCAGCGAGTCGTCCTGGCCGGCGTCCCCGGGCAGCTCGGGCAGCTCGCCGTCCTCGGGCAACTCCGGCAGCAGCTCGGAGAGGTCGGGCAGCTCCTCCAGGCCGGGGATCTCGGAGGGGTCGGGCAGCCCGGGGAGTCCGGGGAGTTGGGAGAGTTCCGACAGCATTCCCAGGTCCGACACGTCCGTCACGGGGGCGTAGGTCTCCTCGGTGCCGGAGGCCCAGGCGACCTGGAGGTCGCCGCTCTCCGGCGCCAGCGTCGCCTCGGTCCACTCGGACGAGCCGTCCTGGCACTCCAGGGTCAGCGCGGCGCCGCTGATCGCGCCCATGCAGAAGGTGGGGGCCTCGGACTCGGCGCCCGTGGCGAACATCGCGCTGCCGGCGTCGATGACCAGCACGCTGTCGCCGGTCTCCGTGCCCGTGCTCCAGAGGCCGTTCAACTCCTCGGGCGAGACCTCGCGTTGGGCGTCGGCGTCTCCGTCCTGCTGGCCCTGTTGGTCCTGTTGGTCCTGCTCGCGCTCCTGGTCGAGGAGGGCGCCGGCGTCCCCGCCGCCCCCGCAGGCGCCGAGCAGCAGCACGGCGGCGACCGCCGCGCCCGGCGCCGCGAGGCGTGGCAGGACTCCCCTGGTACTCCGCGTTCCGCGCATCTGTCTCCCCCAACTCGCCGTGGAAGGTTGGTCTGACGGCCGGTGGGACGGGGCGTCCGCCGGCTTCTGCGTTCAGCGTAGACGCCCCCGCGCCCACGGGTACGGAAGCGTTCCGTACCGGCGGTCGCGGGGGCGTCGTGGCGTTGGGACCCGAGGGTGCCTCCGGGGGCCCGCCCTCGGGGGCGGGCCCGGCCCTCGGGCGTCGGGTGCGCCGGAGGGCGTCAGTAGCCGAGGTCCTCCAGCTCCTGCTCCAGGTCCTCCAGTTCGGCCAGCTCCTCCTCGCCGAGCCCGCCCAGGTCGCCCAGGTCGGGCATGTCCTCCAGGCCGGAGATGTCGGAGAGCGAGGTGTAGGTCTCGCTGGTGCCGGAGGCCCAGGTGACGTTCAGCTCCGAGCCATTGAGCGCCAGCGTGCCCTCGCTCCAGTCGGTGCTGCCGTTGTCGCACTCCAGCGACATGGAGGCCCCGGAGACCGTGCCCAGGCAGTAGGCCCCGGACATGTCGGCGCCGGTGCTCTCCATGAAGGTGACGCTGCCCGAGGTGAAGGTCAGCACGGCGTCGGCGTCCTCAAGGCCCGTCGACCACATGCCCTCCAGCTCCTCGGCGGTCGGCGCGGCACCGCCCTCGGCGCCGGCGTCGCCGCCCTCCTCGCCGCCGGTCTCCGCCTCGCCCTCCGGCTGCTGCTCCTCCTCCGGCTGCTCCCCGATCCCCAGGGCGCCGCCTTCGCCGTCTTCGTCGTCGCCGCCGCACGCACCGAGCAGCAGCATGGCCGCCGCAACGGCGGGCACGGCGAGACGTATCGAGCTACGCATCTGTTTCCCCTCAAAGTTGAGCGTGTTCAGGGCAGATTAGCCGTCCGGAAGAGGGGTATTGACCACTGTTACGGTCCTATTTCATGGACGGCGCCTGGCCGAGACCTTGCGCACGAGTCGGACACGAGTCGATCGCGAACGCTCCCGCAGCGCTCCGCGACCATCGCGATCCGGTCAGGCGGGCGTCGGCTCCACCGTGCCGCTGACCTCGCCCAGGCCGATCCGCTGCCCGCCGGGGCCCGGCGCCCAGGCGGTGAGCGTGACCCGGTCCCCGTCGGCGAGGAACGCCCGCTCACCGTCCGGCAGCCGCAGCGGACGTTCGCCGTTCCAGGTGAGTTCGAGGAGGCAGCCGCGCTCCTCGGGCGCGGCGCCCGAGACGGTGCCGGAGGCGAAGAGGTCCCCGGTCCGCAGGTGGGCGCCGTTGATCGTGAGGTGGGCCAGCTGTTGCGCCGCGGTCCAGTACATCGTCGCGAACGGCGGGTGGGCCACGGGGTGGTCGTTGATCAGCACGGTCAGCCGCAGATCGAGCGCGCCGGGCGGGGCCGAGGCGTCGTCGAGGTAGGGGAGCGGCGGCACGTCGCGCGGCGGCGGCGCGGTCCAGGCGGCGTCCAGGGCGTCAAGTGGCGTGATCCAGGCGGAGATCGAGGTGGCGAACGACTTGCCGAGGAACGGGCCGAGCGGCACGTACTCCCACGCCTGGATGTCGCGCGCCGACCAGTCGTTGAGCAGGCAGACCCCGAAGACGTGCTCGCGCAGCGCGGACAGCGGCACCGGGCGGCCCGGCGTGGAGCCGGTGCCCACCACGAAGCCGACCTCGGCCTCGATGTCGAGCCGCTGGGTTGGCCCGAAGCCGGGCGTCGCCGAGCCCTCGGCCGGGCGGCGCTGCCCCAGCGGGCGCGGCACGGGCGAGCCGGAGACCCGCACCGAGCCGGCCCGGCCGTGGTAACCGATCGGCAGATGCTTCCAGTTGGGCGTCAGCGCGGCGCCGCCCGGCCGGAAGATCTCGCCGACGTTCCGCGCGTGGTGCTCGCTGGAGTAGAAGTCGACGTAGTCGGCGACGGTGAACGGCAGCCGGAGCGTGACCGTGTCGAGCGGGCGCAGCAGCGGCGCCACGCGCTCGCGGTGGGCCGGGTCGCCGAGCCAGGAGCGCAGCTCGGCGCGGACGGCCCGCCACACGGGGCGGCCGGCGGCCAGCAGCGCGTCCAGCGAGGGCGCGGAGAGCGGATCGGCGTGCGGCGATCCGAGGGCGCGGGCGGCGGCCCCCGCGTCCAGCACCCGGTCGCCGAGGCGGACCCCGACCCGCCGCTCGTCGGGGGCGTCCCGTGGGCTGAACACGCCGTAGGGGAGGTTGTCGATTCCAAACAACGCCGAGTCGGACGACATGGTTCCCATGCTAGTCACGCCGCTCCCGCGCGGCAGCGGTACGTCCTGGAAGTGATCGACTTGCGACCGGATACGCTGCCTGGAACAACCCATCGAAAGATCAGGGGAGAGCGCTCGTGACCGTCGTGGGGCCCTTCGGGGTGAGCGTGCGGGACCCGGCCCTCGAGGCCGAGGTCCAGGCGGGGCTTTCCGCCGTCGAGGCGGGGCTGGTCGAGGCCACCAAGAGTGACGTCCCCTTGATAACGGAGGCCGCGCAACACCTCGTTCGGGCCGGCGGGAAGCGTTTCCGCCCGCTGCTGGTGCTGTTGGCCGCGCGGTTCGGGGATGCCCACGCCCCCGGCGTGGTGCCCTCGGCCGTGGTGGTGGAGCTGACCCATCTGGCCACCCTCTACCACGACGACATCATGGACGAGGCCGAGGTCAGGCGGGGTGTGCCCAGTGTCAACGCGCGTTGGGACAACTCGGTGGCCGTCCTCACCGGTGACTTCCTCTTCTCCCGCGCCTCGACGATAGTGGCGGAGCTGGGGACGGCCGCCGTGCGGGTGCAGGCCGAGGCGTTCGAGCGCCTGGTCACCGGGCAGATCCAGGAGACCCAGGGGCCGCGCCCTGGGGAGGACCCGATCGCCCACCACCTGGAGGTGGTCGCGGGGAAGACGGGCTCGCTGATCGCGGTCGCCGGCCGGATGGGCGCCCTGATGTCGGGGGCCTCCGAGGCGACGATCAACGTGCTGGCGCGGTATGGCGAGCTGATCGGCGTGGCCTTCCAGTTGGCCGACGACGTGCTCGACATCGCCAGCGACGGGCGGGAGTCGGGCAAGACCCCGGGGACCGACCTGCGGGAGGGGGTGGCGACCCTGCCGGTGCTGCGGCTGCGGGAGTTGGTCGCCAGGGAGGGCCTGGCCGCCGACCGCGAGCTGGCCGAGCTGCTGGCCGGGGACCTGACGGACGACGGTCGGCTGGCGGAGGCGCTGGCGGGGCTGCGCGCCCACCGGGCGCTCGACCTGGCCAGGAGGGACGCGCGGTCCTTCGCCGAGCGGGCCGGGCAGGCCCTGGAGCCGCTGCCGGACGGGCCGGCGAAGTCCGCCCTGCTCGACCTGTGCACCTCGGTGGCTGACCGTACGCGTTAGACCACGGTAGGTAGCCTGAGGTCTGAGGGCCCCGGGAGAGCCCTTAGACCGGAGGCTGATTCCCCCTAGGGAAGATTGGCCAGCCGGGACACCCCGAGTCGTCCTGTGGTCGTACAGGAGATGCAGCCCGTGGGCGGATGCCCCGCTGCCGCCGAGCTGTTGCAATGGAGACAGCCAGAAGGCGAGTGGAGGGGCATCCGATGGGTTTGCACAGGAACATCAGGCGGGCGGGACTTCCCGTGGCCGTCACGGCCGGAGTCGCGGCGATCGGCGTGGGCGTCTGGCCGGCACTCGCCAGCGACGGCAGCCCCGATCTGCCGGAGGTGACGGCGGAGGAGCTGGTGGTGCTGGTCGCCGAGTCGGAGACCGCCCAGCTCTCGGGGACGGTGCGGGTGGAGTCCGACCTGGGCGTGCCGGACCTGGGCGGGGTCGCCGAGGGCGTGCTGGACGGCCTGGAGGGGCCGGCCGGCCGGCTGGCCGGGCTGGCCACCGGCGAGAGCACCCTGCGGGTGGCGATGGACGGCCCCGACCGGCAGCGGCTGACCCTGGTCGACGGGTCGGAGGAGTTCGCCGTGATCCACAACGGCGATCAGCTCTGGGCCTACGACAGCGCGGAGAACGTGGTCTTCCGGGCGGATCTCGCGGAGTTGGCCGAGGCGGAGGGCGCGCGGGAGGGGCAGGAGCACGGGGACGCCGAGGCGTGGCTGGGGGACCTCACGCCGCAGGAGGCCGCCGAGCGGCTGTTGACCGAGGCGGAGCGGGACGCGGACATCGCCGTGGACGGCACGGGCCGGGTCGCGGGGCGCGACGTGTACCAGCTGACGATCGAGCCGACGGACGCGAACAGCCCGCTGGCCCTCGCCCGGGTCTCGGTGGACGCCGAGACGGGGGTGCCGCTGGCGGTGCGCGGCGAGGCGGCCGGCGGGCAGACGATCGAGGTCGCCTTCACCCAGGTCGACTTCGCGGCGCCGGCCGGTGGCGCGTTCCAGTTCTCGCCGCCGGCCGACGCGGAGATCCTGGAGGCCGACCCGAACGAGCCGCTGGGCGGGCTGCTGTCCGGCGGGCTGTTGGGGGACCTGCCGCAGGTGACGCCCGAGGAGCTGCCGGGCGAGCTGCCGGAGCAGTTGCCGGAGGGGCTGCCCGAGGAGTTGACGCAGGAGCAGTGGGACGAGGGACGAGCCGAGCTGTCGCGGGAGCTGCCGGAGATAGCCGAGCTGCTCGACGAGGCGCTGCGCTGACGGCCCTCGGGGCCGGCGTTCCGGCCGGGGGGCCGTGGGTTTCCGGGGCGCCGCCCCGGAAGCCCACGGCGTCGGTCGCTCAGCCGAGGTTGACGGTGGCCGACTCCACGGCCAGGGCCGGCAGTTGCCACGCGTCGAGCAGCTCCTGGTAGGTGCCGTCGTCGATCATGGACTGGACGGCGGCCTGGAGCGCGTCGCACAGCTGCTCGTTGCCCTCGTGGACGGCGATGCCCCGTGGGGTGACGGCGATCTGCTCCTCGGTGGCCCACAGGCCGCTGCCCGGGTTCTCGGCCAGATAGTCGACGGCCCCCGAGTAGGGAACGACGATCCCGGCGACCTCGTCGTTGTCGACCATGGCGGCCATCTCCTCCATGGTCATCGCGGTCTCCAGCTCGATGGAGTCCCGACCGCAGGTGTCGCTCTCCTGCCGGACGATCTCCCGCAGCTGCTCGGACTCCCAGGTGACCACGTTCTCGCCGCACACGTCGGCGAAGCCGCGGACGCCGGAGTCCTGGGGGACCAGCAGGACGAAGCCCTCCCGGAGGTGGTTGACGAAGGACAGGTTCTGGGTCTCCCGGATCGCGGGGGTGTCCTGGAGGCCGCCCACGGCGAACTGGCCGTACTGTCCGGCCGCGCCGGCGACGGTCATCGAGTTCAGCAGCGCCTCGTAGTCGGGGACGGGTGAGAAGTCGACCCGCACGCCGAGGCGTTCGCCGATCTCCAGCGCCAGGTCGTGTTCGAGGCCGGCCGTCTCGTTGCCCGACTCGACGAACATCAGCGGCGCGGCATAGGTGCCGGCCCTGACGTCGAGGCGGCCCGACCGCTGGACGTCCTCGGGAAGTTGGTCGAAGAGCGGCGCGCCGGGGTCGGGCTGCCCGCCGCCGTCGTCGCCGCTGCCGGCGGTCTCGTCTTCGACGGGCAGGCCGTCGGTGCCGGACTGGCCCTCGGGCTCGCCCGGGTCCGAGGTCTCCTCGGTGGGCTCGTTCCCGCTGCCGGCGCCGGGCGGCTTCTCCTCGTCCGAGGGGAGGTTGGCGATCAGCACGGCGCCGGCGACCACGGCCAGCGCGGCCGCGCCGGCGATCAGCGCGGTGCGCCACCGGCGGTCGGGCGGCGGGGGCGGCGCGGGCGCGGTGGGCAGCGGGCCCAACGGGCCGCCGACGGTGGTCGGTTGGCCGGGGCTTGACGGCGGGCCGGCCCAGGCCGGGGCCGGCGCGGGGCCGCCGGTCTGGGTCGGCTGTGGGCCGTCGAGGGAGAGCAGCCGTGCGGCGTCCCGGCCGAGTTGGGCGGTGAGCTGGGGCGGCAGCCACAGCTCGGAGGTGCCGGCGTGCCCGGAGACCGTCGCCAGGATCGCGGGCAGGTCCGGCCGGCGGGCCGGCTCCTTGTCCAGGCTCGACGCGGCCAGGGTGCGCAGCGGTCCGGTCAACGGGCCGGTCTCGGGGCCGAGTTCGGGCGGTTCGTGGAGGACGCGATAGAGCACGGTGTGGAGGGAGGGCTGGTCGGGGGCGAACGGCGGGACGGCCGTCGCGGCATAGGCGAGGACCGCGCCGAGGGCGAAGACGTCGGCGGCGGTGGTGATGGCCTCGCCCCGGATCTGTTCCGGCGCCATATAGCCGGGGGAGCCGACCATGGAGCCGGTGCGGGTCGCGCGGCTGGCGTCCACGGCGTGGGCGATGCCGAAGTCGATCACCTTGGGCCCGTCCAGGGTGATCAGGATGTTGGACGGCTTGAGGTCGCGGTGGATCAGCCCGTTGCCGTGGATGTCGGCCAACGCCTGGGCCAGGCCGTGGGCGAGGACCCACACGGTGGCCTCGGGCAGCGGGCCGTGGGCGCCCACCACGTCGGAGAGCGAGGGCCCGGGCACATAGCCGGTGGCGACCCAGGGCACGGCCGAGTCGGTGTCGCTGTCCAGCACGGGCGCGGTCCAGGCGCCGCTGACCCGGCGGGCCGCGTCGATCTCCCGCCGGAACCGGCGGCGGAACTCCGCGTCGGCCGCCAGGTGGGCGTGGACCAGCTTGACCGCCGCCGTGCGCCCGCTGGGCGAGCGGCCGAGATAGACCTCCCCCATGCCGCCGGCGCCCAGCCGGCCCAACAGCCGGTAGGGGCCCACACGTGACGGTTGACCCGGGCCGAGGGGCTGCACGTCGCCGCCTCCCCCTTCCTCTTCGGCCCGGCTCTCGCCGAGCGGCCGGCTCGCACACGACTCGTCGCTCGGGGCATAGGACTCCGGCGGGCCCCGGTCGGTTGCACGTGCGGCGGTCTCGCACCACCCACAGGCCGCCTCGCCCGGCCCGGACGCTCAGGAACGTGGCGCGGCCGGCGGGTTCCCGGGGCACGGTGACCGAACGGGGAGGTACGGGGAGGCTCAGTCGCCGGCGTTGACCGTGGCCTCGTCGAGCGCGAGCGGCGCCATGTTCCAGGTGTCGAGGATCTCCGCGTACGTCCCGTCGTCGATCAGCGTCTGGACGGCTTCGCGCAGCGCGTCGCTCAGTTCCGGCTGCCCGCCGGGCAGCAGGATGCCGTGCGGGGCCGTGGCGATCTGCTCGGCGGAGGCCAGGGTCAGCGAGCTGTCGGGGTTCTCGTCCAGGTACCAACGGGCGCCCGAGTAGGGGAGGAACGCGGCGTCGGTCTCGCCGGCCCCGATCCGCTGCTCCATCTCGGCCACGCTCGCGCCGGTGGTGACGGCGAACGGCCGGTCCCCGCAGTCCTCGTTGGCCTCGCCCAGCACCCCCAGCAGGTCGTCGCCCGGCCAGGTGGCCACGGAGCCCCCGCAGAGATCACCCAGCGTGGTGCCCTCCGCGCCGGGCGGCACCAGCAGGACAAGCCCCTCCCGGTAGTGGTTGACGAACTCCCCGCCGGTGTCGCTCCGTTGCTCGGCGGTGTCCCGTAAGGAGCCCATGCCGATCACCGCCGGGCCTGCGTCGTGGCTGGCCGCGACCCGGCCGACCAGCTCGTTGTACTCGCGGATCGGCTCCACCACCAGGTCCACGCCCAGCAGTTCGGCCATGGCCTCGGCCAGGTCAGGTTCGACGCCGCGCGGTTGGCCGTCGGGCCCCTCGAAGGAGAGCGGCGCGGCATAGATGCCGGCGGCGACCGTGAGTTCGCCGGCCTCCCGCACCTCCTCGGGCAGCAGTTCGTGGAGCTGCGCCTCGGGGTTCGCTGCGCCGCCCGCCTCCTCGGCCGTGTACGTGGCCTCGCCGTCGGCCGGTTCGTCTCCGTCGGGGCGTAGCGCGGCCCAGACGGCCACGCCCGCGACCAGCAGCAGCGCGGTCGCGGTGGCGGCCGGCGCCAGGGCGCGCCGCCGGCCGCGCGCCGTCGGGCCCGCCCGGCCGGGTTCGTGCGACGGCGCGGTGGGCGTGCCGGATGGGGGCGGCGCGTCCGGCAGGGGCGGCGCGTCCGGCGTGGGCGGGGTGGCGGGTTCGGGGCGGGGCGGGTCGACCTGGGTGGGCGGGGGCCCGTCGAGGGAGAGCAGCGCGGCGGCCTCCCGCCCGAGGCGGGCGGTGAGGTGCGGCGGCAGCCACAGTTCCGGATCGTGCACCCGGTCCTCGACCGCGCGCAGCAGCCAGGGCAGGTCCGGCCGGCGGGCCGGCTCCTTGTCCAGGCAGCGCAGCGCCAGGGCGCGCAGCGGTCCGGCCAACGGGCCGGTCTCGGGGCCGAGTTCGGGCGGTTCGTGGAGCACGCGGTAGAGCACCGTGTGGAGGGAGGGCTGGTCGGGGGCGAACGGCGGGACGGCCGTCGCGGCGTGGGCGAGCACGGCCCCCAGCGCGAAGACGTCGGCGGCCGTGGTGACGTCCTCGCCCCGGATCTGTTCCGGCGCCATATAGCCGGGGGAGCCGACCATGGAGCCGGTGCGGGTCGCGCTGCTGGCGTCCACCGCCCGCACGATCCCGAAGTCGATGACCCTCGGCCCCTCCAGGGTGATCAGGATGTTGGACGGCTTGAGATCCCGGTGGATCAGCCCGTTCCCGTGGATGTCGGCCAACGCCCGGACCAGCCCGTGGGCGAGGCCCCAGACCGTGGCCTCGGGCAACGGGCCGTGCTCGCGCAGGAGTTGGGTCAGCGAGGGCCCCGGCACATAGCCGGTGGCGACCCAGGGCACGGCCGCGTCGGGGTCGCTGTCCAGCACCGGCGCGGTCCAGCCGCCGCCGACCCGGCGGGCCGCGTCGATCTCCCGCCGGAAGCGGCGGCGGAACTCCGCGTCGGCCGCCAGTTCGCCGTGGACCAGCTTGACCGCCGCCAGCCGCCCGCCCGGCGAACGCCCCAGGAAGACCTCGCCCATCCCGCCGGCGCCCAGCCGGCCCAGCAGCCGGTAGGGGCCGACGCGGGTGGGGTGGTGCGGGTTGAGGGGATGCACGAGTGCCGCCTCCGCTTCCGCCGGCGCGTCCAAGTCCCCGTGTTCCAGGGGGTCTTGGCACCGGATCATGCCACGGGACCGCGCCGCGCGCCGCAGGGCCTCGACGGGCCGGCGGCCGTTCCCCGGGGTCGGAAACCTCAGCGGGATCAGCGGGGTCAGCTGGCTCAGCGGAATCAGCGGAAGAGGTGGAGCAGCGGGCCGTCCGCGCTGAGTTCGCCCTGGTTCAGCAGCAACCAGCCCTCGCCCGAGCCGAGTTCGGCGAAGAGCTGCGGCTCGTCGCCGCCCACCGACGGGTGGAGCCTGCCGGAGCGCACCTCGGCGCCGTCGTCCGCGCGGAACGAACGCAGCGTGGTGGCGTTCCGGCCGGACTCCCTGGCGAGCACGGTCACCCGCCCGTCCCGTTCGCTCAGGCCGACCACGGCCCCGTCGAAGGTGTCCGAACGCCACACCTCCGCGCCGTCCGCCAGCGCGTGCGCGCGCACCGTCGACCTGCTGTGGAGGCTGGTGCTGCCCCGGGACCGCACGGTGTACCGCTCGGTCGAGTGGGTCACCAGCAGCCCGTCCACGACCACCGCCTCGCGCAGCGGCACCGCGCTGAACGCCCCGCGCCGCAGCGCGGGATGGAACGCGGGGAGGTCCGTTTCGGCGTCGATCTGGACCGTTCCCCCGTCCGCCGCCGGGCTCTCCACCGCAGGCCACTCCGGGCCCGGGCCCTCGGGAACGGCGTGCGGGGTGCCGCCGGCCCGCACCACCAGCGGCCGGACGGAGAGCACCCCGAAGTCGCCTGGCCGGTAGCCGTGCGGCAGCGGGTGCGCGCTCAGCACCGCCCCGTCGGCCGGGTCCCTGCGGCTGACCACGATCCGTCGCCCGGACTCCGCCGCCCCCGCGTCGTCGGTGCAGAACTCGGCCGTGACCAGCGCCTCGTCGTCGCCGGCCGCCCCGACCGGGTGGCAGCCCTCGGCGGCCTCGGCCGCCCACAGCGGCGTTCCGTCCGCCGCGTCCAGCGCGCGGTAGCCGCCGGACGCCTCCCGGAGCACGGCGGCCGGCCCGGCCAGCGTCAACTGCCCGGTGCCCGGCGGCTCGTCGGGGACGCCGGGCCGCTCGTCGGCCAACTCCCAGCCGTCGGGGGCCTCGGCGTCGGCCCGGAAGGTGGGCCCGCCGGCGAAGTCGCCCGACCACAGCGGCTCGCCGCGCGCCGGGTCCAGCGCCAGCACCTCCCCGCAGCGCTCGGCCTCCGGCGCCCGGACGGCGAGCAACAGCAGCCGCTCGGTGGGCCGTTCGGCGGCGGCGCACAGCAGCCGGCCCCCGTCGGGCCGCCAGGACCAGCGCTCCGCGCCGTCCGCCACGTCGTAGGCGGTCAGCCCCCACGCGGTCAGCCGCACCACGGTGTCCTCCAACACCCAGGCGCCGGCGGTGATGTCCCGCCCCGCGACGTCGGCGGCCCCGGCGGGGGCCTCGGCCGCCCACACCCGCCGCACCGGGTCGCCGACCTCGACCGTCCCGGCGACCAGCCAGGTCAGAGGGGCGAGAACCAGCCAACTCCCCACCAGCACCAGCTTGCGCCGCCCGGAGACCCGCTCGGGCTTGGAGACCAGCAGCACCAGGGTCGCGATCGCCACCGGCGCCATGATCAGCAGCGTCAGCAGCGCCAGCCAGGGGGGCACCTCCGCCGAGTCGACGGCGTAGCGGAGCAGCGGCGTGAAGACGACGGCCGGCACCGCGCCCAGGGCGGCGGTGGCCCAGAACAGCTGACGGGCGTTGAGCGGCCGGCGGGGCCGGCGCGGCGCCGGCTCCCGTGCCGGGGCCGGCTTCGGTTCCGGTTCCGGTTCCGGTTCCGACGTGGGCCCCGGCTTCGGGGCGACGGGGCGCTCGGTGGGCCTGCGCCCATGGCGTTCGACGCGTCTGGTCTCGGCCGCCAGCCCCGTCAGCCACGGTATCCAGGGGCCCGGCCGCGCCCCGTTGGCCAGCAACAGCCCCCAGACGACCAGCAGGCCGAGCGCGCCCAGGGCCAACAGGCCGTCGTCCAGGGCCGACATCCTCGGGTGCAGCCAGTCGTTCCCCAACTGGAGCGCGCACGCCCCCAGCACCCCGGCCGAGCCGCCCACCAGCCAGCCGCGCGCCACCGCGCCGCGCCGCCCGCGCGGCGGCAGGCCGACGTTCCACTCCGCCTGGGAGTACGTGAGCGACCCGAGGATGAGCACCAGCAGCACGCCGGCGCCCCAGTCCGTCCAGCTGTCCGGCGGCCGCTCGTGGACCGACTCCTCGACCATGTTCAGGACGATCGCGAACGGAACGAGCCCCCACAGCAGGCCGTTGGTCCCCGCGAGCAACACCCGCCAGGCCGGCACCTTCTCGCCGTCGTGCCCCAACTCCCGCCCTCCCCGCTCCCTTTGCGACCGCATAGCGCGCCCTCGGCGCGCTGCCGCGCGCACCCGCCAGGGCCCAGCCTCTCAGACGGCCGAAACCGTGCGGTAGGGGCGGCCCTCCGCGCCGACGCGCGACGCCCCGCCCGCCGGGGCGGGCGGGGGGAATCGTTCCCTTCTTGTGCCGCGATGGGGCGAGGTGGCACTGTTCAGCCCGATGGGAGAGGGATGCGACCACCAGACAAGCCACGCGGTCGGGGTGTGGACGAGGAGACGTTCGACGCCTTCTACGCCGCGAGCGTCGGCCGGCTCATCGGCCAGCTGTACGCGATGACGGGCGACCTCGCCGAGGCGCAGGACGTGGTCCAGGAGGCCTTCGTCCGGGCCTGGGAACGCCGGGCCCAACTGGACCTGGACGGCGGCGCTCCCGAGGCGTGGGTGCGCACGGTGGCCTGGCGGCTGGCGGTCAGCCGGTGGCGCCGGATGCGCACCGCGCTCTCCTTCGCGCGGCGACAGGGCCCGCCCGCCACGGTGCCGCCGCCCGAACCGCACCATGTGCTGCTCGTCCAGGCGCTGCGGGGGATTCCCGAGGCACAGCGCCGGGCCGTGGTGCTCCACCACCTGTGCGACCTGACGGTCGAGCAGGTCGCCGCAGAGACCGACAGCCCCGTCGGCACCGTGAAGTCCCATCTGAGCCGGGGCCGCGCCTCGTTGGCCCGCCTGCTGGCCGACACGGAGCTGGACCCGAGGACGGGCCTGGGCCCGGGGACCGGCCTGGGTCCGGGGAGCGGCCCGGACCAGGGGACCGGCTCGGCAACGGACCCGGGCCCGGGGACGGCGAAGCGGCCGGAGGTGCCCCATGTCTGACGAGACCGGGCTGCGGGACCACCTCGCCGACCTCGCCGAGTCGGGCCGGCGGCAGGCCGCCCCGCTGGCGGCGGAGCGGATTCGGGCGCACGGCGAACGGCGGCTGCGCCGCAGGCGCGCGGCCCAGGCGTCCGGCGGCGCGCTGCTGGTCGCGGCCCTGGCCGTGGGCGGGCTTTCGCTCGTCCCCGACATCCGGGGCCAGGAGCCGCCCGCCGGCGTTCCGACGGCGACGGCCTCGCCGTTCGTGCCGCCGGCGCCGGCGCCGGGCGAGGAGTACGGCACCGAACTGGGCTATGTGCACGGCGCGGTGGCCAACGGCGACGGGGTGCGGATCACCGTCGAGCAGTTGCGCGACGAGGAGGGCACGCTGGTGCCGGTCGGCGTCGAGCACACGCTGACCCTGCCCGGGCGGACGCCGGTGGAGGCGCGGCGGCTGGCCGGCGGGGAGCCGGCGGTCCTGGAACTGGGCGAGCTGGTGGACGAGTTGGCCGACGAGGCCCGGTGGGTGTTCGCCATCGACTACGACGACCGGGGCCGGGTGCAGTCGCTGCGCGAGGCGTACTGGCTCGTCGACTGAGCCTCCGCCGGGTGGCGAGATGCCGGCGCGGCGGAAAAAGTGCCGGATCGGGGTGCAACCCGGGGGGTGGGCTGGCGCGTAGAGAGCGTGAAAGCAGCTCACCCCCGAACCCAGGAGCAACGTTGACCAGGTATGTCTCACGAAGCCTGACCGTCCAGCGCCACCGTCTCGCCGCGCTCGTCCTCGGCGTCGTCGGCGCGGTGCTGCTGTCCGGCTGCGGCGGCGGGGGCGGCGACGAACCGGCGGACGACGCCGGGACGAGATCCTCGGCGACGGCCTCCCCGCCGGACGCCGCCGCCGCCGACGACGCCGACTCCGGGGCCGACGCCGACTCCGGGGCCGACGCCGAGGCCGACACCGAGGCCGACGAGGCGGGGGCCGGGACGGACGACGCGTCCGCTGCGGACGGCGACGCCGCCGAAGCCTGGGCCGGCAGCAAGCAGTTCGTGCAGATCGAGGACGCCTGGACCGAGGACGGGGTGACCTATCTGTCGGTGCGGCCCGCGCGGAAGGAGGCGGTCACGGAGCCGCACGAGGCATGGCTGGTCGTCCCGAACGAGGGCCCCTTCACCACGGTGCCGCTGGCCGAGGACGCCCTGGTGCTGCTGTCGGCGCCGCTCGGCGACGAGGCCCGGGCGTCGTCGCACTCCCCGGAGGAGTTCGTCGACCGGCTGGCGGCGCTGCCGTCGTCGAACCGCCCCGGTGTCGGCTACGACCTGAGCTTCGACGGCGACGGCCGGGTGGCCAAGGTGCAGTCGCTGTACACCTCCTGAGCCGGCGACGCCGGCAGCGCCGGCAGCGACCCGCAGCGCCCGGCAGGCCGGGGCCCCACCCCCGGCTCGTCGGCGGCCCGTTCAGCTGACGCAGAACTCGTTGCCCTCCGGGTCGAGCATCACCCACCAGTGGCCGGCCGGGCCCTGGTCCTCCTCGCGGACCCGCCGCGCGCCCCTGGCCTCCAACTGCTCGACGGTCCGCGCCCGTTCGCCCGGCCCGCTGTGGATGTCCAGATGCAGCCGGTTCTTGACCGTCTTGCGCTCCGGCACCTCCTGGAACAGCAGCCGGCGGCCGAGGCCGACGTCGCTCTCCTCGTCGTAGGGGTCGTCCGGGTGCCGGACGGCCGCGAAGCCACGGAACGCCAGCCGGCCCCGGTGCTCCACGATCGCCTCGTCCGGCAGCTGCCCCGCCGCGCGCAGCCGCGCCACCAGCGGGCTCTGGTCCTCCACCCGGTACTCCAGGGCGGCGGCCCAGAACTCCGCCTGCTCCTGCGCGTTCTCGCTGTCGATCACTACTTTCCAGCCATGTGCCATGTAACTAGTTATAGTGGTTACATGAGTCTCAAGGAAAGCGGCGCGGCCGGGTTGCGTCTGCGTTCCTGGTCCGGCAGCTGGTTCCGCTTCGACCCGGGGGCGCTCTGTCTCGAACTGCTGCCGACGGGCGGGCCCGGCGCGTTCGCGCGCTGGGAGGTGCTGCACGCGCCCGAGGACCTGGTCGACTGGGCGGGGCAGTGCCGGTTGCGGCCGGTGCCCCGGCTGACGGTGACCCGGCACGAGCTACGCGCCGCCCGTCAACTGCGCGACGCGCTGTGGGAGTTGACGCTGGCGCGGACAGCCGGCGAGCCGCTGCCGGCCGAGCCGCTGGCGGTGGTGAACGCGGCGGCCGCGCGCCCCCCGCTCGCGCCCCAGCTGGCGCCCGACGGCACCCGCGCCCTCGCCGAACCGGCCACCGGGCGGCAGCTGTTGGCCACGGTCGCCCGCGACGCGATCGACCTGTTCACCGGCCCGCACGCGCACCGGATACGGGTGTGCTCCTCCGACACCTGCTCGCTCGTCTATGTCGACACCTCGCGCCCCGGCCGCCGCCGCTGGTGCGCCATGGAGCACTGCGGCAACCTCCACAAGGTCCGCGCCCACCGCGCCCACCGCGCCCGCCTGGAAGAACCCGGCAACGGCCCCGCGCCCGACCCGGCCCCCGATTCACCGAACCCACCGAACCCACCGAACCCACCGAAGGAGAGCAGCGCCATGCCCACCGGACTCACCAGGGACGCCGGCTGGCAGATCGGGGTCTCCAGGACCCTGCCCCATCCGCCCGCCGCCGTCTGGGACTTCCTCACCGGGCCCGCAGGGCTCGCCCACTGGCTCGGCCCGGGCGCCACGCTGCCGACCGAGGTCGGCGCCCGCTACGCCACCGACGGCGACGGCCCCTCGGGCGAGCTGCGCGGCTACCGCCCGGGCGAACGGGTGCGCCTCACCGCCGACGACACCACCGTCCAGTTCACCCTGCGGCCGGCCCGCGAGGGCGCCGCCACCTCGCTCACCTTCCACCAGGAACGGCTCCCGGACGCCGCCGCGCGGGAGCGGCAACGCGCCCACTGGAAGGCCGTGTTGGCCGGCGTCGCCGAGGCCCTGGGCTGAGCCCGGCGGCGGCCCTCCGGGCCCCGTGAACACGGGCCGGCCCCCGGGTCAGGCCGGCCCGTCGACGACCCCCGCCAGATACTCCTCCAGCCGCCCGGCCAGCACCCCGGCCGTGAGGTCGGTCCGCCCCAACTCCCGCCAGGGCCCGGCGACCTTCTCCGCGTCGGGCGCGTAGGCCAGCGCGTCCAACAGCCGCCAGTAGCGCCGGTCCCCGGCCCGTTCGGCCAGCGCGCCACCGGCGGCCAGATAGCGCCCGGGGAACGCCAGACCCACCTCGGGACCGTGCAGCAGAGCCAGCGCGGTCGCGCAGTGCGCCACGTCCAGATCCGTCGGCCCCCAGGAGGTCTCGACCCAGTCGACGACCCCGCTGACCCGGCCCGCCCCGTCGAAGAGCACATTGCCCGGGTGGAAGTCGCGGTGCAGGAAGCTTCCCCGCCAGGCCGGCGCCGGCCGGTCGATCGCGGCGACCGCCCGCCGCCAGAGCCCGGGGCGGGCCGTCGTCTCCGGCAGCCGGACCCGTTCCGGCGCGGTCCACGCCTGGTAGGCGCGCGGGCGGTCGGGGCCATCGGCCGCCACCCGGTGCACCGCGCACAGCGCGGCGGCCAACGCCTCGACCCGCGCGCCGACCCGGCCGTCCTCGGCGAGCCGCACCGCGCCCGGCAGCAGCGTCATCAGCAGCGAGGGTTCGGCGCACCGACGCCCCTCGGCGTCCACCGCCACCGGCCCCGGCGCCGGCACCGGCGTGCCGGCCAGCAGGCCCAACACCCGGTGCTCGCGCGTCAGCAGCCCGGGCGCGTGCCGCCGGAAGAACGGGGTGCGGAACGACCGCAGCACCAACGCCCGTTCCCCGTCCGGCCCTTCGACGGTCAGCCGACACATCCGGGAGGTCCAGCCGCCCCGCAGCGGCCGGATCGCCGCGATCCGCTCCCCGGGCGCCAACCGCCCCTCCACCCAGGCCCGGGTGGCGTCAGCCAACACGCGGCGCTCCCCGCCGGGCGCGTTCCCAGACGGCCTCGAACTCCCGGCGGCCGATCAGGAACGGGGTGAACTCCTCCTGCGCCGCCACCTCGGCCAGATCCCCGAACGGCACCTCGGCGAGGAACGTCCGCGCGCTGTGCCCGCGCCCGTCGGCCCAACCGGCCGTCCCGTCCCGAAACTCCTCGACGCGCCGCACCTCGCAGCCGTCCTCCCCGAGTTCGCTGTAGAGGGTGATCGGCTCCTCGACAAACCGGTGATGCCAGGAGACCTTCCAGTAACGCCTGTCGCGGGAGTCGGCGGGGGCGAAGTTCGTCATGACGGGAACACTCCTGGACTCGGGCGGGTCATCGTGCGGCGACCGGTCGCCCGGCGTCCGGTCGCCCGGCGGCGCTTCGGGCGGCGACGCCGCGCCTACGATCCGGTGCCGTCGATCCGCGCGAGCAGCGTTCGGGCCTCGACGGTGCGGCGGTGGTCGGGGCCGAAGGAGGCCAGGCAGGCGTCGTGCGCCGCGCCGGCCCGGCGACGGGCGTCGGAGGCGTGGCCCAGCCCCAACAGGGCATGGGCGAGGGCCAGTTCGACGGCGCCGGTGTCCGGACGGCGCTGGGCGTCGGGCAGCGCGCGGTACAGCTCCTCGGCGATCTCCGCCTCGGCCAGGGCCTCCTTGTGGCGGGCCTGGCCGTTGAGGCCGCGCGCCAGGCCGAGGCGCAGGACCAGGGACATCCGGTCAGGTTCGCGATGGGCGGCCAGGGCCTCGCGGGCCAGCGCCTCGGCCTCCTCGTGGCGGCCCTGCGCGTTGAGGGCGAAGACCAGCCCGTTGCGGGCGGCGGCCGCCAGGACGGCCATGTCCGGGCCGGCGCCACGGCTCGCGGCCTCGGCGACGGCCGCGCACTCCGCCTCGCACGCGGCGTACTGGCCGAGCGAGACCATCTGTTGGGCGCGGTCCGAGCGCAGCTTCAGAGTCAGCCAGTGCTCGGCCCCGAACAGCCGCCGGAAGACGGCCAGCGCCTCGTCGTAGACGGCCAGTGCCTCGGCGTGCCGGCCCTGGGCGCCGGTTGCGAGCGCCACGATGTTCAGCGCCGCCGCCGCGTACTCGTCGTCGGCCGGCAGTGATCCGGCCGCCGCGCGGGCCGTGGCCTCCGCCTCGGCGTAACGCCCGGCCTCGTAGAGAGACTTGGCCTCGTCCACGGGCGTGCCCGCTCCTGGCCGGGCGTCTTTCCGCCCGCGCGCCCGGAAGAATCTCATGAACCGGAGCATACGGATCGCGCGGCCCGCCCGACGCCAGCCCTGCCCCTCAGCCGGCACGTTCCTCCAAGTCCGCCGCCCCCTCAGCGCCCGCGTTCCCGCCGGCGTTCCCGGCCGGCGTCGGCGCCGGGGTGTGGCGGGCGACGGTGCGCTGGCGGCGGCGGGCCTGGCGGAGCGCGTCCCAGGTGAGCACCGTCAGCGCGGTCCACACCAGGGCGAACCCGATCCACCGCTCCGGCGGCATCTCCTCGTGGAAGACGAAGAGCCCCAGCAGGAACATCGTGCTCGGCGCGAGGTACTGCATCAGCCCCACCGTGGAGAGCGGCAGTCGCACCGTGGCCGCGCCGAAGAAGATCAGCGGCAGCGCCGTCGCCAGCCCGCTGGCCACCAACAGCAGGGCCTGGCCCGGGCCTTCGGCGGTGAACGAGCCGTCGCCCCTGGCGGTCAGCACCAGCAGATAGCCCAGCGCCGGCAGGAACTGGAGCGCGGTGTCCGCGCTGAAGCCCTCCAGGCCGTCGAGCGCGGTGTGCTTCTTGACCAGTCCGTAGGTGCCGAAGCTGATCGAGAGGGCGAGCGAGAGCCAGGGCACCTGCCCGTAGGCCACGCTCATCACCAGCACCGCCACCGTGCCGACGCCGACCGCGACCCACTGCGCGGGCCGCAGCCGCTCGCGGAGGACCAGCACGCCGAGCGCGATGGTGAACAGCGGGTTGATGAAGTATCCCAACGACGCTTCGAGGACCCGGTCGTGGGCCACGCACCAGATGAAGATCGCCCAGTTGACCGAGATCAGCGTGGCGGAGATCGCCAGCAGGCCGAGCCGCTTCGGCTGGCGGACCAGCGGGCGTATCCAGGACCAGCTGCGGGCCAGTAGCAGAAGCAGCAGCGCGGTCGGCAGCGACCAGACCATGCGGTGGGCGAGAACCTCGAAGGCGCCGATGTCGTCCAACAGCCGCCAGTACAGCGGCAGCAGCCCCCACATGCCGAAGGCCCCAAGCCCCAGCGCCAGCCCCGACCTACTGGTCGTCGCCGTTCCCATCACCGACCGCCTCCACGCACCCAGGGCCAAACCTTCCCCGACGGTAGCGCTGACGGGCGTCTATGGCATTCCCGTTCCGGGTGCTGGTCTCAGCGGCGCACGGCACATCGGGCTCGGGCCGGTCCCTGCGCCCCAGCGTGATGGTCATCTCCCGGATGGCGCACAGCCCTTCGGGCACGGCCGCCGCCAGGCCCACCTCGAAGAGTTCCTGAACGCGGCCCTGCCCGATGGTGCGGCGCGCGGGAACGACGAGGATGCCGTCGAGCAGTTCGGTCTGACCCGGCAGGTTGGGCAGCCGGTCGAGGTCGTCCGCGACATAGCCGTCCAGGGGCGGCCGGGGCCAGTCGTACGAGGGGTCGAGATCCGTTTCCGTGTCCATGCGGCGATCCTGCGGGCCCCGGGGCCGCTTGTCGCTCCATACGACGATCCCCCACTCGAACGAACGAGCGGGGGATCGGTGTGTTGACGGAGGTGACGCGGCTGACGGAGGGGGTGAAGGGGCCGGTCAGCCGGCCACGGTCCAGGTGTCGCCGCCGGCGAGCAGCGTGGCCAGGTCGCCCTTGCCGCGCCGCTCCACGGCCTGCTCCAGCTGCTCGGCCATCTGGTCCTCGTACGCCGGCCTCGGCACGCTGCGGAAGACGCCGATCGGCGTCCGGTGCAGCGTCTGCGGGTCGGCCAGCCGGGAGAGGGCGAACGCCGTGGTCGGGGTCGCCGCGTGGGCGTTGTGCGTGAGGATGCCGTCGGTGCCCTCGGTCGCCACGTCGATCACCCGCAGGTCGCCCGACTCCGGGTCGCGGACGATGCCCTTCTCGCCCAGCCCGTCCTCGGCCGGCAGGCCGAAGCGGATCGGCTCGCCGTGTTCGAGGCGGATCACCGCCTCCTGCGCCTGCTTCTTGTCCTTGAGCACCTCGAAGGCGCCGTCGTTGAAGATGTTGCAGTTCTGGTAGATCTCCACCAGCGCCGAGCCGTGGTGCTCGGCCGCCGCGCGCAGCACGCCGGTCAGGTGCTTGCGGTCGGAGTCCACCGTGCGGGCCACGAAGGACGCCTCGGCGCCCAGCGCCAGCGAGACCGGGTTGAACGGGGTCTCCAACGAGCCCATTGGCGTGGACTTGGTGATCTTGCCGGTCTCGGAGGTCGGCGAGTACTGGCCCTTGGTCAGCCCGTAGATCCGGTTGTTGAAGAGGAGGATCTTCAGGTTCACGTTCCGGCGCAGCGCGTGGATCAGGTGGTTGCCGCCGATGGAGAGCGCGTCGCCGTCGCCGGTCACCACCCACACCGACAGGTCGCGGCGGGCGGCGGCCAGGCCGGTGGCGATCGCCGGGGCGCGGCCGTGGATCGAGTGCATCCCGTAGGTGTTCATGTAGTACGGGAAGCGGGACGAGCAGCCGATGCCGGAGATGAAGACGATGTTCTCCTTGGCCAGGCCCAGCTCGGGCAGGAAGCCCTGGACCGCCGCCAGCACCGCGTAGTCACCGCAGCCGGGGCACCAACGGACCTCCTGGTCCGACTTGAAGTCCTTCGCGGTCTGCGGCTTGTCGGCGGTGGGGATGAGGGCCAGCGGGGTGCGCGGCTGGATGGGCGCCTCAGTGGACATCGTCCAGAGCCTCCTTGAAAGCGGACGCGAGCTGTTCGGCCTTGAACGGCAACCCGGTGACCTGGGTCAGGGACCGCACGTCGACCAGGTACCTGGCGCGCAGCAGGGTGGCCAGCTGGCCGAGGTTCATCTCGGGGAGCAGCACCCGGTCGTAGGAGCGCAGCACCTCGCCGAGGTTGGCGGGCAACGGGTTGAGGCTGCGCACATGCGTCTGGGCGATGTTGCCGCCGGCGCGGCGGACCCGCCGGACGGCGGCGGTGATCGGGCCGTAGGTGGAGCCCCAGCCCAGCACCAGCACCTTCGCCTCGCCGCTCGGGTCGTCGACCTCGACGTCGGGAACGCTGACGCCGTCCACCTTGGCCTGCCGGACGCGCACCATGTGCTCGTGGTTGGCCGGGTCGTAGGAGATGTTGCCCGTGCCGTCCTGCTTCTCGATGCCGCCGATGCGGTGTTCCAGGCCGGGCGTGCCGGGCACCGCCCACGGGCGGGCCAGCGTCGTCTCGTCGCGCAGATACGGCCAGAAGACCTCGCTGCCGTCGTCCAGTGTGTGGTTGGGCGCGGTGGTGAACTGGACGCGCAGGTCCGGGAGTTCGGACGGCTCGGGGACCCGCCACGGCTCGGAGCCGTTGGCCAGGTAGCCGTCGGACAGCAGGAAGACGGGGGTGCGGTAGGTCAGCGCGATCCGCGCCGCCTCCAGGGCCGCGGTGAAGCACTCGCCCGGGGTGGCCGGCGCCACGATCGGCACCGGGGCCTCGCCGTTCCGCCCGTACATCGCCTGGAGCAGGTCGGCCTGCTCGGTCTTGGTCGGCAGGCCCGTGGAGGGGCCGCCGCGCTGGATGTCGATGACCAGCAGCGGCAGCTCCAGGGAGACCGCCAGGCCGATGGTCTCCGACTTCAGCGCCACGCCCGGGCCGGAGGTGGTGGTCACGCCCAGCGAGCCGCCGAACGCCGCGCCCAGCGCCGCGCCGATGCCGGCGATCTCGTCCTCGGCCTGGAAGGTGCGCACCCCGAAGTTCTTGTGCTTGGACAGCTCGTGCAGCACGTCGGAGGCCGGGGTGATCGGGTAGGAGCCGAGGAACAGCGGCAGGTCGGCCTGCTCGGCGGCGGCGATCAGGCCGTAGGCCAGCGCCAGGTTGCCCGAGATGTTCCGGTAGGTGCCGGCGGGGAACGCGGAGACGGCCGGCGCCACCTCGTAGGAGACGGCGAAGTCCTCGGTGGTCTCGCCGAAGTTCCAGCCCGCGCGGAACGCCGTGATGTTGGCCTCGGCGATCTCGGGGCGCTTGGCGAACTTCGCCCGCAGGAACGCCTCCGTGTTCTCCGTCGGCCGGTGGTACATCCAGGAGAGCAGGCCCAGCGCGAACATGTTCTTCGAGCGGCCGGCCTCCTTCCTGGTCAGGTCGTACCCCTTGAGCGCCTCGACGGTCAGCGTGGTCAGCGGCACCTGGTGGACCCGGTAGCCGTCGAGGGAGTCGTCCTCCAGCGGGTTGCCGGCGTACCCGACCTTGGCCAGCGCGCGGGAGGTGAACTCGTCGGTGTTGACGATGATCTCCGCGCCGCGCGGCAGGTCGGCCACGTTGGCCTTGAGCGCGGCCGGGTTCATGGCCACCAGCACGTTGGGGGCGTCGCCCGGGGTGAGGATGTCGTGGTCGGCGAAGTGCACCTGGAACGAGGAGACGCCCGGCAGGGTGCCGGCCGGGGCGCGGATCTCCGCCGGGAAGTTCGGCAGCGTGGCGAGGTCGTTCCCCCACGACGCGGTCTCCGACGTGAACCGGTCGCCCGTCAGCTGCATTCCGTCGCCGGAATCCCCCGCGAACCGGATGATGACCCGGTCCAGGCGTCTGACGTCCTTGTGGTCCCGGCTCCCCTGGTTGACCTCGGTGGTCACTGCTGTAGCCCTCCTTGCGAGGCAGCTCTTGTCGGCCATGGTACGGGGGGTAAGGGTTGCCTTCCCATGCGCGTCACACAGGGGCTTCACACCATCGCCACCCGTCAACACGCTTGGTGTCGACGGGTGGTTCCCCCGTGGCCCCCGTGATGGCCTCGGTTCCTGCAACTCCCGGCGGGACGCCGGTCGTTCGCCTCTCCTCCAGCGTGGCAGGGGGTCAGGAGTTGAGATAGGTGAGCACCGCCAGAACCCGCCGGTGATCTGTGTCACTCTGTGCCAAACCGAGCTTCATGAAGATGTTGCTCACGTGCTTCTCCACCGCCCCGTGGCTCACCACCAGCTGCTGCGCGATGGCGGAGTTGGTGCGGCCCTCGGCCATCAGGCCCAGGACCTCCTTCTCCCTGGGCGTGAGACCCACCAGCACGTCCTGCTTCCTGCTGCGGCCCAGCAGCTGCGCGACCACCTCCGGGTCCAGCGCGGTGCCGCCCTCGGCGACCCGGGTGACGGCGGCGGCGAACTCGCTGACGTCCGCCACCCGGTCCTTCAGCAGATAGCCGACGCCCCGCGAGGAGCCGGCGAGCAGCTCCGTCGCGTACTGCTCCTCCACATACTGCGAGAGCACCAGCACCCCGAGCGCGGGGAAGTGCTGCCGCAGCCGGACCGCCGCCCGGACGCCCTCGTCGGTGTGGGTCGGCGGCATCCGCACGTCCGCCACCACCACGTCGGGCAGCTCCCCGGCCGCCGCCAGCTCCTCGATCGCGGCGACCAGCGCCTCCGCGTCGCCCACGCCGGCGACCACCTCGTGCCCCCGGTCGTTCAACAGCCGGGTCAGCCCCTCCCTCAGCAGCACCGAGTCCTCGGCGATCACTACCCGCACCAGCCCACTCCCCGCGTCGAACGATCGACCTGAAGCATCTCACCCCGCGCTTCCCACGGGGCCGCCGCCGGCTCAGCGCGGCCGGGCGCCGCCGTCGGTGCCGTCGCGGTCGCGCCAGGGGAGTTCGGCGGTGATGGTGGTGGGTCCGCCGGGGGGTGAGTCGATGGCGAGGAGGCCGTCGACGGCGGTGAGGCGTTCGGCGAGTCCGGCGAGGCCGGTGCCGTGGGTGGGGGTGGCGCCGCCGTGTCCGTCGTCGGTGATCTGGAGCATGAGGCGGTTGTCGGTGCGCCAGATGTCGATGGTGGCGTGGTGGGCCCCGCTGTGTTTGCTGATGTTGGTGAGGAGTTCGGTGGTGGTGAAGTAGGCGATGCCTTCGATGGCGGGTGCGGGGCGGGTGGTGAGGTCGATGTCGATGGTGACGGGGACGGTGCAGCGGGCGGCTGCTGAGGAGAGGGCGGGGCCGAGTCCTCGGTCGGTGAGGACGGCGGGGTGGATGCCTCGGGCGAGGTCGCGGAGTTCCTGGAGGGCGAGTTTGACCTCGCCGTGGGCTTCGTCGACCATGCGGGCGGCGGTTTCGGGGTCTTCGGTGAGTTTCTCCTTGGCCAGGCCGAGGTCCATCGCGAGGGCGACCAGCCTGGCCTGGGCGCCGTCGTGCAGATCCCGCTCGATCCGCCGCAGATCGGCGGCCGAGGTGTCGACCACCACGGAACGGTCCTCCTCCAGCTGGAACACCCGGGCCGCCGCCGAGGACGGCCCCAACAGCGCCGAGACCAGCGCCCGGTCCACGGAGGCCATGCCCCGGATCAGCACCGCGCCGGCGATCAGCAGCAGCGCCCCGGCCGCCATCACCATCAGCACCTCCAGCGGGTTGTCCCAGACCCAGCCGTTGCCCTCGTTGTCCACGTTGACGCCCGGCTTGTCGTCCAGCGCCCAGAACCACAGCGGGTAGCTCAGCGCGCCCCAGCCGCCGACCCAGGCCACCGCCACCGACGTGAACGACACCAGCGCCCACGGCAGATGGAGCAGCGCATAGGCGGTGGACCGCCAGGAGGCGTTGTTCCGCAGCACGGCGCCGACCCAGGCCAGCAGGCCGTTCCTGCCGTCCCTGGTGCGCAGCGGGTCGGGCGCCGGAACGTCCACCCCCAGCAGCAGCGACGCCCGCGTCCGCTCCATCGCGCCGAAGCCGCGCAGGAAGAGCAGCACCAGCGCCATCAGCGGCAGACCGACAAAGGTGATCAGCAACGCTCCGCTGACGGCCAGGCCGCTCACCGCGCTGACAAAGCCGATCAGTGCCAGCGGCAGATTCAACAGACCGTGGAAGCCCTCACGCCAGGTGCGGGCACCAACGGTCAGACGCAGCACGTTCATCGGCTCGTCTTCCCTTCATGGTTCTCTTCGGGTCCGGTCTCGTGCCGGCTCTCGTCGCGGTGCCGGTTCCCGTCGCGGTCGCGCCAGGGGAGTTCGGCGGTGATGGTGGTGGGTCCGCCGGGGGGTGAGTCGATGGCGAGGAGGCCGTCGACGGCGGTGAGGCGTTCGGCGAGTCCGGCGAGGCCGGTGCCGTGGGTGGGGGTGGCGCCGCCGTGTCCGTCGTCGGTGATCTGGAGCATGAGGCGGTTGTCGGTGCGCCAGATGTCGATGGTGGCGTGGTGGGCCCCGCTGTGTTTGCTGATGTTGGTGAGGAGTTCGGTGGTGGTGAAGTAGGCGATGCCTTCGATGGCGGGTGCGGGGCGGGTGGTGAGGTCGATGTCGATGGTGACGGGGACGGTGCAGCGGGCGGCTGCTGAGGAGAGGGCGGGGCCGAGTCCTCGGTCGGTGAGGACGGCGGGGTGGATGCCTCGGGCGAGGTCGCGGAGTTCCTGGAGGGCGAGTTTGACCTCGCCGTGGGCTTCGTCGACCATGCGGGCGGCGGTTTCGGGGTCTTCGGTGAGTTTCTCCTTGGCCAGTCCCAGATCCATGGCCAGGGCGACCAGCCTGGCCTGGGCGCCGTCGTGCAGATCCCGCTCGATCCGCCGCAGATCCGCGCTCGCCGTGTCCGTCACGGACACCCGGTCCGACTCCAACTCCGCGATCCGCCGCTCCAACTCGTCGGACGGCGACAGCAACACCCGCACCAGCGCCCGGTCCACATGGCTCAGCCAGCGGGTCAGCCACGGCAGCGCCGGCCAGGCCACGAAGAACGCGACCAGCGTCACCACACCGGAGAACAGCGCCCACGGCAGGTGCACCACTCCGAAGAGCGCCGAGCGCCACCCCACCGGGTCCTTCAACAGCGCCCACAGCCAGCTGACGAACCCCGAGCGCCGCAGCGCCCGCGTCGGGCTCGGCTCCTCCACCTCGACGGCCAGCAACGCCCGCGCCCGCATCCGCTCCAGCCGGCCGAGCAGGCGGCAGCCCAGCAGCCCGAACGCCAGCACCGGCAGGCCCACGATGGTCAGCGCCGACAACGCGCCCACGTAGAACCAGGTCAGCACGTAGACGAAGGCGATCAGCCCCGGGGCCCAGCTGGACAGCAGATAGGCGCACTCCCGCCAGGTCACCGCCGACAGCGGCGAACGCGGCGGCGGCAACGACTCGTCCCCGCGCCAGGCGGAGGAGCCACGAGCGGAACCTCGGCTGATCATGGGTCCCAGCCTGCCCGGTGCGCCGAACCGACACCATGGGGTATGTCGGTGAACGACGGTGGGGCTACCCCCACCCCCTGTCCACCCACAACCGGGCACCCGTCATGGTCACAACCGGCCCACGACCCCCTAGACTCCCGTGGAGTCAGCCCTCCCTGACGTCGCCCGCCCGGAGGCCCCAACGTGCCCGACTACTTCCACGGCTACACCGTCGTCGGTCTGGTCGCGGTGGTCGGCGTGCTCTTCGTCACCGTGGCCTTCGTCGCCGGCCAGCTGCTGCGCCCCTCGGTGCCCACGCCGGAGAAGCTGCTGGTCTACGAGTGCGGCGTCGACCCCGTCGGCGAGGGCTGGGCGCACACCCAGGTGCGCTACTACATCTACGCCTTCCTCTATGTGATCTTCGCCGTGGACTCCGTCTTCCTCTTCCCCTGGGCCACGGTCTTCGCCGCCGACGGCTTCGGCGCGGCCACCCTGGTGGAGATGTTCGTCTTCCTGGGCTTCCTGTCCGTCGGACTCCTCTATGCCTGGAGGAAGGGCGTGCTCACATGGACCTGACACCGGCGCGGGACGCGTCGCGCGCCCCGGCGCGCGGCGGCCTGGGGCCGCTGGCGAGGCTGGCGCCCGAGCCCATGAAGGTGATCCTCAACTGGGGCCGCCGCTACAGCCTGTGGGTCTTCAACTTCGGACTGGCCTGCTGCGCCATCGAGTTCATCGCCGCGTCGATGTCCCGCCACGACTTCATCCGGCTCGGCGTCATCCCGTTCGCGCCCGGGCCCCGGCAGGCCGACCTGATGGTGGTCTCCGGCACCGTCACCGACAAGATGGCCCCGGCCATCAAGCGGCTCTACGAGCAGATGCCGGAACCCAAGTACGTCATCTCCTTCGGCGCCTGCTCCAACTGCGGCGGCCCCTACTGGGACTCCTACGCCGTCACCAAGGGCGTCGACCAGATCATCCCCGTCGACGTCTACGTCCCCGGCTGCCCACCCCGCCCGGAGGCGCTGCTCCAGGGCATCCTCAAGCTCCAGGAGAAGATCGCGGAGGAGTCGGTGGCGGAACGGTATCCCGCCGGGGGTTCCGGGGAGGCGCCCGTGGCGCGTGGTGGCGGCGGACCGTCGGCGGCGCGCGGCACGACGGCCGCTCCGGGCGCGCCGTCCCCTGCGGCGTTGACCAGCGACCTGGTCCGACGGGACGGCCGATGACCGTGGGCTGGCTGCCGCGCGAGGCGGCGGAGATCTTCGGCGAGGGCAGCGAGGCGCACGAGGCGTATGACGTGCTGACCGTCGACGTCCCGGCGGGGGACGCCTGGCCGGCGGCGCTGGAGACGGCCCGCTCCGAGTTGGGCTGCGACTTCTTCGACTGGCTGAGCGCGGTGGACGAACCGAACGAGGGCCTGCTGCGGGTCTGCGCGCACGTCGTGGCCCTCGGCACCCCGCCGCGCCGGCTGCTGCTGCGGACGACCGTCCCCCACGGCGCGCCGTCGCTGCCGACGGCGACGGGCGTCTACGCGGGCGCCGCGTGGCACGAACGGGAGACGCACGAGATGTTCGGGATCGACTTCCCCGGGCATCCGGGGCTGGGCAAACTGCTGCTGCCGGACGGCTTCGAGGGGCATCCGCTGCGGAAGGACTTCGTGTTGGCGGCGCGGGTGGCCAAGCAGTGGCCCGGCGCGAAGGAACCGGGCGGCGAGACGCCCCGCCGCCGCCAGCCCCTTCCACCGGGGGTGCCCGACCCGAACGAGTGGGGCCCCCTGAAGGGGCGTGCCTCCGGCGGTTCCGGGGACGAACGGCCGGCGCGACGCCGGCCCGCCGGCCGCGCAGGCGGCCCGGAGGGCCGGCCGGGACGCGCCTCCGGCGGGGGTGCCGCCGGTGCTTCGGGGGACGAACGGCCGGTGCGGGTGCGTCGTTCGCGTTCGGTGAGTGAGGGTTCGGCGAGCCAGCGGGGCGCTGCCGGCGGGGGTGCCTCCGGCGGTTCGGCGGATTTGCCTCAGGGCGGCGGGAGTTCTGGCGCTGGTGCGGCGGAGTCGGTTGGTCGGGCTGCGCCCGGGCGCGCCGCCTCCGGTGGGGGTTCGGCCCAGCCCGACGACGTGTCCGGCAAGGGCTCCGTTGCCGGTGCGGCGGGCGCGTCCGGTGCCGCCGGGGGTGAGCCGGTGCGGGTGCGTCGTTCTCGCTCTGCGAGTGAGGGTTCGGCCAGTCAGCGGGACGCCTCCGGCGGTTCCGTGGCGGATGCGGCGAAGTCGCCGCAGGGCGGCGGGAAGTCGGCTGGGTCGGGCCGGGGTGTTTCCGATGGCGGTTCGGGGGATTCACCGCAGGGCGGGGGTTCGGGTGCTGGTCCGGGGGAGTTGAGTGGTCGGGCTGCGCCCGGCCGTGACGCCGCCGGTGGTTCCGGGGATGAGCGGCCGGTGCGGGTGCGTCGTTCGCGTTCGGTGAGTGAGGGTTCGGCGAGTCAACGGGGTGCCTCCGGCGGGGGTGCCTCCGACGGTTCGGCGGATTTGCCTCAGGGCGGCGGGAGTTCCGGCGCTGGTGCGGGGGAGTCGGTTGGTCGGGCTGCGCCCGGGCGTGCCGCCTCTGGCGGGGGTTCGGCTGAGCCGGGTACCGCCTCCAACGGCCAAGCCGCCGACGGGACTTCCGGTCGGCCCGGGCCCGATGGCCCAGCCGCCTCGTCCGAGTCGACGCCGGAGGCGTCACGCGGCGAAGCCGCAGAATCCGCCCCGCAGGGCGGCCCCGACGGCCCGGCGAAGCCGGGTGCCTCCACGGGCGGAGATGCGGCGAACTCCACGGGCAGCGATGGTGCTTCGGACGGAACGGCCGAGGCCCGGGCTGCGGCCCCCGCCGGTTCGGCGAAGCCGGCTGAGCCGGCCAGCCGGCCGGCGGATGACGAAGAAACTGCGGCCGACACAGCGCGGGCGAGCCAGCCCTCGGGGCGGGATACCGCCGAGCAGACCGACGATTCCGGTACCGCCGCCGGAGGCGGAGATCCCGCCTCGCTGGGCGATGGCGCCGAGCCGGCGGAGCCGGCCGACGCGCCGGGCGTCAAGTCCGCTGGTGAGGGCGACGGTTCCGGCTCGTCCGCTGAGGCTGGCGATGGCGCCGGGGAGCCCGCCCGGCGGGGCGAGGTTACTGGTGATGCTGCCGACTTGGCGTCCCCGCAGGGGGAGAGCGCCGAGCCGGCTGAGGCTTCCGGTGCGGGGGCGGCTCGTGCCGGGTCCGCCGGGCCGGCCGACGATTCCGGTACCGCCGCCGCTGGCGGAGATCCCGCCTCGCTGGGCGATGGCGCCGAGCCGGCGGAGCCGGCCGACGCGCCCGGCGCGAAGGCGCCCCGCGCCGAGGCCGCCCCGCCGGGCGACGGCGGCGAGGCCGGCGCTCGCTCCGAAGAGCCTGCCCGGCAGGGCGACGCCGACGACTCCGTAAAGCCCCCCCGGCAGGGGGGCCGTTGAGCATGGACTGGCTCGACGTCGCGATCCGCCTGCTGGCCGTCCTGGTCGCGTTTCTCGTCTTTCCGCTGCTCGTCGGGCAGTTGGAGCACAAGGCCATGGCCCACATGCAGGGCCGGGTCGGGCCCATGCACGCGGGCGGGTTTCACGGGTGGGCGCAACTGATCGCCGATGGCGTGAAGTTCGTGCAGAAGGAGGACACGGTCCCGGACGGCGCGGACCGGCGGATCTTCCGGCTCGCGCCGGCCGTCGCCCTCATCCCGTATCTCGTCGTGCTGATCGCCATCCCGCTCGGCCCGGAGGGCATGGTCGGGGAGGCCCCGGACGCCGGCGTGTTCTTCGTGCTCGCCGTGCTCGGCGTCGGCGTGCTGGGCTCGTTGATCGCCGGCTGGGCCTCGGCCAACAAGTACGCGCTGCTCGGCGGGCTGCGCACCGCCGCCCAGCTGATGGCGTACGAGCTGCCGCTGCTGCTCTCCGCCGCCTCGGTGGCGATGGCGGCCGGCACGTTGAGCCTGACCGGGATTCTCGACGAGTTCCAGTGGTGGTGGGTGCCCTGGCAGCTGGTCGGCGCGTTCGTGTTCTTCACCGCCGGCCTCGCCGAGCTGCAACGGCCGCCGTTCGACGCCCCGATCGCGCCCGAGGAGATCATCTTCGGCGCGTACACCGAGTACTCGGGGCTCCGCTTCGCGTTCTTCCTGCTCGCCGAGTACGCGGGGATCGTGGTGATCTCCGCGCTCACCGCCGTGCTGTTCCTCGGCGGCTGGCACGGCCCGTTCGCCGACCAGCTCGGCTGGCTGTGGACGCTGCTCAAGACCGGCGCGCTGTGTTTCGTGGTGATCTGGGCGCGCGTCGCCTGGCCACGGCTGCGCGCCGACCAGATCCAACGGTTCGCCTGGACCGTGCTGGTGCCGCTCGCGCTGGCCCAGATCGCGTTGACCGGAGTGATCAAGGTGGTGACGGGATGAGCCTGGGATCGGGTCTCGCCAAGGGCCTGGCGATCACGCTGCGCACCATGACGCGGCGCGCGGTCACCGCCCAGTACCCGGAGGAGCAGCCCGAACTGCCGCCGCGCAGCCGGGGCGTGATCGGGCTGTTCGAGGAGAACTGCACCGTCTGTATGCTCTGCGCCCGCGAGTGCCCCGACTGGTGCATCTATATCGACTCCCACAAGGAGACGCTGCCGGCGACCACGCCCGGCGGGCGGGAGCGCAGCCGCAACGTGCTCGACCGGTTCGCGATCGACTTCGCGCTGTGCATGTACTGCGGCATCTGCGTCGAGGTCTGCCCGTTCGATGCCCTGTTCTGGTCGCCGGAGTTCGAGTACGCGACCACGGACATTCGTGAACTGACCCATGAACGGGACACGTTGCGCGCCTGGATGTGGACGGTGCCCGAGCCGCCACCGTTGGACGAGGCCGCCGAGGAGCCCAAGGAGATCGCCGCCGCCCGCAAGGCGGCCGAGAAGGCCGCCGAGAAGGCCACACAGGGGGAGGCGGGGGAGGGATGACCGAGCGGGAGATCCTCACCACCTCCGGGCAGGAGATCGTCTTCGTCCTGGTCGGCCTCGTCGTGCTCGGCGCCGCCGTGCTCTGCGTGACCACCCGGCAACTGGTGCACGCCGCGCTCTGGCTGGTGGTGGCGCTCGGCGGTCTTGCCGTCGAATACCTGCTGCTGACCGCCGAGTTCGTCGCCTGGGTGCAGGTGCTGATCTATCTGGGCTCGGTCGTGGTGCTGCTGCTCTTCGGGCTGATGCTCACCCGCGCGCCCATCGGGCCCTCGCCCGACGTCGACTCCGGCAACCGCCGGGTCGCGCTGGCCGTCGCGCTGGCCTCGGCGGCCACCCTGGTGACGCTGGTCGTGGACGCGTTCCGCACCACCTGGATCGACCTGAAAACGCCGCACGGCGAGTCCGCCGCGCTGGGCGACAGCCTGTTCCGCGCCTGGGTGCTGCCGTTCGAGGCGCTGTCGGTGCTGCTGCTGGCCGCGCTGGTCGGCGCCATCGCGCTCTCCCGCGCCCGCGCGGCGAACGCGGAGAACGCGCGGAAACAGCCCGACGAACGGGGGGCGCGCTGATGCACCTGGTCTATCCGGCCGTCCTGGCCGCGCTGCTGTTCTGCGTCGGGATCTACGGCGTGCTGGCCCGCCGCAACGCCATCCTGGTGCTGATGTCGGTCGAGCTGATGCTCGCCGCCGTCAGCCTCAACCTGGTCGCCTTCGACGTGTGGCTGCGGGACGAGGTCCACACCGGCCAGGTCTTCACCCTCTTCCTCATCGCCCTGGCCGCCGCCGAGATCGGCGTCGGCCTGGCCATCGTGCTGCTCGTCTACCGCAACCGGGCCACCTCAGCCGTCGACCAGCTCCGCGCGCTGGCCGACCGCGACGAGGAGGAACCGGAGGGCGCGGCGAGCCGGGAGACCACCACCACGTGAACACCACGACCGCCGCCGTCCTCGTTCCGCTGCTGCCCGCGCTGGCCGCCGCCGTCATCCTGCTGACCGGCCGCCGGGCGCCCGGCTTCGTCCAGCCGCTGGCGGTGCTGCCGACCCTGGCCGCCCTCGCGCTGGCCGTGCTGGTCGCCGTCCGGCAGCGCGGCGAGGAGCCGCTGCTCGCCGCGACCGAGCTGGCGCCGACGGGGAACGAGACCCTGCCCATCGAACTGGCCCTGCGCCTCGACGGGTTCGCGGTCCTGGTGGCCGTGCTGGTCGCCGTCGTGGCCGGCTGCGTGCAGCTGTACTCGACGGGCTATCTGCGCGGCGACGCCCGTTACCCCTCCTACGCCGCGCTGGTCTCGCTCTTCACCTCGGCGATGCTGCTGGTGGTCTACACCGACGACCTGGTGGTGCTGCTGGTCGGCTGGGAGGTGATGGGCGTCTGCTCGTACTTCCTGGTCGGGCACTACTGGGAGACGGCGACGGCGCGCTCCGCCTCGCTCAAGGCGTTCCTCGTCACCAAGCTCGGCGACGTGCCGTTCCTGATCGGCATCCTGGCGCTGGCCTCGGACGCGGGCAGCTTCCGCATCAGCGAGATCGTCGCCCGGCTCTCCTCCTCGCTCTCCGGCTTCGAGCTGGCGCACCCCACGCTGGTCGCGCTGCTCCTGCTGGCCGGGGTCGCCGGCAAGTCGGCGCAGGTGCCGCTGCACACCTGGCTGCCCGACGCGATGGCCGGCCCGACGCCGGTCTCCGCGCTGATCCACGCCGCCACCATGGTGGCCGCCGGCGTCTACTTCGTGGCGCGGCTGCTGCCGGTCTTCGCCGCCTCGGCCGCCGCGCTGGTGGTGCTGGCCGTGATGGCCGCGCTCACCATGGTCGGCTCGGCGCTGGCCGCGCTCGCCCAGGACGACATCAAGCGGGTCCTTGCCTACTCGACGATCGGCCAACTCGGCTTCATGGCCGGCGCGTTGGCCGTCGTCGACCGGGAGGCCGCCGTCTTCCACCTGATGACGCACGGCGCGTTCAAGGCGCTGCTCTTCCTGGCCGCCGGGGTGCTGATCCAGACCGCCGGCACCGGCTCGCTGGCCGCGCTGTCGCGGATGCGGGACCTGCGGCGGCGGGCGCCCGACGCGTTCTGGGCGATGACGATCGGGCTGCTGGCGCTGGCCGCCCTACCGCCGTTCGCCGGCTTCTTCTCCAAGGAGGCGGTGATCGGCGCCGCCGAACACGCCGCGCTGGACGACGCGCACGGCGCCTCCTCCAGCCTCGCCGCGCCGGCCGCCGCCGGCTGGGTGGTGCTGGTCGCCGGGCTGGCCACCGCGCTGCTGACCGCCGCCTACGCCGCCCGGCTGTGGCTGCTGGCGTTCCACGACCCGGTCCGCGCCCGCACCGAGTCGGTGCCGCCGGGCGAACGGGCCTCCGCCGCGATGACCGGCGTGCTGTGGCTGCTGATGCTGCCCTCGCTGCTGCTCGGCCTGGCCTACGGGGAGTTGCCGAAGTGGTTCGACGGCGGCTCGCTCGCCCCGACCCTGACCACATCGGTGCTGGCCACCGGCGCGGCCGTGCTGGGCGGCACCGCCGCCTACGCCGCCTGGCGCCGCGCCTACGAGAGCGCTCAGGCCGAGGACCCGGCGCCCGCGCTGCTCGGCCCGCTGCGCCCGCACGCCGAGGCCGGCTTCCACGCGGACGCGCTCTACGCCGCCGCCGTGGTGCGCCCGGTCCGGGCGGCGGCCGGGCTGGTGCGGTTCCTGGACCGCGCGGTGATCGACACCTATGTGCGGGGCGCCGCCGGCGCGCCCGGGCTGCTGGGCACGCTGGCCCGCCGCGCCCAGACCGGCAACGTCCAGACGTATCTGAGCGCGCTGGTCGCCGGGGCCCTGGTGCTCGGCGTCGCGGCCGTGCTTGTCGCGGTGGGGGACTGAGGCCATGATCACGCTCTCCGACTCGGTGCGACAGGCGCTGCTGGTCGCGGTGTTGGCGTTGCCGCTGGTGGGCGCGCTCGCCGCGCTGCTGCCCGCGCCGCCCGGGCTGCGCGGCTCGGGCGGCCCGGACCGGGACGTGCTGCGGCACGGCGTCACCGTCACCGGCGTGGTGCTGGCGGCGACGGTGGTGCTGGCGCTGGCCTTCGACCACGACCGGCCGGGCGCGGTGCAGGCCGAGACCGACGTGGCGTGGGTGCCGGCCTGGGACGTGCGGTTCCACCTGGGCGTGGACGGGATCTCGCTGCCGCTGCTGGTGCTGACGGCGCTGCTGACGTTCCTCGCCGCGCTCTACTCGTACTTCCGCCCGCCGACGGGCGAGGGCCGGCCGGGGCCGCGCGCGTTCGTGGCGCTGCTGTTGCTGCTGGAGACCGGGATGCTGGCCACCTTCGCGGTGCTGGACCTCATCCTGTTCTTCCTGGCCTTCGAGACCGTGCTGGTCCCGATGTACTTCCTGATCGCCCGCTGGGGCAACGGGTCCGGCGCCGAACGGGCGGCCGCCGCCTGGAAGTTCGTCCTCTACACGGTGCTGGGCTCGGTGCTGATGCTGCTCGGGCTGCTGCTGGTGGGCGTGCGGGCCGGCACGTTCGACATGGTGGCGCTCGCCGAGGCGCAGGGCTCGGGGCTGACCCGCACCACCCAGATCCTCGCCGTGCTGGCCATCGGCTTCGGGCTGGCCGTGAAGACCCCGATGTGGCCGCTGCACAGCTGGCTGCCCGACGCGCACACGGCGGCCCCGACCGTCGGCTCGGTGCTGCTGGCCGGGGTGCTGCTGAAGATGGGCACCTACGGGCTGGTGCGGATCGCACTGCCGGTGGCGCCCGAGGGGATGCGGTTCTTCGCGCCCTACCTGGGCGCGTTCGCCGTGGTCGGGATCATCTACGGCTCGCTGGCCTGCCTGGCCCTGGTGCGCGCCGGCGCCGGCGGCGACCTCAAGCGGCTGATCGCCTACTCCTCCGTCGGCCACATGGGCTTCGTGCTGCTGGGCGTCGCGACCATGACCCACAGCGGGGTCAACGGGGCGCTCTTCGCCGGCGTGGCGCACGGGCTGATCACCGGGCTGCTGTTCTTCCTGGTCGGCGCGGTGAAGGAGCGCACCGGCAGCACCGACATCGACGCCCTGGCCGGCGCGGCGGGCGCCGGGCTCTACGGGCGCACGCCCCGGCTCGGCGGGCTGCTGGCGTTCGCCGCCGTCGCCTCGCTGGGGCTGCCGGGCCTGGCCGGGTTCTGGGGTGAACTCCTCGCCATGCTGGGCGCGTTCCACCCGGCCGACGGGCTGAGCCGGCCGGCGTTCCTCGCCTATCTCGCGGTGGCGGCCCTCGGCACCCTGCTGACCGCCGCCTATCTGCTGCTGGTGGTGCGCCGGATCTGCATGGGCCCGGCGCCGGCGGCGGACCCGGTGCCGGCGGGGTCGTCGGCGGCGGCCAGCGACGCCGAGGCGCGCCCCGCCCCGCCCGCGCTGCCCGCGCTGCCCGACCTGCGGGGGCATGAGTACGCGGCGTTCGCGCCGCTGGTCGCGCTGACCGTGCTGGCCGGTCTCTGGCCGGCCGTGCTGCTGCACCTCACCGATCCCGCCGTGCAACTCCTCCTGCCGGGAGTGGTCCGTTGAACCTGATCCAGAACGTGGACTGGGCGGCGCTCGCGCCCCCGCTGGTCACCGCCGTGGCCGCCGTGGTGGTGCTGGTCGCCGACCTCTTCCTGCCGGCGGGCCGCAAGGCGCCGCTGGCCTGGGTCACGGTCGGCGGCCTGGCGCTGGCCCTGGCCGCGCTGGCGCCGCTGTGGAACGACGACCGGACCACGTTCTGCCTGGCCGACGATCCCGGGCTGTGCTCCTACAGCGCGGACCGCTTCGCGCTGCTGGTGCAACTGCTGGTGCTGGGCGGGGCGTTGCTCGCCGCGCTGCTGACCGTTCCCGAGCTGCGCGGCGCGGGGGAGGGGGACCGGGACGGGCTGCCGGGTGGCGAGTTCTGGTTCCTGCTGCTCTCCTCGGCCTCGGGCGCCGCGCTGCTGCCGGCCGCCCGCGACCTGGCCACCCTGGTCATCGCCCTGGAGGTGACCACGCTGCCGGCCTACGCGCTGGTCGGGCTGCGCCGGGGGAGCGCCACCGGGCCGGAGGCGGCGCTGAAGTTCTTCCTCTCCTCGGTCACGGCGACCGCCGTCGGGCTGCTGGGCGTCAGCTTCGTCTACGCCGGCGCCGGCAGCCTCTTCCTGAGCGAGATCGCCGCCGAACTGCCCGAGGCCGATCCGCAGTTGGCGACCCTCGCCAAGGCGGGGGTGGCGCTGACCCTGGTCGGCTTCGTCTTCAAGGTCGCCGCCGTGCCGTTCCACTTCTGGGTGCCGGAGACCTACCAGGGCGCGCCGCTGCCGGTGGCCGGCTATCTCTCGGTGGTCGGCAAGACCGCCGGGCTGGCCGGGCTGGCGCTGGTGACCACCGGCGCCTTCCCCGGGCAAGGGAACGTCTGGGGCCCGCCGCTGGCGGTGCTGGCCGGGCTGACCATGACGGTCGGCAACGTCGCGGCGCTGCGCGTCGCGGCCGACGGCGCGCACAGCGCGGTGCGGGTGCTGGCCTGGTCCTCGGTCGGGCAGGCCGGCTATCTGCTGGTGCCGCTGGCGGCGGCCGGCTTCGTCGAGGACGGCGGCGCGGCGCGGGACGCGGTCGGCACCGCGCTGGCCTATGCGCTGATGTACGGCGCGGTCAACCTGGGCGCGTTCGCCGTGCTCGCGCTCGTCGTCCACGACCGGCGCGCGGCGCCTCCGGGTACGGGGCGGCGGGTCGTGGACTTCCGTGGGCTGTTCGCGGAACGGCCGCTCGCCGCGCTGGCGTTGGCGTTCTTCCTGCTCTGCCTCGCCGGGCTGCCGCCCGGGGTGATCGGGCTCTTCGCCAAGGTCGCGGTCTTCCGTTCGGCAGTGGACGCGGGGCTTGGCGTGCTGGCGGTGGTGATGGCGCTGAACGTGGCCGTCGCGCTCGGCTACTACCTGCGCTGGACGGCGCTGCTGTTCCAGCCGGGGCCCGAGCCGCAGGACGGGCCCGGGTCCGGGGCCGGGGACGCGGCCGCGCCGGCCGGGCGGCCGACGTTCGCGGTCTCCACCGCGATCGCGCTGGCCGCCTCCGTCGCCCTCGTGCTCTCCGGCGCCCCGCAGCTGATCCTCACGTTCACCGGCGGCGGGCTCTAGGGCGCCGGCCGCGTGGCGTAGGGCGAACGCGACGGAGCGTCATCCGGGAACGCATCCCCTTCATGTGGCGTTGTGCACTTCGGGAGTGTCCACTGTGAGTGGAGAAGCCTCACCATCCGGGATGATCCGGGCACCCCCACGCGCGATCTGGAGGGCACACCGTGCACCGCCGGCACAACGGACTCAGGACGGCCGCACTGCTGGGCGGCATGTCCGCGCTGATCCTGGTCATCGGCAGCCTCTTCGGCCGCACCGGGCTGCTCATCGCCCTGGTGGTCGCGCTGGCCACCAACGGCTACGCCTACTGGAACAGCGACAAGCTCGCGTTGCGCTCCATGCGGGCCCGGCCGGTCGGGGAGTTCGAGGCCCCCGGCCTCTACCGGATGGTCCGCGAGCTGGCCGGGCAGGCCCGCCAGCCGATGCCCCGGCTCTACATCTCGCCGACCGAGGCGCCCAACGCCTTCGCCACCGGCCGGAACCCGCGCAACGCCGCCGTCTGCTGCACCGAGGGCATCCTGCGGCTGCTCGACGAGCGCGAGCTGCGCGGCGTGATCGGACACGAGCTGAGTCATGTCTACAACCGCGACATCCTGATCTCCTCGGTGGCCGGAGCGATGGCCTCCGTGATCATGTTCCTGGTGAACTTCGCCTGGTTCCTTCCGTTCGGCCGCGATGACGACGAGGGGCCCGGGCTGATGGGGATGCTGCTGGTCCTGCTGCTCGGCCCGATCGCCGCCTCGCTGATCCAGCTCGCGGTCAGCAGGTCCCGCGAGTACGAGGCGGACGCGGCCGGCGCCCGGCTCACCGGGGACCCGTTGGCCCTGGCCAGCGCGCTGCGCAAGCTGGAGGCCGGCACCCAGCGGCTGCCGCTGCGCCCCGAGCCGCAACTGGAGACGGCCAGTCACCTGATGATCGCCAATCCCTTCCGCAGGGGCGAGGGCATGGCCCGGATGTTCGCCACCCACCCGCCCATGGCCGAGCGCATTGCCCGGCTGGAAAGGATGGCGGGCGGCGGCCGTTGACGCCATGCTGTCTGGGTGCGAACCCTTCTGAACGTTGTCTGGCTCGTCTTTTCCGGTTTCTGGATGGCTTTGGGCTATGCCGTGGCGGGGGTGATCTGCTGCGCGCTGATCGTCACCATCCCGTTCGGTGTGGCCTGCTTCCGCATCGCCCGGTACGCCCTCTGGCCGTTCGGCTACCGGGTCACCGATCGGTACGACGCCGGGCTGGCCTCCGGCATCGCCAACGTGATCTGGGTGATCGTGGCCGGGATCTGGCTCGCCCTCGGCCATATCGCCGCCGGCATCGCCTTCTGTGTGACGGTGATCGGCATCCCGTTCGGCATCGCGCACTTCAAGCTGGTGCCGGTCTCGCTGCTGCCCCTGGGCCGGGAGATCGTCCCCGCCTGAGCCCGTCGCCCCACCCACGACAAGACCAGCGGCGGCCCGGGACATCGCCCCGGGCCGCCGCGCGTGGTGGTCGTCCGCGTTCCCTTCCGTTCAGCGCCGCCGGGCGGCCTCCTCGGCGCGCTCCCCGGCGGCCGCCTCCTCCTCGCGCGCCCCGTCGCCCCGCCTCGACGTCACATAGCGCTCCCGCAGATACCGGAAGCCCTCGTGCAGCAGCGTGATCCCCAGCGCCAGGCCAAGGCCCACCATCACCCCGCGCAGCGGCTGCTCCTCGAAGGCGTGCCCGCCTATGTAGCCGATCGCCGTCGAGTAGATCGCCCAGGAGATGGCGGCGATCGTGTCGTAGAGGGAGAACGAGCGCAGCGGATAGGCCGTGGCCCCCGTGGTCAGCGTCGCCGCCGTCCGGCCGCCCGGAATGTAGCGGGCGACCACCAGCACCAGGCCGCCGCGCTTCTCCAACATGCGGGCCACCCCGTCGTACGCCTTCCGCGTTCGGGAACCCGGCTTGAGCTTGGCGTAGATCCGGGCGCCGGACTTTCGCCCTATGTAGTAGGAGATGTGATCCCCGGTGAACGCGCCGAGCGCGGCGACCACGATGATCAGAACGACATTCGGCTCGCCGTTCGCTGCCGCGAACACCGCCAGGGTGATGACCAGCGTCTCGCTCGGCACCACGGGGAAGAATCCGTCCAGCGTCGCGATGGCGTAGAGCGCCAGATACACCCACGGGGTGGAGACGAAGTCTTCGACCGCCTGGAGGATCGCATCGTTCATGCTCGCAAGGCTAAGTAATGGAAGCCCTCGACGCTGCTGTTGATCGGTAACGGTCACGTCCGGTTTTGGTCCGGACATCCGCGGTGACGGTGCGGTCGGGCGCGGGGGCCGCCGGCCTGCGGCCCGGAACGGTCAGGGAACGGTCCTCATCCGGCCCTCACCCGGCCCTCGAACGGTCGGAAGGTGTGCGACATCACACCCCGAGCCACCGGTCACGGGCCCGCGCCCGACCGCGCACGGCCGGCCCGGCCCGCCGCCGGCCCCGGCCCACCCCGCCGTTCCCCCGCCCGCGCGCCGGGCCGGACGCGGCCGCTGCCCCGCGCCGCCCCTCCCGTTCCGCCGTTCGCCACAGCGAAGAACGGGCCGCGCCCCGGCGAACGGGACCGCACTACAACCAGCCGTTCCGCCGAAAGCCCCGGTGGATCAGCCAGCTCGCCGTGGCGATCACCGCCAGCACCAGCGGATAGCCGAACTTCCAGCGCAGCTCCGGCATGTGCTCGAAGTTCATGCCGTAGACCCCGCAGACCATCGTCGGCACCGCGATGATCGCCGCCCAGGCGGTGATCTTGCGCATGTCCTCGTTCTGGGTGGCCTGCACCTGCGCCAGATTGGCCTGGAGGATCGAGTCGATCAGCGCGTCGTAGCCGCCGACCTGGTCGGCGACCCGGGTCAGATGGTCGGCCACGTCGCGGAAGTAGCTGCGGATCTCCGGGTGCACCACGCCGATCGAGGTCTCCGACAGCTGCTGGAGCGGCCGGTCCAGCGGCGTCACCGCGCGCTTCAGCTCCAGCACCTCGCGCTTGAGCTGGTAGATCCGGCCAACCTGCGAGGCGTCGCCCCGGGTGTCGGCGAACACCGCCGACTCGATCTCGTCGATGTCGTCCCTGACATCCGCCGCCACGTCCAGATAGTGGTCGACCACCTGGTCGGCGATCGCGTGCAGCACCGCCGACGGGCCCTTGGCCAGCTGCCTCGGGCTCTGCTCCAGGCTGTGCCGCAGCGCGCCCAGCCCGCCGTGCGCGCCGTGGCGCACGGTGATCACGAAGTCGGAGCCGACGAAGACCATGATCTCGCCCGTCTCCACCACCTCGCTGGTCGAGGTGAGTTCGCCGTGGCTGACGTAGCGCACCGTCTTGAGCACCATGAAGAGGGTCTCGTCATAGCGTTCGAGCTTCGGCCGCTGGTGGGCGTGGACCGCGTCCTCGACGGCCAGCGGGTGCAGTCCGAACTGCTCGGCCACGCCCGCGAGTTCGGCCTCCGAGGGCTCGAAGAGGCCGATCCAGACGAACGTGCCACGGCCGCCGCGCCGCCGCGCCTGCCCGATCGCGGCGGCCGGGTCCTGCGGGCCGGGGCGGCGCACCCCGTCGCGGTAGACCGCGCAGTCCACGACGGCGTCCGACGCCGGCGCGGTGGCGCCGGTCCCCGGCGCGGGCTCCTCGGGACGCTGCCGCCACGCCAGCTCGAACGCGGCGCGGAGCGGTCGGATCACGCTCATCGCCGCCTCCCCCCACCGGCGGCGGCGTGCGCCGGACCGGCCGGTCGCCGTCCCCCCGGTCGCCGTCCCTCTGGTCGTCGGTTCACCGGTAGTTGACGAACTGCACCGCGAAGTCGAAGTCCGCCTCCTTGACCAGGCGCTGGACCTCCTGGAGGGCGTCCCTGCTCTTCGAGCTGACCCGCAGCTCGTCCCCCTGCACCTGGGCCTTCACGCCCTTGGGGCCCTCGTCCCTGATCAGCTTGGCGACCTTCTTCGCGTCCTCGGTGGAGATGCCCTCCTTGATGCTGGACACCAGGCGGTACTCCTTCCCCGAGGCCGTGGGCTCGCCGGCGTCCAGCGCCTTGAGCGAGATGCCGCGCTTGACGAGCTTGGACTGGAAGATGTCCAGGACGGCCTTCGTCCGCTCCTCGGCGTTGGCCCGAATCTCGATCAGCTCCCCCGACCAGGCGATCGAGGCCCCGACGCCACGGAAGTCGTAGCGCTGCGAGATCTCCTTGGCGGCCTGGTTGAGGGCGTTGTCGACCTCCTGCCGATCGACCTTGGAGACAATGTCGAAACTGGAGTCGGCCATGGTGGTGTTGGCTCCTCACACATCCGGGATCGGGCACGGTCGCCGACAGCCTAGCCACCAGCGCCCCCGTTCGACCCGGCCGAACCGAGTGGCGAACCACCCCTGCCGATCGGGTATGGTTTACCCGCAGCAAGGCGGTGTGCCCGAGCGGCCAAAGGGAGCAGACTGTAAATCTGCCGGCTCAGCCTTCCCAGGTTCGAATCCTGGCGCCGCCACAGTGCAGGAAGACCCCCCGACCAGCGACGATGCGCTGGCTGGGGGGTCTTTTCTGTGCGGCGGACCGTTCTGCGGACGGGCATCGACATGCTGCTGCCAGCCCACCCGGCCCCGGTGGCCCACGCGACGGCGCGACGGCCTCCTCGGCGGCATCGCATCGCGTCCCAACCCCTCTCTGCCGCTCACGCGCCCAGTCACTCGTTGAGCATTCCCATGCGCGTGAGGTAACTTCGCCAGCGGTCGAACATGTGTGGGGGTGGAGGCGTGAGTCGCCCATCTGACTGGTCTCCGGTGGACATGGACCGGGACCCGACACCGGGTGATCCGGACGAGGTTCGTGAACTCAGCGAGGAATTAAAGGAGTTCGCCGATGATGTCGGCGAGGCACTGGGGAAGATCCGTGGCCTCGCCTCCGAGCGCGCGGTGCTGGACTGGGCGGGGCTTTCGGCGGACGCGTTTCGCCGGGAGTTCGACGGCGTGCCGGACAACCTGACAAAGCTGGAGGACAGTTACTCCCTGTGCGCCCAGGCGCTCAACTCCTACTGGCCCAAGCTTCAGACCGCACAGGGGATGGCCGATCGCGCGTTGGACCGTGCGATCTCCGCGCAGGCCGACCTCGCGTCGGCCCAGTCCGCCCTCGGTGACGCCACCGACTGGCTCGGACGCGCCGGCGACGAGGCCGAGCGACTCCAGCGGGAAGGCGAGCGGGAGGACGTCGAACCACCGGACGAGAACGACGTTCGGGCGGCGGCACGGGACCGGCAGGCCGCCGAGGCGGCAGCCACCGCCGCCCAGGGCCGCGTCAACGACGCCGAGGAACGCCTTTCCGCCGCCCGTCAACTCGCCCTGGACGCCCAGGAGATGAGGGAGGAGGCCGCCCGGGTCTGCGCCCAGGGCATCGAGGAGGCGTCCGACGCCGGCATCCAGAACCGGCGGTGGTGGGAGAAGGCCATCGACTGGGTGACGGACAACTGGGACACGCTCGTCGACGCGTGCAAGCTGGTCGTCGCCGTGCTCGGCATCGTGGTGATGATCATCGGAGGGCCCCTCGCCTGGGTGGTGCTGGCCGCCGCGATCGTGGTCCTGGCCGACACGCTGATCAAGTACGCGCGAGGCGAAGCCGGCCTGCTCGATGTCGCGTTCGCGGCATTGGACTGCATTCCGGGGATGAAGGGCCTCACGACTCTCGGGGGTCTGGCGCGGGGTCTGCGGGGAGTGGCACGGGCAGGTCTGCGCGGAACAGCCCGCAATGTGCGCAATGCGGCGGTCCGTGGCCGGGACATGCTCGTCGACGGGTTCCAGTCCGCGTACGCGCGGCTGCGCTGCCTGATCCGTAGCGGTGGAACGGACCCGGTGGACCTGGCGACGGGGAAGATGTTCCTGCCGCAGACCGACGTCGCGCTCCCGGGGGTACTTCCCCTGCGGTTCACCCGGCGGGTGGAGTCCGGCTACCGGGCGGGCCGCTGGTTCGGGCCCTCCTGGTCGTCCACCTGCGACGAACGCCTGGAGGTAGACGATCAGGGCGTGGTCTACCTGTCCGAGGACGGCATGATCCTTGCCTATCCTCACCCCGGGGAACCGGGCGAGCCCACACGTCCGCTGCGTGGCCCGAGATGGGAGCTGGTCACGAGTGAGGGAGGCGGATACCGCCTGACCCAGACGACCGGCGGTGTCATCCGCCACTTCGCCGTTCCCAATGGCCGGGGCGTCGCCCCGCTCGTCAGAATCACGGACCGTCATGGGAACAGCATCGAATTCGACCGCGCACCCGACGGAACGCCCACCGCCATCCGGCACTCGGGCGGCTACCACCTCGGGATCGTCACCGATGCCGGGCGCATCACCGAACTACGCCTGGTCGGCGCCGGCGAGGTGGGCACCGATGTCACGATCAGACGCTACGGCTACGACGACGCGGGCAACCTGGCCGAGGTCGTCAACTCCAGTGGTCTCCCACTCCGGTTCACCTACGACGAGTGGTACCGGGTCACTTCCTGGACCGACACCAACGACCTGCGCTACGACTACCGGTACGACGAGCGGGGGCGCTGCGTGGCGGAGGGGGGTGATGTCGGCGACTTCGCGCTGGCCTTCGACTACGACGAGACGCTGGAGGAGTGGCCCGGCCACACGATCACCACCCTCACCGACGGACGCGGTGCGCGCACCCGCCACGTGGTCAACGAGCACTTCCAGATCGTGGCGGAGATCAGCCCACGTGGAGGCGTGACACGCACCGAGTACGACGCCGATCACCATCTGATCCGTCACACCGATCCGTTGGGGAATGTGACGCGCTTCGAGAACGACGCTCGTGGGCTTCCCGTGGCGGTTCACTACCCGGACGGGCGGAGTACTCGCTACGGCTACAACTCCTTCGGCCAACCCACCGAGATCCGTCGGCACGACGGCAGCCTGTGGCGACGGGAGTACGACGACCGGGGTAACCGGACGGCCATGATCGACGCCGCCGGTGTTGCCACTCGTTACGAGTACGACCACGCGGGAAGACTCGTCGCCGTCGAGGACGTGCACGGTCGGCGAACCACCATCGAACACAATCCTGCCGGGCTCCCCGTGCGCATCACCGATCCGCTGGGCGGTCGTGTCGTGCGCCGGTACGACGCCTTCGGCAGGGTGAGCGAGGTGGTTGACCCGCTCGGTGCGGTGACCAGAATGTGGTGGACCGTCGAGGGCCGGATCTCTCGTCTTCAACGACCGAACGGCGCCGAGGAGACGTGGAGTTACGACGGTGAGGGCAACTGCCTGGGCCATGTGGACGCCAACGGTGGCGTGACCCGATACGAGTACGGTCGGTTCGACCTGCTCCGGACGCGCGTCGAACCGGATGGGGCACGGTACGAGTTCGCTCACGATCCAGCCACCCTGCTGCTGACGAGGGTGACCAACCCTCAGGGCCTGGCCTGGGACTACGTCTACGACCTTGACGGACGCCTCGTCGCGGAGAGCGACTTCGACGACCGTCGGGTCACCTATCGGCGTGACACGGCCGGCCGGCTTGTCGGCCGGACCACGCCTCTGGGCGAGGAGATCGACTACGTTCACGACGAGGTGGGGCGCGTCCTGACCAAGGACGTTGCCGGCGTACGTACCACCTACGAGTACGACGCCGCCGGCATGATGGTGCGTGCCGCCACACCTGAATCGGAGATCCGTTGGTCTCGGGACGAGGTCGGCAGAGTCGTAGCCGAGGCTGTCGATGGCCGCACGCTTTCCTGTAGGTACGACGCCGCTGGCCGGCGCACCGAGCGGGTCACTCCCGGCGGCTCCGTCACGCTGCATGACTACGACCCTGCTGGGCGTCCCGCGACCCTCACGATCTCCGGGCACACCCTGACCTTCAGCCACGATGCAGCCGGACACGAGCTGTCCCGGCGGTTCGGTAACTCGGTCGATCTCACCCAGAGCTGGGAGCCGACCACAGGACGCCTGGCGCGGCAGGCCGTCCACGGCCCGCAGGGGCTGATGGCGGAACGTTCCTACACCTACCGCTCGGACGGCGTGCCGATCGGCATCGACGACCAGGGGCGCGGTCACCTGGACCTCGAACTCGACTCTGTCGGTCGTGTCGTCGAGGTCAGTGCTCAGGGCTGGCGAGAGACCTATGCCTACGACGAGGCCGGCAACCAGACGGCGGCCAGTTGGCCGGGCGGCGGCGCGGAAGACACCGTTCAGGGCGAGCGCCAGTACACCGGCACGAGGCTGACCCGGGCCGGAGCAGTCCATTACGAGTACGACGCCGCGGGTCGCGTGATTCTACGACGCAGGACCCGCCTCTCCCGCAAGCCGGATATCTGGCGCTACACCTGGGACGCCGAGGACCACCTGACCTCCGTTACGACCCCTGACGGCACCCTCTGGCGTTACACCTACGATCCGCTCGGTCGCCGGACGGCCAAGCTTCGCCTGGCCGCGGACGGTGAAACCGTCGTGGAGCGGACGCACTTCACCTGGGACGGAACCACCCTCACGGAGCAGCACGCCTCTGCGCCCAACACGCCGAACGTCGTCATCACCTGGGACCATCAGGGCCTGCGGCCGGTGGCACAGACCGAGCGACTGGTCGACGCGGCCACCCAGGAGGAGATCGACAGCCGTTTCTTCGCCATCGCCACCGACCTCATCGGCTCCCCCACCGAACTGGTCGACGAGACCGGCGACGTGGCCTGGCGGGCGCGAGCCACCCTGTGGGGCGTCACTTCCTGGAACAGGGACAGCACCGCCCACACCCCGCTACGGTTCCCCGGGCAGTACCACGACCAGGAAACCGGGCTGCACCATAACCACCACCGCTACTACGACCCCGAGACCGCCCGCTACATATCCCGCGACCTCCTCGGTCTCGGCCCGGCTCCCAATCCGGTCGCGTACGTCTCCAACCCCTGGGTCTGGATCGACCCCCTTGGCCTCGGTCCCTGCCACGGTGTTCTCGAACACGGCGGCAATGTCCACTATCTCCCCCTCGACGACTACGGGCGTGCGACGGGCGTCGACGCGGTACTCACCCGCAGCATGTTGGACACGGGCTCCCCGGCCAACGCCGCCATCCACCCGTCGGGCTGGAGCGGACATGGCACCCTGTACAACGAGGGGCGCGGCCATCTCCTGGCCGACCGACTCGGTGGAAACGGCGATCTGGAGGAGAACCTGGTGACACTGACCCAGGACCCCACCAACACCCCGATCATGCGCGACGAGATCGAGGCCCTGGTCTATGACGCGGTCGACGCCGGGCAGACCGTCCGCTACGAGGTACGTGCCCACTACCCGGGACCGGGCGACATCGCTCCCTCGGGGCTGAGTTTCCACGCTGTTGGGGATGGTGGATTCCGTCTCGACCGCTATCTGGAGAATCCTGCCGGCATGTTCGGATTCGGGGAGACGGGGCGGCTGTGAGCGACAGAGAAGAGCTTCTGCGTCTGGTGCCGCCACCGGAGGGCGTCAGCGTGCGAGTCGACTGGCCGGCCCTGGAGGAGGAGTTGGGGAGCCCGTTGCCGAGCGACTACAAGTGGCTGGTGGAACGGTACGGGCCGGGGTCCTTCGACAACTTTCTCCATGTTCTTCAGCCAACGTCACCTTTTCCTCCGATCCGTCTGGTCTCCTCAGCGGACCGGGCAGCGGAGATCCTCGACCAGCTGAGGGCGAACGAGGACATTCCCTTCCCCACCGAGGACCTGCTACCGGTCGCCAAGACGGACAACGGCGACACCCTGTACTGGGTCACTCGTCCCCCGAACGATCCGGATTCCTGGACCCTCACGGGAAACGCGGCCCGCAACAGGAAGTGGCCTCTCTTCGACGGCGGGATCGTGGCGTTCCTGGTGGCGACTCTGTCGGGTGCCCACAGGATGGAGATCCTCCCGAACGGCTTCCCGACGGACAGTCCGGTTTTCGTCCCGATTCCTGACAATTCCTCGTGAGATTCGGGCGCCTTCGCACGTGCTTCGAACGGAGGCTTCCCTCGCCCGTCGGCTGGCCGGTGCCCGCCCGTCCGAGGCGCGCCACGCGCTCCGCGCCATGATCGTCAGCGGGGGCCGGGGGCCGATAGCGTCGGGGGTGATGAACCACGACACCCTCGCCCCGCCGGCGGCCTCCGCCGCCGTGCTCCGTGACGCCCTCGTCGACCAGCTCACCACCGTCCGCACCCCCGCCGTCGAGGCCGCGATGCGGGCCGTTCCCCGGCACCTGTTCGTGCCCGGCGCGTCGCTCGCCGACGCGTATATCAACGCCCCGGTGCACATCAAGCACCAGGCCGACGGCACCTCGATCTCCTGCGCCTCCCAACCCAGCGTGGTCGCCCAGATGTTGGAGCAGCTCCAGGCGCGGCCCGCCGACCGGGTCCTGGAGCTGGGCGCCGGCAGCGGCTACAACGCGGCGCTGCTCGCCACCCTCGTCGGCGACGACGGGCATGTCACCACCGTCGAGATGGACGGCGACCTGGTGACCGGGGCCCGCGCCCATCTGGCGGCGGCCGGCATCAGGAACGTCGAGGTGGTGCCGGGCGACGGTGCGTTCGGCCACGCCTCGGGGGCGCCCTACGACCGGATCGTGGCCACCGTCGGCGCGCACGGCGTGCCGCGCGCCTGGCTCGACCAACTCGCGCCCGGCGGGCGCCTCCTCGTGCCGCTGCGGCTGGCGGGCAGCGTCTGCCGTTCCGTCGCCTTCGAACGGTCGGAGCGGTCGGAGCAGTCGGAGGGAGCGGGGGGTGCGGAGGGGCGGTGGCGTTCGGTGGGCAGCGCGATGAACACGTTCGTTCCGCTGCGCGGCGAGACCGCCGGCGACCCGCGTCGGGTCGTTCCGCTGACCGCCGACGGTTCGGTGCGGCTGCCGGTCGGCGCGGGCCAGCCCGTGGACGCCGAGGCGCTGTCCGACGTGCTGGCCGCGCCGCGCACCGTCGCCTGGACGGGCGTGTGCTACCGGGCGATGGAGTCGCCGGAGTGGATGGAGCTGTGGCTCGCCTGCGCGCTGCCGTCCGGCCTCAACCGGATGCTCTTCCCGCTCGCCGCCAAGGGCGGCCTCCTCGCCGATGACCCCTACCCCTCCTCCTCGGCGGCGTTCGACGGGGGCGCGCTCGCCTACCTCGCCCGACGGCTGTCGGAGCGGACGACGGAGGACGGCGGGAAGCTGTGGGAGTTCGGCGTCGTCGGCCACGGTCCCGGGGCTGAGAGCCTGGTCGACCGCGTGGTCGAGGCGATGCGGGCCTGGGACCGCGACTGGCGGGGCCGGGAGGCCGGCTTCGAGCTGCTACCCCTCGACGCGGCGGCGCCCGAGCCGGGGCCGGGGCGCTTCGTGCTGGACACGCCGCTCAACCGGATGGTCGTTGACTGGAGTTGACGCCGGGGAGGCCGGGTGGCCGGGTGGCGGAGCGTTCGCCGCCCGGCGGGGCGCCGGGCGCGGTCACGGGGGTCACGGGGGTCTGGGGGGTCACGCCCCCGGCGGGACGTCCTCGGGGAGGAGTTCCGCGAGGGCTGCGGCCGGGACCGGGTCGGCCGCGCGTTCGCGGGCGGCGATGCGGCGGGCCTGGGCGAGGCGCATCGTCTCCAGCAGCTTGCGGATCTCCCGCGCGTTGCCCCGCGCGAAGGTCCCGGCGTGCGCCTCGACATGCGCGCGGACGGCGGCGAGGGTCGTGGGCCCAAGCGTGAACCCCGCCTCGGCGGCGTGCCGGGTCAGGATGGTGACCAACTCGTCGTGGCCGTACGGCGGGAACTCCACGGTGTCGGAGAAGCGGGAGGCCAGCCCCGGGTTGGCCGCCAGGAACGCGCGCATCTCGGCGGTGTAGCCGGCGGCGATCACCACGACCTCGTCGCGGTGGTCCTCCATCAGCTTGACGAGGGTGTCGATCGCCTCCCTGCCGAAGTCCCACTCCTGGTCCGTGCGCGCCAGCGCGTACGCCTCGTCGAGGAACAGCACGCCGCCCCGCGCCCGTTCGAACGCCTCGTTGGTCCGCGCCTCCGTGTGCCCGACGTGCCGGCCCACCAGGTCGGCCCGGGAGACCTCCACCAGCTGGCCGCGCGCCAACAGCCCGGTAGCGGCAAGGAGTTGACCGTAGAGGCGGGCGACGGTGGTCTTGCCGGTGCCGGGCGGTCCCGAGAAGATCAGATGCCCGGCAAACGGTTCGCTGCTCAGGCCCTCCCGCCGGCGGCGCCGCTCGGTGGCCAGCAGGTCGAAGACGTCGCGCACCCGGTGCTTGACCCGCGCCAGCCCGACCATGCCGTCCAGCCGCTCCAGCAGCGCGTCCACCTGGGCGCCGTCGCCGTCCTCGCCGTGCCGCAGGCCCAGGCCACGGTCGAGGACGCCGTCGAGGTCGGCCGGCAGCAGCTCCGTCAACTCCTCGGCGGACGGCGCCGCCAGCTCGGCCAGCCGCAGCGCCTGCTGTTCCAGCGCCGCCTCGAAGATCCGTCGCGCCTCCCGCCCGTTGCCGAACCGCTCGGTGCGCCGCACCCCCCGGAAGTGGGCCAGCAGCGCCTCGCCGGTGGCCTCGGGGACCCGGAGGCCGTAGCGGTCGGCGGTGCGCCGGAAGATCTCGACCAGTTCGGTGGGGCCGTAGTCGGGGAACTCGATCGTCCGGGAGACGCGGGAGCGCAGGCCCGGGTTGGCGTCGAGGAACGTGCGCATCTCGGCCGAGTAGCCGGCGAACACCACGACCACCTCGTCGCGGTGGTCCTCCATCAGCTTGACCAGCGCGTCGATGGCCTCCTGCCCGAAGTCCGTGCCCACGCCGAACTGGCGGGAGAGGGCGTACGCCTCGTCGACGAACAGCACGCCGCCGCGCGCCCGTTGGAACGCCGCGCGGGTCTTCTGCGTGGTCTCGCCCAGCCCGACGCCGACCAGCTCCGCCCGGGAGACCTCCACGAAGTGGCCGGAGGAGACCGCGCCCAGCTCGGCGAGCAGCCTCCCGTAGAGCCGGGCGACGGTGGTCTTGCCGGTGCCGGGCGCGCCGGAGAACACCACGTGCCGGCCGATGGGCGGCCCCTCGGGCAGCCCGGCCCGCCGCCGCTGCTCGGCGATCCGCAGGAACGCCACCAGCTTGTGGATCTCCTGCTTGACCTCGGCCAGGCCGACCATCGCGTCCAGCTCGGCCAACAGCGCCCGCTCGTCGGCCCGTTGCCCGTCCCGCGCCTGCGGGCGCGCGGCGGGCGGCCGCGCGCCGGGCGCGGAGCCGGCGTGGGGCGGGGGCGTGGCGTCGGCCGCGTCCGCCGCCGGGGCGGTCGCGCCCGCCGGGGCGCCGTCCGGCCCCGGGGCCTGCTCCTCGTCCGGGTCCCAGTCCCAGTCCCGGTACCGGTCCCGGTCCGGGTCCGGGTCCTGCGCCGGGAGGTCCAGCACGTCCTCGGCGGCGTTGTCCCGCGAGGTGGTCCGCTCGACGGTCACCGTGGAGTTGACCGTGGCGGAGATCCCGGGGCCCCCGTTGTCGGTGATCACGCAGTCGAGCAGGGCGAGTTCGGTCCCGTCCAGGCAGGCGACGCCGCCCGCGCCGTTGCCGGTGAGCCGCGCGTCGGTGAGCGTCAGCGAGGAGCCGGCGTCGGCGACGAACGCGCCTTGGAGGCCGGCGTCGCCGACGGAGCCGCCGGTGAACGAGCAGCTTCCCGCCCGGAGCACGCCGAGCCCCGGGCCCTCGGTCGCACCGCGCAGCGCGCACTCGTCCAGCCGTGCGGACGAGGAGCCGGTCACGCCGACCGCCGCCTCGCGCGGTTCCGCGACGGACAGCCGGGTGGCGGTCAGCGTGGACTCCGCCTCCAGCAGCACCCCGTGGGCCCCGCCGCGCACCCGGGTGTCCCGCAGCGTCGCCTCGGCGCCGAACAGCGCGATCCCGTCGCCGCCGGGCCGGACGACGTCCGTGTGGGCGACGGTGACCCTCGCCCCGCCCTCCGCGACGATCCCGCACTCCTTCGACGCGGCCACGCAGCCGTTCTCCAGCGTCGCCGTCCCCTTCTCGGTGACATGGAACCCGGAGGGGCCCTGCGCCCGCTCCACCAGGACGCGCCGGGCGGTGAGTTGGCCGCCGGCCGTGGTCCAGACGCCGACGTTCCCCGCGTCGGAGACCGTGGTGTCCGCCATGACCACGACCGCCCGGTCCCGCACGATCACCCCGGCCTCGCCCGAGGCCCTGACCTGGGTGCCGAGGAGGGCGGCGGTGGCCCGGCCGTCGATCACCACGCCGGACGAGGCGGCCTCCTCGACCCGGCAGCGTTCGATCCGCGCGTCGGAGCCGTTGGTCACCCGGATTCCGATGGCGCCGGCCTGGCGGACCGTGACATCCGCGAGCGTGAAACGGCTGCCCCCGTAGAGGTCCAGGGCGTTGCCGGTGGTGTCGGCCACCGTGCACGACTCGACGACGCCCACCGCGTCGGAGCACGCGACGCCGCCGCCCGTGACTTGGCTGCGGCGCAGGAACAGCTGCGCCCCGCCGGCCGAGACGGCGGTGCCGGAGATGCTGGAGAGGACGCACTCCTCCACCGCCAGCTCCCCGCCCACGACCTCGACGGCCGGGGCCTGCTCGTGGAAGTTGCGCAGCGTCAACCGGCGCAGGGCCACCGAACCGCCGTTCTCCACCCGGACGTTGGGATCGCCGCCGCAGTCGATCGTCACGCTGCCCAGGGCGTCCCTGGCCTCGATGCGCACCTGGCCCCAGATGCGGCAGGCCGGCATCCGGTAGTACCCGGGCTCCACCACGATCAGCAGCGGCCCGGTGGCCGCGTTGAGTGCGTCCACCAGGTTCCGGAAGGCGCGGCGGGACGTCTGCGAGACGACCAGTGCGCGCACGGGCCCCTCCTGGCGGTCGGCGGTGACGGTCGGCGGTGACGGTTGCGGTGACGGGCGGCGGTCGGCGATGACGGTCGGCGACGCGGCGAGGGGTCAACTCGGCACGCTGACGGGACGGTTCGTCACCCCAGCGTAACGGCCCGCCGGGCGGCGCCCCCGGCGGGCCGCCGCGCCCTCAGACCCGGCCCGTCGCCTTCGGCGCCTCCGCTGCCGCCGCCGCCTCGGGGCCGCCCTCCCGCAGCCCGAACCTGCCGTGCAGTCCGCGCAGCGCGCGCGGCGCGTACCAGGCGTGGCGGCCGAGCAGCCGCATCGCGGCCGGCACCAACACGCCCCGGATCGCGACGGCGTCGACGAGGATCGCCAGGCCGGTGCCGATCCCGAACATCTGCATGAAGCTGATCCGCGACGTTCCGAACGCGAAGAAGCTGACCGCCAGCACCAGGGCCGCCGCGCTGACGATCCGCCCGGTGTGCCCGAGGCCGCCCACCACGGCGGAGCGGTTGTCCTCGCCCGCGTCGTGCAGCTCCTTGATGCGGCTGGTCACGAACACCTCGTAGTCCATCGACAGCCCGAACGCGACGCAGAACATCAGCACCACCATCGCGGTGTCCATCGGCTGCGCCGTGAAGCCGAACAGCCCGGCCAGGTTCCCCTCCTGGTACATCCAGGTCACGACGCCCAGTGCCGCGCCCAGGCTGAGCAGGTTGAGGAGCAGCGCCCGCAGCGGCTGGACCACGCTGCCGGTGAACAGAAACAGCAGCACGAAGGTGGTGAGGACGACCAGGGTCGCGGCGAGCGGGAGCCAGCCGCCGACGGCGGCGTTGGAGTCGACGAGTTCGGCGTCGACCCCGCCCACCAGCGGTTCGGTGTCGGCGGGCGGCGCCAGGGCGCGCGCCGCGTGGACCAGGCGCTGCGCCTCGTCGGACTTCGGCGTCAACGCGCTCACCACGGTGAGGCGTTGCGCCTCGGGCCGGCCAAGGCCCGGGCTGCCGGGGCCCGTTGGCGCCGAGCGGCCGTCCGCGTACGTTCCCGCGCCGGTCTCGACGCGCACCACGCCGTTCAGCGCGGACAGTTCGACCGCGTACGCCTCCAACGCGGCCGGCGGCACCGGCTCGTCGATGACGACACGCAGCGCGGTGTCGTCGTTGCCGGCGAAGTTCTCCTGGAGCGCGGCGGCGACCCGGCGGCTCTCGGCGTCCTCGGGCAGCACCCGTTCGTCGGCCGTGCCGAAGGCGATGCCCAGCAGCGGGCTCGCCGCCAGCAGCAGCACCGCCAGCACCGGCAGCGCGGTGCGCGCCGGCCGCCGCATCACGAGGCGCGCCAGCCGCCCCCAGCCGGAGGCGTCGACCGCCCGGGGCCTCCGGGCGGCGCGGGCCCACGGCAGGCGGCCGGCGTTGACCCGGTGCCCCAGGAGCACCAGCAGCGCGGGCAGCACCAGCAGGGTGCCGGCCGCCGCGACCGCGACGACGCCGATGCCAGCGTAGCCGAACGAGCGGAGGAAGTACTGCGGGAACACCAGCAGCGCGGCGAGCGCCGCAGCGACCGTCGCCGCCGAGAACGCGACCGTGCGCCCCGCCGTGCGCACCGTGTGCCGCACGGCGTCCGCCACGGATGCGCCGGCCGCGAGCTGCTCGCGGAACCGGCTCACCATCAACAGGGCGTAGTCGATGCCGAGTCCGAGCCCGAGCGCCGTGGTCAGGTTGGTCGCGAAGACGGAGACGTCGGTGACGCCGCCCAGCACGGACAGCGCGGCGAAGGTGCCGGCGATCGCCACAACGCCGACGACCAGCGGCAGCAACGCGGCGACCACCCCGCCGAAGACGAACAGCAGCAGCACCAGCGTCAGCGGAACGGCGATCGCCTCCGCCAGCAGCAGGTCGCGGCCCAGCTGCTCCGCCATGTCCCGGCCCACCGCGCCGCCCCCGCCGGCCTGGACGGTGAGGCCGCCCTCGCCGGCGTGGTCCGCCACGATCCCGCCGGTGATCTCCCGCAGGTTCTCCTCCCGTTCGGCGCCCTCGCCGCGCACATGCGCGAGGATCAGGGCCTGTTCGCCGTCCTCCGAGCGGAGCGCCGGGCCGCGGGTGTCCCAGTAGGAGACGACGTTCGCCAGGTTCGGCTCCTCGGCGAGGGCCGCGCTCAGCGCCCGGCCGGCCCGCTCGGCGGCCGGGCTGTCCAGGCCGCCGTCGGCCCCGACCAGCAGGACCAGGTTGGTCTCGCCGCCGAACCGCTCCTCGATGACCCGCCCCGCCCGGGAGGAGTCGGAGGACGGGTCGTCGAGGCCGCCCGTCACCAACTTCCCGAACGCGCCGGCACCCAGGGCGCCGAGCAGGGCCACGGCCAGGGTGGCGACGATCAGTACCAGCCGGGTGCGACGAATCGCCAACTCGGCTATGCGGTCAAACACGCGGGGTCTCCTTCTGCCTGAGGGGATCGGCGGCGATCCGAAGGGGATCAAAGGCGATCAGAAAGGGATGAGTTGACCGGGCCGTGGGCAGCGCGGGGCGGCCCCCGGGCTGCCCGCCCGGCGGAAGGAAGGGAGGGGTGTGTCGGAGCGCGCTCCGGGGCGCGCCAGGGCACGACGTTAACGGGGCGCAGGGAAGTTTGGCAGTGTGAGAATTTTCTGACGGACTGCCGTTCAGGGGTGTTCGGGCGGGGACGCGAACCGTAGGGTCGCCGCATGTCCGCATGTCCGCATGTCCGCATGTCCGCATGTCCGCAGAGTCCGCAGAGTCCGGGGAGCGGCGCGGGGCGTCCGTGCCCACGCTGCGCGAGCGGCGCCGGGCCGTCGCCAGCCGGGAGATACTCGACGCCGCCGAGCGGCACATCACCGAGCACGGGCCGGCCGCCCTCTCCCTGCGCGCCGTCGCGCGCGACCTCGGGATGACGGTGCAGGCGCTCTACCACTACTTCCCGAGCCGGGACGCCCTGGTCACCGAGCTGATCGCCAGGACCTACGACGACCTGGCCGACGCCGTGCGCACCGCCGTCGACACGGCGGCCGACGACCCGCCCCTGCCGGGCCTGGTCGTCGCGGCCGAGGGCTACCGCCGCTGGGCCGTCGCCCACCCCGAACGGTTCCAACTCCTCTACGGGACGCCGCTGCGGCACTATGCCGCGCCCGCCGACGGGCCGACGACGCGGGCCGTCCGGCGGATGAACGCGATCTTCGAGCGCGAGCTGTTCGCCGGGTTCCCGCCCGAGCGGCTGGCGGCGGCCGAGACGCCCGCGCTCTCGCCCGCGTTCGTCGGCCACCTGGCCGCCCTGAGCGAACTGCCGCCGCCCGCGACCGCGTTGCTGCTGAGCGCCTGGGGGCATATGCACGGGCTGGTGGTGCTGGAGGTGTTCGGGCACACCTCGTTCCTCGGCGACCACCGGGCCGAGGTCTTCCGGATGGCGATGCTGAACCTGCTCGACGACCTCCACGCCCGCATTCCCGCCGGCTGAGAGGCGTTCCCTGGCTCAGGTCGGGCCGGGGCCGCCCAGGATGCCGCGCTCGTAGGCCCGCGCCACCGCCTCGGCGCGGTCGTTCACGCCCAACTTGGCGTAGACATGCGTCAGATGCGTCTTGACCGTGGCCTCGCTGACGAAGAGTTCCCTGGCGATCTCCCGGTTGGACGTGCCGCGCGCGACCAGCGCCAGCACCTCGCGTTCCCGCGCCGAGAGCGGCCCGCCCGCCGGCGAACGGACGGCCGAGACCAGCCGGGAGGCGACGGCGGGGGAGAGGACCGTGCGGCCGTCCGCCGCCGCCCGCACCGCCGTGAACAGCTCCTCGCGCGGCGCGTCCTTCAACAGATAGCCGGTGGCGCCCGCCTCGATGGCGGGCAGCGTGTCGGTGTCGGTGTCCCAGGTGGTGAGCACCAGCACCCGGGCGCGGGCGCCGCGCCTGGCCAGCTCGGCGATGGCGGCAACGCCGCCGCCGCCCGGCATCCGCAGATCCATCAGCACCACGTCCGGGTCGAGTTCGACGGCCAGCGCGACCGCCTCCACCCCGTTGGCCGCCTCACCGACCACCGTGAACCCGGGCGCCGAGTCGAACATCCCGCGCAGCCCGTCCCGCACCACCGGATGGTCGTCGACGACCAGCAGCGAGATCACCGGCCCCGGGGCGTCGGCGCCGGCGTCGGCGGCGTCGGGCGTCTCGTCGTTCATCGCGCACCGGCCTCATCGTTCATGGCCCACCAACGGTACGCGAGCCGAGACCGCCGTCCCGCCGCCCGGCTCGGACTCCACGGTCAGCGCGCCCGCGATGCGCTCCGCGCGGGCCCGCATCCCGTCCAGGCCGAACCCGGTGGTGGCGGTGCGCTCCGCCGGCTCGGACGGGTCGAAGCCCCGCCCGTCGTCGCGCACGTCCAGGGTGACCTCGCCGTCCATGAAGCTGAGGGTCACGCCGAGCCGGGAGGCGTCCGCGTGCTTGGCCGCGTTGGCCAGCGCCTCCTGGGCGATGCGCAGCAGCGTCGCCGAGACCTCCCCGTGCAGCCGCTGCGCCGCGCCCGTGACCACGAACTCCGCCCGCACCCCGGTCCGTTCGCCCCACTCGGCGACCGTCTTCCGCAGCGCCTGCGGCAGCCCGTCGTGGGCCAGCCCCACGGGCGCGAGGTCGCGCACCGAACGCCGCGCCTCGCCCAGGCTGTGGCGGGCCAGCCGGGCGGCCCGGTCCAGATGCTCGTGCGCCGAGGCCGGGTCGGGCAGCTCGGCGACGGCCCGGAGCTGGGCGATGATCCCGGTCAGCCCCTGCGCGATGGTGTCGTGGATCTCGGCGGCCAGCCGCCTGCGCTCGTCCGCGATCCCCGCCTCCCGCGCCTGGACGAGGAGTTGGGCGTGCAGGGCGGCGTTCTCGGCCAGGGCCTGCTGGAGCGCCGCGTTGGTGCGCTCCAGCTCGGCGATGGTGGCCGCCTGGACGCGGGACCGCTTCTCCTCGTGCTCGGCGAAGTGGACGATGATCGTCAGCATCGCGTTGTTGGCGACCAGCAGCCCGGCGAACGCCAGCCAGGTCGCCGCCGAGCCGAACGGCATCCCGCCGGCCTGCGAGCCAGCCACGGGAACGGAGCAGGCCACCATCCCGAGCCGCCACCAGCGGCGGGGCAGCAGCTCGGCGGCGTCGAAGTAGCCGGCGGCGGCGTAGAAGGCGAAGAACGGGTTGAGCCAGGTGAGGGCGAAGCCCAACGCCCAGCGCGCGGCGAAGTAGCCGACCGTGGCGGCGCTCGGCTCCGGGTGGGCGGCGATCGCGCGAGCCCGCCACACCTGGAGGACGACCGCCGCGACGACCAGCCCGGCGGCGGCGACCCGTTCGCCCGTGCCGGGCGTCAGTTCGCCGGCGACCAGCACCAGCGGCAGCGCGATGGCCAGCAGCCCGCAGGGATGCCACCGCAGGTACAGCGCGCGGCGCCGCTCCATCTCCGCTCCGGCCGCCGTCATCCCCCCAGTCTGCCCGCCCGGTTCGTCCCATTCCACGGCGGGTCGTGCCACGGCGGACCGTTCCGTGGCGGGTCGTGCCACGGCGGACCGTTCCACGACCGCCGCCCGTTCCCACGACGGCCGGCGGGGGCCGATTCCCACGGCGGACCTACTCCCAGCGGAACCAGCGGACCGCCGCCGCCGTCAGCACCGCCGTCCACGCCGCCGTCACGCCCAGGTGCGACCAGGCGGGCCAGTCGCCGACCGCCGCCTGGTCGAGAGCGCGGGCGGCGGCGCCGAACGGGGTCGCCTCGACGACCCGGGCCATCACGTCCGGCATCGTCCGCACGGGCAGCCACAGGCCGGTGCAGAACAGCATCGGGAAGAACACCACGGTCCCGATCGCGCTGGCGTTCCGCGCCGTGCGGGCCCAGGCCGAGATCAGCGCGCCCAGCGAGAGCGAGGCGGCGAGGGCGAGCAGCAGCACCAGGAGGTAGGCGGGGAACTGGCGCGGCAGCGCCACGTCGAACACCACCCGGCCCAGCGTCACCGACAGCAGTGCCGACACCAGGCCGGCGACGCCGTTGAGCACCATCTGCGCGGAGAGCAGCGCGGCGGGGCGGACGGGCGTCGTCGACATCCGGCGCAGGATGCCGCGTTCGCGGTAGCCGGTGATCACCGGCGGCATGGCCTGCGCGCCGACGACGATCAGGCCGATCAGCACGGTCACCGGCACATAGATGTCGATGGGGCGCAGGCCGTCGAGGTCGTCGCTGACCTCGCGGAACATCGGGATGCAGCCCAGGATCGCCAGCAGCAGCGGCGGGAAGGCCAACACCCAGAACAGGCTGCCCGGCTCGCGCAGATACAGCCGCGCCTCGGCCCGCAGCACGGCGGTGCGGGCGGCGCGTCGGGCGGTGGCGGGGGCGGTGGGTGCGGTGGTGGCGGACGTCGGGGATGCGTTCATCTCGGGGCTCCGGGTGGGGCGTCGATGCGGGCGTGGCGTGGCGTGGCGTGGTGCGGCGGCGGTCCGGCCGGGCCTCGGGCCGTGCCGGTGACGGCGCGCCGGTCAGGGCGTGCCGGTCAGGGCGTGCCGGTCAGGTCCAGGAACGCGTCGTCCAACGTCGCGTCGCTGACCCGGAGTTGGTGCGCCGTGATGCGACGCCTGGCCAGCAGCGAGATCACCGCGTTGACCGTCTCGTCCGTCCCGCCGAGGACGATCCGCTCGCCCCGCCGCTCGACGGAGGCCAGCGCCGGCAGCGCGGACAGCTCCTCGTCGTCCAGCGGCACCGACGGCGTGAACGAGATCACCGTCGAACGCGCCAGCCGCGCGATCAGCCCGCGCGGCGTGTCCAGCGCGGTGACCCGGCCGTTGTCGATCAACGCGATCCGGTCGCAGAGCCGCTGCGCCTCCTCCATGAAGTGCGTGACCAGGAGGACGGTGACGCCGCCCGCGCGGACGTCCTCGATCAACTCCCAGGTGTCGCGGCGGGCGCGCGGGTCCAGGCCGGTGGTCAGCTCGTCCAGGACGACGACGCGCGGGTTGCCGATCAGCGCGAGCGCGATGAACAGCCGCTGCTTCTGCCCGCCGGAGAGCCGGCCGAAGCGGGTCGTCAACCGGCCGGTCAGGCCGAGTCGTTCGGCCAACGGGCGCCAGTCCAGCGGGTGCGGATAGAGCGCGGAGTACAGCTCAAGGGCCTCCCGCACGGTGAGCTTGGCCTGGAGTTCGCTCTCCTGGAGCTGCGCGCCGAGGACCCGCGTCACCTCGTCGTGGTCGGCGACGGGGTCCAGCCCCGCGACCCGCACCCGGCCCCCGTCGGGGACGCGCAGCCCCTCCACACACTCGACGGTGGTGGTCTTCCCGGCCCCGTTCGGGCCGAGGATGCCGAAGATCTCCCCCTCCTCGACGGCGAACGAGATGCCGTCCACGACATTTCGTCCCGCGTAGGACTTGCGCAGTTCACTCACTTCGACGACGGCCCCACGAACCGTCGCACTCCCGCTGGCCAAGGTCATGCCCCGACCCTCCCGCACCGCCGTGACCTGCGACATCGCCCAACGGGATCGACCTGCCATCAACCGATCGGCTGATGCCCGCCCGCGACCGCCTCGCCTGAACGAGTGGGCACGGTGCTTCCGCGGCAGCGTTCGGTGAACCATGCCGTCTTGTTGCTGGGCCCTTGTCACGGGAAATACGCCTGGGCAGGACATGGAGGTTGAGATGGAAAGGATGGCGGTCGAAGGCGCCATTGCTCACGCCGTTCGTCGAACGCTACCGTCGTTCCGCATCGATGCTGGCCCATGGTGGGGAGGACTTGGCGTGGCTCGATCGACTGACTGGAGCCCGGTGGATATGGAAAGGGACCCGACGCCGGGCGACCCGGAACTGATCCGAACACTCGCAGAAGAACTCACAATCTTCGCCGACGATGTGGGGGAGGCGAGCGGGAAAGTGCGAAACCTGGCGGAAGAGCGGGCGGTTGTGGAATGGGCGGGCCGTTCTGCGGATTCCTTCCGCGCCGAATTCGGGACCGTTCCTGAAGATCTCTCCCTGCTGGGGGCATCCTATGAACTGGTCGCGCGTGCCCTGGCCGGATACTGGCCACGGCTGGAGACCGCGCAGGGCATGGCCGATCGGGCACTGGACCGAGCGATCGCCGCCCAGGCCGCACTCGCCACGGCCCGGGCCGAGTTGGCTTCCTCACGGGACTGGGCGACGCGGGCGGGTGCCGAGACCGAGCGATTACGGGAACGGCGCGACGCGGAGTGCCCGCCGTCGCAGGCGGAGTTGGATGCGTCCGATCGGGCGGTGGCGGCAGCACAGGCAGCCTGCGCAGTGGCACAGAACCGCGTGGACAGTGCGGAGGTCGAGCTGACGTCGGCCAGACTGCTGGCGCGGGAGGCGCTGGAACTGCGGCGGGAGGCGGCCCGGGTCTGCGCCGGTGAGATCGAGGACGCCGCCTACAGCGGTCTCCGTACCCGGACCTGGCTGGAGGGGGCCGTCCGGCGCGGCTCGTCACTCGCACCCCTGATCGGGCGGTCTGCCAACGATGGCCCGGCTCGGCCGGTCAACGGCGATCTGGGCGACGAGGGGACTGGCGAAGAGTCTCCACCCAATGAGGAGGAGAACGACACCGGGGGCATGGAGGGAGACGGTTCCTGGCCCCGTGAATCCGCCTTCCTGCGGCAGCACGAGGAAACAATAGAACAGGCGGCGGAGGAGTATGGCGTTGACAAGGTCACACTCACCGCCCTCCTGATCAAGGAGGGGTCGGGGCGCGCGTGGTGGGCGAATCGCGTTCTCGGGCCCGGATTCCTCTTTCTGCCGTTCGAGGCGAACGGCCCCTACCTGGGGAGAAACCAGACGGTGGGGATCGCGCAGATGCGGCCCGACGTCGCCCAACGTCTGTTGAGGGACAACTACGGAGCCGAGGTTTCCGAGCGGGATGCCCGCATTCTCCTCACGATGGATGACGAATGGGCCATTCGTCTTGCCGCAGCGGAGTTGAGTCATCTCAAGGAGGAACTCGCGATAACCGACAGGCAGGCTTATGTCGCCTACGCGGGGGGAGCCGGGGAGGATGTCACCCGGGCCTGGCTTGACGGCGCCCCCCGAGAGAGAGCACCGCTGATGTACGAGCGGGAGGACGGCGCGGCCAGGCACCACGAACTCGCCGAGGAGTACTGGGAGTGGGCGGAGACCGAGGAATTCGCTGCGGGTGAGGGCGGCGCCGACGGTGGAGGGACGACCGGGGACGAGGGGGGATCAGGCGGGTGACCGTGCGGGTGGGGCGGAGCGTGGCGGTGGGGATGGCCGTCGGCGTCGGGGTGCTGGTGGTCGGCTTCGCGGCGTTTGTCGTCCTGTACGTGTGGGCGACCGACGGGCCGACGCCGGTCTCCGGGGAGGCGCGGGAGGAAGTGGTCGGCCTGGCCGAGGTGGTGTACTCCGTCGAGACGTCCAACGCTACCGGCGCCGACGGCTACGAGATCGCCTTCCTGGTGCTCGACCCGCCCGGCGAGGGGCTCGGGAGCCCCGGGGCCGAGGAGGCGGAACGGACTCGGCTGGCCGGGCTCGGCTGGGAGTTCGCCCCCGATCCTCCTTCGGCCGACGACGGTTGGCCGGTGTGGGCGTTCACCCCCCGGCACAACGCCTCGGTCGAACTCCAGCCGCTGCCGGAGTTCCTGGCGTCCGGGAGCAGCGTGCTCCCCGAGGACGAGTTCCGGGACATCGAGGAGCGGTTCGCCGGGCGGGACGACCTGGTCGTGGCCCGGTTGCAGCCGCACCGACCCTGAGGGCGGCCCCGCTCAGTCACCGTCCGGCGCCGGCCCGTCCAGCGCGGCCAGCCGCTCCCTGGCCTCGGCCGCCTCGGGGAGGCCGGCGGCGGCGTAGCCGGTCAGGGCCTCGCGCCAGTGGGCGCGGGCCGCCGGCCGGTCGCCGACGCCGGCGTGCGCGGCGGCCGCCGCCGCGTGGGAGTGCGCCAGCGCGATCCGCTCGCCCGCCTCGCCGGCCAGGGCCAGCGCTTCGCGGTGCAGCGGCAGCGCCCGCTCCGGCGCGCCGGCGCCGGTGTGGCCGCGCCCCAGCGCGTTGAGCGTCTCGACGGTCAACTCCGGCTCGCCCACGGCCCGCGCGATCGCCAGGGCCCGCCCGTGCAGCGCGAACGCCCGTTCCGTCTCGCCGCGCAGCCGGTGCAGCGTGCCCAGCTTGACCAGGCAGTGCGCCTCGATCTGGCGGTAGCCGGACGCTCTGGCCAGGGCCAGCCCGCGCCGGGCGTGGGTGAACGCCGCCTCCTCGTGCCCCAGCCGGGTGCGCACATCGGCCAGCACGCAGTGCGTGTTGGCCTCGACGGCGCGGTCGCCGTGCGGCGCGCGGAGTTCCAGCACCCGCTCCAGGTGCGCCCGCGCCTCGTCGAGCCGCCCCAGGGTGCGCAGCGTCCGGCCGAGGTTGACCAGCACCGCGCAGTGCGCCCGCCAGTTGGCGCGCGCGCCGTCCAGCGCCTCCTCGAACTGGCCCAGCGCGCCGGTCAGATCGCCCCGGCGCAGGCTGACGCCGCCCAGGCCGCCCAGCACCAGCGCGGCCAGCGCCGGTTCGCCGGCGGCGCGGTAGGCGGCCAGCGCCTGTTGGAAGTGGTCGGTGACCCGCGTGAGGTCGCCGCCGGCGAGGTTCATCGTGGTGCCCAGCGCGCGGCGGGCGTTGGCCTCGGCCAGCCGGTCGCCGGCGGCGGTCGCCGCGTCGAGGGCGCGGCCGTGCAGGGCGAGCGCCTCGTCGAAGTAGCCGCCCACCCGGAGATAGAGGTGCAGCGTCTCGGACGCGGCGATCGCGAACGCCGGCTCGGCATCTCGGGTGAGCGCCAGCAGGTTGGCGCGCTCGGCGTGCAGCCAGCGCAGCGCCGCGTCGTGGTCGGCGAACGTGACCGGCGGCCCCGGCGGCGGCGGTGCCTTCGGGCGCGGCGCGTAGTCGTGGGGCGCGAACACGTCCATCGCGGTGGCGGCGCCATGCAGCAGGTGGCGGCGCAGCCGGCCCAGCGCGGCGGCGCGTTCGGCGGCCGGCTCGGTGGCGGCGGCGCGCTCGGCGGCGTACTCCCGCAGCAGGTCGTGGAGCCGGTACCGGCCCTCGCCGGTCTCGTCCACCAGATGCGCCCGCCGCAGCGCGGCCAGGCACGCGCGGGCCCGGGACGGCGGGAGTCCGGCCAGGGCGGCGACGCCCTCGGCGTCGAGGTCGGGGCCCGGGTGCGGGCCGAGCAGCCGGAAGACCCGGGCCGTGGCGGGGTCGAGCCGCCGGTAGGACCAGGAGAACACGGGCCGCATCGCGGTGTGCGGGTCGCCGTCGAGGTCCAGCAGGTCCAACGCCCCCTGTTCGCGGCCGAGTTCCTCGGTCAGCTCGGCGACGGTGAGGGCGGGGCGCGACCTGATCAGCTCGGCGGCGACCCGCAGCGCCAGCGGCAGCCGCGCGCACCGGTCCACCAGCGCGCCGGTCGCCGCCGGCTCGTCCGCGACCCGCTCCCCGAGCAGCTCCCGCAGCAGCCGCCCGGCGTCCGCCGCCGGCAGCCGCTCCAGCCGCACCCGTTCCACAACCTGCCCGGCGGCCTCCCCAGCGCCACCCTCCGCGCCCAGCCCCTCCAGGGCGTCGCGGCTGGTCACCACCGTGAGGCAGGTCGAGCCGCCGGGCAGCAGCGGCCGCACCTGCTCGGCGGCGTGCGCGTTGTCCAGCACGATCAGCATCCGCCGCCCGGCGACCAGGGAACGGAAGCGGGCCGCGCGCTCGGCGATGCCCCCCGGCGCCACCGCGCCCTCGGGGCCGAGCGCGCGCAGGAAACCGGCCAACGCGTCCTGGGCCGCGACGGGTTGGCCGGGGCCGTAGCCGCGCAGGTCGACATAGAGCTGGCCGTCGGGGAACCGCGCCCGGCTGCGGTGCGCCCAGCGCACCGCCAGCGCCGTCTTCCCGACGCCCGCCGTGCCGGTGACCGTGGCGACGGCCCCCGGCGACCGCGCCAGCAGGGCGTCCAGCCGCGCCAGTTCCCCCTCGCGGCCCACGAAGTCCCGCACGTTCAGCGGCAGTTGCGCGGGCACCACGGGAGGCGGGCCGGCCGGCGCCGCCGGTTCCGGCGTCGGCCGGGCGCCGGCGAGCACCGCCCGCTCCAACTCCCGCAGCTCGGGGCCGGGTTCGAGCCCCAGCTCGCCGGCCAGGGCCTCCCGCGCCGCGCGGTAGGCGGCCAGCGCCTCCGCCGGCCGCCCCGCCCGCCACAGCGCGGTCATCAGCAGCACATGCAGCCGCTCCCGCAGCGGGTGCGCGCGCACCACAGGCGCCAGCTCGGCGGCCGCCGCCGTGTGGCGGCCGAGCGCCAACTCGGCCGCGTACAGCGCCTCCAGCGCGTCGACCCGGCGGGCCGCCAGCCGGTGGGCCCAGCCATCCAGGGCCGGCAGGTCCAGGCCGGCGAACGGCGCCCCCCGCCACAGCGCCAGCGCGGCGCGCAGCGCGCCCACCGCCCGCTCCGGGTCCTCGTCCGCCGCCGCGAGACCCTCGCCGACCAGGGCCTCGAACCGTTCCGCGTCCAACTCGCCGGCCGCCAGCCGCAGCCGGTAGCCGGCCGGCTCCCACGCCAGCCGGTCGTCCTCGCCGATCCGGCGGCGCAGCCGGTGCACCTGGAGCTGGAGCCGCTGCCGGCCGCGCGCGTCCGAGCCCTCGCCCCACAGCGCCTCGGCGAGCGTCTCCCACGGCACGGGCCGGCCGGAGCGCGCCAACAGCAGCGCGAGCAGGGTGCGTTCGAGGCGCCCCGACAGCCGCTCCTCGCGCCCGTCACGCCGGATGGCCACCGCGCCCAGAACCTGGAACCTCATGACCGCTGGAACCTCATGACCGTGTGAACACGCCTTCCGCCTTCCGCCTCCCGCCGCCGCCCGCCGTGCGCGGGGGCAACCAGTGTGCCGACCGCCCCGCCGCCGGCGACCGCCCGGGCGCCCCGGGCGTCGAGAACCGGCCACCGCCACGCGCCGGCACCGTGCACCACCCGGTGCGCGCGCCGGCGCGCGCACCCCGCCCCCGGCCGGCACCGTGCACGATCCCGCGTGGAGCCGCGCACGAGCGCGCACGGAGTCGCGCACGATGCTGTGCGAAAGTGTTTGACGATCGCCGACGAGGAGGACGTAAGCTGATCGGGCCGGGGGCGCTCTGTGCCGTTTCCCGGCTTTCTTCCTGCCCGGCCGCCGTCCGCGCCGGCGCGCCCGTCAGCGTAGTCAGCCCGAGCCCAGCCCGCCCAGATCCCGTCGCCCCCGTCGCTCCCGTTTGCCCGAGGACCCCATGGAACCCGTTACCCAGCCGCCCCAACCCGAGACCAGCACGGCCGACCCGGCGGCGGAGTCGATACCCCGCACCGTGGTGCTGGTCATAGGCGTGCTGCTGGCCGCCGCCTTCGTGATGATCCTCAACGAGACCGTCATGGGTGTGGCCCTGCCGCGCCTGATGGAGGACCTGGAGATCTCCGCCGCCACCGGCCAGTGGCTGACCACCGCCTTCATGCTGACCATGGCCGTGGTGATCCCCACCACGGGCCTGATCCTCAAGCGGTTCACCACCCGCGCCGTCTTCCTGGCCTCGATGACGCTGTTCACCGCCGGCACCGCGCTGGCGGCGGTGGCCCCCGGCTTCCCCGTGCTGCTCGTCGGCCGGATCGTGCAGGCCGCCGGCACCGCCGTGATGATCCCGCTGCTGATCACCACCGTGCTGATCTTCGTCCCGGTCGCCCGACGCGGCGCGATCATGGGGCTGATCTCCATCGTGATCTCCGTCGCGCCGGCCATCGGCCCGACGTTCTCCGGGCTGATCCTGTCCGAGCTGAGCTGGCGGTGGATGTTCCTCTTCGTGCTGCCGGTCGCCGTCGTGGCGCTGGTCGTCGGCTCGTTGAAGATCAGCAACATCACCACCCCGAGCGAGGTCCGCTTCGACCTGGTGTCGATCGCGCTGTCGGCCGTCGCCTTCGGCGGGCTGGTCTACGGGCTGAGCAGCATCGGCGAGGCGGCCGAGGGCGACACCCCGCTGCCGCCCGCGCTGCCGATCGCGGTCGGCGCCCTGGCGCTGCTCGCGTTCAGTCTCCGCCAGGTGCACCTCCAGCGGCAGGACGGCGACCGGCAGCCGCTGCTGGACCTGCGCCCGTTCCGCAACCGCGCGTTCACCGTCGGCCTGGTGATGCTGCTGGTCTCCATGGGCGCCCTGTTCGGCACGCTGATCCTGCTGCCGATCTTCCTTCAGAACGTGCAGGATCTGAGCACCCTGGAGACCGGTCTGGTCCTGTTGCCCGGCGGCCTGGTCATGGGCCTGATCGCCCCGCTCTCCGGGCGGCTCTACGACCGGCTGGGGCCGCGCCCGCTGGTGGTGCCGGGCGCGTTTGTCGTCGCCGCCGCGCTGGCCGCGATGCAGCTGCTGGAGACCGACAGCCCCACCGGGCTGGCCATCGCCGTGCACATGGTGCTCAGCGCCGGGCTCGGGCTGCTGATGACCCCGCTGATGACCTCCTCGCTCGGCTCGCTCCCCGCCGACCTGTACTCGCACGGCAGCGCCATCCTCAACACGCTGCAACAGCTGGCCGGCGCCGCCGGCACGGCGCTGTTCATCACGGTGATGACGCGCAGCGCGACGTCGGCGGTCGAGGGCGGCACCGAGCCGATCGCGGCCCAGGCGTCCGGCATCCACGACGCGTTCCTGTGCGGCGCCGTGCTGGCGCTGGTCGCGGCGGGGCTGTCGTTCCTCATCCGCCGACCGCAGGCGCCGGCCGCCGCCCCGGAGGCGGGCGGCGGAACCGAGCAGGACGCCGACGAGGCGGTGCCGGCACCGCTGCACTGACCCGGCGAAGCGACAACGGAACGCCCAACCCGCCGGGCGCGCGCGACCGTTCGCGCGCGCCCGGCCGCACGTCCGGGCGCCCTGCCGGCGTTCCGCGCCCCTGGCCGCGCCCGCGCCGCACCCCTGGCCGCCCCCCGCTTCCGGGGCCCGTCACTCCCGTTCGCCCTCCGCGCTGCGCCGCAGCACCTGCCGGATGCCGGCGAAGTGGTCGCGCATCGCGGTCACCGCGCGCGCCGTGTCGCCCGCCTCCAGCGCGGCGAGGATGTCCTGGTGCCGCTCGCGAGTGACCCGCGCGTCCTGCCGCTCCTCCCGCAGGTCCTCGCGGACCCGGTGGAACGCGGCCCAGAACGCGTCCAGCACCTCGCTCAACAGGTGGTTCCCCAGCGAGCGGTAGAGCGCCAGATGGAACGCGCGGTCCGTCTCGGCGCTGATCCGCCCCGTCTCGTCCGCCTCCCGCTCCATCGTGGCGACCAGCTCGCGCAGCCGCCCCAGGTCCTCCTCGGGGATGTCGCCCGCCACGCTGCCGATCAGGCCGGCCTCCAACGCCTCGCGCACCTCCAGCAGTTCGGCCAGGCTGGCCTCGCCCCTGCGGTGCCGGACGGCGGCCCGGAAGACCATCCCGTCCACGAACGAATCCAGGCTGAGGCTGCCCACATACGTTCCGAACCCGTGCCTGATATCGACGATGTTGACCGCCTGGAGCGCCTTGAGCGCCTCCCGCACCGAGTTGCGGCTCACCTCGAAGAGGCTCATCAACTCGCTCTCGGTGGGCAGCGGGTCGCCGGGCGCCAGGCGGCGGGTGAGGATCAGCTCCCTGATCTGGCCCTGCACCTCGTCGGACATCATGCGGCGGGCCATCAAGCCCCTCCTTAGCTCGCGGTCCCGCCCACCGATCCCGGTGACGGCCCGATGATCACCTGCTCTTGACCTGGAGTTCACATTCTGCCACCGGGGTCCTCGGGAGATCGGACATGGGACGTCCAGACCCTTGACCCCCGCGCCCACCCGATTCTAGGTTTCCTAGGACGTACAACGTAGGACGTCCGGCGGCAACGGCCGGGAGTCCTGCGGAACATGGCGGAAACCTCCGCTTCCGAGCCGCGCTGGAGGCACAGTGACTTCTTCTTCCGGTGGTCTCTCCGGTGGTCTCTCCGGTCGCCCGTCCGGGCGTCCCCCCGGCATCACTCCGGGCCAACCGCCCCTGGACCGGCGCTCGTTCCTCCGCCTGAGCGGCGCGCTCGGCGCGGCCGGCGCGCTCACCGCGAGCCTCGGCGCCTGCACGGGCCCGCCGTCCACCATCGGCACCGGCGGCGGGTCAGGCGCCGCGCTCGACACCCTCACCGCCGTCATCGGCTACGGCAACGACCAGAGTTGGGACCCGACGCAGACCGCCTCGGCGTTCTCCATGGCGGCCAACCACCACATCTACGAGGGCCTGCTCGACACCGACCCGATCACCCGGGCCCCCTACCCCGCGCTGGCCACCGCCCTGCCGGCCGACCTCACCGCCACCACCTGGACGTTCACCCTGCGGGACGGCGCCACCTGGCACGACGGAGAGCCGGTGACCGTCGAGGACGTGCTGTTCACCTTCGACCGGGTGCTCGACCCCGAGGTCAACACCCTGGCCAGGTCGTTCTTCGCCAGCTGGCTCGCGGGCGTGCGGGCCGTCGACGAGCGGACCGTCGAGCTGGACTTCCACTTCCCGTTCCCCGACGCCGCGCCCCGGCTGACCATAGCCAAGATCATGCCGCGCCACGTCTTCGGCGAGGAGGGCGCCTGGGACCGCGCCACCGGCGGCCTCGCCGTCGGCTCCGGCCCCTACCGGCAGACCGCCCACCACCCCAAGTCCAACACCACCTTCGAGGCGTTCGAGGACTACAACGGCCCCCGCCACCCCGCGTTCCGCGCCATGAACTGGCGCTCGGTGGTGGAGGCCGCGCCCCGCGTCGCCGCGATCTCGGGCAACAGTGCCGAGGCGCAGATCGCCGAGAACATCCCCTACGCCAACGTGGCCCAACTCCGCGAAGGCGGCCTCCAGGTGGAGGGCGGCGCCGGGATGAACCACCTGTTCCTGATGTTCAACACGGAGAACCCGCCGTTCGACGACATCCGCGTCCGCCAGGCGCTGCTGTACGCCATCGACACCGAGCAGCTGATCGAGGTCGGCCTCAAGGGCTACGGCCGGGCGGCCACCTCGTTCCTCGACGAGAACAACCCGGCGCACCGCCCAGCCGCCACCGTCTACCGCCACGACCCGGACCGGGCCCGCCAACTGCTCGACGAGGCCGGCGTCACCGACCTCAGCATCAACCTGATGGCCGTGAACGTGAGTTGGGCCGTCGACTGCCTGCCCACCATCAAGGAGTCCTGGGACGCCATCGGCGTGCCCACCACGCTGGAGCCGCAGGAGACCTCGGCGCTCTTCACCAAGATGGACCAGGACCGCGCCTACCAGGCCGTCGCCGCCGTCTCCAACCCCAACCAGTTCGGCCTCGACGCCGACCTCATCCTCCGCTACAACTACACGCGCGGCGGCCTGTGGATGAGCTACACCGGCTGGGAGGGCAGCGAGGCGGCCGACGAACTGTTCGCGCTGATGGACCGCGCCACCGAGGAGTCAGAGCCGGAGGCCCGCCTCCAACTCACCCACCAGGCCCTCGACCTGGTCGCCGAGCAGGCCGTGCTCTACCCGGTGGTCCACAACGAGCTGCTCACCGCCTGGAACCCCCGCGCCATCACGGGCGTCCGCGCCCAGCCCTACCCGGGGATCAACGTGCTCCAGACCGGGGCGGTCGTCTCGTGACCGTCGTGCTGCGGATGGTGGCCCGCCGGGTGCTGCTGCTGGTGCCGCTGCTGCTGGGCATCATCCTCTTCGTCTTCCTGGTCATGCGGTTCTCCGACATGGACCCGGCCTCCGCCTACTTCCAGGGCACCAACCCGACCCAGGAGCAACTCCACGACTTCCGCGAGGAGAACGGGCTGCTCGACCCGCTGCCCGTGCGCTACCTCGACTTCGTGGGCGACCTGGTCACCGGCGACATGGGCATCAGCGTGCTGACCCGCGCCCCGGTCTGGGACCAGGTGACCACCGCGCTGCCGCTCACCCTCCAACTCACCTTCCTCGGGCTGGGGATCGCGGTCGCCCTGGCGCTGCCGCTGGGCGTGCTGGCCGCCGTGTACCGCGACCGGCTGGCCGACCAGCTGATCCGGGTGGTCTCCCTGGTCGGCGTCGCGGCGCCCGCGTTCTGGCTGGCGCTGCTGATGATCCAGTACCTCGCCGTGGACCGGGGCTGGTACCCGACCGGCGGCTACATCAACCCGCAGGACTCGTTCAGCGGCTGGCTCAACTCCCTGACGCTGCCGGCCCTCGCGCTCTCCCTCCCGGTCGCCGCGCAGCTGACCCGCGTGGTGCGCACCGCGATGGTCGAGGAGCTGGACCGGGACTACGTCCGCACGGCGGTCGGCAGCGGCCTGCCGCCAGTGGTCGTGGTCGGCCGCAACGTGCTGCGGAACGCGCTGATCAACCCGCTCACCGTGCTCGGCCTGCGGGTCGGCTACCTGCTGGGCGGGGCCGTCGTCATCGAGACCATCTTCGCCCTGCCCGGCATGGGCAAGCTGATGATCGACGCGGTGCGCAACGGCGACCCGGCCGTGGTGCAGGGCGTGGTGCTCACCACGGCGGTCGGCTTCGTCCTGGTCAACCTGGTCATCGACATCCTGTACCTGCTGGTCAACCCCCGGCTGAGGAGCGCCACATGACGCGAAGCGAGACAGCGGGAGCGAGCCGGCTGACCGGCCCCCTCACCCGCGCGCTGCGCGGCCCCGCCCGGCTGCCGGTGCTCTCCCGGGTGGCGCTGGGCCTGTTGCTGCTGGTGGTGCTGGCCGCGCTGCTGGCGCCCTGGCTGGCCCCGCACGACCCCTACGCCCAGTCGGGCAGCGTCGACGGCCCGTCCGGCGAGCACTGGATGGGGCAGGACAGCCTCGGGCGCGACATCCTCAGCAGGCTGCTGCACGGCGCCCGTTGGTCGCTGGCCATCGGCCTGGGCGCCACCCTGCTGGCGCTGGTCGTCGGCGCGCTCATCGGCGCGGTCGCCGCGACCTCGCGCCGCGCGGTGGACGAGACGCTGATGCGCAGCCTCGACGTCGTGATGGCCTTCCCCGGCGTGGCGCTGGCCGCCGTGCTGATCTCCGTCTTCGGCGGCGGCGTCACGGTCCTGGTGTGCGCGATCGCGTTCCTCTACACCCCGCCGATCGCCCGGGTGGTGCGCGCCAACGTGCTGGCCCAGTACGGCGAGGACTATGTGACGGCGGAACGGGTCATCGGCGCGCGCACCCCGTTCATCCTGGTGCGCCATGTCGCGGTCAACTGCGCCGCGCCCGTGCTGGTGTTCGCCACGGTGATGGTGGCCGACGCCATCGTCTTCGAGGCGTCGCTCTCCTTCGTGGGCGCCGGCGTGCGCCCGCCGGAGCCGTCCTGGGGCAGCGTGATCGCGGACGGCAAGAACCTGGTGCTGCTGGGCGGCTGGTGGGCCACGGTCTTCCCCGGCCTGCTGATGCTGCTCACCGTGCTGGCGCTGAACATCCTGGCCGAGGGCGCCTCCGACTCCTGGGCCGCGCCCCGCCCGCACCGCGACCTGCCCCCGGAAGTCCGTGAGACCGCCGACCTGCCGGCCGGCGCCCTGCCCGGCCCTCGGCCGGCCGAGCGCGCGGACGCGGAACCCGTCGACGACGCCCGGCCCGTCGACGATGGCGAGCCCGCCGCGCGGCCCGCCCCCGTTCCGCTGCCGCTGCCCGGGCTGGAACGGGCCGGCGCCCGGCTGCGCGCGCTGGCCAGGCCGCCGGTGACCGCCGAACCGGTGCTGAGCGTGCGGGAGTTGACCGTCCGCTTCCCCGAACGGCACCGGGGCGTCGAGGTGATCTCGAAGGTCAGCTTCGACGTCCGCCCCGGCGAGGTCCTCGGCCTGGTCGGCGAGTCCGGCTGCGGCAAGTCGCTGACCGCGCTCACCGTGATGGGCCTCCAGCCCCGCGAGGCCGAGATCGGCGGCAGCGTCCGCTTCGACGGGCGCGAGCTGACCGACCTCGCGCCGCGCGCCCGACGCGGCCTGCTCGGCCACCAGATGGCGATGGTCTACCAGGACGCGCTCTCCTCGCTCAATCCGGCCATGACCATCCGCGCCCAGCTGCGCCAACTCGTCCGCAGGGGCGGCCGGCGCTCCCCGGCCGAGCTGCTCCGCCTCGTCGGCCTCGACCCGGAACGCACCCTGCGCGCCTACCCGCACGAGCTGTCCGGCGGGCAGCGGCAGCGCGTGCTGATCGCCATGGCGCTCTCCCGCGAGCCCCGGCTGATCGTCGCCGACGAGCCGACCACCGCGCTCGACGTCACCATCCAGGCCCAGGTCATCGAGCTGCTGCTGCGGCTGCGCGCCGAGCTGGGCTTCGCCCTGGTGCTGGTCTCCCACGACCTGGCGCTGGTCGCCGACGTCACCGACCGGGTGGTGGTGATGTACGGCGGGCAGATCGCCGAACAGGGCGTCACCGCCGACCTGGTGGGCGCGCCCGCCCACCACTACACCCGGGGCCTGCTGGGCTCGGTGCTCTCCCTGGAGTCGGGCGCCGAGCGGATGACGCAGATCAGGGGCGTGGTGCCGACGCCGGCCGACTTCCCGCCCGGCTGCCGCTTCGCCGACCGCTGCCCGCTCGCCGACGCGGCCTGCGCCGAGCCCGTTCCGCTGCTCCCCGCGAGCGCCCCCGGCCACCTCGTCGCCTGCCACCACCCGGCACCGGCGCCCGGAAGCGAAGACCCGGCGCGTTCCGACCGCCCCGCGCCCCCCGAGGGCACCGGCACCGAGAGCGAGGCCAGCGCATGACCGACGACCGCACGCCGCCCCTGATGGAGCTGTCCGACGTGCACCTCGACTACCCCGTGCGCGGCGGCGGCCCGCTGCGCCGCGGGGAACGGGTGCGCGCCCTGGTCGGTGCCGACCTGACCATCGCGCCGGGCGAGACCGTCGGCGTCGTCGGCGAGTCCGGCTGCGGCAAGTCCACGCTCGCCCGGGTGCTGGTCGGCATCGCCCGCCCCACCTCCGGCACCGTCAGCCACCGGGGCCGCGAGCTGTGGGCGATGGCGCCGGCCGAGCGCCGCGCCGCGATCGGCGCCGGCGTCGGCATGGTCTTCCAGGACCCGGCCACCGCGCTCAACCGCCGGCTGACCGTGCACCGCCTGCTGCGCGACCCGCTCGACGTCCACCGGCGCGGCACCCCGGCCGAACGGGACGCCCGCGTCCGGGAGTTGCTCGGCCTGGTCGGGCTGTCCCCGCACGCCGCCGACGCCCTGCCGGGCCAGCTCTCCGGCGGCCAGCGGCAGCGCGTCGCCATCGCCAGGGCGCTGGCCCTCGAACCGGCCCTGCTCGTCGCCGACGAACCGACCAGCGCGCTGGACGTCTCCGTCCGCGCCCAGATCCTCAACCTGCTGCTCGACCTGCGCGCCCGCCTCGGCCTGGCCATGGTCTTCGTCTCGCACGACATCCAGACCGTGCGCCGGATGAGCGACCGGGTGATCACCATGTACCTGGGCCGCGTCGTGGAGGAGTCCCCGGCCGCCCGGGTCACCGGCCACGCCCGCCACCCCTACACCCGGGCGCTGTTCTCCGCCACGCCCGGGCTGCTCGACCCGATCGAGCCCATCCCGCTCACCGGCGCGCTGCCGTCCGCGACCCGCCCGCCCAGCGGCTGCCCGTTCCGCACCCGCTGCTGGAAGGCGGACCAGCGCTGCGCCGAGTCGATGCCGGACTTCCGCGACGCGGACGGCGAGACTCCCGGTGGACACCGCTTCCGCTGCCACCACCCGGTGGCGGCCGAGGAGACCACCCACCAGCTCGTCGCCCAGGCGACCGAGGCCAAGGAGCGTTCCGCATGAGTCTGCCCGCCCCCCTCACCGGGGTCGTCCCCCCGGTCTGCACCCCGCTCACCCCGGACGGGGAGGTGGACACGGTCTCCCTCGCCCGGCTGGTCGACCACCTGGCGGGCGCGGGCGTCGACGGGCTCTTCGTGCTGGGCTCCACCTCCGAGGCCGCGTTCCTCACCGACCGGCAGCGGACCACGGTGGTCGACACCGTCGTGGGCCAACTCGACGGCGCGCTACCGGTGTTGGCCGGCGCCATCGACATGACCACGCCCCGCGTGGTGGAGCACGCCAGGGCCGCGCTCGCCGCCGGCGCCGACGCCGTGGTCGCCACAGCGCCGTTCTACACCCGGGTCCAACCCCAGGAGGTGGTCCGGCACTTCCGGGTGCTGGCCGAGCACGCCCAGGCGCCCGTCTACGCCTACGATCTGCCGTCCGCCGTCGGCACCAAGCTGGGCGCCGACCTGGTCCTGGACCTGGCCGCCGAGGGGGTGTTGGCGGGGCTGAAGGACTCCAGCCCCGAACTGGCCGGCCTGCGCGACGTGTTGGCCGGCGTGCGGGAGGGCGCGACCGCGCCCGGCTTCGCCGTGCTGACCGGCTCCGAACTCGTCGTGGACGCCGCCCTGTTGCTCGGCGCCCACGGCGTCGTCCCCGGCCTGGGCAACGTCGACCCGCACGGCTATGTGCGGCTGGTCGCCGCCTGCGCCCAGGGTGACTGGGCGCGGGCCCGCACCGAACAGGACCGGCTGGCCCGGCTGTTCGCGCTGGTCGACGCCGGCGACCCGGCCCGCATGGGGCGCGGCTCCTCCGCCATCGGCGGCTTCAAGACCGCGCTCTACCTGCGGGGTTGGATCGACCACCCGACGACGGCCGAGCCCCAGATCCCGTTCGACGAGGCGGAGACGGAGCGCGTCGCCAAGCACCTGGCGGGCGCCGGGCTGCTCTGAGCCCGACGCCGCCGTCCGGGCCCCTGGTCAGCCCCTGCCGATGTCGATCCGGCGGAACTCGACCGTCTCGTAGGGCCCTTCGAGCCCCGTCTCGTAGAGCAGCCCCACCGTGCGGCGGTCCAGCTCCACCAGGTCCGAGTAGGCCGCCGGCTGCGCCGAGACCGTCACCTCGGGGCGGAACGAGGCGCCGGAGTCGTCGCTGCGCCAGACCGTCAACGCCCGCCTGCTGTTCGGCTCCGAGGGCCCGGAGAAGAGCAACGGGCCCTGCCGGCCCGGCAGTCGCAGCACGCTGCCCTGCACCACCGGCACCCGCTCCAGGCCCACCTGCGGGACCAGCGGCCCGTCCAGGCTCTGGCCGCCGTCCGAGGAGTACCCGCCCAGCCGCGCCCCCGCGTCGGTGCCGTTCTGGTCCCGCACGCTGAAGTAGAGCCGCCCGTCGGGGAGTTCGGCGACGCTGGACTCGTTGGAGTTGAGTGCGCCCTCGTAGGAGTCGTCGACGTAGCCCAGCTGCCAACTGGCGCCGCCGTCGTCGGAGTAGAGCGCGTGCGAGCCGTAGTAGCGGTCCTCGGCGCCGGTGTCGGGGGAGCCGGGCGGGGGAGCGGCCGAGTGGTTGGCCGGCACCAGCAGCCGCCCGGCGTGCGGGCCCCTGGTCAACGCGATGGCGTGCCCTGGCCCCGTCGCGTACCAGCGCCAGTCGGGCTGCTTGGCCGCGTCGGTGATCTCCCGGGGCTCGGTGAACGTCGCGCCCTCGTCGTCGCTGGTCTGCACGAAGACCCGGCGGCTCTCCTCGGGCGCGACCTCGCCGCGCCGGATCGCCTCCTCGCTGGCCCCGCCGCCATTGAAGCAGGTCACCAACACCAGCCGCCCGGTGGCCGGGTCGAACACCGGCGCCGGGTTGCCCCGGGTGTCCCCGTCGCCGCTGGCCACCACGGACAGCGGGCCCCAGGTGCAGCCGCCGTCGGTGGAGCGGCGCAGCACCACGTCGATGTCGCCGCTGTCGCCGGCGCCGCCCACCCGGCCCTCGGCGAACGCCAGCAGCGTCCCCGAGGGCGCGGTCACCACGGCCGGCACGCGGAAGGTGTCATAGCCGTCCGAGCCGGCGACGAAGGGCACCGAGGACAGGCAGTCGGCGGGCGGCTGGTCCGCGCCGCCGCTGGCCGGACCGGCCGCCAGCGCCGGCGAGGCGGCCAGCACCCCGAGCACGGCGGTGCCGGTCACCACCAGCAGGCCGAGTCCGGTTCGTCGCCGCACCCGGACGCGCCGGGCGGGAGGGGCTGCGGGGGCGGGGCGGCTGGGTCGGTGAGAGAGAGGGGACATGTGCGCGCTGACTCCTTCGAGGGGGCGATGCGTGCGAACGAGGCGCCGTGGGCGCCCGATTGCCCAACGTGGGACGTGGGACGTCCTACACGGTAGGGCGGCCCCCGCCGCCCGACAAGGCGGCGGACCGCACGACGTTCGCCGGTTTCCCGCCGGGCGAGCGGCCGGCGCCCGGGCAACGACCGGGGCCGCCGGCCGCTCGCCGCCGGCGGGCCCGGCCGGCCCGCCCCGTTCCGTCAACCCGCCGCGTCAGTCGTGCAGTTCGGCGACCGCGCTGGCGATCGGCGTCTCCCCGTTGACCAGGTCCAACGTCATCCCGGCCGTCGTCGGCCGCTCCAACAGCGCGGCCAGCACCCCGGCCACGTCGTCCCTGGTGACCCGCCCGTAGTCGAGCCCCGGCGCCAGCCGAACGCGGCCCGTGCCCGGGTCGTCGGTCAGCCGCCCCGGCCGCAGGATCGTCCAGAACAGGCCGGTGCGCGCCCTGATGTCCGCGTCCGCCGCGCCCTTCGCCCGCAGATAGGCGGCGAAGACCGGATCGGTGCCCGCCGGCGGCTCGTCGTCCACCCCCATCGCCGACACCACCACGAACCGCCGCACCCCGGCCCGCTGCGCCGCGTCGGCGAAGAGCGTGGCCGCCGCCCGGTCCACCGTGTCCTTGCGCGCCGCCCCGCTCCCCGGCCCGGCGCCGGCCGCGAAGACGGCAGCGTCCGCGCCGGCCAGATGCCGGGCCACCTCCTCGACGGACGCCTCCTCCAGGTCACAGACCACCGGCTCGGCACCGGCGGCCAGCAGGGCTCCCGCCTGCTCCTGCCGCCGGATCAGCCCGGCCACCCGCTCACCCCGCCCGGACAGCAGCTTCTCCAGCCGCCGGGCGATCTTGCCGTGTCCACCAGCGATGACAGTGCGCATGTCTCGACCGTAACGCGCATCCCGCCGGCCACCCCAACACCGCGCCCCGGCGTCAACAACACCGCGCCCCGGCGTCAACAACACCGCGCCCCGGCGTCAACCCGCCTGCTGGCGCGGGAGTTCCAGACTCGCCGGGCTCGGCGGCCCGGCCGCGTACTCGCGCACCGCGCTGGTGCGCGCCACGATCCGCCCCCGGTGGACCACCACCCTGCTGTACCCGAGCGACAGCGCCTCGGCCACCGAATCCCCCCGCACGGCGAGGAGTTCGGCCGGCGCCCCCACCGCCACCTCGGCCGGCGCCGGCAGCCCCAGCGCCGCCCGCGCCCGCGCGCTGACCGCGGCATAGGCGGCCAGCGGCGCCCGTTCCCCGCGCGTCGCCAGCAGGAACGCGGCCTCCAGCGGGTCGCCCCGCCCCACCGGGTTGGCCGCCGAACGCAACGCCCCACCGCCGGCCGCCACCTCGACCCCCGCCGCCGCCAACTCCCGCACCGGCGGCTGCCCGTGCCCAGGCGGCGCGCAGCCGCCCTGCGGCAGGCACACCACCCGCACCCCGCCGGCCGCCAGCCCCTCGGCGACCCGCCGCAGCGCCGCCGGCGCCAGCCGGCCCAGCCCGCCGGCTGGCCCCAGGCACAGCGAACGCCACCGGCCGCCGGACCGCGCCGCCGCCGCCAGCCGCGCCAGCCACCCGGGGTCGGCCGCCCCGGTGTGCAGGTCGACGGGCAGCCCGTGCTCGTCGGCCAGCGCCAACACCTCCGCCAGATGGCCCGCCGGGTCCGGATCCAGATCCGGGCTCCCGCCCACCGCCGCCGCGCCCAACGCCACCGCGTCCCGCAGCCGGGCCCGGCCGTCGGCCCCGGCCACCCCGGTCAGCCGGCCCGGCACCGCCACCGTGCTCACCTCGGCCAGCCCGGTCAGCGCCCGCGCGGCCCCCAGCACGGCCTCCAGCGGCGCCAACCCCCGCTCCCCGCCTACGGGTACATGGCAGCGCTGGGCGGTCGCGCCGTGGCCCAGCTGGAGCAGCGTGGCCTCGGCGACCCGCTGCGGCAGGGGCGTCCGCCCCCTGGCGCCGGCGCCGCCGGCGGTGAGCGCGGTGTCGTGGTGGGCGTGCGGTTCGGCCGGCGCCGGCAGCAGCAGATAGCCGTCGAGTTCGACCAGGTCACCGGGGGCGTCGGGGCGCAGGGCGCCGGCCGGCGCGAGCGCGGCGACCCGGCCGCCGGCCAGGGCCACGTCCACCACCCGCCCGTCGGCCAGGCGCGGGCCGCGCAGCACCAGGCCCCCGGTCGGCTGTGGCATATCCGACATCGCGCTCCCCGCTCGGGCGACGACTGCGGAAGCGAGCGTAGGCGGCGGCCGACGGCCCGGCCGGGACGTGCCCAGGAGACCCGGGAAAGTCATAAGAAACGCCCACCTCTTGGCCACCGAACCGGCCGGCCAATGGATTTCGCCTTCCGCCGTGGAGCGTGTAATCTCTTGAGCGCTCGCCCCAATAGCTCAGTCGGCAGAGCGTCTCCATGGTAAGGAGAAGGTCAACGGTTCGATTCCGTTTTGGGGCTCTGGGGTGCCGGCTCTCGCCCAATGGGTGGGGGCGGCTCACCCTGTGGCGGCGTAGCTCAGTCGGTAGAGCAAACGGCTCATAATCGTTGTGTCACCGGTTCAAGTCCGGTCGCCGCTACTCTCAGTAGCCGATTGCGGGGTCGGTCCTCCGATCGGCTACTCTCTCTGTGTTCAATGCGTTTCACCCGTCCATCCGTCAAGGAGCACTCACGTGGCTGCCACCGACGTCCGCCCGAAGATCACGCTGGCCTGCGTGGAGTGCAAGGAGCGGAACTACATCACCAGGAAGAACCGGCGCAACGACCCGGACCGCCTGGAGATGAAGAAGCACTGCCCGCGCTGCAACGCGCACACCGCCCACCGCGAGACCCGCTGAGCGCTCGTCGCGCTCGGTATCCGAGTTCGCGCAGAACTCACGATCGCCGTGTCGAAGCCGCCCCCGGTTCCCACCGGGGGCGGCTTCACGTCTTCTCCCGGACGGCGCGCGCCCACCCCGGCCCTCGCGCGCGGTTCCCGCACCAGCCATGTCGTCCCCGCTGTCCCATGGATGTGAGGAGTTCGCCGATGCCTCTCGACCAGTCGTTCGTCGGGCGGAGTTATCCCCCCACCGAGCCGTACGAGGTGGGCCGGGAGAAGATCCGCGAGTTCGCCCAGGCGATCGGGGACGACAACCCGGTCTACACGGACCCCGAGGCGGCCAGGGCCCTGGGATATCCGGACGTGATCGCGCCGCCCACCTTCGTCTTCCTGGTCAGCTACCGCGCCGCTTTCGAGGTGGTCTCCGACCCGAAGCTGGGCCTGGACTACAGCCGGGTGGTGCACAGCGACCAGAAGTTCGCCTACGTGAGGCCACTGCGCGCCGGCGACCGGCTCACCGTCACCTCGACCATCGAGTCGGTCAAGTCCCTCAAGGGCAACGACATGTTGACGGTGCGCGGCGAGCTGCACGACGAGACGGGCGCGCTGGTGGCGACCGCCCACACCAAGCTGGTGGCCAGGAGCGCCGACGAGAACGCGCCGGCCGGGGAGGGGGAACGATGACCGGAACGACCGCGCACCGCGTCGCCTACGCCGGGGTCGAGGTGGGCACCGAGCTGCCGACCAGGACCTTCCCCGTCAACCGGGCCACCCTGGTCCGGTACGCGGGTGCCTCGCTGGACTTCAACCCGATCCACTGGAACGAGCGCTTCGCGCGCGACGTCGGGCTGCCCAACGTGATCGCGCACGGCATGTTCACCATGGCCCAGGCGATCCGGGTGGTCACCGACTGGGTCGGCGACCCGGGCGCGGTGCTGGAGTACGGGGTGCGCTTCACCAAGCCGGTGGTGGTGCCGGACGTGCCGGCGGGGCCCGATGGCCTCGAAGCGGTGGTCGCGGCGGAGATCGAGGTCGGCGGGCGGGTCGCCGTCAAGCTGGACGACGAGCTGCGCACCGTTCGGGTGGATCTCACCGCCGTGCACGACGAGCAGAAGGTGCTGGGCCTGGCCAGGGCCGTGGTCCGCCTGGCCTGAGCGCCCGGCGCCTGACGTCCCCCGGGGCGGAACGAGCCTGGTCCGCCCCGGGGTTGACAAGGTTAGTGATTGGCCAATAACTTACTCGCATGGCACGGGAGAGCGGCCGGATGTCGGCCGAGGAGCGACGCGAGAGCGTGATCCGCGCGGCGGTGGTCGAGTTCGGCCGCTCCGGGTACGTGGGCACGTCCACCGCCGCCATCGCCAAGCGGGTGGGGGTGTCCCAGCCGTATCTGTTCCGCCTCTTCCCCGACAAGCGGGCGATCTTCCTGGCCGCCGCGCGCCGCTCCATCGAGCGGATGCGTCGACACCTGGAGGACGCCGCCGAAGGGCTCGGGCCGCAGGAGGCCCACGACGCCATGTGCAAGGCGTACTTCCCGCTGATCTCCGACCGCGACGACCTGCTCTTCCAGATGCAGATGTTCGTCGCGGTGAGCACCAGGGAGGCCGACGGGGACGTGGAGTTCGCCGAGGAGATCCGCGCCCAGTGGGCCGGGCTGCTGGACGCCATAAGGGGCAGACTCGGCGACGACCCCGTTCTCACCCGGGACTTCGCCGGCATAGGCATGTTGATCAATGTGACCCTGACCATGGGCTTCCCCGAGGGGCACCGGGTCTGGGACGAGCTGACCGTCTTCGACTATCTCTCGGGCTCCGACCCGCAGGGGGCGGAGGAGGGCGCGGGCACCGCCTGACCCGGCGCCGCCCGACCGCTTCTCCCCGCCGGGGGAGCCGTGTGTTCCGCCACGGGGCACACGTCTGTCCACGAAACTTATTGACCAATCACTAATCTTCGCTGATCCGCCGGCCAGGCGAACGACCGCCGGCCGCGACCGGGGCACCTCACGCCCCGAAGGAGGAGGGGACGATGGAGCAACGACCAAGCCACCAGGACTCGTTGGGGGAGCGGGCGAGGGAGGGGACATCGGGCGGCGGGCGCGGCAGCGCCGTCTGGACCCTGCTGATCGTCGGCGCCGCCACCTTCATGGCGGCCCTGGACAACCTGGTGGTCACCACCGCGCTGCCCGTGATCAGGGACGATCTCGGCGGGAAGCTCTCCGATCTGGAGTGGATCGTCAACGGCTACACCCTGCCGTTCGCCTGTCTCCTGCTGCTGGGCGCGGCGCTCGGGGACCGCTTCGGGCGGCGCCGGGTCTTCGGCTTCGGCGTGGCGCTCTTCACCCTGGCCTCGGCCGGCGCGGCCCTCGCCGCCACGACCGGCGAGCTGATCGCCGCCCGCGCGCTCCAGGGCGCGGGGGCCGCGATCATCCTGCCCCTCAGCCTCACCCTGATCTCCGCCGCCGTGCCCAAGGAGCGGCGCGGCATGGCCTTCGGCATCTGGGGCGCGGTCAACGGCCTCGCCGTCGCGGCTGGCCCGCTCGTCGGCGGCGCCATCACCGAACACCTCACCTGGCAGTGGATCTTCTGGCTCAACGTGCCCATCGGCCTGGCCCTGCTCCCGCTGGTCCGCACCCGGCTCGTCGAGAGCAGGGGCGGCGACGGCCGGCTCGACCTGCCCGGCACGGCCCTGGTCAGCGGCGGCCTCTTCGGCGTCGTCCTCTCCCTGGTGCGCGGCCACGAGCACGGCTGGTCCTCGGGCCCTGTGGTCGCCGGCTTCGTCCTCGGCGGGCTGCTGCTGGTCGCCTTCGTCGCCTGGGAGCTGCGCACCGAGGCCCCCATGCTGCCGATGCGCTTCTTCCGCTCCCGCACGTTCAGCGTGATCAACGCGGCCAGCCTGCTGATGTTCGCCGGGATGTTTGGCTCGATCTTCCTGCTGACCCAGTTCCTCCAGCTGATCCAGGGCTACTCGCCGACCGAGGCCGGCCTGCGGATGCTGCCCTGGACGGGCATGACCCTGCTGGTGGCGCCCCTCGCCGGGTTCCTCACCGACCGGATCGGCGGCCGCACCGTCGTCGCCACCGGAATGACCCTGATGGCCGCCGGCCTCGGCTGGATGGCCCTCCTCGCCGAGCCCGGCGTGAGCTACGGCGCGCAGATACCGGCCTTCGTCATCAGCGGCGCGGGGATGGCCATGTTCTTCGCCCCCACCGGCGCCATGGTGATGAGTTCGGTCCAGCCCCACGAGGAGGGCATAGCCTCCGGGGTCAACAACGCCCTGCGCGAGGTCGGCGGCGCCCTCGGCGTGGCCGTGCTGGCCTCCGTCTTCGCCAGCCAGGGCGGCTACGAGACCCCGGAGACCTTCACGGACGGGCTCGTCCCGGCCCTCTGGATCGGCTCCGCCCTGCTGCTGGTCGCCGCCGCCTTGGTGCTGCTGATCCCGAGGAACCCCGTCCGGCCCCCGGCCACCCCGGCCACCCCGGGCTCCACGCCGGACCAGGCCGAGGCGACGCTCGCGCCGGTCGGCGCCCCGGTCTGACGGCGAGCGGGGGGCGCGTCCCGCCCGTGGCCGAGCACCCGCCGGCCACGGGCGGGACGGTCTCGTATGGTGGCGTGGTGCTGGAAACTCCTGACGCCCCGCTGGCTCCGCTGACCACGCTCCGCCTCGGCGGCCCCGCCGACCGGCTGCTGACGGCGACCACCGACGAGGAGGTCGTCGAGGCCGTCCGCCGAGCCGACGCCGAAGGCCAGCCGCTGCTCGTCATCGGCGGCGGCAGCAACCTCGTCGTGGCCGACGCCGGCTTCCGGGGCACCGCCCTGCGCATCGCCACCACCGGCGTCCAACTCGACGGCGAGAACCTGGAGTTGGCCGCCGGAGAGAACTGGTCCGCCGCCGTGGCCCGCGCCGTCGACGCCGGCCTGGCCGGCATCGAGTGCCTCGCCGGCATCCCCGGCTCCGCCGGCGCCACCCCGATCCAGAACGTGGGCGCCTACGGCCAGGAGGTCTCCTCCGTGATCACCGAGGTCGTGGCCCACGACCGCGAGACGGACCGCACGGTGACCCTTCCCGGCGCCGAGTGCGGCTTCGCCTACCGCCACAGCCGCTTCAAGGCCGACCCGCACCGCTTTGTCGTGCTCCGCGTCCGCTACGCCCTCCAGGACGCCGGCGGCCTCTCGGCCCCCATCCGCTACGCCGAGACCGCCCGGCTGCTCGGCGTCGAACAGGGCGGCCGGGTCCCGCTGGCCAACGCCAGGGACGCCGTCCTCAAGCTGCGCACCGGCAAGGGCATGGTGCTGGACCCGGAGGACCACGACACCTGGTCGGCCGGCTCCTTCTTCACCAACCCCGTGCTCGACGCCGACGCCTTCGCCGCCTTCCGCCGCCGCGCCGCCGAACGCCTCGGCCCCGACGAGGTGCCCCCCGCGTTCCCCGCCCCCGACGGCCACACCAAGACCTCCGCCGCCTGGCTGATCGACCGCGCCGGCTTCACTAAGGGCTACGGCACGGGCCCCGCCCGGATCTCCGGCAAGCACACCCTCGCCCTCACCAACCGGGGCGGCGCCACCACGGCCGACCTGCTCGCCCTGGCCCGCGAGGTCCGCGACGGCGTGCACGCGGCGTTCGGCGTCACGCTGGTCAACGAGCCGGTCCTGGTCGGCGCGGCGCTCTGACGGGTGCTCCGCGGTCGACCACGCGCCGGGGTGGCCCCTCACCGTTGTCGTGTGCGGCTCGTCCCCTATCACCCGCGCAGTTCCCCGCGCCCCTTGGGGTGCCACCGGGCTCAGGGGCGCGGGGAACTGCGCGAGCAACGGTCGTCGGCCCGCAGTCGACTACGCACCCGGGTGCTTCCCATCGTTGTCGTGTGCGGTCCGTCCCTCATCACCCGCGCAGTTCCTCGCGCCCCTTGAGGTGCCACCGGGTTTGGGGGCGCGGGGAACTGCGCGAGCAAGGGGTGACGGGCCGTACTCGACGACGCACCTGGGTGGCCCCCGCCGTTGTCGTCTGCGGCGCGCCTCAGATCACTCGCGCCCCTTGAGGTGCCACCGGCCTCGGGGGCGCGAGCAACCGTCGATGGCCCGCAGTCGACCACGCGCCGGGGTGGCCCCTCACCGTTGTCGTCCGCGCCGCCCCCGGAGGGCCCCCGTCAGGACGCCAGCCAGGCGTCGATCTCGACGAGGATCTTCCCCTTCACATCCTCCGGCGCCGCCGAGGCCCGCACCGACTGGCGGGCCAGCTCGGCCAGTTCGTGATCGGTGAACGCGTGGTGCTCCCGCGCGATGCGGTACTGCTCGGCCAGCCGCGAGCCGAAGAGCAGCGGGTCATCCGCGCCCAGCGCCATCGGCACCCCCGCCTCCCAGAGCGTTCGCAGCGGCACGTCCTCCGGACGTTCGTAGACCCCCAGCGCCACGTTCGACGCCGGGCAGACCTCGCACGCCACCCCGGCCTCCGCGAGGCTGGTCAGCACCCCCGGGTCCTCCACGGCCCGCACCCCGTGTCCCACCCGCGCCGCGCCCAGGTCGTTGAGGCAGTCCCGCACGCTGATCGGCCCCGCCAACTCGCCGCCGTGCGGCGCGGCCAGCAGCCCACCGTCCCGCGCGATGGCGAAGGCGCGGTCGAAGTCCCGCGCGAAGCCCCGGCGTTCGTCGTTGGAGAGCCCGAAGCCGACCACGCCCTGGTCCCGGTAGCGCACCGCGAGCCTGGCGAGGGTGCGCGCGTCCAGCGGGTGCTTCATCCGGTTCGCCGCCACCACGACCCGCATCCCGAGGCCGGTCTCCCGTGCGGTGTCGCGCACCGCGTCGAGGATGATCTCCAACGCCGGGATCAGCCCGCCCAGTCGGGGCGCGTAGGAGGTCGGGTCCACCTGGATCTCCAGCCAGCGCGAGCCGTCCCGCAGATCCTCCTCGGCGGCCTCCCGCACCAGCCGCCGGATGTCCTCCGGCTCCCGCAGGCAGGACCTGGCGATGTCGTACAGCCGCTGGAAGCGGAACCAGCCCCGCTCGTCGGTGGCCCGCAGCTTCGGCGGCTCGCCGCCGCGCAGCGCCTCCGGCAGGTGCACCCCGTACTTGTCGGCCAGTTCGAGCAGCGTGCCGGGCCGCATCGAACCCGTGAAGTGCAGGTGCAGATGCGCCTTCGGCAGGGACCTCAAGTCACGAACACGAGCCATTCCAGGATCTTGCCGCAACCGGGCGGCGCGCCAAAACCCGGCCACCCCCAGGGGCGCCGGCCCGAGCCCCAGTTCGGACCGGTGCCCCAGAACGGCGACACGGCCGGCACCCCGACGGCGACGCCGTCGGGGCCCCCGCCGCGACCAGCCTCAGCCCGCGTCGGCCAGCAGCTTCTGGAGCCGGGAGACGCCCTCCACCAGGTCGTCGTCGCCCAGCGCGTACGAGAACCGCAGATAGCCCGGCGTGCCGAACGCCTCGCCCGGCACCACGGCCACCTCGGCCTTCTCCAGCAGCACCTCGGCCAACTCCAGCGTGGACGACGGCCGTAGCCCGCCGATCTCCCGGCCGAGCAGCTCCCTGACCGAGGGGTAGGCGTAGAACGCGCCCTTGGGCTCCGGGCAGTGCACGCCCTCGATCTCGTTGAGCATCCGCACGATGGTGGTGCGGCGCCGGTCGAACGCCTCCCGCATCCTGGCCACCGCGTCCAGGTCGCCCGCGACGGCGGCCAGCGCGGCGGCCTGCGCGACGTTGCTCACGTTGGAGGTCGCGTGCGACTGGAGGTTGCCCGCCGCCTTGACCACGTCGCGCGGGCCGATCACCCAGCCCACCCGCCAGCCGGTCATGGCGTAGGTCTTGGCGACCCCGTTGACGATCACGCAGCGGTCGGCCAGCTCGGGCACCAGCGTCGGCAGCGAGCTGAACTGCGCGTCGCCGTACACCAGGTGCTCGTAGATCTCGTCGGTCAGCACCCACAGGTTGTGGTCGACGGCCCACTGGCCGATCGCCCTGGTCTCCTCGGGCGAGTAGACCGCGCCGGTCGGGTTGGACGGCGAGACGAAGAGCAGCACCTTGGTGCGCTGCGTGCGGGCCGCCTCCAACTGCTCGACGGTGGCCAGGTATCCGCTGGTCTCGTCGGTGTCCACGAAGACCGGCACGCCGCCGGCCAGCCGGATCGACTCCGGGTAGGTGGTCCAGTAGGGGGCGGGAACGATCACCTCGTCGCCCGGGTCGAGCAGGGTGGCGAACGCCTCGTAGATGGCCTGCTTGCCGCCGTTGGTGATGAGCACCTGGCTGGCCTCGACCTGGTAGCCGGAGTCGCGCAGCGTCTTGGCCGCGACCGCGTCCTTGAGTTCCGGCAGCCCACCGGCCGGGGTGTAGCGGTGGAAGCGCGGCTCCCGGCAGGCGGCCTCGGCCGCCGCGACGATGTAGTCGGGGGTCGGGAAGTCCGGTTCGCCGGCGCCGAATCCGATCACCGGGCGGCCGGCGGCGCGCAGCGCCTTCGCCTTGGCGGTCACGGCCAGCGTCGCGGACTCGGAGATGGCGCCGATCCGCGCCGAGACCCGGCGCTGGGCCGGCGGCGCGACGGGCGGTTGGGCAGGGGGTGGGGTTGCGGCACTCATGGGGGCATCGTCCCAGACCGGCGCGCGCGGTGGCACGCGGGTTGCGCGCGATCATCACACCCGCCACATCCGTCACACCGCGCCCCCGGGGTAGCTCCACGCACCAACCGTTCGACGCCCGGGCTTTGAACACGTACACTCCTCACCGGTGGCGCCCGATGCGGTACGTTGTCGGGGCCACACGGTAAAGGGTCGTAGCTCAATTGGTAGAGCACTGGTCTCCAAAACCAGCGGTTGGGGGTTCAAGTCCCTCCGGCCCTGCTGCACGAAGTGAAGAGCCGTCCGGGTGGCCGGGCGGCTTATGACCATGACCGGGATCGGGTGAGGACGAGTGGCTGGGATCACGGACTCCGTTGAGGCGCCGGAACCCCGGGGCGAGGGCGGCACCGGCCGCCGCGGCCGTCGAGCCAAGAGGGGCCCGCTGGGCAAGCTCGCGCTCTTCTACCGACAGGTCGTCGCGGAGCTGCGGAAGGTCGTCTGGCCCTCGCGCAGGCAGCTGACGACGTACGCGACCGCGGTGATCGTCTTCGTTGTCGTCGTCATCTGCATCCTGACCGTGCTTGACTGGGGATTCAGCCGGGCCGTCGAGTATGTCTTCGGCTGATTCGGCTCATGTGCCATCCCTCGTAACGAAAGTCAGGAAGAAGCGGCTACCGTGTCTGACCCGAACCTGAACGACGCCTCCCCCGAAACCGAGGGCGAGAACACCGAGCGCGACGAGGTCCAGGTGGACCAGGTGGACCAGGTGGACGCCGCGTCGAGCGATGTCGAGCAGGCCGAAGCTGCCGATGCCCGGGCGGACGAGTCCGCCGAGGTGGCCGAGGAGCAGCCGGCCGAGGCCGTCGAGCCCCCGGTCGACCCGGTCACCGCGCTCCGCGAGGAGCTGCGGACGCTGCCCGGCGAGTGGTACGTGGTGCACACCTACGCGGGCTACGAGAACCGCGTGAAGACCAACCTCGAACAGCGCGCGGTCTCGCTCAACGTCGAGGACTACATCTTCCAGGTCGAGGTGCCGCAGGAGGAGGTCGTCCAGATCAAGAACGGCGACCGCCGCACCATCAAGCAGAACAAGCTGCCCAGCTACGTCCTGGTGCGGATGGACCTCACCAACGAATCCTGGGGCGTGGTTCGCAACACCCCGGGCGTCACCGGCTTCGTCGGCAACGCCTACGACCCGTACCCGCTGACCCTGGACGAGATCGTCAAGATGCTCGCCCCCGAGGTCGAGCAGCAGGCCGCGGCCGAGGCGGCGGCCGAGGGCGGCGCCCCCAGCGGCGGCCGCCGGGTCGAGGTCCAGGTCCTCGACTTCGAGGTCGGCGACTCGGTCACCGTCACCGACGGCCCGTTCGCCACCCTCCAGGCGACGATCAACGAGATCAACGCCGACTCCAAGAAGGTCAAGGGCCTGGTGGAGATCTTCGGCCGCGAGACCCCGGTCGAGCTGAGCTTCGACCAGATCCAGAAGAACTGAGGCCGGCCCCCTCGGGCCGGTCCCCGCGAGGGCTCTTCGAGCGGACGACGGTCCGCCCCCGAAGGGCCCTCGCGCCGTTTCCCGCCCCTGGCCTGGTCACGATGGGCCGGCCCCGGATTTTGGGCCGGGGAGCTTACCCGCTACCGTGGTGCGGTATGCCTGCCGCCGGTCGGCGCGAACGCTCGCGCCTGACGACGACGGCGACGGGCCGATCACCTCTCGTCAAGGACCCGGAGAGAGCACATGCCTCCCAAGAAGAAGGTCACCGGGCTGATCAAGCTCCAGATCCAGGCGGGCGCGGCCAACCCGGCCCCGCCCGTCGGTCCGGCGCTCGGCCAGCACGGCGTGAACATCATGGAGTTCTGCAAGGCCTACAACGCGGCCACCGAGTCGCAGCGTGGCTGGGTGATCCCGGTGGAGATCACGGTCTACGAGGACCGTTCCTTCACCTTCATCACCAAGACTCCGCCCGCCGCCAAGATGATCCTCAAGGCCGCCGGCGTGGAGAAGGGCTCGGGCGAGCCGCACAAGACCAAGGTCGCCAAGATCACCCGCGACCAGGTCCGTGAGATCGCCACCACCAAGATGCCCGACCTCAACGCCAACGACCTGGACGCCGCCGAGAAGATCATCGCCGGCACCGCCCGTTCCATGGGCGTCACCGTCGAGGGCTGACGCGCTCGACCCCCTCGTGGCAGGGCCAGGCGCTGGCCCGGACCACCACTCCGAGACCACCTCACGCAACAGCTCAGGAGCAGCAGTGAAGCGCAGCAAGAGCCTCCGCGGCGCGGACGCCAAGGTCGACAGGACCCGCGTCTACAGCCCGCTTGAGGCCGTTCGGCTCGCCAAGGACACGGCGACCACCAAGTTCGACTCGACCGTCGAGATCGCCATGCGGCTGGGCGTCGACCCCCGCAAGGCCGACCAGATGGTCCGCGGCACCGTCAACCTCCCGCACGGCACCGGCAAGACCGCCCGGGTCCTGGTCTTCGCCACCGGCGACCGTGCGGCGGCGGCGGAAGCCGCGGGGGCCGACATCGTCGGCTCCGACGAGCTGATCGACGAGGTCGCCGGCGGGCGGCTGGACTTCGACGCCGTCGTGGCCACCCCCGACCTCATGGGCAAGGTCGGTCGCCTCGGCCGGGTCCTCGGCCCGCGCGGTCTGATGCCGAACCCCAAGACCGGCACCGTCACCCCCGACGTCGCCAAGGCCGTCACCGAGATCAAGGGCGGCAAGATCGAGTTCCGCGTCGACAAGCACGCCAACCTGCACTTCGTGATCGGCAAGGTGTCGTTCGACGAGTCGCAGCTGGTGGAGAACTACGCCGCCGCGCTGGAGGAGATCCTGCGGCTCAAGCCCTCGGCGGCGAAGGGGCGTTACCTCAAGAAGGCCGTCGTCTCCACCACCATGGGGCCCGGCGTGCCGATCGACCCCAACCGCACCAGGAACCTGCTGACCGACGACGCCCTCGTCTGATCCGGTCGCGCCTGGCTCACGGTCTGGGCGAAATCCATGTGTCCGTCCCGGTTCTGTCACAGAACCGGGACGGACGTCTCATGTGTGCGACCACCCTTTAGGGTGAGCGGAGGGGGAGCAACTGACCGACCCTTTCGCACACTTGGGGGGATCATGCGTTTCGCTTTCCGGATGCTGACCGGAGTTGCCGGAGTGGCCCTACTGGCCGGCACCGCCGCCTGCGGCAGCGAGGACGGCTCGTCCGAGAGCCGCACCACCACCGAGGAGCGCGGCGGCGGGGACGCCAGCGCCGCGCTCCAGGCCGCCGCCGAGAGCACCTCCGAGATGCACTCGGCCCGGTTCGAGGGCGAGATGACCGCCCCGGCCTCCGCCGGTGGGCAGACCACCATGGAGGGCGTCATGAGCTGGGACCCCTCGCTCACGATGCAGATGTCCGTCTCCGGCGAGGAGTTGGCCGCCACCCCCGGCGCACCCCAGGAAATCGAGGTGCGCTGGCTGGACAACGTGATGTACATGCACATGGGGGCCGAGTTCGGCGCGGAGATGGGGGGCGCCGAGTGGCTCTCCATGGACCTCGCGGCGATCGCCGAGGAGAGCGGCGACGCGGCCATGGCCGACGCCATGTCCATGGGCCTGGAGTCCGCCGGCCAGGACCCGGCCCAGCAGGTCGCCATGCTGCTCAGCGCGCCGGGCATCGAGGAGGTGGGCGAGGAGACGCTGAACGGCGTCGAGACCCGCCACTACGCCGGCACCATGAGCGTCGAGGACGCCGTCGCCGGCGACCAGAGCGGCCTTGCCGAGGTGCTCACCGAGGAGGAGGTCGAGCAGCTGGTCGCGACCATGGAGCAGCAGGGCATCGACGGCTACGACCTCGACATCTGGATCGACGAGAACGACCTCCCGGTGCAGGTGCGGCAGTCCTACGAGACCCCCGAGGGCCCGGTGGAGTACGAGGTCCGCTACTCGGACTTCAACACCGAGGTCTCCGTGGAGCAGCCCGCCGCCGAGCTGGTGATCGACTTCATGGAGCTGATCGAGGAGCTGAACGCCGAACTCTCCTGAGGCCGTTGCCGGGCCGTCGATCGGGGCAGCTCTCTTCCCTACCCCGATTTGCCTGAACGAAATCCCCTCACGTACGCTGCCACGTAAAGCCAGAGACCGCTGGTTGTCGCCTTGTCCCCTCCGGGGTCCGAGGTGGCCGAAGGACCGCTCACGCGGCGACCCGCGCAGGTGATCGTGGATGTGTGCGTGTGGAGTTCTCCACACGTGACGCCCTGAGCGCCTGCGCCCAGGGCGTTTTCGTTTGTCGGGACCCTTCTGCCGCGGTTGCTGAACACCTGCGGAAAAACCGGAAGGAGGGCCGAGGTTATGGCTGGTTCCGACAAGGGCGCGGTCGTCGCGGAGATCAGGCAGCGCTTCGAGGCGTCGAACGCCGCCGTGGTCACCGCCTACACCGGGCTCACCGTGGCTCAGCTCAAGGAGCTGCGCCGCGCGCTCGGCGAGAACGCCCAGTACCGCGTGACGAAGAACACGCTGACCAAGATCGCGGCCAACGAGGCCGGGGTCAGCGGGCTGGACGAGTTCTTCAAGGGCTCCACCGCCGTCGCCTTCGTGACCGGGGACCCGGTCAACGTGGCGAAGGGCCTGCGTGACTTCGCCAAGGAGAACCCGGCGCTGGTCATCAAGGGCGGCGTCCTGGAGGGCAAGCCGCTCAACGCCGAGGAGATCGTCAAGCTCGCCGACCTCGAGTCGCGCGAGGTTCTGCTCTCCAAGCTCGCCGGTGGCATGAAGGCGTCGATGGCCAAGGCCGCCGCGACCTTCCAGGCCCCGCTCACGAAGTTCGTCCGCACCGCGGACGCGCTGCGGGACAAGGTCGAGCAGGGTGGTGCCGGTGCGCCGGCCGCCGCCGAGTCCGCCGAGTAACCACGGGGACGCGCGCGTCTCCCCGGTTCCCTCGGGGACCTCAGTGGGCCGCCCAGGCCCGCATCACACGTTCAACCGGCGCCAGCCGGCTCAAGTGGAAGGACCGCCATCATGGCGAAGCTGAGCCAGGACGAACTGCTTGAGCAGTTCGCCGAGATGACCCTGATCGAGCTCTCCGACTTCGTGAAGAAGTTCGAGGAGAAGTTCGACGTCGAGGCCGCCGCCCCGGCCGCCGTCGTCGCCGCCCCGGGTGGCGGTGGCGCCGCTGCCGAGGCCGAGCCGGAGAAGGACGAGTTCGACGTCGTCCTGACCGGTGCCGGCGACAAGAAGATCCAGGTGATCAAGGTCGTGCGCGAGCTGACCTCCCTGGGTCTGAAGGAGGCCAAGGAGCTGGTGGACAACACCCCGAAGCCGGTTCTGGAGAAGGTCAACAAGGAGGCCGCCGACAAGGCCAGGGAGTCCCTCGAGGGCGCCGGCGCCTCCGTCGAGGTGAAGTGACCTTCGCGTCACTCCTCCCCACACGGGGTCCTACCAGGGGCGATCACCCAGCGGGTGGTCGCCCCCTGGCGTTCGCGCGGAACGCCTCCTTGCCCGGGGCGCGGCGGCGGGTATGGTGATCTTCGGCCGCTTCTTGGAGATGCCCGGGACGGGTGGCGGTGGAGTAGGGGCCTTGACGAACCGCAGCGGTCGCGCGATTCTCTGGTCGCACGCCGGATCGATTCCATGATCCGAGGCATGGAATCCCGGCGAGGTGGGAAGTGATGCGGCAGACGGGTCCGTTGCCAGCCTTCGAGGCGGCTGGAGACGGAGCGGAGCACGACCGAGGGTGGCTCCTCGATTGATGGAATATGGGCGTTGGACATCAGTGGGTCTTGTGGCTACACTGACCCTTTGCGCTGCCTAGCTGCCTCCTGCCCGTCACCTTGGGGGCCGGCACGCGCGCAGAGAGTCCGAGCCCTCGGAAGGACCCCCTCTTGGCCGCCTCGCGCAACGCCTCGACGAACAACCAGAACAACGGCACCAGCACCGCACCGCTGCGTGTCTCTTTTGCCAAGATCAAGGAACCGCTAGAGGTTCCCAATCTCCTTGCGCTGCAGACCGAGAGCTTTGACTGGCTGCTCGGCAATGACGCCTGGAAGGCCCGCGTCGAGGCCGCGCTGGAGAGTGGACAGAACGTTCCGACGAAGTCAGGTCTTGAGGAGATCTTCGAGGAGATCTCCCCGATCGAGGACTTCTCCGGGTCGATGTCCCTGACGTTCCGCGACCACCGTTTCGAGCCGCCGAAGAACTCGATCGACGAGTGCAAGGAACGCGACTTCACGTATGCCGCCCCGCTGTTCGTCACGGCGGAGTTCACCAACAACGAGACCGGCGAGATCAAGTCGCAGACGGTCTTCATGGGTGACTTCCCGCTGATGACCGACAAGGGCACCTTCTGCATCAACGGCACCGAGCGCGTGGTCGTCTCGCAGCTGGTGCGGTCCCCGGGCGTCTACTTCGACAGCAGCATCGACAAGACCTCCGACAAGGACCTCTTCTCCGCCAAGATCATCCCCTCCAGGGGCGCCTGGCTGGAGATGGAGATCGACAAGCGCGACATGGTCGGGGTCCGGGTCGACCGCAAGCGCAAGCAGTCCGTGACCGTGCTGCTGAAGGCCCTGGGCTGGACCTCCGACCAGATCCTGGAGGAGTTCGGCGAGTACGAGTCCATGCGCGCCACCCTGGAGAAGGACCACACCCAGGGGCAGGACGACGCGCTGCTCGACATCTACCGCAAGCTCCGCCCGGGCGAGCCGCCGACGCGTGAGGCCGCGCAGACGCTCCTGGAGAACCTGTACTTCAACCCCAAGCGGTACGACCTGGCCAAGGTCGGTCGCTACAAGATCAACAAGAAGCTGGGCGGGGACGAGCCGCTGGACGCCGGCGTGCTCACCGTCGAGGACATCGTCGCCACCATCAAGTACCTGGTGCGGCTGCACGCGGGCGAGACCGAGACGGTCACCTCCGGCGGCCGGACCATCGTGGTGGAGACCGACGACATCGACCACTTCGGCAACCGGCGCCTGCGCAACGTCGGCGAGCTGATCCAGAACCAGGTCCGCACGGGCCTGGCCCGGATGGAGCGGGTCGTCCGCGAGCGGATGACCACCCAGGACGTCGAGGCGATCACGCCGCAGACCCTGATCAACATCCGGCCGGTCGTCGCCTCCATCAAGGAGTTCTTCGGCACCAGCCAGCTGTCGCAGTTCATGGACCAGACCAACCCGCTCTCCGGCCTGACCCACAAGCGTCGGCTGAACTCGCTGGGCCCCGGCGGCCTCAGCCGTGAGCGGGCCGGCCTCGAGGTCCGTGACGTGCACCCCTCGCACTACGGCCGGATGTGTCCGATCGAGACCCCCGAGGGTCCGAACATCGGCCTCATCGGTTCGCTCGCGGCCTTCGGTCGACTGAACGCGTTCGGCTTCGTCGAGACCCCGTACCGCAGGGTCACCGACGGCGTCGTCACCGACCAGGTCGACTACCTGACCGCCGACGAGGAGGACCGCTTCGTCATCGCGCAGGCCAACGCCCCGCTGACGGATGACTACCACTTCGCCGAGTCCCGGGTGCTGGTCCGCCGCCGTGGCGGCGAGATCGACTACGTCGCCGGCACCGAGGTCGACTACATGGACGTCTCGCCGCGCCAGATGGTGTCGGTGGCCACGGCCATGATCCCGTTCCTGGAGCACGACGACGCCAACCGGGCGCTGATGGGCTCCAACATGATGCGCCAGGCCGTGCCGCTGCTCCAGGCGGAGGCCCCGCTGGTCGGCACCGGCATGGAGTACCGCTCCGCCGTGGACGCCGGCGACGTGATCAAGGCCGAGAAGGACGGCGTCATCTCCGACGTCTCCGCCGACTACATCTCGGTGCAGAACGACGACGGCACCCACGTCACCCACCGGCTGGCCAAGTTCCACCGCTCCAACCAGGGCACCTCGTTCAACCAGAAGGTCCTGGTCGAGGAGGGCGACCGGGTGGTCACCGGCCAGGTGATCGCCGACGGCCCGTCCACCGACCGGGGCGAGATGGCGCTCGGCAAGAACCTGCTGGTCGCGTTCATGCCGTGGGAGGGCTACAACTACGAGGACGCGATCATCCTCTCCCAGCGCCTGGTGCAGGACGACGTCCTCTCCTCGATCCACATCGAGGAGCACGAGGTCGACGCCCGCGACACCAAGCTGGGCCCCGAGGAGATCACCCGCGACATCCCCAACGTCTCCGAGGAGGTCCTCGCCGACCTCGACGACCGGGGCATCATCAGGATCGGCGCCGAGGTCGAGGCCGGCGACATCCTGGTGGGCAAGGTGACCCCCAAGGGCGAGACGGAGCTGACCCCGGAGGAGCGCCTGCTGCGCGCGATCTTCGGCGAGAAGGCCCGTGAGGTCCGCGACACCTCGCTGAAGGTGCCGCACGGCGAGACCGGCAAGGTCATCGGCGTGCGCGTCTTCGACCGCGAGGAGGGCGACGAACTGCCGCCGGGCGTCAACCAGTTGGTCCGCGTCTACGTGGCCCAGAAGCGGAAGATCACCGACGGCGACAAGCTCGCCGGCCGGCACGGCAACAAGGGCGTCATCTCCAAGATCCTGCCCGTCGAGGACATGCCGTTCATGGAGGACGGCACCCCGGTCGACATCATCCTGAACCCGCTGGGCGTCCCGTCCCGGATGAACCCGGGTCAGGTGCTGGAGATCCACCTCGGCTGGCTGGCCTCCCAGGGCTGGAAGGTCGAGGGCCTGGCGGAGGAGTGGCAGCAGCGGCTCGCCGCCATCGGCGCCGACGACGTCGCGCCGGGCACCAACGTGGCCACCCCGGTCTTCGACGGCGCCCGCGAGGACGAGATGGCGGGCCTCTTCGGCTCCACCATCCCCAACCGCGACGGCGACCGCCTGGTGCTGCCCTCCGGCAAGGCGCGGCTCTACGACGGCCGTTCCGGGGAGCCGTTCCCCGACCCGATCTCCGTCGGGTACATGTACATCCTGAAGCTGCACCACCTGGTGGACGACAAGCTCCACGCGCGCTCCACCGGTCCGTACTCGATGATCACCCAGCAGCCGCTCGGTGGTAAGGCACAGTTCGGTGGCCAGCGGTTCGGCGAGATGGAGGTGTGGGCGCTGGAGGCATACGGCGCCGCCTACGCGCTCCAGGAGCTGCTGACCATCAAGTCCGACGACGTCACCGGCCGGGTCAAGGTCTACGAGGCGATCGTCAAGGGCGAGAACATCCCCGAGCCCGGCATTCCCGAGTCCTTCAAGGTGCTCATCAAGGAAATGCAGTCGCTCTGCCTGAACGTGGAGGTGCTGTCCTCGGACGGCATGTCCATCGAGATGCGCGACACCGACGAGGACGTCTTCCGCGCCGCGGAAGAGCTCGGCATCGACCTGTCCCGGCGGGAGCCGAGCAGCGTCGAAGAGGTCTGACGGGCCAGGTCGGGGGAGCGTGGCCACCACGTTCCCCCGGCTCCCCCCGGACCCCGACAGACCATTGACTGACACGACCCTGAGAGGGATTGACGAGAGTGCTCGACGTCAACTTCTTCGACGAACTGCGGATCGGCCTGGCGACGGCTGACGACATCCGTCAGTGGTCTCACGGCGAGGTGAAGAAGCCGGAGACCATCAACTACCGCACCCTCAAGCCCGAGAAGGACGGCCTCTTCTGCGAGAAGATCTTCGGCCCCACCCGGGACTGGGAGTGCTACTGCGGCAAGTACAAGCGCGTCCGCTTCAAGGGCATCATCTGTGAGCGCTGCGGCGTCGAGGTGACCCGCGCCAAGGTGCGCAGGGAGCGGATGGGCCACATCGAACTGGCCGCCCCCGTCACCCACATCTGGTACTTCAAGGGCGTGCCGTCGCGCCTGGGGTACCTGCTCGACCTGGCGCCGAAGGACCTGGAGAAGGTCATCTACTTCGCCGCCTACATGATCACGTACGTGGACGAGGAGCGTCGCACCCGCGACCTGCCGTCCCTCGAGGCGCACATCTCGGTGGAGCGGCAGCAGATCGAACAGCGCCGCGACGCCGACCTGGAGGCCAGGGCCAAGAAGCAGGAGGCCGACCTGGCCGAGCTGGAGGCCGAGGGCGCCAAGGCGGACGTCCGCCGCAAGGTGCGCGAGGGCGCCGAGCGCGAGATGAAGCAGCTGCGGGACCGGGCCCAGCGCGAGCTGGACCGGCTCGACGAGGTGTGGAACCGCTTCAAGAACCTCAAGGTCCAGGACCTGGAGGGCGACGAGCTGCTCTACCGCGAGCTGCGTGACCGCTTCGGCACCTACTTCGACGGTTCGATGGGCGCCGCCGCGCTCCAGAAGCGGTTGGAGACCTTCGACCTGACGGAGGAGGCCGAGCGGCTGCGGGAGATCATCCGCACCGGCAAGGGCCAGAAGAAGACCCGTGCCCTGAAGCGGCTCAAGGTGGTCTCGGCGTTCCTCCAGACCTCCAACAGCCCGCGCGGCATGGTGCTGGACTGCGTCCCGGTGATCCCGCCGGACCTGCGTCCGATGGTGCAGCTGGACGGTGGCCGCTTCGCGACCTCCGACCTGAACGACCTGTACCGCCGCGTCATCAACCGGAACAACCGGCTGAAGAGGCTGCTGGACCTGGGCGCCCCCGAGATCATCGTCAACAACGAGAAGCGGATGCTTCAGGAGGCCGTTGACGCGCTGTTCGACAACGGCCGGCGCGGCCGCCCGGTCACCGGTCCCGGCAACCGTCCGCTGAAGTCGCTCTCCGACATGCTCAAGGGCAAGCAGGGTCGGTTCCGGCAGAACCTGCTGGGCAAGCGCGTCGACTACTCGGCCCGTTCCGTGATCGTCGTCGGCCCGCAGCTGAAGCTGCACCAGTGCGGCCTGCCCAAGGCGATGGCGCTGGAGCTGTTCAAGCCGTTCGTGATGAAGCGGCTGGTCGACCTCAACCACGCGCAGAACATCAAGTCGGCCAAGCGGATGGTCGAGCGGCAGCGCACCGTGGTGTACGACGTCCTCGAAGAGGTCATCGCCGAGCACCCGGTGCTGCTCAACCGCGCGCCCACCCTGCACCGTCTGGGCATCCAGGCGTTCGAGCCGCAGCTGGTCGAGGGCAAGGCCATCCAGATCCACCCGCTGGTCTGCACCGCGTTCAACGCGGACTTCGACGGCGACCAGATGGCCGTGCACCTGCCGCTGTCCGCCGAGGCGCAGGCCGAGGCCCGCATCCTGATGCTGTCCTCGAACAACATCCTCAAGCCGGCCGACGGCCGGCCGGTGACCATGCCGACCCAGGACATGGTGCTCGGGCTCTTCTTCCTCACCACCGACGAGGAGGAGCGCGAGGTGCGCGGCGAGGGCCGGTCCTTCGCCTCCACCGCCGAGGCGATCATGGCGTTCGACGCCGGCGAGCTGTCGCTCCAGGCGAAGATCGACATCCGCTTCCCGCTGGGCACCGTCCCGCCGCGCGGCTGGACGCCGCCGGAGCCCGAGGACGGCGAGCCGGCCTGGCAGCCGGGGGAGAGCTTCCGCCTGCGCACCACGCTGGGCCGGGCGCTCTTCAACGAACTGCTGCCCGAGGACTACCCGTTCGTTGACGAGTCGGTGGGCAAGAAGCAGCTCTCCGGCATCGTCAACGACCTGGCCGAGCGGTACCCGAAGGTCGTGGTGGCCGCCGCGCTGGACAACCTCAAGTCGGCCGGCTACTTCTGGGCCACCCGGTCCGGGGTCACCGTGGCCGTCTCCGACATCGTGGTGCCCGAGGCGAAGAAGCAGATCATCGCCGACTACGAGAGCCAGGACGAGAAGGTCCAGAAGCAGTACGAGCGCGGCCTGATCACCAAGGACGAGCGGACCCAGGAGCTGATCGCGATCTGGACCAAGGCCACGGCCGAGGTCGCGGACGCGATGAGCGACAACTTCCCGAAGACCAACCCGATCTTCATGATGGTGGACTCGGGTGCGCGCGGCAACATGATGCAGATGCGTCAGATCGCCGGTATGCGTGGTCTGGTGTCCAACGCGAAGAACGAGACCATCCCGCGGCCGATCAAGGCGTCGTTCCGCGAGGGCCTCACGGTGCTGGAGTACTTCATCTCCACCCACGGCGCCCGCAAGGGCCTCGCCGACACCGCGCTGCGGACCGCCGACTCGGGCTACCTGACCCGTCGTCTGGTGGACGTCTCCCAGGACGTGATCATCCGCGAGGAGGACTGCGGCACCGACCGTGGCCTCAAGCTGACGATCGCCTCCAAGGACGCGGAGGGCGTGCTGCGCAAGGCGGACGACGTCGAGAGCAGCGTCTACGCCCGGTGCCTGGCCGAGGACATCACGGTGGAAGGGAAGGTGCTGGCCCCGGCCGGCACCGACCTGGGCGACGTGCTCATCGACGAGCTGGTGCGGCACGGCGTGGAGACGGTCAAGACCCGCTCCGTGCTCACCTGCGAGTCGGCCGTCGGCACCTGCGCCATGTGCTATGGGCGTTCGCTGGCCACCGGCAAGCTGGTGGACATCGGCGAGGCCGTCGGCATCATCGCGGCCCAGTCCATCGGTGAGCCCGGCACCCAGCTGACGATGCGGACCTTCCACACCGGTGGTGTGGCGGGTGAGGACATCACCCAGGGTCTGCCGCGTGTGGTCGAGCTGTTCGAGGCCCGCACGCCCAAGGGCGTCGCGCCGATCTCGGAATCGGCCGGCCGGGTGCGGATCGAGGAGACCGAGAAGACCAAGAAGGTCATCGTCACGCCGGACGACGGCTCCGACGAGACCTCCTACGCGGTCTCCAAGCGGGCCAGGCTGCTGGTCGGCGAGGGCGACCACGTCACGGTCGGCCAGCCGCTGACCGTGGGCGCCGCCAACCCGCACGACGTGCTGCGCATCCTGGGGCAGCGCGCGGTGCAGATCTACCTGGTGGGCGAGGTCCAGAAGGTCTACAACTCGCAGGGTGTGGCCATCCACGACAAGCACATCGAGATCATCGTCCGGCAGATGCTGCGCCGGGTGACGATCATCGAGTCCGGCGACGCGGAGCTGCTGCCGGGCGAGCTGGTCGAGCGCTCGAAGTTCGAGTCGGAGAACCGCCGCGTGGTGGCCGAGGGCGGGCACCCCGCCTCCGGCCGTCCGCAGCTGATGGGCATCACCAAGGCGTCGCTGGCCACCGAGTCGTGGCTGTCGGCGGCGTCCTTCCAGGAGACGACGCGGGTGCTGACCGACGCGGCGATCAACGCCAAGTCGGACTCGCTGATCGGCCTCAAGGAGAACGTGATCATCGGCAAGCTGATCCCGGCCGGCACGGGCCTGTCCCGCTACCGGAACATCCGGGTGGAGCCGACCGAGGAGGCGAAGGCCGCGATGTACTCGGCCGTCGGGTACGACGACATCGACTACTCGCCCTTCGGCACCGGCTCCGGCCAGGCGGTCCCGCTTGAGGACTACGACTACGGCCCCTACCAGGGCTGAGTCGGGCCGACGACCGGTGGCCGGGGTGGAGCGATCCGCCCCGGCCACCGGCCCGTTCCGGCCCCTCCGCGTTGCCGCGGGTTCGGGTGCCGGTCACCTCGGGGGGCGTCAAGGGGGCCGGACCTCGATCGTTTTGACCCAGGCCACCGCGCTGGGTACGCTCTGACCTTGTGCCTGGGGTGTTCCCTGCGCTTTTTCGGTGGCAGTCGGAACTCCGGGGTCCGCACATTCTTCCCAGCGCTCCCGAGCGGAGTCGCGGAAGCTCGCGGTTTTCGACACGCCCGACCGCGTGGGTCGGCGTGTTCCAGGTTAGCTTTATTGAGATCGGCACAGAGAAACCGGAGATACGGTGCCAACGATCCAGCAGCTGGTCCGCAAGGGCCGGCAGGACAAGGTCGAGAAGAACAAGACGCCCGCACTTGAGGGTTCGCCCCAGCGCCGTGGCGTCTGCACGCGTGTGTTCACCACCACGCCCAAGAAGCCGAACTCGGCGCTGCGCAAGGTCGCGCGTGTCCGGCTGAGCAACGGGATCGAGGTCACCGCCTACATTCCGGGTGAGAACCACAACCTTCAGGAGCACTCCATCGTGCTGGTGCGCGGTGGAAGGGTGCGTGACCTGCCGGGTGTTCGCTACAAGATCATCCGCGGTTCCCTGGACACCCAGGGTGTCAAGAACCGCAAGCAGGCCCGCAGCCGCTACGGCGCCAAGAAGGAGAAGTAACCATGCCTCGTAAGGGCCCCGCCCCGAAGCGACCGGTGCACATCGACCCGGTCTACGGTTCTCCTCTGGTGACCTCCCTGATCAACAAGGTGCTGCTGAACGGCAAGCGCTCCACCGCCGAGCGCATCGTCTACGGCGCCATGGAGGGGCTGCGGGAGAAGACCGGCAACGACCCGGTCATCACCCTGAAGCGCGCCCTGGAGAACGTGAAGCCCACCCTTGAGGTGCGGTCCCGCCGCGTCGGTGGCGCCACGTACCAGGTGCCGGTCGAGGTGCGCCCCGGGCGTTCCTCCACGCTCGCCCTGCGCTGGCTCGTCGGCTACTCCCGCGCCCGTCGCGAGAAGACGATGACCGAGCGCCTGATGAACGAGCTGCTCGACGCCTCCAACGGCCTCGGTGCCTCCGTGAAGAAGCGCGAGGACACGCACAAGATGGCCGAGTCCAACAAGGCGTTCGCGCACTACCGCTGGTAGTCGCAACCCCTATCGAGACCGAGAGAAGACTGAAGCCAGATGGCTACCACTTCACTTGACCTGGCCAGGGTCCGCAACATCGGGATCATGGCTCACATCGACGCGGGCAAGACGACCACCACCGAGCGGATTCTTTACTACACCGGTGTGAGCTACAAGATCGGTGAGGTCCACGACGGCGCCGCCACGATGGACTGGATGGAGCAGGAGCAGGAGCGGGGGATCACCATCACCTCCGCGGCCACCACCTGCCACTGGCCGCTCGATGAGGTCGACCACACGATCAACATCATCGACACCCCCGGCCACGTTGACTTCACGGTCGAGGTGGAGCGCTCCCTGCGGGTGCTCGACGGCGCGGTCACCGTCTTCGACGGTGTCGCCGGTGTCGAGCCGCAGTCGGAGACCGTCTGGCGTCAGGCGGACCGCTACGGCGTTCCGCGCATCTGCTTCGTGAACAAGCTCGACCGCACGGGCGCGGACTTCTTCCGCTGCGTCGACATGATCATCGACCGGCTGAAGGCCACCCCGCTGGTCATGCAGCTCCCGATCGGCGCCGAGGCGGGCTTCAAGGGCGTCATCGACCTGGTCCGCATGAAGGCCCTGGTCTGGTCCGAGGAGACCAAGCTCGGCGAGATGTACGACGTCGTGGACATCCCGGAGGACCTGCGTGAGCAGGCCGACGAGTGGCACGGCAAGCTCGTCGAGGCCGTCTCCGAGAACGACGAGGAGCTGATGGAGCTGTACCTGGAGGGCACCGAGCCCACCGTGGACCAGCTCTACGCCGCGATCCGTCGGATCACCCTCGCCTCCACCGGCGCCGAGGGCTCCATCACGATCACCCCGGTGTTCTGTGGCACCGCGTTCAAGAACAAGGGCGTGCAGCCCCTGCTCGACGCGGTCGTGCGGTACCTGCCGTCGCCGCTGGACGTCGAGGCCGTGGAGGGCCACTCGCCGAAGGACAGCGAGGAGGTCATCCGCCGGAAGCCCTCCGAGGAGGAGCCGCTGTCGGCCCTGGCGTTCAAGATCGCCAGCGACCCGCACCTGGGCAAGCTGACCTTCATCCGCGTCTACTCCGGTGTGCTCCAGGCGGGCACCCAGGTGTTGAACGCCGTGAAGGGCCGCAAGGAGCGGATCGGCAAGATCTACCGGATGCACGCCAACAAGCGGGAGGAGATCGACCGCGTTGGCGCCGGTGACATCGTCGCCGTGATGGGGCTCAAGCAGACCACCACGGGTGAGACGCTGTCGGACGCCACCCACCAGATCATCCTGGAGTCCATGGAGTTCCCGGCTCCGGTGATCGAGGTCGCCATCGAGCCCAAGTCCAAGGGCGACCAGGAGAAGCTGGGCGTGGCGATCCAGCGGCTGGCCGAGGAGGACCCGTCCTTCCAGGTCAAGACCAACGAGGAGACCGGCCAGACGATCATCGCCGGCATGGGCGAGCTGCACCTCGATGTGCTGGTCGACCGCATGAAGCGCGAGTTCAAGGTCGAGGCCAACGTCGGCAAGCCGCAGGTGGCCTACCGCGAGACCCTGCGTCGCGCGGTGGAGAAGGTCGACTACACCCACAAGAAGCAGACCGGTGGCTCCGGTCAGTTCGCCAAGGTGCAGATCAGCCTGGAGCCGCTGGAGGGCGACGGGTACGAGTTCGAGAACAAGGTCACCGGTGGCCGCATCCCCAAGGAGTACATCCCCTCGGTGGACGCCGGTTGCCAGGAGGCGATGGAGTTCGGCGTGCTCGCCGGCTACCCGCTGACCGGTGTGAAGGTGACCCTGCTCGACGGCGCGTACCACGACGTCGACTCCTCCGAGATGGCGTTCAAGATCGCGGGCTCGATGGTCTTCAAGGAGGCCGCCCGCAGGGCGAGTCCGGCCATCCTGGAGCCGCTGATGGCGGTCGAGGTCACCACGCCCGAGGAGTACATGGGCGACGTGATCGGCGACATCAACTCCCGCCGTGGCCAGATCCAGGCCATGGAGGACCGGGGTGGCAACAAGGTCGTCAAGGCCCTGGTGCCGCTGTCGGAGATGTTCGGCTACGTCGGCGACCTGCGCAGCAAGACCTCCGGTCGTGCGAGCTACTCCATGCAGTTCGATTCCTATGGTGAGGTTCCCAAGAACGTCTCCGAGGAGATCATCGCGAAGGCCAAGGGCGAGTAGCCCTTAAGCTGGAGCAAGGGGCATTCGGGGGCATACCGCCCCCGATGCCCGGCCCTTTAGCGAAGCGGTCAAGGGCATCCCCTCGGGGTCCTGACCGGTTCGGTCGATTCCTGAAAACCTTCCGCAAGGTGCGGGGGGCGTACAGCACCAGTCCACAGGAGGACCCCAGTGGCGAAGGCGAAGTTCGAGCGGACTAAGCCGCACGTCAACATTGGCACCATCGGTCACATCGACCACGGCAAGACGACGCTTACCGCGGCGATCACCAAGGTGCTGCACGACGCATACCCGGACCTCAACGAGACGTTCGCGTTCGAGAACATCGACAAGGCGCCCGAGGAGCGTCAGCGCGGTATCACCATCTCCATCGCGCACGTCGAGTATCAGACGGAGAACCGCCACTACGCGCACGTTGACTGCCCGGGTCACGCGGACTACATCAAGAACATGATCACCGGTGCCGCCCAGATGGACGGCGCGATCCTGGTGGTCGCCGCCACCGACGGCCCGATGCCGCAGACCAAGGAGCACGTGCTCCTGGCCCGCCAGGTCGGTGTGCCGTACATCGTGGTCGCCCTCAACAAGGCGGACATGGTGGACGACGAGGAGATCATGGAGCTGGTGGAGCTCGAGGTCCGTGAGCTGCTCACGGAGTACGAGTTCCCGGGCGACGACGTCCCCGTGGTCAAGGTCTCCGCGCTGAAGGCGCTGGAGGGCGACCCGGAGTGGTCGAAGACCGTCCTCGAGCTGATGGAGGCCGTGGACAGTGCCATTCCGCAGCCCGAGCGGGACGTTGACAAGCCGTTCCTGATGCCGATCGAGGACGTGTTCACCATCACCGGTCGCGGCACCGTCGTGACCGGCCGGATCGAGCGCGGCATCCTCAAGGTCAACGAGACCGTCGACATCATCGGCATCAAGGAGGAGAAGGCCACCACCACGGTGACCGGGATCGAGATGTTCCGGAAGCTGCTGGACGAGGGCCGGGCCGGTGAGAACGTCGGTCTGCTCCTCCGTGGCATCAAGCGCGAGGACGTCGAGCGCGGCCAGGTCGTCATCAAGCCCGGTTCGGTCACGCCGCACACCGAGTTCGAGGCGACCGCGTACATCCTGTCGAAGGACGAGGGTGGCCGTCACACCCCCTTCTTCAACAACTACCGGCCGCAGTTCTACTTCCGCACCACCGACGTGACCGGTGTGGTGAACCTCCCCGAGGGCACCGAGATGGTCATGCCGGGCGACAACACCGACATGCGCGTCGAGCTGATCCAGCCCGTCGCCATGGAGGAGGGCCTGAAGTTCGCCATCCGTGAGGGTGGTCGGACCGTCGGCGCCGGTCAGGTCACCAAGATCATCAAGTGAGCTGACCGTTCGCGGCCAACCGGTCGCGAGCCAGCGTTTCCCAGGGCCCCGGGCCCGCCGCCCCGCGCGGTGGACCCGGGGCCCTGGCGCGTGTTCTGGCGCGTGTCCCGGGGGCGCGCGCCCGGGTGATCTGCCCGTCGCCCGCTCGGCGCTGATTTCGACCGTTCGTCGAGTGGCGGGCTCCTCGGCCTGCCCTGGAGGTGTGACGCTCCTTACATTCTGGGGGCAGTTCCCTTATCGCCACCCGGGCCGCTTTCCTAAGGAGCCGTCGATGACGACACACTCCGCCCCCGACTCCAGCGAGCCTCCCCAGCCCGCCGAACGGGGTGACCCACCGCCGGCCGTCGCCGCCGAGGCCGACCTGGAGGCACGCTCGGCCGCGATGCACGCCGATCCCCGGTTCGACGAACTGCGCCGCCGGCTGCTGCGCTTCGTCGTCCCGGCGAGCATCGCCTTCTTCTCCTGGTACCTGCTCTACGTCCTCATGTCGGCCTACGCCCGTGGGGTGATGTCGACCGAGGTGGTCGGCAGCGCCAACGTCGCCCTGTTCTTCGGTCTGTTGCAGTTCGTCACGACCTTCGGCATCGCGATTCTCTACTCCCGTTACGCCAACCGCCGTTACGACCCCCTCGCCGACGAGCTGCGCGACGAGCTGGAGGGCCAGCCGGCGGTGCCCGGCGCCAGGAAGGGAGACGACGCATGATCTCCATCGCGGCGGAGACCACCTCGGACGAGCGGCTGATCACCGTCATCCTCTTCGGCGTGCTGATCGCGGTGACGCTCGGCATCACCGTCTGGGCGAGCCGGCAGACGAAGTCCGCCACCGACTTCCACTCCGGCGGCCGGGGCTTCAGCGGCATTCAGAACGGCTTCGCGATCGGCGGCGACTACATGTCGGCCGCTTCGTTCCTGGGCATCGCGGGCATGATCGCGCTCTTCGGCTACGACGGCTTCCTCTACTCGATCGGCTTCCTGGTCGCCTGGCTGGTGGCGTTGCTGCTGGTCGCCGAACTCCTGCGGAACTCGGGCCGGTTCACGATGACCGACGTCGTGTCCTACCGGATGAAGCAGCGGCCGGTGCGGACGGCGGGCTCGATCTCCACGCTGACCGTCTCGATCTTCTACCTGCTGGCGCAGATGGTGGGCGCCGGTGCCCTGGTGGCGCTGCTGCTGGGCATCGAGGAGGGCGAGACCTACCTCGGGATGAGCGCCGACACCGCCAAGATCGTCGGCATCGTGGTCGTCGGCCTGCTGATGATCACCTATGTGTCGTTCGGCGGGATGACCGGCACCACCTGGGTGCAGATCGTCAAGGCCGTGATGCTGATGGGCGGCGCGCTGCTGGTCGCGCTGCTCGTGCTGTCGATCTACGACTTCAACTTCGGCTCGCTGATGAACGACGCGGCCGAGGCGAGCGGCGCCGGCAACGCGTTCCTCGAACCGGGGCAACGCTACGGCGTCGAGGTCGCCGGCGACGCGTGGCAGACCATGGTCAACAAGCTGGACCTGATCAGCCTCGGCCTGGCGCTGGTGCTGGGCACGGCCGGCCTGCCGCACATCCTGATCCGCTTCTACACGGTGCCGGACTCCAAGACCGCCCGGAAGTCGGTCAACTGGGCCATCGGCCTCATCGGCACCTTCTACCTGCTGACCCTGATCCTGGGCTTCGGCGCGGCGGCGCTGGTCGGGCGCGACGCGATCGTGGCACAGAACTCGGCGGGCAACACGGCGGCGCCCCAGCTGGCCGAGGAGGTCGGCCAGCACTTCGGCGGCGACTTCCTGGGCGCGGTGATGCTGGCGCTGATCGCGGCGGTGGCGTTCGCGACGATCCTCTCCACGGTGGCCGGGCTGACGATCGCCTCGTCCTCCTCGCTGGCGCACGACTTCTACAACGCCGTGCTGCGCGGCGGGAAGGCCAGCGAGCAGGAGGAGGTCAGGGTCGCCAGGTTCGCCGCGATCGGCGTCGGCGCGGTCTCCATCGTGCTGGCGGTCTTCGCGCAGGACCTCAACGTGGCCTTCCTGGTCGCGCTGGCCTTCGCGATCGCCGCCTCGGCCAACCTGCCGGTGATCCTGCTGAGCCTCTTCTGGAAGCGGTTCAACACCAGGGGAGCGGTGGCCGGCATCTACGGCGGCCTGATCAGCTCGGTCGGCCTGGTGATCTTCTCCCCGGTGGTCTCCGGCAAGGTGGACGCCGAGGGGGAGAACCTGGCGCTGCTGCCGAAGAGCATCGACATCTCCTGGTTCCCGCTGGAGAACCCCGGCCTGGTCTCCATCCCGCTGGGTCTGCTCTGTGCCGTGATCGGCACCCTCATGTCCAACGAGTCCGAACCCGAGCGGTTCGCGAAGCTCCAGGTGCGGGCCCTCACCGGCGCCGGAGCGGAACGCGCGACCAAGCACTGACGGTTCGCACTCGAAGGAGGGGGTCTCATCCGCCCCCCGCGCCCGGGGCCCCGCCCCCGCCCTTCCCCAGGCGGGGCCCCGGGCGCCTTTTCCTTTCCCCGGAGAGTCCGGAGGCGCGCGGGCGCGCGGTGGCTACCGCCGGCGGGCGCCGGCGCGGCGGATGCCGTAGGCGGCGGCGCCGACGAGGAGGACGCCGGCCCCGGTGAGGACGGAGGTCGGTGGGAGGGCGAAGGCCAGGACGAGGCAGCCGGCGAGGCCGAGGACGGGGACGAGCCTGGCCGGGCGGCCCTCGGCGGGGGTGAGCGTCCAGGCGGCGGCGTTGGCGATGGCGTAGTAGGCCAGGACGCCGAACGAGGAGAAGCCGATCGCGCCGCGCAGGTCCGTGGTGGCGGCCGCTGCCGCGACCACGAGGCCGACGGCGAGTTCGGCCCGGTGGGGGACCCTCAGGCGCGGGTGGACGGCGGCCAGGGCGTGCGGCAGGTGGCGGTCGCGCGCCAGGGCGAGGGTGGTGCGGGAGACGCCGAGGACGAGGGCGAGCAGGGAGCCGAGGGCGGCGACGGCGGCGCCGACCCGCACCACCGGCCCGAGCCAGCCGGCGCCGGCCGCCCGCGCCGCCTCGGCCAGCGGCGCCTCGGCGGCGGCGAGGCCGCCAGGGCCGAGGACCAGGAGGACCGAGACGGCGACGAGCGCGTAGACGGCGAGGGTGATGCCGAGCGCGAGCGGGATGGCGCGCGGGATGGTGCGGACCGGATCGGTGACCTCCTCGCCGAGGGTGGCGATGCGGGCGTAGCCGGCGAACGCGAAGAACAGCAGCCCGGCCGCCTGGAGCACCCCGCCGCCTGTGGCGTCGGCGCCGAGGTCCAGGCGGTCCGCGTCCACGGCGCCGGAGGCGAGCGACGCGACCACGACGGCGGCGAGCACCGCGAGCACGAACGCCACGATGACGCGGGTGAGCAGGGCGGACCGCCGGACCCCGGCCAGGTTGACCGCGACGAGCGCCAGCACAGCGGCCACCGCGACCGCGCGGGCCTGGCCGGGCCAGACATAGGCGCCGACGGTCAGGGCCATCGCCGCGCAGGACGCGGTCTTGCCCACCACGAACGCCCACCCGGCCAGGTAGCCCCAGAACGCGCCCAGCCGCTCCCGCCCGTAGACATAGCCGCCGCCCGAGGCCGGATAGCGGGCGGCGAGCCGGGCGGAGGAGGTGGCGTTGCAGTACGCGACGACGGCGGCCAGGGCGAGGCCGAGCAGCAGTCCTGAGCCGGCCGCGCGGGCGGCCGGCGCCAGGGCGGTGAAGATCCCGGCGCCGATCATCGACCCCAGCCCGATCAGCACCGCGTCGGGCACCCCGAGGCGCCGCGCGAGTTCGTCGGGCGCCCCGGGGGAGGGCGGCGTGCTGCTCACTGTCGTCTCTCCCTCTCGGCCGTGGTCCGAACGTACGTCCCGGTCAGGCGCGCACCCTAGGGGACCGAGCTGAACACCGCGTGGCGTACCGCCCGTTCGCATTCCCCGGAACGGCCCGGTCGCGTTCCCGGAACGGGCGAGGCGCGCGACACGCGCCGTGGCCGGGCCCCGCCCGGGGGGCCGGGTGGCACGCTGGCCGAGGGCGCCCGCGCGGGCGGGCGCCGGGCGGCGTAGGGAGGACGGCATGGCGAGGATCGCGGTCTTCGGCGCGGGAGGCTCCATCGGCCACCGCGTGGTGAGCGAGGCGCTGGACCGGGGCCACGAGGTGACCGCCGTGGTCCGCGACCCGGCGAAGATCACCAGGTCGCACCCGCACCTCGCCGTGGAGCGCGGCGACGTGCTGGACCCGGCGAGCGTCGCGGCCGTGGGGCGCGGCCAGGACGTGGTGGTCAGCGCGGTGGGCGGGGACGACGGGCCGGGGCACCTGGCGTTGATCGAGCCATCGGCGCGTTCGCTGGTCGCCGGGCTGCACGCGCTGGGCGCCGAGGCCCCCCGCCTGATCATGGTCGGCGGCGCCGGCTCGCTGCGCACCCCGGACGGGCGGCAGCTGTGGGACACCCCGGGGCTGCCCACGGCGGTGGTGGAGATCATGCGCTCGCACGGCGACGCGCTGGCCTATCTGCGGTCCGTCGCCAGCGAGGTGCGCTGGACCAACCTCAGCCCGGCCGCCCGCATCGAGTCGGGCCGGCGCACCGGCCGTTACCGCACGGCGCTGGACGACCTGGTGGTGGACGAGGCGGGGAACAGCGTCATCAGCACCGAGGACTACGCCACGGCCCTGGTCGACGAGATCGAGCGCCCCGCCCACATCGGCCGCCGGTTCACCGTCGGCTACTGATCCCCGGGTGGCGCCCCGGCGCGACGGTCACGGTCAGGGCGCGCGAAGGAGCGGAAACCGTGAACATCGTGAACCGGGGCGTGAACATGGGGGCAAGGTAGCCCCTCGAAGGTGGGGGCTTTGGGCAATCCCGGGACGCGGCACGCCCGTTGGCGTCACACTGGGCTCATGGAGGACTACCGGAGGAACCCGCCGCGCCACCTCACGTTCCGGGTGACCCGCAGGGACGACCCCGTCTCCGAGGTCACCGAGCTGGACATGCTCAGGGCGGCCGAGCAGTACCCCCACGTCGCGATCAGAGGACCGGTCTTCGGCTTCGCCGAGCAGCGGCCCGCGTACGGCCCGGCCTGGCGGCTCCTCGACGACGTCTCGGCGGCGTTCCCCCAGCACGCCAGGGAGGGCCTCAACTCCCACCTGTGGACGCGTGCCAACGACGAGACGAAGCCCGGCGACCCGCTGCGCGCCGAACTCATCGCCGCCATCAGCCGGTTGGAGACCGAGCCGGTCAACGAGCTGACGGTGGACGGCACCAGGTACCGGGTCGTGCGCGGCGACGAGTTCGCCCGGCTTGGCCCCGACGGCATCGAGGGCCCGCGCCCGACCGACCCCGACGAGCCCAACGCCGACCTCGCCTGGGGCGAGCGCCGCCCCACGCCGAGCCGCACCAGGGGCCTGCTCGTCGACCACGCCAGCCCGACCGGGATCATGGAGTCCATCCAGCGGATGGAGCTGCTCGGGCTGCGCTACGAGGCGTCCCGGATTCCCGCCGACGTGCGCGCCGACTCCGCCCGGGCGATCGAAACGCACCCCGGAGTCGTGTTGCTCCCGGCCACCTTCACCTTCGCCGAGCGGAAACGCGCCTCCTGGGAGCCGATGGCCAGCCTCTCGGCCACCCCGAACGAGGCGCGCGCCACCCTCTACGACTACCTCGCCGAGTTCCTGCCGAAGCTGGCCCCCGAGATCCCCGCCGAGGACGCCGACCGCTATGTCGAGGCGGCCGAGGACTTCCGCGCGCACCCGCGCCGCGACGAGGTCACCGTGCTGGGCCGCAGGTTCCGCGTCATCCGCGTCGAGCGGCTGCTGCGGATCGGGCCCGACGGCCCCGAGACGCCCCGGCCCAGCGACCTCGACCCCTACGGCCCCTGCCAGATCCACCCGTCGCTGACCGAGTGACCGACTGGTCGAGCCACCGCGTGACCGCGCGGCCGAGCCACCGCGTGACCGGCGCGGGCCGGATGCCCCGGCCGCCGAGCGACCCCGGGTACCGCCGGCCGGCAGGCGACCCCGCGTCCCGTCGACCGACGGGCACCCCGCCGTCCCCGGAAGGCCGATCGGCCCGTTCGACCTCCCACGAGTCCCCGCCACTCCCTACACCCGCGCCCTCGACTGGGCTAGGTTCGGCCCATGCTGGAAGGCAGACGTCGGCGCAGGGCCGAGGCGGGCGAGGACGCGCGCGGCCGGCCGGGTCTGGCGCGGCTGCTGACCGCCGTGCGGGAGCTGGACGACGACCTGCGCGACGGGCTCACCGGGCGCGGCCCGGCCCAGGCCGCCCGCCGGCTGCGCCGCCTCCTCGCCGCCGAGACCGTGCTGCTCGCCGACCTCGCGGGACCGGTCGCCGTCGCCGGACCGCACCCCGAGGAGCCCGAGCCCGGCACCCTGCTCGCCCAGGCGTACGAGCACGGCAGCCCCGTCCACCGGCCGCCCTGGTCCGCCGTCCCGCTGCTGGTCGCCGGCGAGCTGACCGGCGGGCTGCTGGTGCGCGGCGGCAGCGAGCCCGAGGTCACGGCCGCCGCCGCGCAGGTGGCCCGCTCCCTCGACCACGCCGCGCTGCGCCGCGCCAGGGAGCGCATCGCCCAGGCCGAACTCCGCACCCTGCGCGCCCAGATATCGCCGCACTTCCTGCACAACGCGCTCGCCGTGATCGGCGCCCGCATCCGCACCGACCCCGACCGCGCCCGCGCCCTGCTCAGCGACTTCGCCGACTACCTGCGCTACAGCTTCTCCCCGCAGGGCGACTACGCCACCGTCGCCGAGGAACTCCAGGCCATCCAGACCTATCTGGAGCTGCAACGCGCCCGCTTCGACGACCGGATGGAGCTGACCGTCCGGATGGCGCCCGAGATCCTGCCCGTCGCCATCCCGTTCCTCGTGATCCAGCCGATCGTGGAGAATGCCGTGCGGCACGGCCTGGAGCCCAAGCCGGGCCCCGGCTCGATCCAGGTCTCCGGCTTCGGCGAGGGCCCGCTGTGCGTGATCGAGGTCGAGGACGACGGCGTCGGCATGACGCCCGAGTTCGCCCAGGCGGTGCTCGCCGGGGAACGCCCCGACCGCCGGGGCCGCCCGCTGGGCGAGGAGCGCCGCCGGGTCGGCCTGGCCAACGTCGACCAGCGGCTGCGCACGGTCTACGGGCCCGAGTACGGGCTGGTCATCGAGACCGCGCCGGGCAGCGGCACCAAGGTCGTGATCCGGGTGCCCCGATTCAGACGAGGAGTGGTCGCGCATTGACCGCCGAGACCCGACTGCGCGCGCTGGTGGTGGAGGACGAGACGTTCACCCGCCGCGAGCTGGCCGCCATGCTGACCGCCCTGCCCGAGATCGGCCGGGTCAGCGAGGCGGACGGCGGGGAGAGCGCGGTGCGGCAGCTGGGCGAGACCGCCTTCGACGCGGTCTTCCTCGACATCTCCATGCCGGGCCTCGACGGGATGGCCGTGGCCCGGGTCGTCGGCCGCCTCTCCGAGCCGCCGGCGATCGTCTTCGTCACCGCGTCCGAGCAGCACGCCGTCGACGCCTTCGGCATCGGTGCCATCGACTACCTGCTCAAGCCCGTCCGGCCCGAGCGGCTGGCCGAGGCCGTCTCCCGCGCCGGCGCCCTGCGCCGCCCGCCGCCGGCCACGCCCCGCCCCTCCCAGGTCGACGAACTGGCCGTCGTCCAGGTCGAGAACGGCCGGCACACCACCTTCGTGCACCGCGACGACATCCAGTACGCCGAGGCGCACGGCGACTACGTCCGGCTGCACACCGGCGAGGGCAGCCACCTGATCCGGATGCCGCTCAGCTATCTGGAGGAGGTCTGGGCGCCGGCCGGCTTCGTCCGCGCGCACCGGGGCTATCTGGTCGCCATCGGCTGGGTCCGCGACCTGTGGGTCTCCAGCTCCTCGGGCCTGGTGGCCCGCACCCCGACCGGCGACGTCCCGGTCAGCCGCCGGCACGCCCGCGCGCTCAAGGAACGGCTGCTGGCCGCCGTCAGGGACGAGGAGTGAACGCCGTGCCGCCGCCCGGGGCCCGCGCGTGAGCGGCACCCGGCGGGTGCGGATCACCAGCCCGCAGACCCGCATCGCGCTCGCCCGCCGCCACCGGCCCGCCCAGCATCTGCTGCCGCCGACCATCCCCGGCGCCGACGACCGGGACTCCACCGACGCGGTCCGCGCGCTCTTCGCCCGCCAGCGCCGGCAGGCGGCGCGCACCCTCGCGCTGCTGGGCGCGGTGCTCTTCGGGCTCAGCGGGCTGCTGGCCGCCGCGCCCGCGCTCAGCCATGTCACGCTGCTGGGAGTCCCGCTCTCCTGGCTGCTGTTGATGGGCGGCAGCTATCCCGTGCTGCTGCTGATCGCGGTCCGCCACGTCCGCCGCGCCGAGGCGTTGGAACGGGCCGCCGGCGCGCGGGACGGCGCCGCGCGCGCCGACGAGCGGGGAACGGACCTGGCGCCGTGATCGGGCTGCTGGCCATCGGGCTGCTCTTCGTCGTCAGCGTGGTGATCGGCGCCTACGGGGTGCGGGCCGCGCGCACCACGCCGGACTTCCTGGTGGCCTCGCAGCGGGTGGCGCCCGGCTGGAACGCGATGGCCATCGCCGGCGAGTACGTCTCGGCCGCCTCGGTGCTCGGCCTGGCCGGGTTGATGCTGAAGAACGGCGTGGGCACCCTCTGGTACGCGGTCGGCTTCACCGCCGGCTATGTCGCGGTCGCCGCGCTGGTCGCCGGGCCGATGCGGCGCTCCGGCGCCTACACCGTGCCGGACTTCGCCGACTACCGGCTGGGCTCGGAGCGGATCAGGAAGCTCTGCGCGGTGATCGTGCTGGTGATCATGTGGCTCTATCTGGTGCCCCAGTTCAAGGGCGCCGGCATGGTGCTGCACGCGGTCAGCGGCACCCCCTACTGGGTCGGCGTGGTGCTGGCCGGTCTGGTGGTGAGCGTCTCCATCGCGGCCGGCGGGATGCGCTCGGCGACCTATGTGCAGGCGTTCCACTACGGCGTCAAGCTGCTGTTCATCGCGGTGCCGGCCATCTTCCTGGTGGCGCACGCCGGTTCGGGGGCGCGCGCCGAGGCGCTGCGCTTCGACGTCTCCGACGACTGGAGCCGGCCGCTGCTGGACCTGGAGAGTTCGGGCGCCCCGCTGCTCGCCACCTGGTCGGTGCTGCTGGCCACCACGCTGGGCGCGGTCGGGCTGCCGCACGTGATCATGCGGTTCCACACCAGCCCCACCGCGAAGGCCGCCCGCCGGGTCGCGGTCGGCGTGATCGTGCTGCTCGGCGTCTTCTACCTCTTCCCCGCCGTCTACGGGCTGCTCGGCCGGGTCTTCACGCCGGAGCTGGTGCACGGCGGGGACACCGACATGGTCACCGTGGTGCTGCCCGGCGCGATCGTGCCCGGCACCTGGGGCTCGATCCTGACCGCCGTGGTCGCGGCCGGCGCCTTCGCCGCGTTCCTGTCCACCTCGTCGGGGCTGCTGATGGCGCTGGCCGGCGGCCTCTCGCACGACCTGTCCCGGGCGACCGTGCCCCGGCTGCGCTGGGCGGTGGCCGCCGGCGCCGCCGTGGCCGTCGGGCTGTCGCTGCCGGCGCGCAGCGTGGACATCAACGTCGCCGTCGGCTGGGCGTTCGCCGTGGCCGCCTCCACCTTCTGCCCGCTGCTGGTGCTGGGCATCTGGTGGCGCGGGCTGACCACGGCCGGGGCGGCCGCCGGCCTGGCGACCGGGGTGAGCGCCGCCACGGGCGCCGCGTTCGCCTCGGTGCTGACCGACGGCGGGCCCGGCTGGCTGGTGGTGCTGCTGGCCCAACCGGCCGCCTGGACCGTGCCGTTGGCGTTCGCCGTGATGATCGGGGTCTCGCTGCGCGGCACGGTGCCCGAGTGGGCGGAGCGCGCCGTGCTCCGGCTGCATCTGCCGGGCTGACCGGCGGCGTCGGCCGCGCGTCGGCCGCGCGCGGTCGGGGAGACGCTGCGCCGCAGGTGGGGGATACCGCCCGATTGGCGGGGGCGCGGTCTGCTATGGCACACTGACCAGGTTGCTCGGTTGACGGCCGATGCTGCGCGCCTCCCGCCGGGAGGACCGGAAGCGAGTCTCACTGTATTCGTCATCCCATGGATGCCCTGGTCAACGGGGCAGGGATGGAAGTACCGAGATCTTCCGGGAAGCGTGGGCGGGGCTTTCGACCAGGCACCCGGTGGATTACTCCCCCCACTCCTCCCAGAGGAAACCCCTGCGGTGAAATATGGGAACGAGTACGACACGCCCGACCGCGTGGGTCGGGTCGCCTCAGGGGGTGAGCCGGGTTCCAGAGCGTTGACGAGAGACAGGACTACGAAGTAGCCATGGCGGGACAGAAGATCCGCATTCGGCTCAAGGCCTACGACCACGAGGTCATCGACAACTCGGCGAAGAAGATCGTCGAGACGGTGACCCGCACGGGTGCGTCGGTCGCGGGCCCGGTGCCGCTGCCCACTGAGAAGAACGTGTACTGCGTCATCAAGTCGCCGCACAAGTACAAGGACTCGCGCGAGCACTTCGAGATGCGCACCCACAAGCGGCTGATCGACATCCTCGACCCGACCCCCAAGACCGTTGACTCGCTGATGCGCCTGGACCTCCCGGCCGGCGTCGACATCGAGATCAAGCTCTGAGAGGTCCGGTAGAAGAGATGACCAAGCAGATCAAGGGCGTCCTGGGCGAGAAGCTCGGCATGACCCAGGTCTGGGACGAGAACAACCGTGTCGTCCCCGTGACCGTGGTCAAGGCCGGGCCCTGTGTTGTCACCCAGGTCCGCACCAACGACAGGGACGGCTACGAGGCCGTCCAGATCGCCTTCGGCGAGATCGACCCGCGCAAGGTGAACCGACCCCTCAAGGGCCACTTCGCCAAGGCCGACGTCACCCCGCGCCGCCACCTGGTCGAGCTGCGGACCGCCGACGCCAGCGAGTACACCCTCGGCCAGGAGGTCACGGCCGAGGTGTTCGACTCCGGCGTCCGCGTCGACGTGACCGGCACCACCAAGGGCAAGGGCACCGCCGGCGTGATGAAGCGTCACGGCTTCGGCGGCCTCGGCGCCTCGCACGGCACCCAGCGCAAGCACCGCTCGCCCGGCTCCATCGGCGGCTGCGCCACCCCGGGCCGGGTCTTCAAGGGCCTGCGGATGGCCGGCCGGATGGGCAACGAGCGCGTCACCACCCAGAACCTGACCGTCCACGCCGTGGACGCGGAGAAGGGCCTGCTCCTCATCAAGGGCGCGGTGCCCGGTCCCAACGGCGGCCTCGTCCTGGTCCGTTCCGCGGCCAAGGGGGCCTGAGGTTAATCATGAGTACCCCAAAGAGCATCGTCATCCTCTCGCCCGCGGGTGAGGAGGCCGGCACCGTCGAGCTTCCGGCGGAGATCTTCGACGCCAAGGTCAGCGTGCCGCTGATCCACCAGGTCGTCGTCGCCCAGCTGGCCGCCGCCCGCCAGGGCACGCACAAGACCAAGACCCGTGGCGAGGTCCGCGGTGGCGGCAAGAAGCCGTACCGCCAGAAGGGCACCGGCCGTGCCCGTCAGGGCTCCGTCCGCGCGCCGCAGTTCGCCGGCGGTGGCGTCGTCCACGGCCCCGTGCCGCGTGACTACAGCCAGCGCACCCCGAAGAAGATGAAGGCCGCCGCGCTCCGTGGCGCCCTCACCGACCGGGCCCGGCACGACCGCGTGCACGTGGTGACCGGCGTGGTCGACGGCGAGGTCTCCACCAAGGCCGCCAGGACCCTGCTGGGGAAGATCAGCGACCGCAAGAAGCTGCTGCTGGTCGCCGAGCGCTCGGACAACACCGCGTGGCTGTCCGCCCGGAACCTGCCGCAGGTCCACATCATCGACCCGGGCCAGCTGAACACCTACGACGTCGTCGACTCCGACGACGTGGTGTTCACCAAGGCCGCCTTCGACCGCTTCGTGGCTGGCCGGGCCGCCGGCGCCGTGGCGCTCGACAAGAAGCCCGAAGGGAGCGACGCCTGATGAGCGAGGTCACCGTCGCCGAGTTCTCCAGCAAGGAGTTCTCCGCGCCGCACGACATCCTGATCAAGCCGGTCGTGTCGGAGAAGAGCTACGCGCTGCTCGACGAGAACAAGTACACGTTCATCGTCGACCCCCGGGCCAACAAGACCCAGATCAAGCAGGCCGTCCAGGCGGTCTTCGCGGTCAAGGTGGTCGGGGTCAACACGATCAACCGCCAGGGCAAGCGCAAGCGCACCCGCACCGGTTACGGCCGTCGCGCCAGCACCAAGCGCGCGATCGTGACCCTTGCCGAGGGCGACAGCATCGACATCTTCGGCGGCCCGGTCTCCTGACGGGGACCTGCCGTCCGAGACCGGACGAGGACTAAGAAATGGGAATCCGCAAGTACAAGCCGACGACTCCGGGCCGTCGTGGCGCCAGCGTCGCCGACTTCGTCGAGATCACGCGGTCCACGCCGGAGAAGTCGCTGGTCCGCCCCCTGCACAGCAAGGGTGGACGGGACAACGCCGGCCGCGTCGCGGTCCGCCACCAGGGTGGTGGCCACAAGCGCGCCTACCGCGTCATCGACTTCCGTCGGCACGACAAGGACGGTGTGCCGGCCAAGGTCGCGCACATCGAGTACGACCCGAACCGCACCGCCCGCATCGCGCTGCTGCACTACGCGGACGGCGAGAAGCGGTACATCATCGCGCCCGCCCACCTGAAGCAGGGCGACCGCGTGGAGAACGGCGCCGGCGCCGACATCAAGCCCGGCAACAACCTGCCGCTGCGCAACATCCCGGTCGGTACCGTGATCCACGCCATCGAGCTCCAGCCGGGCGGCGGCGCCAAGTTCGCGCGCTCCGCCGGTGCCTCGGTGCAGCTGCTGGCGAAGGAGGGCCGCATGGCCCACCTGAGGATGCCGTCCGGCGAGATCCGGCTGGTGGACGTCCGCTGCCGGGCGACCGTCGGCGAGGTCGGCAACGCCGAGCAGTCCAACATCAACTGGGGCAAGGCCGGCCGGATGCGCTGGAAGGGCGTTCGGCCCAGCGTGCGCGGTGTCGTGATGAACCCCGTCGACCACCCCCACGGTGGCGGCGAGGGCCGGACCTCGGGTGGTCGCCACCCGGTCTCGCCCTGGGGCAAGAAGGAGGGCCGTACGCGCTCGCCGAAGAAGGCCAGCAACAAGTACATCGTCCGCCGCCGCAAGACGAACAAGAAGCGCTAGGGAGCAGGTCGATGCCGCGCAGTCTCAAGAAGGGGCCCTTCGTCGACGACCACCTGATCAAGAAGGTGGACGCGCAGAACGAAGCCGGTACCAAGAACGTCATCAAGACCTGGTCTCGCCGCTCGATGATCGTCCCGGCGATGCTGGGCCACACGATCGCCGTGCACGACGGCCGCAAGCACGTGCCGGTGTTCGTCTCCGAGTCGATGGTGGGCCACAAGCTCGGCGAGTTCGCGCCGACCCGTACCTTCCGTGGGCACGTGAAGGACGACCGCAAGTCGCGTCGGCGCTGAGCGGGGTTTGTAGATCATGACGAACTCCCCTACCAAGACCGAAGGGACGACCATGGAAGCCAGGGCCCAGGCGCGGTACATCCGTGTCACGCCCATGAAGGCCCGCCGTGTGGTGGACCTGATCCGTGGCCTCGACGCCACGGAGGCTCAGGCGGTCCTGCGGTTCGCCCCGCAGGCCGCCAGCGTGCCGGTGGGCAAGGTGCTCGACAGCGCCATCGCCAACGCCGTGCACAACCACAACCACCCGGACGCGGACACCCTGTACGTCAAAGAGGCGTACGTGGACGAGGGCCCGACGCTGAAGCGGTTCCGGCCGCGCGCGCAGGGTCGCGCGTACCGGATTCGCAAGCGGACCAGCCACATCACCGTGGTCCTCGGCAGCAAGGAAGGAACCCGGTAATGGGCCAGAAGGTAAACCCGCACGGGTTCCGGCTCGGCGTCACAACCGACTTCAAGTCGCGGTGGTACGCCGACAAGCTGTACAAGGACTACGTCAAGGAAGACGTCGCGATCCGCCGGATGCTCACCCAGGGCATGGAGCGGGCCGGCATCTCCAAGGTGGAGATCGAGCGCACCCGGGACCGGGTCCGCGTCGACGTCCACACCGCCCGGCCGGGCATCGTGATCGGCCGCCGCGGCGCCGAGGCCGACCGTCTCCGGGGCAACCTGGAGAAGCTGACCGGCAAGCAGATCCAGTTCAACATCCTTGAGGTGAAGAACCCGGAGCTGGACGCCCAGTTGGTGGCCCAGGCCGTCGCCGAGCAGCTGTCCTCCCGTGTCTCCTTCCGCCGTGCGATGCGCAAGTCGATGCAGAGCACGATGAAGGCGGGCGCCAAGGGCATCAAGATCCAGTGCGGTGGCCGGCTCGGCGGGGCGGAGATGTCCCGTTCCGAGTTCTACCGCGAGGGTCGCGTTCCGCTGCACACGCTGCGCGCCAACGTGGACTACGGCTTCTTCGAGGCCCGCACCACCTTCGGCCGCATCGGCGTCAAGGTGTGGATCTACAAGGGCGACGTGAAGAACATCGCCGAGGTGCGCGCCGAGAACGCCGCCGCCCGGGCGGGCAACCGCCCCGCGCGCGGTGGCGCCGACCGTCCGGCCCGTGGTGGCCGTGGCGAGCGCGGGGGCCGTGGCCGCAGGCCGCAGCAGCAGAGCGCTCCCTCGGCCGAGGCCACCAAGTCCGAAGCAGCCACGGCCGCTCCGGCCTCCGAGGGCGCCAGCGGCTCCAACCAGTCCACCGGCTCTGCCGGAGGGGAGAGCTGACCCATGCTGATCCCTCGCAAGGTCAAGTACCGTAAGCAGCACCACCCCAAGCGCCGCGGCGCCGCCAAGGGCGGCACCGAGGTCTCGTTCGGGGAGTACGGCATCCAGGCCGTCACCGGTGCGTATGTCACCAACCGGCAGATCGAGGCCGCCCGTATCTCGATGACCCGGCACATCAAGCGTGGCGGCAAGGTGTGGATCAACATCTACCCCGACCGCCCGCTGACCAAGAAGCCGGCCGAGACCCGGATGGGTTCCGGCAAGGGCTCGCCCGAGTGGTGGGTGGCCAACGTCAAGCCCGGACGCGTGATGTTCGAGCTGTCGTTCCCGAACGAGAAGATTGCCCGTGAGGCGCTCACCCGCGCCGCGCACAAGCTTCCGATGAAGTGCCGGATCGTCCGGCGCGAGGCAGGTGAGGCGTGATGGCAGCCGGTACCAAGGTCTCCGAGCTGCGCGAGCTGAACAACCAGGAGCTGGTTGAGAAGCTGCGCGAGGCGAAGGAGGAGCTGTTCAGGCTCCGCTTCCAGGCGGCCACCGGACAGTTGGAGAACAACAGCCGGCTGAAGGCCGTCCGCAAGGACATCGCCCGGATCTACACCCTGATGCGCGAGCGGGAGCTGGGCATCGAGACGGTTGAGCCGGCCGAAGCCGAGGCGGTGGAGAACGCCTGATGAGTGAGAAGACTGTGACTGAGACGACGACCGAGCGCGGCCGGCGGAAGACCCGCGAGGGCCTGGTGGTCAGCGACAAGATGGACAAGACCGTCGTCGTCGCTGTCGAGGACCGGGTCAAGCACGCCCTCTACGGCAAGATCATCCGCCGTACGAGCCGGCTGAAGGCGCACGACGAGCAGAATGCCGCGGGCGTTGGCGACCGCGTTCTTCTGATGGAGACCCGTCCGCTGTCCGCGACCAAGCGCTGGCGCGTCGTGGAGATTCTGGAGAAGGCGAAGTAACCAATGATCCAGCAGGAGTCGCGACTGCGCGTCGCCGACAACACGGGTGCGAAGGAGATCCTCTGCATCCGCGTCCTCGGCGGGTCCGGGCGCCGCTACGCGGGCATCGGTGACGTCATCGTCGCCACCGTCAAGGACGCGATCCCCGGTGGCAACGTGAAGAAGGGTGACGTCGTCAAGGCGGTCGTCGTGCGCGCCGTCAAGGAGCGCCGTCGGCCGGACGGTTCGTACATCCGCTTCGACGAGAACGCCGCCGTCATTCTCCGGAACGACGGCGACCCCCGGGGCACCCGCATCTTCGGCCCGGTCGGGCGTGAGCTGCGCGAGAAGAAGTTCATGAAGATCATCTCACTCGCCCCCGAGGTGCTGTAACCGATGAAGATCAAGAAGGGCGACCTGGTTCAGGTCATCACCGGCAAGGACAAGGGCAAGCAGGGCAAGGTCATCGTGGCCTACCCCCGCGAGGACCGCGTCCTGGTCGAGGGTGTCAACCGGGTCAAGAAGCACACGAAGGCCGGCACGACCCAGCGTGGTTCGAAGACCGGTGGCATCATCACCACCGAGGCCCCCATTCACGTCAGCAACGTGTCGCTGGTCGTGGAGCAGGACGGCAAGAAGGTCACCACCCGGATCGGCTACCGCTTCGACGAGGACGGCACCAAGATCCGCGTCGCGCGCCGGACCGGTGAGGACATCTGATGACGACTGCCACCAGCACCGCGCCGCGCCTGAAGGCGCGGTACCGCGAAGAGATCATCGGCAAGCTGCGTGACGAGTTCGCCTACGGCAACATCATGCAGGTGCCGGGCCTGACCAAGATCGTGGTCAACATGGGTGTGGGCGACGCCGCCCGCGACTCCAAGCTGATCGAGGGCGCCGTGCGCGACCTCGCCACGATCACCGGCCAGAAGCCGACCGTGACCAAGGCCCGCAAGTCCATCGCGCAGTTCAAGCTGCGCGAGGGCCAGCCGATCGGCGCGCACGTGACGCTGCGCGGCGACCGGATGTGGGAGTTCCTGGACCGCCTGCTGTCGCTGGCGCTGCCCCGGATTCGTGACTTCCGTGGCCTGTCGCCCAAGCAGTTCGACGGGCGCGGCAACTACACGTTCGGCCTGACCGAGCAGGTCATGTTCCACGAGATCGACCCCGACCGCATCGACCGGGTTCGCGGCATGGACATCACCGTGGTCACCACGGCCACCACCGATGACGAGGGCCGCAGCCTGCTGCGTCACCTCGGATTCCCGTTCAAGGAAGCCTGAGGCGTCGCGCGATGGCTGAGTATCGAAGCAAGGAGGCGTAAGCGTGGCGAAGAAGGCTCTGATCGCCAAGGCCGCCCGCAAGCCCAAGTTCTCGGTGCGTGGGTACACCCGCTGCCAGCGTTGCGGCCGGCCGCACTCCGTGTACCGCAAGTTCGGCCTGTGCCGGGTGTGCCTGCGTGAGATGGCGCACCGCGGCGAACTGCCGGGCGTCACCAAGAGTTCCTGGTAAGACGACTACGCCGTAGGTCCGGTGGGCTCCCCAACTCCTGGGGAGCCCCGGGGAAACCCCGGTGAGAGAGGCCCAAGGCCGTTTTATGACCATGACCGACCCCATCGCAGACATGTTGACCCGTCTGCGTAACGCGAACTCGGCTTACCACGACACCGTGGTGATGCCGCACAGCAAGATCAAGTCGCACATCGCGGAGATCCTCCAGCAGGAGGGCTACATCACCGGCTGGAAGACCGAGGAAGCCCAGGTGGGCAAGAGCCTCGTCCTGGAGCTGAAGTACGGCCCCAACCGCGAGCGTTCGATCGCTGGCATCAAGCGCATCTCCAAGCCGGGCCTTCGGGTCTATGCGAAGTCCACCGCGCTCCCCAGGGTGCTCGGTGGCCTGGGCGTGGCGATCATCTCCACGTCGCACGGCCTGTTGACCGACAAGCAGGCTCAGAAGAAGAACGTGGGCGGGGAAGTCCTCGCCTACGTCTGGTGACGGAAGGGAACGGAGGACAGCCATGTCGCGTATTGGCAAGCAGCCCATCCAGGTTCCCGCCGGCGTGGACGTCACCATCGATGGCGCCGTGGTCGCGGTGAAGGGCCCCAAGGGGACCCTGTCGCAGACCATCGCCGCGCCCATCGAGGTGGCCAAGGGTGAGGACGGTCAGATCGTCGTCTCCCGGCCCAACGACGAGAACCGCAACCGTGCGTTGCACGGCCTGTCGCGCACCCTGGTGGCCAACATGATCACCGGTGTGACGCAGGGGTACGTCAAGAAGCTCGAAATCAGCGGCGTTGGCTACCGCGTCCAGGCGAAGGGCTCCAACCTGGAGTTCTCCCTGGGCTACAGCCACCCGATCCTGGTGGAGCCCCCGGACGGAATCGCCTTCAAGGTCGAGACCCCGACGCGCTTCAGCGTCGAGGGCATCGACAAGCAGAAGGTCGGCGAGGTCGCGGCGAAGATCCGCAAGCTGCGGAAGCCCGACCCGTACAAGGCCAAGGGCGTGAAGTACGAGGGCGAAGTCATCCGCCGCAAGGTCGGAAAGGCTGGTAAGTAGCCATGGCATACGGTGTCAAGATCGCCAAGGGCGACGCTCGCAAGCGGGCCGCGTCCAAGCGGCGGCACATCCGCATCCGCAAGAAGATCTCGGGCACGTCCGAGCGCCCGCGTCTGGTGGTGACCCGGTCCAACCGCCACATGGTGGCGCAGGTCGTGGACGACACCATCGGGCACACGGTCGCCTCGGCCTCGTCGCTCGACGTCTCCATCCGTGGCGCCGACGGCGCCAAGAGCGACAAGGCCAAGCAGGTCGGCGCCCTGGTCGCCGAGCGGGCCAAGGCCGCCGGCGTGGAGACCGTCGTGTTCGACCGTGGCGGCAACAAGTACGCCGGCCGGGTGGCGGCGTTGGCCGATGCCGCCCGCGAGGCCGGGCTCAAGTTCTGAGCCGGTCCCGTCCGTAGATTCGAGAGAGGTATTTTTCATGGCTGGACCCCAGCGTCGCGGTGGCGGCGCCGGTGGCGAGCGGCGGGATCGTAAGGGTCGGGACGGTGGCTCGGCCGCCGAGAAGACCGCGTACGTCGAGCGCGTCGTCGCGATCAACCGCGTCGCCAAGGTAGTTCAGGGTGGCCGCCGCTTCAGCTTCACCGCGCTGGTCGTGGTGGGCGACGGCGACGGCACCGTCGGTGTCGGTTACGGCAAGGCCAAGGAGGTGCCGGCCGCCATCGCCAAGGGCGTGGAGGCCGCGAAGAAGCACTTCTTCAAGGTCCCCCGCATCCAGGGCACGATTCCGCACCCGATCAAGGGTGAGGAGGCGGCCGGGATGGTGCTGCTCAAGCCGGCTTCGCCCGGTACCGGTGTGATCGCCGGTGGCCCGGTGCGCGCCGTGCTGGAGTGCGCGGGCATCCACGACGTGCTCAGCAAGTCGCTCGGCTCGTCGAACCCGATCAACATCGTGCACGCCACGGTGGCCGCGCTCAAGGGCCTCCAGCGTCCCGAGGAGATCGCGGCCCGCCGCGGTCTGCCGCTCGAAGACGTGGCGCCCGCAGCCCTGTTGAGGGCTCGCGCCGGAGTGGGTGCGTGATGGCACAGCTGAAGATCACCCAGGTCAGGTCCCGCATCGGGACCAAGCAGAACCACCGCGAGACGCTGCGCTCCCTCGGGCTGCGGCGGATCAACGACGTGGTGGTCAAGGAAGACCGGCCGGAGATCCGTGGCATGGCCAACACCGTGCGGCATCTGGTGACGGTCGAGGAGGTGGACTGAGATGGCGGACCTCGCCAAGGAGAACACGTCGTCGGACGGCCCGCTGAAGCTGCACGACCTCAGGCCGGCCCCCGGCGCCAAGAAGGCCAAGGTCCGCGTGGGCCGTGGTGAGGCGTCCAAGGGCAAGACCGCGGGTCGCGGCACCAAGGGCACCAAGGCCCGCTACCAGGTGCGCGCCGGCTTCGAGGGTGGGCAACTCCCGCTGATCCAGCGGCTGCCCAAGCTCAAGGGCTTCAAGAACCCGGCGCACAAGAACTACCAGGTGGTGAACGTCGAGAAGCTGGCCGCCCTCTACCCGGAGGGTGGCGAGGTGACGAAGGCCGACCTGGTGGCCAAGGGCGCCGTGCGCAAGAACGAGCTCGTGAAGGTGCTGGGCAGCGGCGAGATCTCGGTGGCGCTGACGGTGACGGTCGACGCCGTCTCCGCCTCCGCCAAGGAGAAGATCACCGCCGCCGGTGGCTCCGTGACCGAGTTGTCCTGAAAGCCGAAGGATCTTCGGCCGGTTTACCGAGTGACCGGGGGTGCCTGAGCGCAGGCATCCCCGGTCAGTCGTTCCGGCGGGGCCCATCCGCCGGTAAGGTGGCGGACGTTGTGCCGCCGCCAGACCTGAACTGTCATATTCGTTGGACTTCAAGACCCTAGCCTCTCGCGTGGCGCGGGGGGTGCAGGAGGAGCCGTGCTCACCGCGTTCGCCCGGGCGTTCCAGACGCCTGATCTGCGTAAAAAGCTGCTCTTCACCCTGGGCATCGTCGTGGTGTTCCGGCTGGGCCAGCATGTACCCGTGCCTGGCGTCAGCTTCCAGAACGTCGATCAATGTGTGAAAGAGGCCGAAGCGGGCGCCGGCTCCGGGCTCTTCGGTCTGGTCAACATGTTCAGCGGTGGCGCGCTGCTGCAACTCACCATCTTCGCCCTGGGGATCATGCCGTACATCACGGCGAGCATCATCCTCCAGCTGCTGGTGGTGGTGATCCCACGCCTGGAGGCCCTGAAGAAGGAGGGCCAGTCCGGGCAGGCGAAGATCACGCAGTACACCCGCTACCTGACGATCGCCCTCGCGGTGCTCCAGGCCACCGGCCTGGTCGCGACCGCCCGCAGTGGCACCCTCTTCCCGCAGTGCTCGGTGGCGAACGACATCATCCCGGACGACTCGATCTTCACCACGCTGGTGATGGTCATCGCCCTGACCTCCGCCACCGCGCTGATCATGTGGCTGGGCGAGCTGATCACCGACCGGGGCATCGGCAACGGCATGTCCATGCTGATGTTCGTCTCCATCGCGGCCGGCTTCCCCGGCTCGCTCTGGCAGATCAAGCAGCAGGGCACCCTGGCCGACGGCTGGATCGAGTTCGGCACCGTCGTGGCCTGTGGCCTGGCGATGGTCGGCCTGGTGGTCTTCGTCGAGCTGGCCCAGCGCCGCATCCCGGTGCAGTACGCGAAGCGCATGATCGGCCGCCGCTCCTACGGCGGGACCTCGACCTACATCCCGCTCAAGGTCAACCAGGCCGGCGTGATCCCCGTGATCTTCGCCTCCTCGCTGCTCTACATCCCGCAGCTGCTGGTGCAGTTCGCGGGCAGCGACTCCGGCGGCTGGACGGACTGGGTCACCCGGTACTTCACCGACGGTAAGCACCCGTACTACATCGCGACGTACTTCCTGCTGATCGTCTTCTTCGCCTTCTTCTATGTGGCCATCACCTTCAACCCTGAGGACGTGGCCGAGAACATGAAGAAGTATGGTGGTTTCATCCCGGGTATCCGGGCAGGCAGGCCCACGGTCGAATACCTGAGCTACGTGCTGAACCGGATCACCTGGCCCGGTTCGCTCTATCTCGGTCTGATCGCTCTGGTGCCCACGCTGGCTCTGGTCGCGTTCGACGCGCAGCAGGACTTCCCGTTCGGTGGCACGTCGATCCTGATCATCGTGGGTGTCGGCCTGGAGACCGTCCGGCAGATCGAGAGCCAGCTCCACCAGCGAAATTACGAAGGGTTCCTCCGCTGATGCGCATCGTCCTCGTCGGACCGCCGGGTGCGGGCAAGGGCACACAGGCCGCTCTGCTGGCCGAGCAGCTGTCCATCCCGCACATCTCCACCGGCAACCTCTTCAGGGCCAACATCAGCGAGGGGACGGAGCTGGGGCGGCAGGTCGAGTCGATCCTGCGCGAGGGCGGCCTGGTTCCGGACGAGCTGACCATCGCGATGGCCGCCGAGCGGATGGCCGAGCCGGACGCCCGGGCGGGCTTCCTGCTCGACGGCTTCCCGAGGAACATCGGCCAGGCGAAGGCGCTGGACGCCTCCCTGGCCGAGGCGGACCAGAAGCTCGACGCGGTGCTGGACCTTGAGGTCCCCGAGGACGAGGTGGTCAAGCGGATCGCCGGCCGCCGGATGTGCCGCGCGGACAGCGCGCACGTCTTCCACGTGGAGTACAACCCGCCGCGCCGGGAAGGCGTCTGCGACCTCTGCGGCGGCGAGCTGTACCAGCGGGACGACGACCGGGCGGAGACCGTGCGCAAGCGGCTCGCGGTCTACCACGAGGAGACCGAGCCGATCATCGACTACTACCGCGAGCAGGGCCTGGTCTCCACGATCTCGGCCCTCGCCCCGGTGCCCGAGGTGACGCGGCGGGCCCTGGCGGCCCTGCCGGGCCTCGGCTGAGTCGACGCTCGCTGGTGAACGCCGGCCCTCCCGCCGGCTGACGGCCGGCCCCGGGCCGGCGTGGGAAAGGAACGTTTCCGATGGTGGAGATCAAGACCCCGGAGCAGATCGCCCGGATGCGGGCCGCGGGTCTGGTGGTGGCCGAGATACACCGCAGGTGTGCCGAGGCCGCCGTGCCCGGGGCCACCACCGCCGATCTGGACCGGGTCGCCGCGCAGACCCTCGCCGACCACGGCGCCAAGCCCAACTTCCTCGGCTACGGCGGCTTCCCCGGCAACATCTGCACCTCGGTGAACGACGTGGTGGTGCACGGCATCCCCGACGAGAAGACGGTGCTCAAGGACGGCGACCTGCTCTCCATCGACGCCGGCGCCATCGTGGACGGCTGGCACGCCGACGCGGCGATCACCGTCTTCGTCGGGGGCGGCCCCGACGCCGAACGGCCGGCCCAGCTGGCCGCGTTGAACAAGGTCACCGAGGACTCGCTCTGGGCCGGCATCGCGGCGGTACGCAAGGGCAACCGCCTCGTCGACGTCTCCCGCGCGATCGAGACCTACATCCGCCGCCAGCCGCTGCCCCCTTCGGGCAAGTACGGCATCGTCGAGGGCTACGGCGGCCACGGCATCGGCAGCGAGATGCACATGGACCCGCACCTGCTGAACTACGTGGACCGCAGGCGCGGGCGCGGGCCCAAGCTGGTCCCCGGCTTCTGCCTGGCGATCGAGCCGATGCTGACCCTGGGCACCCCGAAGACACATGTGCTGTCCGACGACTGGACGGTCAAGTCCAACGACGGCACCTGGGCGTCGCACTGGGAGCACTCGGTGGCGCTGACCGAGGAGGGCCCGCTGGTGCTGACCGCCGTGGACGGCGGGAAGGCCCGGCTGGCGGAGCTGGGCGTGACGACGGCGCCCGATCCCTTGGCATAATGATCTCTTCCCTGGGGAATGGATCACTGATTCGTCTTTTCGGGTGGGGTGTCGTAGACTGATTCGTCGGTCCTGGTGCACCCGTCTGCCCAGGGCCATCCAGGTAGCCGATCCCGGAAGGTGAAGCGCTCAAGCATGGCCAAAAAACAAGGGGCCATCGAGATCGAGGGCACGGTCGTCGAATCTCTCCCGAACGCGATGTTCAAGGTGGAGCTTCAGAACGGGCACCAGGTCCTCGCGCACATCAGCGGCAAGATGCGGATGCACTACATCCGTATTCTTCCCGACGACCGGGTCGTGGTGGAGCTGTCTCCCTACGACCTGACACGCGGGCGGATCGTCTACCGCTACAAGTAGAACCCAGAAGAAGACAGACAGATCGAGACCCGGAGAGCCTCAGTCCATGAAGGTCAGGCCGAGCGTCAAGAAGATCTGCGACAAGTGCAAGGTGATCCGCCGCCACGGGCGCGTCATGGTCATCTGCGAGAACCTGCGCCACAAGCAGCGCCAGGGCTGACGCACCGCACGACCCCGCAGCTTCGCCGCGACGCGAGCGACGCAACACGTTACAGACGCAGACACCCGACCCCTCGCTCAGCGCGGGGACGACACCCCCGGTCGGAGGCCGGGGACCCGGCTCGTAAGCCCTTCGAGTCTTACGGGAACGGTGCTGCGGCAGACCTCCGAGCTATCCAACAGGAGCCAATACATGGCACGCCTCGCAGGCGTTGACCTCCCGCGCGAGAAGCGCGTCGAGGTCGCCCTCACCTACGTCTTCGGCATCGGGCGCACCCTTGCCAAGGAGACCCTGGCCAACACCGGGGTGAACCCGGACACCCGCGTGCGCGACCTCGGCGAGGAGGACCTCGTCAAGATCCGCGAGTACGTGGACAACAACATCAAGACCGAGGGTGACCTCCGCCGGGAGATCCAGGCCGACATCCGCCGCAAGGTCGAGATCCAGTGCTACGAGGGACTGCGCCACCGCCGTGGCCTCCCCGTGCACGGCCAGCGGACCAGGACCAACGCCCGCACCCGCAAGGGCCCGCGTCGCGCGATCGCCGGCAAGAAGAAGCCGGGCAAGAAGTAGTCCGCCAGGACGCAGACCACCGGTCCGTCACTGGCAGGACCGACCACCTCCACGGGAGTGAGACACCTCTATGCCTCCAAAGGGCCGTACGGCCGGCGCCAAGAAGGTGCGCCGGAAGGAAAAGAAGAACGTCGCCCACGGGCACGCTCACATCAAGAGCACGTTCAACAACACGATCGTCTCGATCACCGACCCCACCGGCAACGTGATCTCCTGGGCCTCGGCCGGGCACGTCGGCTTCAAGGGCTCGCGCAAGTCGACGCCGTTCGCGGCGCAGATGGCCGCCGAGAACGCCGCCCGCCGCGCGCAGGAGCACGGGATGCGCAAGGTGGACGTCTTCGTGAAGGGCCCCGGCTCCGGCCGGGAGACCGCGATCCGTTCGCTCCAGGCCACCGGCCTGGAGGTCGGCTCGATCCAGGACGTCACCCCCACCCCGCACAACGGCTGCCGCCCGCCGAAGCGTCGCCGCGTCTGATCCAGCCGGATCTCCAGTCGAAGTAGGAGAACAACAGAACTATGGCGCGTTACACCGGGGCCGACTGCAAGCGTTGCCGTCGGGAGAAGCAGAAGCTCTTCCTCAAGGGAGCTAAGTGCGAGAGCGCGAAGTGCCCGATCGAGATCCGTCCTTACCCCCCGGGTGAGCACGGACGCGGGCGCACCAAGGACAGTGAGTACCTGCTGCAGAAGCGCGAGAAGCAGAAGTGCGCGCGCATCTACGGCGTCCTGGAGAAGCAGTTCCGGGGGTACTACAACGAGGCCAACCGGCAGTCGGGCAAGACGGGCGAGAACCTCCTCCGCATCCTGGAGACCCGTCTCGACAACGTGGTCTACCGGGCGGGCTTCGCCAAGTCCCGTGACCACGCCCGCCAGTTGGTGCGGCACGGTCACATCCTGCTCAACGGCAGGAAGACGGACATCCCCTCCGCGCGGGTCTCGCCCAACGACATCGTCGAGGTGCGGGAGTCCTCCAGGAACATGACCCCGTTCCAGGTGGCGCAGGCCGAGGCGGGGGACCGGACCGTTCCGGCGTGGCTGGAGGCGGTGCCCTCGCGGCTCCGCATCCTGGTCCACGCGATGCCCGAGCGCCAGGTGATCGACACCCAGGTGCAGGAGCAGCTGATCGTCGAGCTGTACTCGAAGTAGTCCCCGGGGTCCTCGCAGTTCCTCGCAGGAGGACCCGCACGACCGGTCGTCGCCGGGTGGGCCAGCTCACCCGGCGGCTTCCGTACCCTTGGGGGTGACGCCCGCATCGGAGGGCGCCCCCCGCACCGCACACACCGTCTGGCTCGGCATCAAATAGCGGGTGCCGAAGACTGGAGTTCACCTCATGCTGATCGCTCAGCGTCCTTCCCTGACCGAAGAGGTCGTGGACGAGTTCCGTTCCCGGTTCGTCATCGAGCCGCTGGAGCCGGGCTTCGGCTACACCCTCGGCAACTCCCTGCGGCGCACGCTGCTCTCCTCGATCCCTGGTGCCGCCGTCACCAGCATCCGGATCGACGGGGTGCTGCACGAGTTCACCACCGTGCCCGGGGTCAAGGAGGACGTCACCGACCTGATCCTCAACATCAAGCAGCTGGTCGTCTCCTCGGAGCACGACGAGCCCGTGGTGATGTACCTGCGCAAGCAGGGCCCCGGGCTGGTGACCGCCGCCGACATCGCGCCGCCGGCCGGGGTCGAGGTGCACAACCCCGACCTGGTGCTGGCCACCCTGAACAACAAGGGCAAGCTGGAGATGGAGCTGACCGTCGAGCGCGGTCGCGGCTATGTCTCCGCGGTCCAGAACAAGCAGGTCGGCCAGGAGATCGGCCGCATCCCGGTGGACTCCATCTACAGCCCGGTGCTCAAGGTCACCTACAAGGTCGAGGCGACCCGTGTCGAGCAGCGCACCGACTTCGACAAGCTGATCGTCGACGTGGAGACCAAGGAGGCCATGCGGCCCAGGGACGCCATGGCCTCGGCCGGCAAGACCCTGGTCGAGCTGTTCGGCCTGGCCCGCGAGCTGAACGTGGACGCCGAGGGCATCGACATGGGCCCGTCCCCGACGGACGCCGCGCTGGCCGCCGATCTGGCGCTGCCCATCGAGGAGTTGGAGCTGACCGTTCGCTCCTACAACTGCCTCAAGCGCGAGGGCATCCACTCCGTCGGCGAGCTGGTCGCCCGCTCCGAGGCCGACCTGCTGGACATCAGGAACTTCGGCGCCAAGTCGATCGACGAGGTCAAGGCCAAGCTGGCCGGCATGGGCCTGGCCCTCAAGGACAGCCCGCCCGGATTCGACCCGACCACCGCCGCCGACGCGTTCGGCGCGGAGGACGAGGGCGACACCGGCTTCGCCGAGACCGAGCAGTACTGAGCGGACGCCGGGGCGGCCCGTCCGCCCCGGCCCCGCCACCGCACTTCCGGGGCGTCCGCCCCGGGCGACCTGACACCGGTACCTGACACGGCCGGTGCAGAGATGACAGGAGAGAGTCATGCCTACGCCCACCAAGGGCCGCAGGCTGGGCGGCAGCCCCGCCCACGAGCGCCTGATGCTGGCGAACCTCGCCACCTCGCTCTTCGAGCACGGCCGCATCACCACCACCGTGGCCAAGGCCCGCCGGCTGCGGCCGGTGGCCGAGCGGCTGATCACCAAGGCGAAGAAGGGCGACCTGCACAACCGTCGCCAGGTGATGCAGACCATCCGCGACAAGAGCGTGGTGCACACGCTCTTCACGGAGATCGGCCCCCGGTACGAGAACCGCCCCGGCGGCTACACCCGGATCACCAAGATCGGCCCGCGCCGTGGCGACAACGCGCCGATGGCCGTGATCGAGCTGGTCGAGGCGCTGACGGTGCAGCAGAACGCGGTGGGCGAGGCCGAGGGCGCCACCCGGCGCGCGGCCAAGGAGCGGGAGACCGCCGCCGCCGAGCAGCCGGCCGAGGCGTCGGAGGCCGCCGAGGCCGCCGAGGCCGAGGCCAAGGACGAGCAGGCCGAGGAGAAGTCCGAGGAGAAGAAGGACGACTGAGTCCTTCCTTCCGGCTTCTCGGTTCGACCGACGGGCCCGCACCTGCCAGGGTGCGGGCCCGCCGTGATGAGGAGGCGCTGTGGGCGAGGAGCCAGGGCCGGTGCGGGTGCGGCTCGATCTGGCGTATGACGGGCGGGAGTTCTCCGGCTGGGCGCGGCAGCGCGGCAAGCGGACCGTGCAGGGGGAGCTGGAGGACGCGCTGCGGGTGGTGACGCGGGCGGAGCGTCCGTGGGAGCTGACCGTGGCCGGGCGGACCGACGCGGGGGTGCACGCGCGGGGGCAGGTGGCGCACGTAGACCTGCCGGCCGAGGTGTGGGCGGAGCAGCGGGACGCGCTGCTGCGGCGGCTCGCGGGGCGGCTGCCGCAGGACGTGCGGGTGTGGCGGGTGGCCGAGGCGCCGCCGCACTTCGACGCGCGGTTCTCCGCGCTGTGGCGGCGCTACGCGTACCGGGTCAGCGACCACCCGGGCGGGGTCGACCCGCTGCGGCGGGGCCATGTGCTGTGGCACAACTGGCCGTTGGACGTGGACGCGATGAACGAGGCGTCCGAACTGCTGCTGGGCGAACACGACTTCGCGGCGTACTGCCGGCGGCGGGAGGGCGCCACGACGATCCGTCGGCTGTTGACGCTGCGGTGGCGGCGGGAGCCGGACGGGGTGGTCGAGGGAACGGTGCGGGCGGACGCGTTCTGCCACAACATGGTGCGGGCGCTGGTCGGGGCGTTGCTGTTCGTCGGGGACGGGCACCGGCCGGCCGAGTGGCCGGCGCGGGTGCTGGCGGGCGGGGCGCGGGACTCGGCGGTGCATGTGGTGCGGCCGCACGGGTTGACGCTGGAGGAGGTGGCGTATCCGGCGGACGAGGCGCTGGCGGAGCGGAACCGGGAGTCCCGCACGTTGAGAACTTTGGGGAGCGCCCACGGACCTGGGGGGCGCGGGGAACTGCGCGGGTGATGGGTGTGGTCTGTGCTCGACAGCGCGTCTGCTGGGGGCTGTTGGGTGGTCGTCTGCGGATCGTGGTGGGTTGCTCGCGCAGTTCCCCGCGCCCCTTCAGGCCGGTGGGCGCTCCTCGAAGCCGCCAAGGTCCCCGCGCCCCTTCGGGCCGGTGGGCGCTCCCCGAAGCCGCCGAGGTCCCCGCGACCCTTCAGGCCGGTGGGCGCTCCTCGAAGCCGCCGAGGTCCCCGCGACCCTTCAGGCCGGTGGGCGCTCCCCGAGAGTCGTCAGCTTTGGCTGCGGCGGCGTTCTTCCACGATCGCGCTGGCCGAGGCGGACGCCTGCGTCTCGCCGCGCCGGATGATCTGCGAGAACGCGTGGTCGTTGCCGTCCCGCGCGGCCTGCTGCGCGGCCGTGCCGTCGCCGCTGTCGGGGCTGCCGTCGGCGTTGCCCGCGATGGTCAGGTAGACATAGCGGCCCACCTGGTTGCGGGTGGTGCGGCAGCCGCCGCGTTCGCAGAGGGTGCCGGCGTCGCCGCCGGGCAGCGCCTGGAGCGTGCCGCTCAGCTCGTCCGCGCCGTGGACCGCCGCCGCGGCCTCCTCGGAGGGCAGCTGCGCGACGCCCACGGTGACGGCCACCCCGCCGCCGACGTAGGTCGCGCGGAGCAGGCCGGCGCAGCCCTGTTCCTCCAGGAGCGAGGCCAGGCCGCCGGTGGTGAGGGAGGCGCAGTCCTCGCTGCCGTCGCTCGCGGCGAGCGCGTAGGAGCGGTCGTCGACCTCCATCGGGTCCTCGCCGTAGAAGCCGCCCACGTCGAACGGCGCGGTGTCCTTCTCGGCGTCGCTGATGAACTCGCGGGCCGAGGGCACGGGCGGCAGCGTCGTCTCGCCGAACGTCGGCTCGGCGTCGTCGGACTCGGCGGTGCTCTCGGGCAGGGTGGTGGCGGTGCCGGCGGTCGCGCCGCCCTCGTCGTCACCCTGGCTGACGATGGCGAGGGCCACGACCGTGCCGATGACGACGGCGGCGCCCACGCAGGTGCCGATGATCGTCCAGCGCTTCTTGGCCCGCTGCTTGTCGGCGTCGGCCGCCAGTCGGTTCCAGTCCGGACGCGCGTCTCCCCCGGGAACCCACTGGGGTCCCCCCTGCCCTTGGCTCATGGGCCGCAGTTTAGTGCGGCGCGGCGCCGGTCAGTGCGCCGGTTCGTGCCGTTCCGGTCCCCGTGCGAAAACGGATTGGCAACGGTCGGCCCGCTCGGCACACCCCGACGGATGGGGCACATCGAGGCGGCGCACGTCGAGTACCGACGGCCGGACGGGGCTGGACCGGGACCTGGAGAGCGCCGAGGCGCTCCAGGTCGGCCTGGAGGCGTTCGAGGGGACGGTCCTCGCGGTGACGCACGACCGCTGGTTCGCCCGTTCCTTCGACCGGTTCCTGGTCTTCGGCGAGGACGGGCTGGTGCGGGAGACGCCCGAGCCGGTCTGGGACGAGCGCCGCCGGGTGCGCAGGTCCCGGTAGGGGTGCGGGTCCCGGCGGGGAGTGGGCTCGTTTTGACCCCTTCGGGAGGGGCGCGGTATTCTGCCTGGTCGATAATGCGTTTGGCTTGCTCGATCTCACGTGAGGGGCCCAGCGCCGGTCCACCAGGACGGTCGCCAGCGGACGGCACCCCGGTTTGCGTCACCGGATGCCGACGGTTCTGCTGATCGCCGGGTGGCCTTGTCAGGAACCACTCACTGAAAAGCGAAGGCTACGACCCGTGCGTACGTACAGCCCCAAGCCCGGCGACGTCCAGCGTCAGTGGCACGTCATCGACGCCGCCGATGTCGTGCTGGGCCGCCTGGCCTCCCAGGCCGCCACCCTTCTGCGGGGCAAGCACAAGCCCGTGTACGCACCGCACGTTGACACCGGTGACTTCGTCATCATCGTCAACGCCGACAAGGTGCACCTGTCCGGCAACAAGCGGACCCAGAAGCTCGCCTACCGGCACTCCGGCTACCCGGGCGGTCTCCGCTCGGTGCGCTATGGAGACCTTCTGGAGAAGAACCCCGAGCGCGCCGTCGAGAAGGCCGTGCGCGGGATGCTCCCGAAGAACACCCTCGGCCGCCAGATGCTCTCCAAGCTGAAGGTCTATGCCGGCCCCGACCACCCGCACGCGGCCCAGCGCCCCGTGCCGTTCGAGATCACCCAGGTCGCGCAGTAGTCCGGCCACACCCTAAGACGTAGAGAACATCTCAAGGAGAATCGTGGCCGAGACCACCCCCGAGAACCTGGACGCCGAGGTCCCCGAGGTCGAGGAGTACACCACCGAGAGCGCGAGCGAGGACTTCGCCGCCTCCGGCGAGCAGCTGAACGCGCGCTTCGGTGACCCGCTCCCCGGCGCCGGGACCGGCCGTCGGAAGAACGCCATCGCCCGGGTCCGGATCGTTCCGGGCAGCGGCAAGTGGCGGATCAACGGCCGCACCCTGGAGGGGTACTTCCCCAACAAGGTGCACCAGCAGTCCGTGAACGAGCCGTTCAAGGTGCTGGAGCTGGACGAGCGCTATGACGTCGTCGCGCGCATCGCCGGCGGCGGCATCTCCGGCCAGGCCGGCGCGCTGCGCCTCGGCGTGGCCCGCGCGCTGAACGAGGCGGACGTGGAGAACAACCGCGGCCCGCTGAAGAAGGCCGGCTTCCTGACCCGTGACGCCCGTGCGGTGGAGCGGAAGAAGGCCGGTCTGAAGAAGGCTCGTAAGGGCACGCAGTACAGCAAGCGGTAATCGCCGGCAGGATTTTGCTCACGCCCCGGCAGCACTTCCGTGCTGCCGGGGCGTCCCCTTTTATAGGGTCAACGGGGAATCGACAGGGAATATCGGTCACGGGCCGCGTGGGTGAACTCGGAGGAAAGACAGTGGGACGACTCTTCGGTACGGACGGGGTACGCGGTGTCGCCAATGCGGATCTGACGGCGGAGCTGGCGCTCGGCCTGTCCGTCGCGGCGGCGCGGGTGCTGACCGGGACGGAGAGTCGGGACAGTACGTGCGGTCGCCGACCCACCGCCGTGGTGGGGCGCGACCCGAGGGCCTCGGGCGAGTTCCTGGAGGCGGCGGTGGTCGCCGGGCTGGCCAGCGCGGGCGTGGACGTGCTGCGGGTCGGCGTGCTGCCGACCCCGGCGGTGGCGTATCTGACGGGCTCGCTGGGCGCCAGCTTCGGCGTGATGCTCTCCGCCAGCCACAACCCGATGCCGGACAACGGGATCAAGTTCTTCGCGCGCGGCGGCCACAAGCTGGCCGACGAGCTGGAGGACCGGATCGAGGCGGTCTACCGCGAGCACGCCGCCGGCGAGCCCTGGGACCGCCCGGTGGGCGCCGGCGTCGGCCGGGTCACCGAGCACAACGAGGGCTTCGACGCCTATGTGGCGCACCTGGTCGGGGTGTTGCCCAACCGGATCGACGGCCTGCGGATCGTGGTGGACACCGCGCACGGCGCGGCCTCGCGGGTCGCGCCCGAGGCGTTCGCCCGGGCCGGCGCCGATGTGATCAGCATCGGCGACGACCCGGACGGGCTCAACATCAACGACGGCTGCGGCTCGACCCACCTGGACGCGCTGCGCGACGCGGTGCTCGCCCACGAGGCGGACCTGGGCATCGCGGTGGACGGCGACGCCGACCGTTGCCTGGCCGCCGACCGGACCGGCGCCGAGGTGGACGGGGACCAGATCCTGGCCGTGCTGGGCGTCGCGATGAAGGAGGCCGGCACGCTCCGCGAGGACACGGTGGTCTCCACCGTGATGTCCAACCTGGGCTTCACGCTCGCCATGGAGCGCGAGGGCCTGCGGGTGCGGCAGACCGCCGTCGGCGACCGCTATGTGCTGGAGGAGATGCGGAACGGCGGCTTCTCGCTGGGCGGCGAGCAGTCGGGGCATGTGATCGTCCTCGACCACGCGACCACCGGGGACGGCACCCTCACCGGGCTGCTGCTGGCCGCCCGGGTGGCGGCGACCCGCCGCCCGCTGGCCGAGCTGGCCGAGGTCATGGTGCGGCTGCCGCAGGTGCTGATCAACGTGCGGGACGTGGACCGGGCCCGGGTCGCCGACAGCAGGGAGCTGGCCGAGGCGGTCGCCGAGGCCGAGCGGCAGCTCGGCGACACCGGCCGGGTGCTGCTGCGGCCGTCGGGCACCGAGCCGCTGGTGCGGGTGATGGTGGAGGCGGCGGACGCGGCGCAGGCGCGGGCCGTGGCCAGCGGGCTGGCCGACGTGGTCAAGTCAGCGCTGGGCTGAGGCCGTTCGAGGACTCCGGCGGCGCGCCCCGGCCGACACCGGGGCGCGCCTATCCTTCTCAGGGTCAGAGCTTGCGCAGCCGCAGCCCGGCGACCGCGTGGTCGGAGCCCTTGCGCAGCACCAGCGAGGCCCGGCCCCTGGTCGGGGCGATATTGTCCACGAGATTCGGCTCGTTCACCTCGCGCCAGGTCTTCCTGGCGAAGTCCAACGCCTCTTTCTCGGAAATCTCCGCATACCTTCGGAAAAAGGAGCGCGGGTCCTGGAATGCGGTGGCCCGCAGCGCCAGGAACCGTTCCAGATACCAGCTCTCGATGTCGGCGACGCGGGCGTCCACATAGACCGAGAAATCGAAGTAGTCCGCGACCCCGATCCGTCCGGGCGGCGCGGGTTGGAGCACGTTCAGCCCTTCCAGAACGAGGATGTCCGGGCGCACCACGGTCTCCCGTTCGCCGGGCACGATGTCGTACACCAGATGCGAGTAGACCGGCGCGCTCACCTCCGCCCGGCCCGACTTCACCTCCGCCACGAACCGGGTCAGCGCCCGCCGGTCGTAGGACTCGGGGAAGCCCTTGCGGCGCATCAGGCCGCGCCGCTCCAGCTCGGCGTTGGGCAGCAGGAACCCGTCGGTCGGCACCAGCGCCACCCGGTAGCCCTCAGGGCCCTGTGCGAGCAGCGCGCGCAGCAGCCGCGCCACCGTCGACTTGCCGACCGCCACGCTGCCCGCGATGCCCACGACGAACGGGGTCGCCGGCTGCGGCCCGCCCAGGAAGCCCCCGACCCGGGCGCGCAGCTGGCGGGCGGCGTCGATGTGCAGCCGCAGCAGGTCGCAGAGCGGCAGGTAGACGTCCCGTACCTCGGCCACGTCGATCACGTCGCCGAGGCCGCGCAGCCGTTCCACCTGCTCGGCGGTCAGCGGCGAGGCGGCCCGGTCCCTGGGGCGGCCCCAGTCGGCGCGGGAGAGGTCCACATAGGGGGTGGGGCGCGTGGCGCGCTGCGGACGCGCGGGGCGCGCGGCGCGCGGGTGGGCGCGGCCGGAACGCGCCGGCCGCGCCGGGGGCGCGGGCCGGCTGGGGTCTTCGGGCCGGCTCGGGGCCTCGGGTCGGTTCGACGGCTCGGGAGGGTTCGGCTGCTCGGAGGGTGAGGTTGCCACGCGCCTCATTGTTCCGTCCGGTTGTTCCGGCCGGCTTGGCACCCCGTGCGGCGACCCCGATACGCTGCCCGCATGTGCGGGATCGTGGGGTACACGGGTGTCCAGTCCGCCCTCGACATGGTGCTGGCCCAACTCGGCCGGGTGCGCCGGCCCGAGCACGACGCCTGCGGCGTCGCGGTGCTGGCTGACGGCGGCCTGGCCTGCTCCCCGCCGGCCGCGTCCCTGACCGCCCTGACCGAGGGCCTGCGCACCCGCCCGCTGCCCACCGGCGGCTGCGGCATCGGGCTCAGCCGGGACTCACGGGACGACCCCGAGCACGCCGGCCCCCAGCTGGACGAGGCCGGTCGGGTGGCCGTCGCGCTGGTCGGGGAGCCGACCAACGGGCCCGCGCTGGCCGAGGAGTTGACCGAACGCGGCCACCCGCTGCGCACCGGCACCGTGGGCGAGGCGGTGGCCCGGCTGCTGGCCGAGGCGTTCTCCTCCGCTTACGAGCCGGCCGAGGCCGCGCGCCAGCTGTGCCGCGCGCTCGACGGCGACTTCGCGCTGCTCGCGCTGCACGCGGACGCCCCGGACACCGTGGTCGCCGCCCGGCGCGGCCTGCCGCTGACGGTGGGGCTGGGCGCCGGCGAGGCGCTGCTCGCCTCGGACGCGGCGGCGCTGGAGGCGCAGCGCCCGCAGGAGGTCGTCTCGCTGGACGCGACGCCCGGCGAACAGGTGGTGCTGCTGCGCCGCGAATGGGACGAGGTGCGGTGCGAGATCACCGACGCCGAGGGGGGCGTGCTGCGCGCATGATCGTGGGCGTGGGCATCGACGTGGCGGAGATCGACCGGTTCGCGCGGTCCCTGGAACGCACCCCTGAGCTGGCGCGGCGGCTCTTCGTCGAGGCGGAGCTGCTGCTGCCGAGCGGGGAACGGCGCGGCGTCGCGTCGCTGGCCGCGCGGTTCGCGGCGAAGGAGGCTTTGGCGAAGGCGCTGGGCGCGCCAGGCGGCCTGCGCTGGACGGACGCGGAGGTGATCCAGACCGAGTCCGGCCAGCCGCGCCTGGCGGTGCGCGGCACGGTCGCCGCCCGCGCGGCGGTGCTGGGGGTGACGTGCTGGCACGTCTCCCTGAGCCATGACGCGGGGGTGGCGTCGGCGGTGGTCATCGCGGAGGCCTGACCGGCCGGAGGCGGGGGCCCGACCGGTCGGAGGCGGGGGCCTCCCGGCCCCTGAGGGCCGGGTCGGCCGGCGGGGTGGAGTCCGCATGGTGAACGTGGCTGCCGGGCCGGGGAGTTGAGCCGCCGCGTCCGGGCCTTTACGGCGTGAAGGGGGCGGCGCGGTCGGGGGAGTCGGGCCGCCGCGTGGTGGGTCCGCACGGCGTGCGGGGGCGGCGACCGTCGGGCTCGGCTCGTGCGGAGCGGAGCTCGGCGTGGCGATGGTGGGCGCATTCTTCGGAGGTGACCGGGCGGGGGAGCCGGGGGCCTCGCGGTCACCTCCGGGATCGTGGCTACGGGATCGTGGCGATCCAGGTGGGGGCGTCCAGACTCATGTCGTCGGTGTAGCGCCACACCTCGATCACGAGGTCGCGGCCGTTCGCTTCGGTGTCGATGCTGTACGGGTCCCGGTACTCCGTGCTCTCGCCCGGGGCGAGACGGCCCTCCAGGTACTCCTGGTCGGTGAGGTAGACCGATTCGACGGTGCCGCCGTTGGTGGCCCCCTCGACGACGATTCCGAACTCGCCGAGGTCGACGGGCTGTTGCCCGTCGTTGACGATGGTCATGTTCACCTGGAACGGCGTGTGCCCTTCGGTCACGGTGTCGAACTCGCCCAGGCTGTCGAGCGGGATCTCGGTGACGCCGTCGATGGTCAGGGATGTGCCGTCCTCCCAGGCGAAGGCGTCGCCCACGGCCAGGTCGGACGGTGCGGCGGCCGCGTCGTCCGGGGCGGCGCCGGTGTCCTCGGCGCAGCTGTCGTCGCGCCAGGCGCCGTCCTCCCAGATCCACCGTGCGCCGTCGTCCCCGTTCGCCCGGTCCAGGTCCTCGATCCCGGTGGTGCCGTGGACGCGGGCGGTCGTGCCGTCGAACTCCAGGATGTCGAGGGTCTCGAAGGTGATCTCACCGTAGAGAGCGTCGATGAGCCCGATCGCCTCGGCCGCCTCCTCCACGGTGACGAGTTCCCGGCAGGCGGCGGACCGTGCCGCGTACAGGGCGTCGGCGTCGCCCGTGTTGATGGCGGCGAGGCTGTCCTCGACGGCCTGGCGGAGGGCGTCCTCCGTTCCCCTGGTCTCCTCCTGTCCGTGACGGTGGCCGTCGGGGTCGCGTCGCCCGGGCCTGCGGCGGCCCTCAGGCCAGCAGCGAGAGCAGCTCCGCGTGGGTGTCCGCGTCGGCCGCCGCCACCAGGCCCCGGCCGGGGCCGTCCGCGCCGTCGATGTCCGCGCCGTCGAGGTCGGTGACCACGCAGCCGGCGGCCCGGCACAGCGCGATGCCCGCCGCGAAGTGCACGCTGTCGGCGAGGTCGCCGCCGTCGGTGACATACGCCGCGCGCCGGCCGGCGGCGACCCAGGCCAGGGCCAGGGTGGAGGACACGACGCGTGGGCGGAACCGTTCGACGAACCCGGGGTGCGCCAGCAACTCCACCGCCCGGAAGCCGGGCGCGTTCGGGAACGGCGGATCGAGGTTGACGTCCACCAGCCGGGTGACCGAGGTGGGCGCCAGGGGCTCGTCGCCCCGGTCGAGTGGCCCGGCGGCCCGGGCCCAGGCGGTCCTTCCGTCGGTGCGGAAGACCTCCCCGCTGAACGGGTCGGCCACCGCCGCCGGGCCGCCGCGCAGCGCCACGTTGACGGCGACGACCCTGGTGCCGGCGGCGTAGTTCAACGTGCCGCACAGCGGGTCCACCAGCCACCGGCGTTCGGCGCTGGCGCCGCCGCTCCGCCCGCTCTCCTCGCCGTGCACCGCGTCGTCGGGCCGCGCGGCGCGGATGACGTCGAGGATGGCGCGTTCGGCCTCGATGTCGGTGGCGGTGGCGAAGTCGCCGCCGCCCTTGTCGACGCGGGCGAGCCGCTGCCCGTACAGCCGGCGCACCACCAGCGCGCCGGCCCGCGCCGCGGCGACCGCCACCTCGACATCGGTCGCACGGTCCTCGTCACCGCCGGAGCCCGCCCTGGTGCTGTGCATGGACCGCAGCCTAGCCAGCCGTCGGCGCCGCGCCGGCCCCGGCCATGGCGCGGCCGAAGGGGCGGGTGGGTGGGGCGGAGACCCCCGGGAGGGCCTCAGCCGTCACCCCGTCAGCGACTGCCACGCCGTCGGGAGGGCGTCCGTCACGCCGGACGCCGTCGCCGGCATCGGTGCCGCGTGGCCCGCCAGCCCGTGGAGGTGCGCGGCGACCGCGCCCGCGTCCCGGGCCGCGAGGCCGGCGGCCAGCAGTCCGCCCGCCAGCCCGGAGAGCACATCGCCGCTGCCGGCCGTCGCCAGCCACGGCGTGCCGGTCTCGTTGACCAGCACCGGCCCCGCCGGATCGGCGACCAGCGTCGTCGAACCCTTCAACAGCACGGTGGCGCCGAAGCGTTCGGCCAGTTCGCGCACGGAGGTGAGCCGGCTCGACTCCACCCGTTCCCGCGCCACGCCCAGCAGCGCCGCCGCCTCGCCCGCGTGCGGGGTGAGCAGCGTCGGCGCCGAACGGGCGCGGACCCGCGCCGGGTCCAGGCCGCGCAGCGCGTCCGCGTCGAGGAGCAGCGGAACGTCGGCGGCCAGTACCTCGTTCACCACCCGTTCCGCCTCCGGGTGGTCGCCGAGCCCGGGCCCGGCCACCCACGCCTGCACCCGCCCGGCCTCGGCCGGGGTGCCGGGGCTGACCAGGGTCTCCGGGTGACGGGCGATCACCGCGGCGTGGGCCGGACCCGCGTAGCGCACCGCGCCGACCCCGCCGCGCAGCGCCCCGCCGACGGTGAGCACGGCCGCGCCCGGGTAGCGGGCCGAGCCGGCGGCCACGCCCAGCACGCCCCGCCGGTACTTGTCGCTCTCGCCGGTCGGCCGAGGCAGCAGCGCCGCCACCTCGGCCGGGGTGAGCGCCGCGACATCGGGCTCGACGGGCAGCAGCGGGCGCAGCCCGATGTCCACCAGCCGCACGTCGCCGGCGTGTTGCCGCGCCGGGTCGACGAGCAGCCCCGGCTTGAGGGTGCCGAACGTCACGGTGAGCGTGGCCGGCAGCACCGGTCCCCGCACCTCGCCGGTGTCGGCGTCGACGCCGCTGGGCAGGTCGACGGCGATGACGGGGGCGCCGGACGCGGTCACCCGTTCCGCCAACTCGGCGGCCACCGGCCGCAGTCCGCCCCGGCCGCCGATGCCGGTGATCCCGTCCACCACCATCGACGCCCGCCCCAGCAGCGTGGTCAGGGCGCCGGGCGCGATGTCGGCGACCGCGAGACCGCGCCCGCCGGCCGCCCGCAGCGCGGCCAGCCCCGCCGGGTGCGCGCGGTCGGGCGCCAGCAGCAGCGCGTTGACGCCGATGCCGCGCCGCGCCAGCCGGGCGCCGGCGAACAGCGCGTCGCCGCCGTTGTCCCCGCCGCCGACCAGCAGCACCACGCGGGCGACGGTGCGCCGGCCGAGCCCCGGCCGCAGCAACTCGGCGCAGGCGGCGGCCAGTCCGGCGGCGGCCCTGTTCATCAGTGTGCCTTCGGGGAGCCTGGCCATCAGCGCGCTCTCGGCGGCGCGCACGGTCTCCACTCGGTAAGCAGTCCTCATGGGCCCCAGTCTGCCCAGCGCCCGGCCCCGGCGGGAGCGCCCGGCGCGCCAGGACCACCGCGCGCGGCCCTGCGGACCGTTCCGGCGCGCGGCCCTGCGGGCGGATCGGCGCGCGGCCCGGCGGGCGGATCGGCGCCCGGCGGGCTTGCTGCGACACTGGTGGGCGATGAACGACCATGCGACGACAGGGCGACCGGGCGAGGGGCCGCCCCTGCGCGCGGACATCGACCTCGCCGCGCTGCGCGCCAACGTGCGGGCGCTCCGCCGTCGCCTCGTCGGCGGCGCGGCGCTGATGGCGGTGGTCAAGGCCGACGCCTACGGCCACGGGATGCTGCCCTGCGCGCGGGCGGCACGGCAGGCGGGGGCGCGTTGGCTCGGGACCGCGACGCCCGCCGAGGCGTTGGCGCTGCGCGCGGCCGGCGACACCGGCCCGCTGTTGTGCTGGCTGTGGACGCCCGACGGGCCCTGGCGGGCGGCGGTCGAGGCGGACATCGACGTCTCGGTGAGCGGCCGCTGGGCGTTGGACCTCGCGGTGGCCGCCGCGCGGGCGGCCGGCCGCACCGCCCGGGTGCAGCTGAAGGCCGACACGGGTCTTGGCCGCAACGGCGCGCCGCCGGCCGACTGGCCCGAGCTGGTCGCGGCGGCGCGCGCCGCCGAGGAGGCGGGCGCGGTGCGGGTGACGGGCGTCTGGTCGCACCTGGCGTGCGCCGACGAGCCGGGGCACCCGTCGATCCCGCCCCAACTGGCCGCGTTCGCCGAGGCGTTGACCGTCGCCGAACGGGCCGGCCTGCGGCCCGAGGTCCGCCATCTGGCCAACTCGCCCGGCACGTTGACCCTGCCGGAGGCGCACTACGACCTGGTGCGCACCGGCGTCTCCGTCTACGGCCTGTCGCCGTCGGCCGAGGTGGGCACGCCCGAGGACTTCGGGCTGCGCCCGGTGATGACGCTGAGCGCGCGCCTCGCGCAGGTGAAGCGGGTGCCCGGCGGCCACGGCGTCTCCTACGGCCACCACTACACGACGCCGGGACCGACCACGCTGGCGCTGGTGCCGGCCGGCTACGCGGACGGCGTTCCCCGGCACGCCTCGGGCTGCGGCCCGGTGCTGGTCGCCGGGAAGTGGCGCACGGTCGCGGGGCGGGTGGCGATGGACCAGTTCGTGGTGGACCTCGGCGGGGACAGTGCCGAGGTCGGCGACGAGGCGGTGCTGTTCGGCCCGGGCGACCGGGGCGAGCCGACGGCCGAGGACTGGGCGCGCGCGGTGGGCACCATCGGCTACGAGATCGTCACCCGGATCGGCCCCAGGGTGCCCAGGATCTATCACGGCGCCGAGCCGGGCCCCGGCGAACCGAAGGACTGACCGATGAGACGGACCCCATGAGCCCGATGAGACGGACCCCATGAGACGGACCCGATGAGCGGACGGACGCGATGAACTGGGCGGCGAGGGCGGGCATAGCCGGGCTCGCGCTGGGGGCGGTGGCCACCACGGTGGCGGTGGAACGGCTGACGGTGAGCCGTTCGGTGCGCCGGCAGGCCAGGGAGGCGCTGGACGCGGCCGGGCCGTTCGGCACCCTGCGGGGCGTGCCCGGCACGGCGGTCGCCGACGACGGGACCGAACTCCACTACGAGGTCGAGGAGTTGGAGCGGGACCCGGGCGGAGGGACGGCGGGCACCGTGGTGTTCTGCCACGGCTACTGCCTCAACCAGGACGTCTGGCACTTCCAGCGCGCCGCGCTGCGCGGCCGGGTGCGCGCCGTCTACTGGGACCAGCGCGGGCACGGACGGTCTGCGCCGGGGCGCGCGCAACGGGAGCGCGGGGAACCGTTGCACATCAAGCAGTTGGGGCGCGACCTGCGGGCGGTGCTGGACGCCGCCGCGCCCACCGGGCCCGTGGTGCTGGTCGGGCACTCGATGGGCGGCATGACGGTGATGTCGCTGGTCGAGCAGCACGCCGACTATGTGGCCCGCCGGGTCGCCGGCGCCGCGCTGCTGTCCACCTCGGCGGGCGACCTGACCCAGGTGACCTACGGCTTCCCGCCGCTGGCGGTGCGCGCCGCCCGCCGCGCCGCCCCCGGCGTGCTGCGGCTGCTGGGCTCCCAGGCCGAACTGGTGGAACGCGGTCGGCGCGCGGTCGGCGACCTCTACGCCGGGCTGATCCGCCGCTACTCCTTCGGCGAGCCGGACGCGGTCGACCCGGCCGTCGCCAGGTTCGCCGAGCGGCTGATCGAGTCGGTGCCGATCGACGTGGTCGCGGAGTTCTACCCGGCGTTCGCCGAGCACGCCACCTGGGAGGCGCTCACCACGCTGCACACGCTCTCCGAGGACCTGCCCGCGCTGGTGCTGGTCGGCGACCGGGACGAGATCACCCCGCCCGAGCACAGCCGGCGCATCGCGTCGGCGCTGCCGGCGGCCGAGTTCACGACCCTGCCGGGCGCCGGCCACCTGGTGACGCTGGAACGCCCCGACGAGGTGACCGGGCACCTGGTGGAACTGCTCAGCCGTAGCATCGGGTGCCATGGGCCAACAGCTGACTGAACCGCGCCTCACCCGCACGGTGGGGACGCCCGAGGGGATGACGGAGCTGGGGCGGCGCCTCGCCGGGCTGCTGAGGGCCGGCGATCTGGTGCTGCTCAGCGGGGAGTTGGGCGCCGGCAAGACGACGCTCGCGCGCGGCCTGGGCGCCGGGCTCGGCGTGCGCGGCGCGGTCACCTCGCCGACGTTCGTGATCGCCCGGGTCCACCCCTCGCTGGGCGCGGGGCCGCCGCTGGTGCACGTGGACGCGTACCGCCTGGGCGGCGGCCTTGAGGAGATGGAGGACCTGGACCTCGACGTGGCGCTGCCGGAGTCGGTGGTGGTCGTCGAGTGGGGCGAGGACCGGGTCGAGGAACTGGCCGACGACCGGTTCCACGTGGTGATCCACCGGACGTTGACGGACTCCGTGCACGAGGGCGACGGGGCCGGCGGGGGAACGGACGCCCGCGAGGTGACCCTGCGGGGCGTCGGCGCGCGCTGGCGCGGGATCGACCTCGGGGCGGTGCTGGGCGACTAGCGGCTCCCTCGCCCACCCACCTGCCGTGAGCGGCCGCGCCGCGCCCCGTCAGGGGACGACGACCACCAGCACGCCGTCGCGGGCGAAGTCCCACATCGCCGCGCCGTCCTCGCGGGACTGGCGGATGCCGCCCGTGCCCTGCGTCGCCCCCGGGTTGGGCGTGGAGCCGTCCAGCGCGGCGGAGAAGCCGAACACCGTTCCGTCGGGCGCGACATGGAAGACCACCGCGTGCTCCATCGGCACCCCGTCCGAGCCGGTGCCGCGCTCGGAGCGCGAGCTGACCGCGTAGGTGCCGGGCTCGGGGCTGAGCGCGCTGGGGAAGACCTCGTAGGTGGACAGCAGCGTCTCGCCGCCGTCCGCCTCGACGTCCACCAGCCACACCCGCCGCTGCTCCAGCGCGTAGACCACCCGGCGGCCCTCGCCCGACTCGGCGGGCACCGCCGGCTGCTCGGCGGCCTCGCCCTCGGCCCCGCCGTCGCCGTCCCCGTTGGCGCCCTCGCTCTCCTCGGGCGTGGGGGTGGCGCGGGAGGGCGGCGGGGGCCAGTTGTCGGCCGCCGAAGCCTGGTAGGCGAAGAACCCGACGACGGCGAGGGCGAGCGTGGTCAACGCGGCGACGAAGACGCCGGAACCGGAACCTGAGCTGTGGCGCGCCACGGTGTCGTTGCCGCCTTTCGGGACGAGAGCCGCGTTGGTTCGCCGACGAGAGCCGCGTTCCCGACGTGCTCTGCCTGGGACCTGTCAAGATTTCGGACGCGGAGGCCCGGGCGGGCTCCGCCCATCGAAGCTACCAGGCGTCGGGGGGACTTCGGCGGCGCCGTACGCTTGCTGCGTGCTGCTGCTCGCCCTGGACACCGCGACCCCCGCCGTCACCGTTGCCCTCTTCGACGCGGAGGCGGGCCGGGTGCTCGCCGCGCGGGAGCGGGTGGACGCCCGCCGGCACGGGGAGTTGCTGATGCCGTCCGTGGACGCGGTGCTGACCGAGGCGGGGCGCCGGATCGCCGACGTCGGCGCGCTGGTCGCCGGCACCGGGCCCGGGCCGTACACCGGGCTGCGCGTCGGGCTGGTGACGGCGGCCGCGCTGGGCGCCGCCCGGGGCGTTCCGGTGTACGGGGTCCCCACCCTCGACGGCATCGCGCACGCCAGCGGGCTGCGCGAGCCGTTCGTGGTGGCGACGGACGCCCGCCGCAAGGAGGTCTACTGGGCCGAGTACGCCGACGCCGACACCCGCGTCGGCGGCCCGGCCGTGGACCGCCCGGGCGAGATCGCCGAACGGGTCGCCGACCGGCCGGCGGTGGGCGCCGGCACGGCGCTCTACCCGGAGGCGTTCCCCGGCGCGCGCGCCGATCTGCCGGCGCACGCCTCCGCCGGCGCGCTGGCGGCGATCGCCGCGCAACGGCTGGCGGCGGGCACGCCGTTGGACGCGCCCCGGCCGCTCTACCTGCGCCGCCCGGACGCGCGCGAGCCGGCGGGCTACAAGGCGGTCACGCCCCCGCCGGCGGAGGCGAGCGCCCGGCGATGAGCCAGCGGGAGACGAGCCCGAGGGAACGGACCAGCGGGACGAACGGCGGGAACGCGACGGCCGGCGGGGTGACGTTGCGCCCCATGCGCTGGTGGGACATCGAGCCGGTGCTGGCCCTGGAGGCCGAGCTGTTCGCGCAGGACGCCTGGTCGGCCGGGATGCTCTGGTCCGAACTGGCCGGCGCCGGCGGGCCCGAGCCGACCCGCGACTACGTGGTGGCCGAGGCCCCCGGCGAGGTCGGCCTTGCCGGCTACGCCGGGCTCGGCGTGGCCGGCGACGTCGCCGAGGTGATGACCATCGGCGTCACCGGCGCCCACCAGGGCACCGGGCTCGGCGGCCGGCTGCTGACCCGGATGCTGGCGGGCGCGGCGGCGTTCGGCCGCACGGCGGTCATGCTGGAGGTCCGGGTGGACAACGAGCCGGCCAAGCGGCTCTACCGCCGCTTCGGCTTCGAGCCGGTCGGCATCCGGCGCGGCTACTACCAGCCGGGGAACCGCGACGCGCTGGTGATGCGCAGGGAACTGGCCGCCGGCGGGCCGGACCCGGGCGGGCCCGAAGCGCCCGACGCGTTCGACATGGAAGACAGCGAATCCTGAGGAGTCCAGGGGACATGGCCGACGAACCGCTGGTGCTGGGCATCGAGACCTCCTGCGACGAGACGGGCGTGGGCGTGGTGCGCGGCACCACGCTGCTCGCCGACGCGGTCGCCTCCAGCGTCGACGACCACGCCCGCTACGGCGGCGTCGTCCCGGAAATCGCCAGCCGCGCGCACCTGGAGGCGATGGTCCCCACCATCGAACGGGCCCTGGCCCAGGCGGGCGTGGCGGCCGGCGACCTGGACGGCATCGCCGTCACGGCCGGCCCGGGCCTGGCCGGCGCGCTGCTGGTCGGGGTCTCGGCGGCCAAGGCGTACGCCTACGCGCTGGACAAGCCGCTCTACGGGGTGAACCACCTCGCCTCGCACATCTGCGTCGACCAGCTGGAGCACGGGCGGCTGCCCGAGCCGACCATGGCGCTGCTGGTCTCCGGCGGCCACTCCTCGCTGCTGCTGGCGCCCGACATCACCACGGACGTCCGCCCGTTGGGCGCCACCATCGACGACGCGGCGGGCGAGGCGTTCGACAAGGTCGCGCGGGTGCTGGGGCTCGGCTTCCCCGGCGGGCCAGCGATCGACCGGGAGGCGCGGGCCGGCGACCCGAACGCGATCGCCTTCCCGCGCGGGCTGACCGGGCCCAGGGACGCACCGTTCGACTTCTCGTTCTCCGGGCTGAAGACGGCGGTGGCGCGCTGGGTGGAGACCCAGCGGCGGGCCGGCCTGGACGTGCCGGTGGCGGACGTGGCGGCCTCGTTCCAGGAGGCGGTCACCGACGTGCTCACCCGGAAGGCCGTCCGCGCCTGCCGCGAGCAGGGCGTGGACCACCTGATGATCGGCGGCGGGGTGGCCGCCAACTCCCGGCTGCGCGCGATGGCCGAGGAGCGCTGCGCGGCCGCCGGCATCACCCTGCGGGTGCCCCGGCCCGGGCTGTGCACGGACAACGGGGCGATGGTGGCGGCGCTGGGCGCCGAGATGGTGGCCAGGAACCGGCCGCCGTCCGCGTGGGACCTGCCGGCCGACTCCTCGCTGCCGGTGACCGAGCCGCTGGTGCCGGCGGGGGAGCCGGGCTGATGGCGCTGGCGCTGATGTGGGAGGCGAAGGCCGCGCCCGGCCGGGGCGACGACCTGCTGGCCTGGGCCCGCGCGCGGCGGCTGGACCCGGCGCCGGAGCGCAGGGAGACGTTCGTCGCGCCCCAGGACCGGGTGCTGGTGATCACCTGGTGGCCGGACGCGGTGGACGTTCCGCCGGAACTCCCGGACCCGCCGGGCGAGTTGCTGGCCCGACCGCCGCACCGCTGGCGCTTCACGCCGGTGGAGTCGTAGCCGACCCCGCTCGCCGGCGCCGGCTCAGGGCGTCGGCCGCAGCGGCCGGCCCAGGATCATGCTGGGCGCCCCGGCGACCCGGGTCAGGAAGACGGTGGCCGCGTTCCGCCCGCTGGGCCTGACCCGGCGCAGCAGCTCCTCGGGCGTGATCGCCGAGCCCCGCTTCTTGACGGTCAACGTGCCGACGTCCCGTTCGCGCAGCAGCGCCCGCAGCCGCTTGAGGTGGAACGGCAGCACGTCGGTGATCTCGTACGCGGTCGCGTAGGGGGTCGGCACGATCGCGTCGGCGGTGAGGTAGGCGATGCTCGGGTCGAGCAGCCGGCCGCCGACCGCCTCGGCCACCGCGCCCACCAGTCCTGCCCTGATCACCGCGCCGTCCGGCTCGTAGAGATAGCGTCCCGGCGCGCCGGCCGGGGCAGGCTCGGGGGCGCCGGCCAACGAGTCGCCGCCCGGCAGCAGCGTGGCCCGGCGCAGCCCGGGTTCGGCGAGGTCGCCGAACCAGAGCACCGCCTCCTTGACCTCGCCCCGGTGCGAGACCCACTCGGCCTCCGCCCAGGGCGGGATCGCCTCGTGGGGCACGCCGGGGGCGATCTTCAGCGCGGCGTTCGGCAGCCGGGCGGCGGTGGCCAACGCCCAGGACAGCGGCGGCGCGTAGGACTCGGGGTCGAAGATCCGGCCCCGGCCGCCGCGCCGCGCCGGGTCCACGAACACGGCGTCGAAGGCGTCGACCCGCCCGTCGAGTTCGGCGTCCACAACGGTCTCGACGGGCGCGTTGCGCACCTCGATCCGGTCGGCCAGGCCCAGCGCCGCCGCGTTGGCCTCGGCGACCGCGCAGGTCAGCGGCGAGCGGTCCACCGCGAGCACGTTCAGCCCCGCGCGGGCGAGCGCGATGGCGTCGCCGCCGATCCCGCAGCACAGGTCCGCGATCCGGCGCACGCCGGCGCGCGCGAGCCGGCCCGCGCGCCAGTCGGCGACGGAGGTCCGGGTGGCCTGTTCCAGCCCTTCGGGGGTGAAGTACATCGCCGCCGCGTCCGCGCCGAACTTGGCCTCGGCCCGCTGCCGCAGCCGGGCCTGGCTCAGCGCGGCGGCGACCAGCGCTGGCGGGTGTTCCCGGCGCAGCCGGGTCGCCACGGCCAACTCCTCGGCCGGCGTGACCTCCCGCACCCGCTCCAGCAGCCGCTGGCCTGGATCGGTGAGCAGGGCGGCGAACGCGGCGGTGGGGTCGGGGGCTTCGGGGTCCGGCGTGCGGGGTCGTTCGGAGGGCTGCTCGGAGGGCTGCTCGGAGGGGTGATCGGGGGGTGGGGCCACCCGAGTCATTCTGCCCGGGCGGCCGGTGGCGGCTGCGGGGGAGTCGCGCTTCCCGGTGGCACCATCCCGAACCATGAAGCTAATCCGACAAGTAGTACAAAACGACTGGAAGGATCGACTCGCGGCGAGGGCGCGCGCACCCCGCCATGCCCGCCCCCGCGCGAGCGCCGCCCTCCTCGCCCGCCTCACCGCCCTGCGCGGCAACGCCCGGACGGGCGGCGGCGGTTCAGGCGGCGGAACGACGGGCGGTGGCGGGTCGGGCCACGGGAGCCGGCCGCTCCGCGCCAGGCTGCGCCGCTACGGCGCGCTCGGCGGCGCCACCGTGCTGGCCGTGGTCTGCTCCGGCGTCGGCATCCCGCCCCCGCTGCGCCCCGACCAGCCGCCGGACGAGCCACGGTGGCGCACCCTCACCGCCGAGATCGCGGCGCCCACCGCCCGGGGCGCCCCGTTCCTCGGCGTGCCGCAGCGCGTGCAGGCGCCCGACATCGCGCACTCGCTCCAGGCGTACGCCGACCGGCTGCAACGCGCCGAAGTGCGCCGGGGCGCGGCCGTCAAGCAGTGGAAACTGCGCAAGGCGCCGCTGCGCGCGCCAACGCCCCCCGAGAAGAAGCCCGAGCTGACCACCGAGCCGGGACACCTGAAGGGCGAGGGGCTGCCGCCGGTGATCGTCCAGGTGCCGACGGACCAGAAGGTCATCTTCCTGACCGTGGACGACGGCGCCGACAAGGACCCCGCGCTGCTGGAGATGCTGCGCGGCCTGGACGTCCCGATGAGCGGCTTCCTCTCCGACGAGGTCGCGCGCGAGGACTACGGCTACTTCCGCGAGGCCCAGCGCGCCGGCTACGGGATGCACAACCACTCGATCACCCACCGCCAGATGGACCGGCTCAGCGAGGCCGAGCAGCGCGCCGAGATCTGCGGCCAACAGGACATCCTGGAGAAGGAGTTGGGGCACCGCCCGGTGCTCTTCCGGCCGCCCTACGGGGCCTATGACGAGGCCACCCTGCGGGCCGCCGCCGCGTGCGGGATCGAGGTGGTGCCGCTGTGGGCCGCCGAGGCGTTCCCCGACCGAATCGAGTACGGGCGGGCCGACCGGAAGTTCCACCCGGGGGACATCGTGCTCACCCACTTCCGGGGCGAGGCCGAGTGGGACGCGGCGATGACGGACATGGTCCGCCGGCTGCTGGACGCCGCGACCGAGCAGGGCTTCGCCGTCGCGCGGTTGGAGGACTACCTGTGAGAACGCCGGTGAGAACACCCGCCGGAACCGGCGCGTTGGCACTCTAGTTGACTGAGTGCTAACGGCGGCCTAGTCTCGTGGCTGGCACTCTCACTCAAAGAGTGCCAGATCGTGCGACAGGCGGACTCGGCACCCGCGACGACGGGTCCACCAGGTCGCCATCCAGCCATAGATAACCCCGTGAGATCTCCGAAGGGGGAGGTCGGATCGTGACGACCGCCAGCTCCAAGGTTGCCATCAAGCCGCTTGAGGACCGCATCGTGGTCCAGCCGCTCGACGCCGAGCAGACCACGGCCTCGGGCCTGGTCATTCCGGACACCGCCAAGGAGAAGCCCCAGGAGGGCACCGTCCTGGCCGTGGGCCCGGGCCGCTTCGAGGACGGCAACCGTCTGCCGCTCGACGTCAAGGTCGGCGACATCGTGCTGTACAGCAAGTACGGCGGCACCGAGGTCAAGTACAACAACGAGGAGTACCTCGTCCTCTCGGCCCGCGACGTTCTCGCGATCGTCGAGAAGTAACGCACCGACGCTTGTCGCGCCGCGCCTCGGAACCCGCGCTGTAGCCAGTTGCCGGGGCCGGGGCGCGGTCTGATTCCAGCGGCCTGATTGCGGCCTGACTCCAAGAGGAAACTAAGGGACACCCAAGACCCATGGCGAAGATCCTGAAATTCGACGAGGACGCCCGTCGGGCCCTTGAGCGCGGCGTCAACCAGCTGGCGGACGCGGTCAAGGTGACCATCGGCCCCAAGGGCCGCAACGTCGTGATCGACAAGAAGTTCGGCGCCCCCACCATCACCAACGACGGCGTCACCATCGCCCGCGAGGTCGAGACCGAGGACCCCTACGAGAACCTCGGCGCCCAGCTGGTGAAGGAGGTGGCGACCAAGACCAACGACATCGCTGGTGACGGCACCACCACCGCGACCGTGCTCGCCCAGGCGCTGGTGCGCGAGGGCCTGCGGAACGTGGCCGCCGGCGCCTCCCCGTCCGGGCTGAAGCGCGGCATCGACGCGGCCGTCGCCGCCGTCGCCGACGACCTGCGCGCCAGCGCCCGGCCGATCGACTCCAAGGAGGACATCGCCGCCGTGGCCGCGCTGTCCGCCCAGGACAAGCGGGTCGGCGAGCTGATCGCCGAGGCCATGGACAAGGTCGGCAAGGACGGTGTGATCACCGTCGAGGAGTCGCAGACCTTCGGCCTGGACCTGGACTTCACCGAGGGCATGGCCTTCGACAAGGGCTACCTCTCGCACTACATGGTCACCGACCAGGAGCGCATGGAGGCCGTCCTCGACGACCCCTACATCCTGATCCACCAGGGCAAGATCAGCTCCATCCAGGACCTGCTGCCGCTGCTGGAGAAGATCATGCAGTCCGGCGGCTCCCGCCCGCTGCTGATCATCGCCGAGGACGTCGAGGGCGAGGCCCTGTCCACGCTGGTGGTCAACAAGATCCGCGGCACCTTCAACTCGGTCGCGGTCAAGGCCCCCGGCTTCGGCGACCGCCGCAAGGCGATGCTCGGCGACATGGCCACTCTCACCGGCGGCACCGTGATCTCCGAGGAGGTCGGCCTCAAGCTCGACCAGGTCGGCCTGGAGGTGCTGGGCACCGCCCGCCGGGTCACGGTCACCAAGGACGACACCACCATCGTGGACGGCGCCGGTGACTCCGCCGCGATCCAGGACCGGGTCGCCCAGATCAAGGCCGAGATCGAGGCCACCGACTCCGACTGGGACCGCGAGAAGCTCCAGGAGCGCCTCGCCAAGCTCGCCGGCGGCGTCTGCGTGATCCGCGTCGGCGCGGCCACCGAGGTGGAGCTGAAGGAGAAGAAGCACCGCCTGGAGGACGCCATCTCCGCGACCCGCGCCGCGGTCGAGGAGGGCATCGTCCCCGGCGGCGGCGCCTCCCTGGTGCACTCCGCCAAGGTCCTGGAGAACGACCTGGACAAGACCGGCGACGAGGCCACCGGCGTGGCGATCGTCCGCCGCGCCGCCGTCGAGCCGCTGCGCTGGATCGCCGAGAACGCCGGCCTGGAGGGCTATGTCATCACCTCCAAGGTCGCCGACCTCGACAAGGGCCAGGGCTACAACGCGGCCACCGGCACCTATGGCGACCTGGTCAAGGACGGCGTCATCGACCCGGTGAAGGTCACCCGCTCCGCCCTCCAGAACGCGGCCTCCATCGCCGCGCTGCTGCTCACCACCGAGACCCTGGTGGTGGAGAAGAAGGAGGAGGAGCCGGAGGCCGGCGGCCACGGCCACGGCCACGCGCACTGAGCGCACGGACCTCCCGCACGACGGCCGGGCCCCGGCACCCGATCTCTCGGGTGCCGGGGCCCGGCCGTTCGCGCGCTCCGGGCGCCCACGCGTGCTACAGCGCCACCAGGCCGAGTTGGGAGAGCAGGCCCAGCTGGTCCCAGTTCCACCAGGACTCGGCGAGCAGGCCGTGCTCGAAGCGGTGGGTGACCTGCCCGGTCACCCGCACCGGCCGGCCGGTGGCCCCCAGGCCCATGAAGTCGCCGCTGTGGGTGCCGGTCACGGTGAACCGGGTGGAGACCAGGTTCCCCTCGGCCAGCTGGTCTTCGATCACGAACGTCGGCCGCAGCGTGCCCAGCCAGCGGGCCACGGAGGTCTTGGCGTCGGCCAGGTCGAGCGGCTCGTTGGGGCTGGCCGGGTCGTGCTCGCGGAAGTGCGGCACGCACAGCTCGTCGGCCACGCCCAGGGCGCCCTCGTTGACCACCTCGGTCAGATAGCGCCGCACCACCCGCTTGTTGAGTTCCTCGTCCCGCAGGACCTCCAGGTCGGTGAACCGGGGCACGTCGTCGCAGAGCGCCACCAGCCGCCGGAAGATCCGTTCGGTCTCGGGGAGTTGGGAGTTCTCCCTGGCCGCCTCGCGGGACGGGAACGTCGCGAGCATCATCAGGTGGGAGACGTCGCCCTCGTCCCTGGCGAGCACCACGCGGGTCAACGTCCGCTTCCCCCGGGTCGCCTCGATCCAGGAGTCCAGCAGCTCGTTGACCTCGTTGACACGGTGGGTGGTGAGTTCGACTACCTGTACGAAAATCATGGCCCGTCCATGGCTCGCCCGACTGATCCCCTGGCGCTCCACTCTAGGCGAGTTATGTTATTTGCCCGATTTTTCGGGATCGCCGGTCGGTCGTGCCGCCTCCCGCCGGGCGATCCGGCCCGGCCGCTCGCCCCGCCGGCGGGGCCCGAACTCCCGCCCCGCGCGCGCCGACACCCGGCCCAGCGCCCCCACCGGCAGCAGCCGGGCCGCGCCCAGCAGCGCCTTGTACCGGAAGCCGGGAACGCTCACCACCCGCCGCCGCGCCAGGTCCCGCAGCGCCGTGGCCACCACCCGGTCCGCGTCCAGCCACATCCAGCCGGGCAGCGACGTCATGTCCATCTCGGCCCGCTGGTGGAACTCCGTGCGCACGAAGCCCGGGCACAGCGCCATCAGCCGCACCCCGCTGCCCGCCAGCTCCAGCGCCGCGCCCTCGGTGAACCGCACCACCCACGCCTTCGACGCGCCATAGGTGCCGCGCGGGACGAACGCCGCCACCGAGGCCACGTTCACCACCCCGCCGCGCCCGCGCTCCCGCATCCCCGGCACCGCCGCCGAGGTCAGCCGCAGCACCGCCTCGCAGTGCACCCGCAGCATCCGCAGCTCGTCGGCGAGCGGCGCGCGGGTGAAGCCGCCGCTCAGGCCGAAGCCGGCGTTGTTGACCAGCAGGTCGACCGGGCGCTCGGCGTCGGCCAGCCGCTCGGCCACCGCCGTCAGGCCCTCGTCGGTCGCCAGGTCGGCGGGCAGCGCGGTCGCCGCGACGCCGTGTCGTTCGGTCAACTCGGCCGCCAGGGCGGCCAGTCGCTCGCCGTTCCTGGCCACCAGCACCAGGTCGAGGCCGTCGCCGGCCAGTCTCCGGGCGAAGGCCGCACCGATCCCGGCGGTCGCCCCGGTCACCAACGCTGTCGTCATGGGGCGACCGTAGTCGCTCGGGGGAGCGCGCCGGAACGGTGCGCGCGCCGGTTCAGCGCTGGCGGTGGGCGCCGCTCTCGGCGAGCCCGCGCCGGGCGCGCCCGAGCAGCTCCTCGCGCTCGTCCTCCGTCAACCCGCCCCACACCCCGTAGGGCTCGCGCACGGAGAGCGCGTGCGCGGCGCACTCGGTCCGCACCGGGCACCGCATACACACCTCCTTCGCCGCCTCCTCCCGGGCGCTGCGCGCGGCCCCGCGCTCCCCCTCGGGGTGGAAGAACAGCGAGCTGTCCACCCCCCGACAGGCGGCCATCAACTGCCAGTCCCACAGATCGGCGTTGGGGCCGGGTAGGCGGGAGAAATCTGCCATGACATGTCCCATCGTCATCGGGGTCGTCGCCGCGACCGCACTCACGACCAGCACGTGCAACACGAGCAAGAAGAACCGTGGAAGTAGATGTAAATATGACTACCCGCCGAATATAGCCTGAGACACGTCAAAGCGGAAAAGAAGGACTAAATAGGGCAAACAGCTACAAGCCGGGGCGGTGTCGTGTTGGTCGGAACGAGACTTCGGTGTGATGACCTGGTCACGTAAAGTGCAGATGCTGTGAGGTGGGAGGCCGTAACTCTTTCGGGTGACCATCGTTGAGAGGGCGGAGGCGGTTGGCTCGGCTGTCAATCGCCCGGCACGACGACTCACACTCCCTGGAGGCTCAAGGTGACGCGCATCAGCTGCGGAGGGCGGCCATGACTTCTGTCCTTGTCTGCGACGACTCCCCGCTCGCCCGGGAGGCGCTCCGCCGCGCGGTCGCGACCGTGCCCGGCGTCGAGCGGGTCACGACGGCGGCCAACGGCGAGGAGGTCCTCCGCCGCTGGGGCGCCGACCGCTCGGACCTCATCCTGATGGACGTCCGGATGCCCGGCCTCGGCGGCGTCGAGACGGTCCGCCGGCTGCTCTCGGCCGACCCCGGCGCCCGCATCATCATGTTGACGGTGGCCGAGGACCTCGACGGCGTGGCGCTGGCCGTCGCCGCCGGCGCCCGTGGCTACCTCCACAAGGACGCCTCCCGCGCCGAGTTGCGCGCCACGGTCACCCAGGCCCTGGCCGACCCGACCTGGCGCCTCGCCCCCCGCCGGCTGCGGTCCTCCGACATGGGCGCGGCGCCCACGCTGACCGCGCGCGAGATCCAGGTCCTGGAGGGCATGAGCCACGGCCGGTCCAACGCGGAGATCGGCCGTGAGTTGTTTCTCTCCGAGGACACGGTCAAGACCCATGCCCGCCGGCTGTTCAAGAAGTTGGGCGCCTCGGACCGCGCACACGCCGTGGCCTTGGGTTTTCGTTGGGGTCTGGTCCGCTGACCGCACCCGGTGCACGGGTAGGGACGGGGTGTTCGCCGCCGGCGCTCCACCCCGTCCGGTGGGGAGCGGGACGCGAACGGTCCTCCGGTGTCGCATCCTGGAAGCATGAAGCTCCTTGGGGACGAGCCAGCCGGGTGTGAAGGGGAGGGCCAGGAACGTGACCTTCAGCGCTCCCGCGCATAACGCTTCGGTGCACAACTCCGCCTCCGCCGCCACGGAGCGGCCGGCGGGGGTGCACCATGGACCGATGCGCGATGACGACACCTCGGCGATCGCCGCCCTGGCGCATCGTGCGGCCATGGGGGACGCCCAGGCCACCCACGACCTGTTGGCCCATGTGCATCCGCTGGCCCTGCGCTACTGCCGGGTCCGGCTCTCCCGACTCCCGGGCGAGGCGCGGCACTTCGTGGACGACCTGGCGCAGGAGGTCTGCCTGGCGGTGCTCTGCGCGCTGCCGCGCTACCGCGACACCGGACGTCCGTTCGACGCGTTCGTCGTCGCCATCGCCCAGCACAAGGTCGCCGACCTCCAGCGCGCCGCGCTCCGGCACCCCGGCAGCATGGCGGTGCCCTCGGACGAGATGCCCGAGCGGCCCGACGACTCGCTGGGCCCCGAGGAGCGCGCGCTGCTGTCCAGCGACGCCGAGTGGGCCAGGAAACTGCTGGCCAACCTGCCGGCGCATCTGCGGGAGCTGGTGCTGCTGCGGGTCGCCGTCGGGCTGACCGCCGAGGAGACCGGGCACCGGCTGGGAATGTCGCCGGGCGCCGTCCGCGTTGCCCAGCACCGCGCCCTCAGCAGGCTCAGGGCGCTCGCCGGGCGGTAGGCCGAGCGGGTGGCGCGGGGTCGTAAGCTGGACACCCCGGCCGGGTGAGCTGGAGGGGAGTCGTCCGGTTCATTTCGGTTCGTTCGGAAAGTGGTGTCATGACTGATCACGTGGGCGAGGTGCCGCAGAAGTTCGCGGCGCTCGGGCTGACCTTCGACGATGTGCTGTTGCTGCCCGGCCCGGCGGATCTGGCGCCCGGTGACATCGACACCTCCTCGCAGCTGTCCCGCAACGTCCGGGTGAACATCCCGCTGCTCTCCGCCGCGATGGACAAGGTCACCGAGGCGCGGATGGCGATCGCCATGGCCCGCCAGGGCGGCGCCGGGGTCCTGCACCGCAACCTCTCGATCGAGGAGCAGGCCGCCCAGGTGGACCGGGTCAAGCGCTCCGAGTCCGGGATGGTCACCGACCCGATCACCATCCGGCCGGACGCCACCCTCAGCGAGGCCGACGAGCTGTGCGGCCGGTACCGGATCAGCGGCGTACCGGTCACCGACGCCTCGGGGAAGCTGCTGGGCATCGTGACCAACCGCGACATGGCGTTCGAGACGGACCGCTCCCGCGAGGTGCGGTCGGTGATGACGCCGATGCCGCTGGTCACCGGGCAGGTCGGGATCTCCGCGCAGGAGGCCGTCGAGCTGCTGCGCCGGCACAAGATCGAGAAGCTGCCGCTGGTCGACGACTCCGGCCGGCTCAAGGGCCTGATCACCGTCAAGGACTTCGTCAAGGCCGAGCAGTACCCCAACGCCGCCAAGGACGCCGAGGGCCGGCTGATCGTGGGCGCCGCCGTGGGCGTCACGGGCGACGCGTACGAGCGGGCCGAGGCGCTGATCGAGGCCGGCGTGGACTTCGTGGTGGTGGACACGGCGCACGGCCACTCCCGGCTGGTGCCGGAGATGGCCGCCAAGATCAAGGCCAACCACGACGGCGTGGACGTCGTCGCCGGCAACGTCGCCACCAGGGACGGCGCCAGGGCGCTGATCGACGCGGGCGTGGACGGCATCAAGGTCGGCGTCGGGCCGGGGTCGATCTGTACCACCCGGGTGGTCGCCGGCATCGGCGTGCCGCAGGTCACCGCGATCTACGAGGCGTCGCTGGCGGCCCGCGAGGCGGGCGTGCCGGTGATCGGCGACGGCGGCCTCCAGTACAGCGGCGACATCGCCAAGGCCCTGGTGGCCGGCGCGGACACGGTGATGCTGGGCAGCCTGCTGGCGGGCTGCGAGGAGTCCCCGGGCGAGTTGCAGTTCATCAACGGCAAGCAGTTCAAGTCGTACCGGGGCATGGGCTCGCTGGGCGCCATGCAGTCCAGGGGCGAGCGGCGTTCCTACTCCAAGGACCGCTACTTCCAGCAGGGCGTGGGCGACGACGACAAGCTGATCCCCGAGGGCATCGAGGGTCAGGTGCCCTACCGTGGCCCGCTGTCCTCCGTCGTCCACCAGCTGGTGGGCGGGCTGCACCAGTCGATGTACTACCTCGGCGGGCGCACCGTTCCGGAGATCAAGGAGCGCGGGCAGTTCGTGCGGATCACCTCGGCGGGGCTCAAGGAGAGCCACCCGCACGACATCCAGATGACCACCGAGGCCCCCAACTACTCGCGGCGCTGAGCGCCCGGGCGACGGGCGACCGGGTGGCGAACGGGCCGGGGGCCGCCGGGGCGGCATCGGCGATACTGGGGGGCGCACACCGCATGGAAGGGCTCTACCTGTGACTGAGATCGAGATCGGGCGCGGCAAGCGCGGCCGGCGCGCCTACGCCTTCGACGACATCGCCGTGGTGCCCTCGCGCCGCACCCGCGACCCGAAGGAGGTCTCGATCGCCTGGCAGATCGACGCCTACCGCTTCGAGCTGCCGTTCCTGGCCGCGCCGATGGACTCGGTCGTCTCGCCGCGGACGGCGATCCGGATCGGCGAGCTGGGCGGTCTCGGGGTGCTCAACCTGGAGGGTCTGTGGACCCGCTACCCGGACCCGGAGCCGCTGCTGGCGGAGATCGCGGGTCTTGAGGAGGACCGGGCCAACCGGCGGCTCCAGGAGATCTACGCGGCGCCCATCCAGGAGGAGCTGATCTTCCAGCGCATCCGCGAGGTCAGGGACGCCGGTGTGGTCACGGCGGCCGCGCTGTCGCCGCAGCGGACGGCGCAGTTCTCCAAGGCCGTGCTGGACGCCGGCGTGGACATCTTCGTGATCCGGGGCACCACCGTCTCCGCCGAGCATGTCTCGGGCGCGGCCGAGCCGTTGAACCTCAAGCAGTTCATCTACGAGCTGGACGTTCCGGTGATCGTGGGCGGCTGCGCGACCTACACCGCCGCGCTGCACCTGATGCGCACCGGCGCGGCCGGGGTGCTGGTGGGCTTCGGCGGCGGCGCCGCGCACACCACGCGGAACGTGCTGGGCATCCAGGTGCCGATGGCCACGGCGGTGGCGGATGTCGCCGCCGCCCGGCGGGACTACCTGGACGAGTCGGGCGGGCGCTACGTCCATGTGATCGCGGACGGTGGCGTCGGCTGGTCGGGCGACCTGCCGAAGGCGATCGCCTGCGGCGCCGACGCCGTGATGATGGGCTCCCCGCTGGCCCGCGCGACGGACGCGCCCGGGCGCGGGCACCACTGGGGCATGGAGGCGGTCCACGAGGACGTGCCGCGCGGCAAGAAGGTGCACCTGGGCACGGTCGGCACCACCAAGGAGGTGCTCACCGGCCCCTCGCACATCCCGGACGGCTCGATGAACTTCTTCGGCGCGCTGCGGCGGGCCATGGCCACCACGGGGTACTCGGAGCTGAAGGAGTTCCAGCGGGTCGAGGTCACGGTGGCGCTTTCCCGCTGAACGGGCGGACTTCCGGGGGCCGTTCACCGTCTGTGGCGTTCACAGGCGGTGGGCGGCCCCCGCCGGCGTGGCGCCCCTGGTGTCGAAGAGCAGCTGCGCCTTGGCGGCCAGGCCCTGGAGGTCGTAGGTGCCGTGGTGGGTCAGCAGCAGCGTCAGGTCGGCGACGGCGGCCGACTCGTACGGCGAGTCGGCGCGCGGCACCCGCCGGCCCGCCACCCGCCACTCGCTGACGCACGGGTCGTGGAAGCTGAGCTGGGCGCCCAGCGTCAGCAGCCGGGAGGCGATCTCGTGGGCCGGGCCGCGTTCCAGGGCGGGCAGCTCGGGGCGGTGGGCGACGCCGAGCAGCAGCACATGGGCGCCCCTGGCCGACTTGCCGTGCTCGTTGAGCAGCGCGGTGGCCCGCTGGGTGACATAGCCGGGCATCCGCTCGTTGACCTCGCGGGCCAGGCCGACCAGGCGCAGCCGGTTGCCCGGGTTGACCGGGGCGTCCAGCCCGGCGGCGCCCGGGCCGGGGCGGCAGATGCCGCCGGGGGCGGGGGAGCGGGCCTCGGCGCAGCGGACCACGTCCCACAGGTCGATGCCCAACTCGTGGCAGAACATGGCCATCTCGTTGATCAGGGCCATGCCGACGTGCTGGACGTTGGTCTCCAGGACCTTCACGGTCTCCGCCTCGCGCAGGCCACGGGCGCGCACCACCTTGTCGGTGAGCCGGCCGTAGAACGCGGCGGCCGCCTCGACGCAGTCGGGGGTCAGGCCGCCGATCACCCGGGGCGAGGCGGCGTGGCCGCCGGTCGCGCCGGGGTCCAACCGGCCGGGAGCGTGCGCCAGTTGGAAGTCGCGCCCGGCGCGCAGCCCCGAGCCGCGCTCCAGCACCGGGCGCAGCACGCCCTCGGTGGTGCCGGGCGGCACCGTGGATTCGAGCACCACCAGGGTGCGGGGCCGCAGCCGGGGTGCGAGGGTGGCGGCGGCCTCCCGCACCGCGTTCAGGTCGGGGGCGCCCCGGTCGTCGGGCGGGGTGGGCGCGCAGATCAGCGCGGTGCGGACCCGGCCGAGCACGACCGGGTCGTGGGCGGCGCGGAAGCCGCCGGCCAGCATCCGGCGGAGCGCCGAAGCGGAGAGCGAGGCGTCGCCGGGTGGGCGCCCCGCGTTCAAGCCGGCGGCGATCCGGGCATCCGGTACGAAGGCGACCGTGCAGATGCCTGCGGCGGTGGCCGCCTGGGCGGCGGGCAGTCCCAGTGGCCCAAGACCGAGGACGGCGAGATCAGCGGGCATACGCGGGCGGCTCCCTTCCCTTCTGCCGCTCCCCGGGGAGGGCATATGCGCTCCGGTCAGGTTACGGGCATATATGACAGATACGGTGGATTGGCCCGGTTCAACAGGCCGAGGGGACGCGCCCGGGCGGCGAACTCGGTGGAGCTGGGAGAGCCTGAAGAGGGCCACGGATCGACGGAGCAGGCGACGCCAGGGTCGGCACGCACGCGAGATGCCAGGGAGGCAGCGGTGAGGACAGCGACGCTAGGACCGGAACAGCGGGCCGAGGCACTGGCCCGGATGGCGGAACGGGAGTTGGACGTCCTCGTGGTCGGCGGCGGCGTGGTCGGCGCCGGCACCGCGTTGGACGCCACCACCCGGGGCCTGTCCACCGGCCTGGTGGAGGCCAGGGACTGGGCGGCCGGCACCTCCAGCCGGTCGAGCAAACTGATCCACGGCGGGCTGCGCTATCTGGAGATGCTGGACTTCGGCCTGGTCAGGGAGGCGCTGCGGGAACGCGGCCTGCTGCTCAGCCGGATCGCCCCGCACCTGGTGCGCCCGGTGCCGTTCCTCTACCCGCTGCGCCACCGGGGTTGGGAACGGTTCTACGCCGGCTCGGGCGTGGCGCTCTACGACGCGATGTCGCTCTCCTCGGGCCACGGGCGCGGCCTGCCGACCCACCGTCACCTGACCCGTTCCCACGCGCTGCGGGTCGCGCCCTGCCTGCGGAAGGACGCGCTGGTCGGCGCGTTGCAGTACTACGACGCGCAGGTGGACGACGCCCGGTTCGTCGCCGCGCTGGTCCGCACGGCCGCCAGCTACGGGGCCCGGGTCGCCAACCGGGCGCGGGTGACCGAGTTCCTCCGCGAGGGGGAGCGGGTGGTGGGCGTGCGGGTGCTGGACCTGGAGAGCGGGAACGGGGGCGGCAACGGGGCGGGCGACGGGACCGGCGACGGCGCCGGCTCGGGGGAGTTCCGCACCTACGAGATCCGGGCGAAGCAGGTCGTCAACGCCACCGGGGTGTGGACCGACGACACCCAGGCGATGATCGCCGAGCGCGGCCAGTTCCACGTCAAGGCGTCCAAGGGCATCCATCTGGTGGTGCCCAAGGACCGCATCCACTCCTCGACCGGGCTGATCCTGCGGACCGAGACCAGCGTGCTGTTCGTGATCCCCTGGGGCCGGCACTGGATCGTCGGCACCACGGACACCGCCTGGGACCTGGACAAGGCGCACCCCGCCGCGTCCAGCGCCGACATCGACTACCTGCTGGAGCACGTCAACTCCGTGCTGGCCGTGCCGCTCACCCGGGACGACGTGGAGGGCGTCTACGCGGGGCTGCGCCCGTTGCTCGCCGGCGAGTCGGACGCCACCAGCAAGCTCTCCCGCGAGCACACCGTGGCCCACCCGGTGCCGGGCCTGGTGGTGGTCGCCGGCGGGAAGTACACCACCTACCGGGTGATGGCCAAGGACGCGGTGGACGCGGCGGTGCACGGCCTGGACCGGCGGGTCGCGGCCTGCTGCACGGAGGAGATCCGGCTGGCCGGCGCCGAGGGGTTCGCGGCGCTGTGGAACGCGCGGGGCCGGATCGCCGCCAGGTCCGGGTTGCACGAGGCCAGGGTGGAGCATCTGCTGCGCCGCTACGGCTCCCTGACGCAGGAACTGCTCGACCTGGTCGTCGCCGACCCGCGCCTCGGCCAGCCGCTGCCGGCCGCCGACGACTACCTCAAGGCCGAGATCGTGTACGCCTGTTCGCACGAGGGCGCCCGGCACCTGGAGGACGTGCTGACCCGGCGCACCCGGATCTCCATCGAGACCTTCGACCGGGGCACCCGAAGTGCCCAGGAGTGCGCCGAGTTGATGGGCGGTGTGCTGGGCTGGTCGGACGAGCAGGTGGCGCGTGAGGTGGAGCACTATCTGAAGCGGGTGGAGGCCGAGCGCGAGTCGCAGCTCCAGCCCGACGACCAGACGGCGGACGCGGCGCGTCTCGGGGCGCCGGACACCGTTCCGCTCTGAGCCTCGCCCGGGTCCCGCCCGGGTCCCGCCCGGGTCCCCGGCCTCTTCCCGGCCCTTTCGCGGGGTCTCCCAACGGCCCGTCCGGGCGGCCGCGTTGCCGTTCCCTTCGCCGGTCTCCTTGTTGATTTCGTTACTGATCGACTCGGGCGGGCGGGTCGCCCGGCGCCCCGGATGTCATACGGATGGGTGACAATGGCCGGGGAAGCCGGAGGGGACGCACGCATGGGCCAGGACAACGGGGCAAACGAGTCGAGGCTGCGCCGGCAGTCGCACGAGGACGAGGGCGAGGGCGCGGCGGAGGTCGGCGGCGAGGAGGCGGCGGAGGCCGCGGCCGGGGCCGAGGGCGCCGGGGCCGGCGACGCGTCAGCGTCGGCCGGGGACGCGGGTGTTGCCGGGGGCGGGGACGCGGACGTTGCCGACGGCGAGGGGGCCGCCGACGTGGGTGACCGGCCCACCACCAGGGTCGCACCGAGCCGCCGGAGCGACGCGACCCGGCTGCTGAACGGGCGTTACCGGCTGGGCTCCGTCGTCGGGCGCGGCGGCATGGGCACGGTGTGGCGGGCCACCGACGAGGTGCTCGGCCGTTCCGTCGCGGTCAAGGAGCTGCGTCTTTCGGCCGGGGTCGACGAGGCCGAGCGGAAGCGCATGATCACCCGCACCCTGCGGGAGGCCAAGGCCATCGCCACCATCCGCAGCCGGGGCGTCGTCACCATCTACGACGTGGTCGACGAGGGCTCGCGGCCGTGGATCGTGATGGAGCTGATCGAGGGGCGCTCGCTGGCCGACATCATCCGGCAGGAGGGGCCGATGTCCCCGCGCCGGGCCGCCGAGATCGGCCTGGCCATCCTCGACGTGCTGCGCGACGCGCACGGCGCCGGCATCCTCCACCGGGACGTCAAGCCGTCCAACGTGATCGTGGCCGACGACGAGGGCCGCGTTGTCCTGACGGACTTCGGCATCGCCAAGGTCGAGGGCGACCCGTCCATCACCTCCACCGGGATGCTGGTGGGCGCGCCCTCCTATATCTCGCCCGAGCGGGCCAGGGGCGCCTCGCCCGGGCCGCCGGCGGACATCTGGTCGCTGGGCGCGCTCCTCTACTGCTGCGTCGAGGGCCGCCCGCCCTACGACGAGGGCAGCGCCATCGCCACCCTGGCCGCCGTGATGCACGACCCGGTGCCGGCGCCGACCCAGGCGGGCGACCTGACCGAGCTGATCATGGAGTCGCTGCGGAAGAAGCCGGAGGAGCGGCCGGCCGAGCCCCGGGTGCGGGAGCTGCTCAACGAGGTGTTGGGCGGCGGGGAGGGTTCGGGTTCGGTCACGGACCACCAGACGTTGATGGTCGGGCGGCGGCCGACGCCCAAGCCGGGCACCACACCGGCCGTGCGCGGCGGCGCGGGCGCTGTCGCTGGGGCCGCCGGTGCCGCGGCGGCCGGCGCTGGTGCGGCGGCCAAGGGCGGCTCCGCCGGCGGGACTTCGGGCGGCTCGGCCGGCGCCTCCGGCGCGCGTTCCTCCGCGCCGGCGGTCTCGCCGAAGCCCGGCGTGAGCGACCCGCGCACGCCGGCGCGTGCGACGCCGGCCGTCTCCGCCGACGGCGCCCCGAACGCCCCCGGCGCCGCCTCGGACGTTCCCGGCACTCCGCCGCCCCCCGTGCGGTCGGGCGGCACGGGCGGCGCGGCGGACCCGGCCGAGCGGCGGCGGCTGCTGCTGGCGATCGGCGCGGTGGTGGTGGCGCTGGTCGTGCTCGGCACGGCCGTGGTCATCTGGCTCTCCGGCGGCGACGACGCCTCCGACGAGGGCGGCAGCGCCAGCGGCGGCCAGGAGCAGGGCGAGACCGAGGGGCAGGCGGGCCAGGAGGGGAACGACCCCGACCCCGAGGGCGAGGCCGAGGGCACCGGCGGCGAGGAGAGCGCCGGCGGGGACTCCGGCGCGTCGGGTGAGACCGGCGAGACCGGGGACTCCGGCGAGCCCGGTGGCGGCGAGGACGGCGACGACGGGCCGCCCGGCACCTCCCCGGAGAACGACCCGGACGCCGAGCCGGACAGCCCGACCGGCTACGCCGAAGTCGTGGACGCCGACTTCCACTTCAGCATCTCGCTGCCGCAGGGCTGGGAGCGGGTGGGCATAGCCGGGCAGAACTCGGGAGCTATCTACGCGGCCGAGCCGGGCAGCCCGGTCAAGGTCCAGGTCGACTTCAACGCGCGGCCGGGCGACGACGCCGAGGCCGCCTGGCGCGACCTGGAGCCGGCCGTGCGGGGCAACAGCGAGGACTACGAGCGGATCGGCATCGAGTCCATCGAGTGGCGCGACTATCCGACGGTCGCCGACTGGCAGTTCGAAAGGGTCGAGGACGGGGAAAGAGTCCGGGTGCTCAACCGTGGCTTCAGGGTCGACGACGACCGGGGCTACGCGATCATGATCACCTGTCCGGTGGACGCGTGGGAGGAGGGCTCGTGCCGCACGCTGCGCGAGACGGCCTTCCAGACCTTCGAACCGCTGGAGTGAGGTGCGTTCCCGTTCGCCCGCCGGCGCCCGGCAGCCGGTTCGCTCTCGGCCAGTCGCTCCCGCTTGAGCGCATCTGGACGAGAGTGACCGGATCTGACTGGGGCTGGCGAAGGGCTGAATGGGACTGAGAAGAATCGTCAGTTGACGGACCGTAGCCGAGCAGGTGCCCCGCGCCGTATCGTGGGAAGCCGTCCGGCGGGTGGGCACGCGGTGGGGAGGCGCAAGGTGGACAAGTACGCGGGGCGGCTGTTGGCCGATCGCTACCGGCTGCCCCAAACCCCGTCCGACGAGTTCGAGTTCGTGGAGTCCCGGGCCTTCGACACCGCCAGTGGCCAGGAGGTCCTGGTGCGGCAGGTGCCGCTGCCGGAGGTCGTGGACGCCGAGTTGGTGGACGGCCCGGGCCGGCACGGCGGCGCGGCCGGCGCGGGGCGCGGCGCGGGTGCGGACCGCGCGACCAGGACGCCCGACGACCCCGTGGTCCGGCGGGCCGTCGAGGCCGCCACGGCGGCGGCCGGGCTGCCCGACCACCCGAGGCTCGACCAGGTCTTCGACGTCTTCGTGCAGGGCGACGGGCTGTGGATCGTCAGTGAGTTAGTGCCGGCGAGGCCGCTGGCCGCGCTGCTCGCTGAGGAACGCCTCGGGCCCTACCGCGCGGCCGAGGTGGCCGCCGACCTGCTGGCCGCGCTGCGGATCGTGCACGCGCACGGCTGGACCCACCGCAATGTCACCGCGCGCACGGTGCTGATCTGCGACGACGGCCGCGCCGTGCTGACCGGCCTGGCGGCCGGCGCCGCCGAGGAAGTCCTCTGCGGCTACGACCCGTTGCCCGCGCCGGACATCCCGGACACCTTCGCAGCGCACCCGAGGAACGGCATCTCGGGCCCGGAGCCCGGGCCCTCGGGGCGAAGGCCATCGGAGCCTTCGGGCCGGGAGCCTTCGGGCCGGGAGTCCTCGGGCCGGGTGGCCATGGAGAAGCCGGCGCCGGGCGCCGGGCGGGCCCCGGGCCGGGCCGAGGGCGGCGGCGCGCCGGGCGCGGCCGGGCCGGGCGGGTGGCCGACGGGTGGCGGCGTGCCGGGGGCCGGGCCGGCCGGTGCCGGTTCTGGTGCCGCCGGCTGGCCGGGGAACGACCCGGCGGGGGCGGGCCGGCGGGACAACGTTCGGGAGGACGACCACCGTGCCGGCGGTGGCCCGCCCAACGGCCCCATGGGCGCGGGCGGTTGGCCGCCGGCGGAGGCCGGCGGTTGGCCGGCGGGTACGGAACGGGACGGCAACGGCGGTGCGGGGCAGGGCGGTTGGCCGCCGGCCGCCGGCTCTGGGCCGGGCTCGGGGGCGGGGCTCGGCTCCGCTCCGGCCGGCGGGGTCGGGGCGCCGACCGGGGCCGGTTACTGGGGCTCGGGCGAGGCCCAGTGGCCCGCCGGCTTCACCAGGGACCAACCGCCCGCCGGCGGTGAGGAGTTGGCGGCGGGGCCGGCGCCGGAGCCGGCCGAGTTGCCGCCGGGTTTCCAGGCCGGCGAGCCCGGGGGCGAGCTGCCCGACGGGTACCGGCGGTGGGACAGCGGGCCCCCGGGGACGCCGGGCACCGAGGGCACGGCGGGCGCGGAGCTGGCCGCCAGGGCCCGCGAGCAGGGCGGCCGGCCCGAGCAGCGCGAAGGGTTGCCGTCCAGTTGGGACTTCGAGGGCGGCGCGCCGCCAGCGCCCGGCGGCGAGGGCGAAGCGACCGGCGAGCACCGGCGGCCCGGCGCGGAACGACCGGCGACGGATCGCGCGGCGCGCAGCGGCGCGATCGCCGCCTACCGCGCGGGCGCGCGAGCCGGCGCGGCGCGCAGCGCCAGCATGTCCCCGCGCGCCCCTGGCGCGCCCGGGGCCAGCCCCACCGACCTGCCCGGCGCCCGCCGGCCCAGCGAACCGGTCCGCACCGGCTGGGAGTTGACCGACCGCCCGGGCGGCCGGCCGCCCGGCCAGCCGCAGGGCCCGGCCGAGCAGCCGGGCGCCCTCCCGCCCGGCCCGGCGCGCGCCACCGGCGCGGGCCCGGTGCCGGGCGCCGTCGCGCGCGGCGTCCCGCCGCACGCGGGCGCGGACGCCGGCGCGAACACCGGCCCGAGCACCGGCGTGGGCCGGGAGCCCGCGCTGGTCGGCGGCCACGTGCCGGCCGGCCCGGCCCAGGCGGGCCCCGCCGGGGAGGCGCGCGCCGGAGAGAGCCCCGCCGGGGACGCCGAGCGGCGCTACCGGGGCCCGGACAGCGCGCTGGCCGCCGAACGCGCCCGGCAGGCGCGGATCACCACCGTGGGCGCCGTCACCGAGCGCTGGGCGCCCGAGCAGGCCGGGCCCGTCTACGAGCACTGGCGGCTGGCGCCGCCGGTCGGCCCGCCGGCCGACTTCTGGGCCCTGGGCGCGCTGCTCTTCCGCGCGGTGCAGGGCTTCCCCGCCTACCCGGAGGACGGCGCGGCCGAGTTGGTGCAGGCGGTCTGCGCCGAGCAGCCCGCGTTCGCCGAGGACTGCGGCGCGCTCCGTCCGATCGTGGAGTCGCTGCTGCGGCAGGACCCGACCGAGCGGCCCAGCGCCGAGGCGCTGCGCGGCTGGCTGCGTTCGCTGCTGCGCGGCGCGCCCGAGCCGGACGTCGGCCGCCGCACGGTCACCGCGCCGCCGCCCGCGTTGGAGCCGGGCCGTCCGTCCGACCCCAGGCGGCTGCCGATACTGCGCCGCCGTGGTGAGTTGGTCGGCCCGCGCCGGCGCCCGCGCCCGCGCGGGGAGCGCCCCCCGCGCCGGCTCGGCCGGGTGCTGCTGACCCTGGTGCTGCTGGGCCTCGCGGGCGCCGTGGCCTATGTGTTGGCCTTCGCGCCCGGCGCGCGCGACGCGAACGACGCGACCGGCGAGCGCACCCCCGACGTCGACACCCCGCCGGACGACGCGGAGAACCCGGACCGGCCCGGCGACGCCGGGGGCGCCGACCCGGGGGAGGACGAGGCGACGGTCGAGCCCACCGAGGGCGCCACCCAGCCCTCGCCCAACGAGGAGGACAGCCAACCCGCCCCGCCCCCCGAGGGGTTCGAGCTGGTGGACGACGCGGCCGGCTTCGCACTGGCCGTGCCGGCCGACTGGCAGCGCACCGAGGGCGAGCAGGGCCGGATCGTCTACAGCGACGGCGAGGTGGAGATCCTGGTGGTCCCCGGGCGGGACAGCGTCGCGGACTTCGGCGACACGCCGATGGAGTACCAGCTCACCGAGCAGCCGGAGTTGGCGGACTTCAGGGCCTACCGGTTCGGCGACCACAGCGGCCTGATCGAGACCAGGGTCGGCGAGGTCCAGATGGCCGAGGGCGTCTTCGGCTGGCGCGCCAGCGACCGCGATGTGGTGGCGTTCAACCGGGTGTTGCTCATCGCCGGTGACTACCATGTCATTCAGGTGCTCGGTCCCGACGACCTCAGGGATCGGGTGGCCGACATCTACGACGTGACGGCGGAGAGCTACCGCCGCGCGGGGTAGCGGCCGGCTTCTCCGACCGGCCGGAACCACGACCACCCGGCGCGGCGGAGCACCCGACGGCACAGCAACAGCACGGCACCACAGCACGGCACTGAACGGCATTGAACGGCATTGAACGGCACGGACCACGGGACAACACGGGGGAAGCTGTCTGGTGAACGAAGGCGCGCACGCCGTTCCACGCCACGGGGCGGGCGACGGTCAGGGCAGGCTGCTCGGCGGGCGTTATCTGCTGGTCGAGCGGCTGGGGCAGGGCGGCATGGGCACCGTCTGGCGGGCCAGGGACGAGGTGATGGGCCGCGAGGTCGCGGTCAAGGAGCCCCGGCTGCCGGCGAGCGTCGAACCGGCCCGCAGACAGCGGGCGTTCGCCCGGATGCGGCGGGAGGCGACGGCGGCCGCCCGGATCGGGCACCCCGGCGTGATCACCCTGCACGACCTGGTTCTGGAGGACGGCCGCCCCTGGCTGGTCATGGAGCTGGTGCGGGGCGGCTCGCTCGAACAGCGGCTGGCGGACGGGCCGATCGAACGGGCCGAGGCCGCGCGGATCGGGCTCGGCGTGCTGGAGGCGCTGGTCGCCGCGCACGGCGCCGGCGTGCTGCACCGCGACGTCAAGCCGGCGAACGTGCTGCTCGGGCCGTTCGACCGGGTGGTGTTGACCGACTTCGGCATCGCCAGGGTGGAGGGCGAGCAGGCGCTCACCGACACCGGCGCGTTCGTCGGCTCGCCCGAGTTCGTCGCGCCCGAGCTGGCGTTGGGCGAACGGCCAGGGCCAGGCGCCGACCTGTGGTCGCTCGGCGTGCTGCTCTACATGGCCACCGAGGGCGTCTCCCCGTTCCGCAGGGACCACTTCGCCGCGACCCTCCAGGCGGTGATCTCCGCGCCGCCCCGACCGCCGGAACGGGTGGACGACGCGCTGGGCGACCTGGTGCTGCGCCTGCTGAGCAAGCGGCCGAGCGCCCGGCCCGAACCGGAGGAGATCCGGCGGGTGTTGACGCGCGAGGCGGCGGGCGCGCCCGCCGCCGGTTCCGGCGGCGGTGGCGGGTGGCGGCGGCTGAGGCCGGGCCGGCGCGGCCGGTGGGTGGTCGGCGGCTCGGCCGCCGCCGTGCTGGTGGCGACGGTGCTGCTGCTGACGCCGTGGCCCGGCGGGCCCGGCGGGGCGAACGCGGAGGACGGCGAGGGCGAACGGGGGCGCGCGGAGACCTCGTTGAGCGCCGGCGCGGACGCCGGCGCGGACGGGCCCACGCCGGGGGACGCGGACGGGGACGGCGTCGAGGACGCGGACGAGGACGAACGGCCCGGCGCGGAGGAGACCGAGGACGGCGCGTCCGGCGAGGACGGCGCGACGGACGAGCGGGAGGCCGGCGGCGAGGACGGTACGCGGGACCCGACCGACCCGACCGACGACCCGGCAGGCCGGGATGACGCCGCGAACGGTGACCGGCCGCCGGCCGAGGTCGCGCCCCCGGCTCAGTGGAACGCGGTCGACGAGCCGAACCTGGCCATGACGCTGGCCCTGCCGCCCGGCTATGTGCGCGAGCAGAACCCCAACTCCGAGCGGCAGGTGAGCTACCGCTCGCCGGACGGGCGGCACTCGGTCGACCTCTGGTACCACCCCGGCTTCACCTCCCCGCCGCTCACGGAGGCGGAGCACCAGGTCGCCGCGTATCGGGCGGACACCGCCAACCACGCGACCGTGGAGGGCGACGCGTGGCCGGTCGAGTTCCAGTCGGGCGGCGACGCGGCCGAGTTGCGGGTCGTCACGACCAGCGCGACCCGGCCCGACGAGGGCCCGGCCGAACGCCGCTCCCTGCACTTCGGCGGCCCGTCGGCCGGCTCGCACTGGCAGGTCCAGGTGACGACCCTCGGCGCGGAGGGCGAGGCGGCGACGGCGGGGGACCGGGTGTACCAGGGGTTGCTGGAGCGGCTGACGTTCCTCCTGTGACGGGCGGCGCGGCCGCCGCCGGTTGCGGGTGCGGGGGGTGGTCCTGTTCCCGGCCGCTGCGCGGCCGGGCGGGGTGGAGGCGCTGTGCGCCGGGTGCGGTTTCGGCCTTTGGCCGGGGGCGTCGCGGGGGGTGCTTTCGCGTGTGGCGGGGCAACGGCGGTGCGGCCGCCGCCGGTTGGGGGGCGGCCGGGGGTGCGGGGTCGTCGTGCGGGCCCGTTGCCCGAGCGGTGGGCCCGCAACGGCGGAGGCGTCGTTGTCTGGTCGACCACCGCGCGCCCCGCGCCCACCCGGGCACGGCGCCGCGTTCACCCGGCGGGCGTGGCACAGGCCCTCCGGCACAACTCTGCCCGCCAGTCCCGGCGTTGCTCGCCGTCCCCGAGCCGATGCACCGCGCCGCGCTGCCCAACGGGCGCTCGCGTGCGGGCCGTTGTTGGCTAGGCGCCGTGGTCCGAGCGGTCGCGGGGTGCCGTGGGTGGCCTGTTCGCCGCCACCGTCCTGGAGCGCGGGGCCGCTTCGCGGCCGTCTCCCCGCCCGGCCGCGCGGCCCCAGCGCCGGCGGGAGACCGCCACGCCGGCCAGGCAGAGCGCCCCGCCGACGAGGGACAGCGCGCCGGGGGTCTCGTCCAGCAGCGCCCAGGCCATGATCACCACCAGCGCCGGCACCACATACGTCGTCGCGCCCATCCGCCCGGCGGTCGTGCGGGCCAGCGCGAACGCCCAGGTGGTGAACGCCAACGCTGTGGGGAACGTGCCCAGATAGATCATGTTCAGCGTGGCCGACAGCGGCGCGTCTCCCGCCTCGGCGACCAGCACGCCGGTGAACGGCAGGCAGGCCACCGTTCCCACCAGGCAGCCCCAGAACGTGACGGTCAGCGCGCCGGCGTGCGCCAGCGCCGGCTTCTGCGCCACCACGCCCGCCGCGTAGCAGACGGCGGCCAACAGGCAGAGCAGCACGCCCAGCGTCGAGGCGTGCGCGGAGTCGGAGACGGAGACCCCCACCACCACCGCGCCGGCGAAGGAGACCGCGATCCCCGCGAGCAGCGGCCGGGGCAGCCCCTCGCGCAGCAGCCACGCGCTGAGCAGCGCGATCAGCACCGGGCCGACGTTGACCACCATCGCGGCGGTGCCGGCGTCCACCTCGCGTTCGCCCCAGTTGAGGGCGACCATGTACAGGCCGAACCAGAGCACGCCGGAGAGCGCGATGCCGGGCCAGGCCGCACGGGGCGGCAGGCTCGTCCGGCGCACCAGGCAGAAGAGCCCCAACAGCAGGGTGCCGACGGCGAGCCGGCCCAGGGCCAGCGCCCCCGGCGAGTACGCGTCGCCGGCGCTGCGGATCGAGACGAAGGCGGTGGCCCACAACACCACCGTGACGCCCGCGGCGCCCAGCGCCAGCCAGTCGGCGGGCCGGCGGCCGGCCTCGGGAAGTTCCGTCATGAACCGACTCTAGGGGAACGGACGTTCGGGTCGACGAGCATTTTCCTCGCCCTGTCCGCCGGGCTCTGCCCCGGCGAGCATTTCCTCGCCCGGTTTGCCTACCCCGCCCGCCCCATCCGCCCGGCGCACCTGCCCGACCTGTCCGCCTGGTCCGTCCGCCCGGCGTGCCTGCTCGCACCCGGCCGCTCGCTTCGTCCGCCCGCCCTGTCCGCTCGGCGTTCCTGCTCCGTCCGCCCACCCGGCTCGGCCACCCGGCTCGGCCGCTCGCGCGGCCCCTTCGCCCCGTTTCCCGCACGACCGCCGGCGCCGGCCGTCCCTCCGGGCCAGCGCAGCGCCCCGCGCACCGCGCCCCCGGGTGCCCGTCGTCAGAGCCCACCGGCGCCCGCCGTCGCCGGCGGGCCAGCGCAGCGCCCCGCGCACCGTTCCCCGGCCGACGCCGTCACCGCCCGCCGGCGCAGCGCCCTTCGCCCCGTTTCCCGGGCGACCGCCGTCAGGCCCACCGGCGCCGGCCGTCTCCCCAAGCCAGCGCAGCGCCCCCCGCGCAGCGCCCCTCGCGCAGCGTCACCCTGCCAGCGATCACTGGCAAAAACTGATTACCAACGGGTAGGCAGTCGTGGCGGGCCGTCGTACCCTCCGGCTATGACGACAGCGCAGTCAGACGCGGGCGAGGCCGCCGCCCGCGTCGTCACCGATGCCCTGGTCGCCTCCCTGACCCGTGGGGTCGAGGGCGGCAAGCGCACCGCCTGCCACTGCCCGTTCACCGGCGAGCGTCTCGCCGAACTCCCGGAGGCCACCCCCGAGGACGTGGCCGCCGCCTTCGACCGGGCCAGAGCCGCCCAACCCGCCTGGGCCGCCAGACCCGTTCGGGAGCGCGCGCGGGTCGCGCTGCGCTTCCACGACCTGCTGCTGCGCCGCCAGTCCGAGGTGTTGGACCTGGTGCAGCTGGAGACCGGCAAGAGCCGGCTCTCCGCGCACGAGGAGGTGCAGTCGGTGGCGATGGCCGCCCGCCACTACGGCCGCACCGCCCCAGGCCGGCTCCGCGCGCGCCGTCACCTGGGCGCCATTCCGTTGCTGACGCAGGTGCGGGAGATCCGCCACCCGCACGGCGTCGTCGGCCATATCGCGCCGTGGAACTACCCGTTGGAGCTGACGGCCGGCGACGTGCTGCCCGCGCTGCTGGCCGGCAACGCCGTGGTGATGAAGCCCGACACCGAGACCGCGCTGACCGCGCTGTGGGCCCGGCGGCTGCTGATCGAGGCGGGGCTGCCCGAGGACGTGCTCACCGTGGTGCTGGGCGAGGGCCCGGTGGTGGGGCCGCTGCTGGTGGAGTACGCGGACTTCGTGACGTTCACCGGCTCCACCCGCACCGGCCGCGAGGTCGCACAGCGCGCCGCCGCCCGACTGATCGGCAGCAGCCTGGAGTTGGGCGGCAAGAACGCGCTGCTGGTGCTGCGCGACGCCGACCTGGAACGGGCCGCCGAGGGCGCGGTCCGGGCCTGCTTCTCCTCGTCGGGGCAGCTGTGTGTCTCGGTCGAACGGCTGCTGGTCGACGCCTCGGTGGCCGACGACTTCCTGGCCCGCTTCGTGGCCAGGGTCGAGGCGTTGCGGCTCGGCTCGGCCCTCGACTACGGCGTGGACATGGGCTCGCTCAGCTCGGCCGCCCAACTGGCCACCGTCACCCAGCACGTCGAGGACGCCGTGGCGCTGGGCGCGACCGTGCTCACCGGCGGGCGGCACCGCCCGGACCTGGGCCCCTACTTCCACGAGCCGACGGTGCTCGCCGACGTCGCCCCGCCGATGCGGGTCTGCGCCGAGGAGACCTTCGGCCCGGTGGTCGCGGTGCGGCGGTTCGCCACCGAGGAGGAGGCGGTGGCGTGGGCCAACGACACCCGCTTCGGCCTCAACGCGAGCGTCTGGTCCCGCGACGCGCGCCGCGCCCGGCGGATCGCGGCCCGACTGCGTTGCGGCACCGTCAACATCAACGAGGGCTACGCCGCGGCCTACGGCAGCGTGCGGGCGCCGATGGGCGGCATGGGCGACTCGGGGCTCGGCCGGCGGCACGGCGCCGAGGGGCTGTTGAAGTACACCGAGCCGCAGACCGTCGCCCGCCAGCGGCTGCTCCCGCTGGGGCCCTCGCACGGCCTGGACGACCGCCGCTACACGGCCCTGATCAGCCGCTCGCTGCGGGCCATGAAGTCGCTGGGGGTGCGCTGATGAACGAGGCCCCGGCCGGGCGGCAGCCGCCCGGCGCCCAACCCCCGGACGAGGACGGCGCGTTCGACTACGACGTCGCCGTGGTCGGCTCCGGCTTCGGCGGGGCGGTCGCGGCGCTGCGGCTGACCGAGAAGGGGTACCGGGTGGTGGTCCTGGAGGCCGGCCGCCGCTTCCGGCGCGAGGAGCTGCCGAAGAACTCCTGGCATCTGCGCGACTACCTGTGGGCGCCCCGGCTCGGCCTCTACGGCATCCAGCGCATCCACCTCCTCCGGAATGTCATGATCCTGGCAGGTTCCGGGGTCGGCGGCGGCTCGCTCAACTACGCCAACACCCTCTACGTTCCGCCCGACGCCTTCTTCCGGGACCGGCAGTGGGCCCACATCACCGACTGGCGGCGGGAGTTGACCCCCTACTACGAGCAGGCGCGGCGGATGCTCGGCGCCAGGACCAACCCCACGACGACGCCCGCCGACCGCCATCTGCGGGCGGCGGCCGAGAAGATGGGCGTCGGCGACACCTTCCACCTCGCGCCGGTCGGCGTCTTCTTCGGCGACGGCGCGGATGCCGACGGCGGCGCCGAGAGGGAGAGCGGGGAGCGTCGCGCGCGGCCCGGCGAGGAGGTGCCCGACCCGTACTTCGGCGGCGCGGGGCCGGCCCGGCGCGCCTGCCGGGAGTGCGGCGAGTGCATGACCGGCTGCCGGCACGGCGCCAAGAACACCCTCAACGAGAACTACCTCCACCTCGCCGAGCGCGCCGGCGCCGAGATCCGGCCGTTGACCACCGTCACCGAGGTGCGCGAACTCCCCGAAGGGCGCGGGCATCTCGTCGCCTGTGCGCCGACCGACGCGGGGGCGCGCGGGCGCCGGAGGCGGCGCACCACGCTCCGGGTGCGCCGGGTGGTGCTGGCCGCCGGCACCTACGGCACCCAGACGCTGCTCCACCGGATGCGGGACACCGGCGCCCTGCCGCGCCTCTCCGACCGCCTCGGCACCCTGACCCGCACCAACTCCGAGGCGCTGGTGGGCGCCCGCACCAACCCGCGCCGCTACCGGGCCCGGCAGGGCCGGGACGCAACGCTCGACTTCACCCGGGGCGTCGCCATCACCTCCTCCATCCACCCCGACGAGCACACCCACATCGAGCCCGTCCGCTACGGCCGGGGCTCCAACGCGATGGGCTTCCTGTCGATCAAGCAGTTCCGGCAGGGCGGCCGGCTGCCCCGCGCGCTGGCGTACGCGGCCACCAGCGTGCGCCACCCCTGGGTCTTCCTGCTGTCGATGTCCAACCGCCGCTGGTCGGAACGGACCATCATCGGGCTGGTCATGCAGACCCACGACAACTCGCTGACCACCTACCGCAGAACGCGCCGCCCCGGCCGGGGCCTGCTCACCGCACGGCAGGGGCACGGCGCGCCCAACCCCGACTTCATCCCGGCCGGCGCCGAGGCGGCGCGCCATCTCGCCGAGGACATCGGGGGGTTCGCCGGCACCAACGTCGGCGAGCTGATCGGCACCCCGCTCACCGCGCACTTCCTCGGCGGCTGCCCCATCGGCGACGACCCGGCGTCCGGCGTGGTCGACCCCTACCACCGGCTGCACGGGCACCCGGGCATCTCGGTGGTGGACGGCTCCGCCGTCTCCGCCAACCTGGGCGTCAACCCGGCGCTGACCATCACCGCCCAGGCGGAACGGGCGTTCGCGCTCTGGCCCAACGCGGGCGAACCGGACCAACGCCCGGCACCCGGCGAGCCCTACCGTTCGCTGCCGCCCACCCCGCCGCGCCGGCCCGCGGTCCCGGAGTCCGCGTTCGGCGCGCTGCGGCTGCCGGCGGTGCTGCTGCCCGTCCCCGAGGTCCCGCCGCGCGACGACGAGTAACCCAGCGGAGCGGGGGAGCGGACCGGACGAGCGGAGAGGCCCGTCCCTCGGGGGAATGGGAACGGGCCTCTCCGGTCATGGTGGCACGGCTCAGAAGGAGGCGTGCATGTGGTTGGACCGGTGGGGACCGAAGAAGGTTGTTCGCGATCTGGTCACGAATCGGACACGGATGTTTGGAAAGGTGCGGGACCGGGCGGAAACGCGCCGGGGGCCCCGGCCGCTGGCCGGGGCCCCCGGGTCAGCACGGCGACAGGGCGGCGCCGGTGCTGGGAGCGGCACCCGGGGGGTAGGCGCCGCTTCTCGTTGTCGAACCACCGGAGGGGGGTGCGCCGTGGTCCGCCAACGTCCTTGGACCCGTTCCCCGCATCGTGCGGGAGACGGGAGGCATCCCGCAAGAGTCCGGGCGGCCGGTCCTCGGCGTCCCGAGAACCGGCCGTGGGGCGTGACCGGCCTGCTGTCCCCTGCTGCCCGGCCACCGCACCGGAGCGAGGTCCCACGGCGCGTGGTCCTCGCCACACCGCGAGGGCCACACCGCCTCATCGCCCCGGGGACACCACCTTCAACGAAGGCCCCGGCGGCCGGTCACGCTCCGTACGAGTGACGCCTCGTCCCCCGGTTCGGCCGCCGCCCGTCGCGGCGTCGGCCTCGTTCCGCGCCTCAGACCCGGCCCCGGCACAGCTCCAGCAGGGTCATCGCCAGGGTGGTGCCCGGCTCGCCCAACTCGTGGCGCCAGCGCCGCAGTACCGCGTTCTCCCTGGCCAGACTGATCCGGCGGCCGCCGTTGGCCATCCGGGTCCGCTGCACCCGCTCGGAGAGCGCCATCCGCTCGCGCACCAGGCGCACGATCTCGGCGTCCAGCGCGTCGATCCCCGCGCGCGCCTGGTCGATCACCGCCTCCGGGTCCGGTTCGGGAACTGGTTCGGGAGCCGGGTCCTGGGCCCGGGCCGGGTCGGTGAGCTTGCTCACCCCGGCGGGGGCCGGGGCCGTGGGGGTGTGGTCGGCGGCGTGGCTGGTCGGCCCGGTCGTGAGGTGGGTCGTCATGGTCGTTCCTCCGGAACGGTCGGGACGGCCCGGCGGCCGGAACGTCGGCCCAGCGAACGCGACGACGCCCCGGGCCGGTCGATCCGGGCCCGGGGCGTCGGGGAGTTCGTTGTCAGTGCCGCGTGCGACAGTCCCCATGACCTCCGGCCGGACCGGTGCCATAGGTAAAGAAGAAGTCGTGCCGCCGCTGTGGCATGGGCCCGAGTATGCCACCGCCCCCGCCGGGCCCCCAAGGCGGCCCGGACGGCGCCCGGGCCGCCGCCGGTAGACTCGACGGCACCGCAGCGCACTCCGTCCGTCGGGACGGCGCACCCCCGCACCAACTCCGCACCAACCCCGCCGACAGGCAGCAGGCCGGGTAGGCACGAAAGGCAGCTCCGTGGCATCCGTGGAAGACGTGGCACCCGTGGCATCCGTGCACGAAGCGGCCCCCCAGGACACGGTCCTCGTCGTCGACTTCGGCGCGCAGTACGCCCAGCTCATCGCCCGCCGGGTCCGCGAGGCCCGCGTCTACAGCGAGATCGTGCCCTCCACCGCGCCGGTGGACGAGATCCTGGCCCGGCGGCCCAGCGCCATCATCCTCTCCGGCGGCCCCGCCTCCGTCTACGCCGAGGACGCCCCCGGCCTGGACCCGGCGATCTTCGAGGCGGGCGTTCCGGTCCTCGGGATGTGCTACGGCTTCCAGCTGATGGCCCAGGCGCTCGGCGGCACGGTCGACAACACCGGCGCCCGCGAGTACGGGCGCACCCAGCTGTCGGTGACCCGCTCCGGCTCCACCCTCTTCGAGGGGACGCCCGACCGGCAGCAGGTGTGGATGTCACACGGCGACGCCTGCTCGGCCGCGCCCGAGGGCTTCGCGGTGACGGCGGCGACGGACACCGTTCCCGTCGCCGCGTTCGAGAACGACGAGCGCCGCCTCTACGGCGTCCAGCACCACCCGGAGGTGCTGCACTCCACCCACGGCCAGCAGGTGTTGGAGCACTTCCTGTACCGGGGCGCCGGCATCAGGCCGACCTGGACCACCGGCAGCATCGTCGAGGAGCAGGTCGCGGCGATCCGCGCCCAGGTCGGCACCAGGCGCGCCATCTGCGCGCTGTCCGGCGGCGTGGACTCGGCGGTCGCCGCCGCCCTCGTCAACCGGGCCATCGGCGACCAGCTCACCTGCGTCTATGTCGACCACGGGCTGATGCGGAAGGGCGAGACGGAGCAGGTCGAGAAGGATTTCGTCGCGGCGACCGGCGCCCGGCTGCGGCTGGTGGACGCCTCCGAGCGCTTCCTGACCGCACTCAAGGGCGTCTCCGACCCCGAGCAGAAGCGGAAGATCATCGGGCGGGAGTTCATCCGCGTCTTCGAGCAGGCCCAGGCCGAGCTGATCGCGGAGGCCGGCGCGGCCGGCGAGGATGTCGCGTTCCTGGTGCAGGGCACCCTCTACCCGGACGTCGTCGAGTCCGGCGGCGGCACCGGCACCGCCAACATCAAGTCCCACCACAACGTGGGCGGGCTCCCCGAGGACATCGAGTTCGAACTGGTCGAGCCGCTGCGGCAGTTGTTCAAGGACGAGGTCCGGATGGTCGGCCAGGAGCTGGGCCTGCCGGACGAGATCGTCCAGCGGCAGCCGTTCCCCGGGCCCGGGCTCGGCATCCGGATCGTGGGCGAGGTGACCCGCGAACGCCTCGACCTGCTGCGCGAGGCCGACGCCATCGTCCGCGAGGAGCTGACGGCGGCCGGCCTCGACCGGGAGATCTGGCAGTGCCCGGTGGTCCTCCTCGCCGACGTCCGCAGCGTCGGCGTCCAGGGCGACGGCCGCACCTACGGGCACCCGGTGGTGCTGCGCCCCGTCACCTCCGAGGACGCCATGACCGCCGACTGGTCCCGCCTGCCGTACGACCTGCTGGCCCGGATCTCCACCCGCATCACCAACGAGGTGCGGGACGTCAACCGCGTCATCCTCGACATCACGAGCAAGCCGCCGGGGACGATCGAGTGGGAGTGAGGCCCGGGCCTCTGGGGGCCCGGGCCAACGGGCCCGCCGGTTGTCCCGTCACCCGGTCGTCAACGCGCGCGGCCGCGCCGCCCGTTCGGAAGGATGACCGTTGCCCTCAACCGGAGGTCACCGGGTCGACGACCTCGACCGGTTGCCCGAACTCCCGCCGCACACCGAGCTGATCGACGGCAGGCTCGTCCTCGCGGGGCCACGGTCCGCCTTCCACTCCCTGGCCGTGGATCTCGTCACGGCCGGGCTGCGGCGCTCGGCGCCGGAGGGGCTGCGCGTCAAGCGGGAGATGACCGTGGTGCTCACCGAGCACACCGCGCCCGAGCCGGACGTGCTGGTGGTGCGGGCCGACGCCGTGCTGAGCCGGCGCCAGACCCGGTACGAGGCCAGGGACGCGCTGCTGGTCGTCGAGGTGGTCTCCCCCGAGTCGGCGGAGCGGGACCGCGAGACCAAGCCCCTGAAGTACGCCCGCGCGGGCATCCCCCACTTCTGGCGCGTGGAGATGGCCGGCTCCGACGACCACCCGGTCGTCTACACCTTCGAACGGGACGCCCGCACCGCCTGGTACAGCCCGACCGGGGTCTACCACGGCTGGTTGAAGGTGGACGAGCCCTACCGGATCGATCTGGATCTGACCGAGATCGACCGCATGTGAGCCGGTGGTCCGGGCTCTCTCAGGGGCGGACGATGGACTGGATCTCGTTGACCTGGACCTCGTGGGTGGTGGCGAAGGTGGCGTCCGGGAGGGTGCCACCCGTTCCGCCGGAGCCCTCCCAGGCGATGGACCACGTGATGCTGGCGGTCAACGGGTAGCTCGCGGCGTCGTGGGTGGCGCGGAGGTAGGTGAGGCCGCAGGGCGGGATGGCGTCCTCGCCGTCGCCGTCGCCGGCGGGGTACGGGGTGCCGATGGAGCCGTCCTCGTTGATCGGGCAGCTGCCCGACGCCGGGTGGGTCTCGGCGTCCGGGGTGCCGGGCTCGATGGTGAGGGCCGTCGGCCGGGCGGTGGTCGTGGCCCAGATGTCCCAACTCTCCAGCGTCGCCGTCACGGCCACCTGGTCGTAGTCCCCGCTCTCCGCCCAGACCCAGGTCGGCAGGTTGACGACCTGCCCGTCCAACGCGGCCGGGCTGAACGTGACCTCGGTGTCCGGCACCCGGATGCGCTCGTAGGCCAACTCGGCCAGCACCTGGGGCGACAGGGCGTTCTCGACGTCGGGCACCACGCCGTTCTCCACCCAGAAGGGGATCTCCGAGCAGGACGTCCGCTCCAACAGGTCCGGCTCCGACGGGTTCTCGACCGGCCCCCACCACATGCCGTTGCCGGCTTCCTCGGCGTTGAAGTCGGTGTAGGGCTCGCCGCTGTCGTAGTGGTTCCACATCCAGCCGAGGGCGGAAGCGGCGGTGCCCGTCTCTGTGCTGGGGTCCCACGCCTCCTCGGCGAACTCGTTCAGCTGGTCCGGGTTCCATCTCGGGGCGTACCAGCACGGGGGAGGGGACCAGTTCCGTGCGGTGGTGGTCAACGGGCCGCCGTCGCCGTTGTCGCTCTCGTCGAAGGTCACGTCCTGGGCCGAGGCCGCCGCGCCGACGTCCCCGTGCTCGGAACTGCCACCGGTCCGCGTGAGCGGGTCGGCCGCCGCCGTCCCCGCCGCCAGCAGGAGCAGCGGGGGGACGGCTAACGCAGTGGGGAGGATCAGCCGCCGCACGACGCGGCCCCGTCCGTCACCTCGATGCCGTTCACCTGCCAGAAGTCCTCGACTCCCGGGGCCCCGACGAGCGCCACGTCGTAGCGGTAGATCGACTCCTCGATCTGCTGGTCGGCGGAGAGCGGCTCGCCGGTCTCGACGTCCTTGCCGATCATCCCCGTGCTGTCGCCGCAGAACTGCGCCCGCATCCCGCCACTCTCGGCGGGCGCGACCTCGGCGTCGAAGTAGCGGTCGGTGCCGTGCATCGTCCAGCCGTTGTCCACCCACGCCTGGATCTGCTCCCGGGCGTAGCCCCGGGCGCCGTCGCTCGCCGCGTAGCCGAGGTAGACGCCCCGCTCCGGGTCCTGGGCGACGATGCTGGCCGCGATGGAGCGGAGGTAGTCGGCGGCTCCTTCGAGGGCGGCCGCCTCGGTGGGGTCGTCGGGGGTTTCCCAGTCGAAGATCAGCTCGACGTCGTCGGGGAGGGGGATCTCCGTGGCGTCGGGGTCGGGTTCTGGGTCGGCCTCGGGGTCGGAGGTCTCCTCCGAGGGGGCCGTGGTCTCCTCGTCCACGCCGGGGATCGGGTCGTCGGCGTTGTCGTCGGAGCCACCGCCGCAGGCGGTGAGGGCGAGGAGCAGGGCCGTGGCGACGGCCAGTCGGTGGCGGAGCACGGTGTGGGAACTCCCCTTCGCTTACGCGATGTTGACGGTTGATCACCCACACGGTAGCAGCGGCGTCAGGAGGGGTCGTGGTGGTGGCGCCTGGCCCGGCGTTGGGCGAGGCCGGTGCGGGCGAGGAGGCCGCCGACCATCGCGAAGAGGCTGACCGCGCTCGCCGCGTACAGCATCGTGAAGACCCGGGAGAGCGTGCTGGACGGCGCCAGGTCGCCGTAGCCGATGGTCAGCCCGGTGGTCACCGAGAAGTAGAGCGCGTCCAGCACCGACCAGTGCTCGTGCACCCGGTAGAAGGCCGTGCCGGTGGCGATGACACCGAGCAGGGACAGCGCCGCGCCACGGAACGAGGGCGCGCGCCACGCGCCCCGTCCCGCCGCGACCAGCGCCGCCGCGAGCACCACGAAACCGAACATCGCCCCAGTCTTGGCCAGCCCGGCCGCCGGGCGTGGCAGCGACGCGGGCCGGCGAGGCGGGGCCCGCGCCGGTTCAGACCAGGCGGCGGGCCGTCGCCCAGCGGGTCAGCTCGTGGCGGTTGGAGAGTTGCAGCTTCCGCAGCACGGCCGAGACATGGCTCTCCACCGTCTTCACGGAGATGAACAGCTCCTTGCCGACCTCCTTGTACGCGTAGCCGCGCGCGATCAGCCGCAGCACCTCGCGTTCCCGCTGGGTCAGCCGGTCCATGTCCTCGTCGACGGGCGGCGCCTCCGAGGAGGCGAACGCGTCCAGCACGAAGCCGGCCAGCCGGGGCGAGAAGACCGCGTCGCCGTCGGCGACGCGGAAGATCGCGTCCACCAGGTCGGTGCCGGTGATCGTCTTGGTGACATAGCCGCGCGCGCCGCCCCGGATCACGCCGATGACGTCCTCCGCCGCGTCGGAGACCGACAGCGCCAGGAAGCGCACCGCGTCCTCGGCCGCGCTCATCAACTCGGCGCTGCGGCGCAGCACCTCGACCCCGCCGCCGCCCGGCAGGTGCACGTCGAGCAGCACCACGTCGGGCCGGACGGCCTTGATCACGCTGACCGCCTGGTCCACGTCCCCGGCCTCGCCGACGACCTCGACGCCGGTCTCCTCGGTGCGGCCGATCTCGGCCCGCACCCCGGCGCGGAACATCCGGTGGTCGTCCACCAGCACCACCCGGGCGCGTCGTCCGCCCGGCGTCTCGTTCGTGGGTGCCTGGCTCATTCGGTTCGCTCCATCGTCAGCTCCACCTCTGTCCCCTCGCCCGGCGTGGACCGCACCCGGGCGCTGCCGCCGTTGCGCCGCATCCTGCCCACGATGGACTCGCGCACGCCCATCCGGTCGGCCGGCACCGTGTCCGGGTCGAAGCCCGGGCCGCGGTCGCGCACCGAGACGAAGACCGTGCGGCCCTCGACCTCGGCGAACACCCGGATGGGCCCGCCGTCTCCACCGTACTTGGCCGCGTTGACCATGGCCTCACGCGCCGCCTGCAACGTCGCGCCCAGCGGCTCGTCCAGCGGGCAGTCGCCGACGCAGACCACCTCGATCTGCACCCCGTGGTGGTCCTCGACGCCGGCGGCGGTGGCGCGGACCGCCTCGGCGAGGGTCTTCGGCTCCTCGTCCTCCTCGACCGGCTGGCCGGTGCTGGACTCGGCGGAACGGTAGAGCCAGGCGCGGAGTTCGCGTTCCTGGGCGCGGGCCAGCCGGGCCACCTCGCGGCCGTTCTCCGCGTTCCGCTGGATCAGGGTCAGGGTGTGCAGCACCGAGTCGTGGACGTGGGCGGCGACCTCGGCGCGCTCCTGGGCGCGGATGCGCATGGTGCGCTCCTCGGACAGGTCCTGCACGATCCGCACCAGATAGGGGCCGGCGAGCAGCGCGATGCCGACGACCACGGCGACCGAGGCCTGGAGCGCGGCGCCCAGGCTCTCCGTCGCCGCCACACCCTGGCCCAGCACGAAGACGGAGATGCCGGCGCCGACCAGCACCGCGCCGGCCGCGCTGCGCAGCAGCGGCAGCCAGCGGCTTCTGCGGGTGGCCTCCGCCCAGACGGCGCGCCGGGAGTTGTCGGCCTGCCGCCAGACGACGGCGGCGCCGACGCCGATGATCAGCAGCGGCCACAGGTACCGGCTGGAGATCGGGTACTGGACGCTGGTGCCGAGCGCGAACAGCGCGACGGCCAGCACCAGCGCCGCGACCAGCGACTCCTTGCCCGGCCTGCGCAGCGTCAGCTTGCGGCGGGCCGGGGCGGTCGGCGTCTCGGGGGTGCCCAGCGGCACCACGAACCAGAACACCGCGTACAGCAGCACGCCCAGGCCGTTGGACGAGAAGAGCACCAGCAGGATCACCCGGACCCAGGAGACCGGGACGCCCAGGTGTCCGGCCAGGCCCTGCGCCACCCCGCCCAACCAGCGCCCGTCAGCGCTGCGGTAGAGCTTCCGGAGCGGCGCCTCGTCCCCGGCGCCGCCGTAGGGCGTGGCGATCGTCATGCCCCGCATCGTCACACGAGCGGCCCCACTGGCACATCAGGGGTGCCCCGGAAGGGAACGCCGGGAAAGCTCCGGGGCTCCCCGGATTCCGCCGCCCACCCGCTGAGGAGAGGATGGGGCCATGACCGACGACCGCAGGCGGTCGGGCGCCGGCCGAGGGCCGGCCCCGACGGCGACCGCGCCGGCGACGCCCGACGAGGCGCCGCTGCGCCGCTCCCGCAGGCACAAGGTGATCGGCGGGGTGTGCGGCGGGTTCGGCCGCTACTACCGGGTGGACCCGGTGATCTTCCGGGTGCCGCTGGTGGTGCTGTCGGTGCTGGGCGGCCTCGGGCTGATCGTCTACGGCATCGCGTGGCTGATCACGCCGTTCGAGGACGACGAGGAGAACGAGGGCCGCCGGCTGCTCTCCGGCCGCGTCGAGGGGCCCGGCCTGACGGCGCTGCTCTTCGTGGTGGCCGGCTGCGGGCTGCTGTTGGCCGCGTTGGGGAACGGCGGGCCGACGACCTGGTTCTCGCTTGAGGTGCTGGCCGCGCTGGCGGGCGCCGCCTACTGGGCGCGGTACCGGCGCGGCACGGAGCAGGCGACGACGCCCGAGGGCGCGCCGGCGCCGTCGAAGATCGCGCAGGCGGCGGCCGAGGCGCCGCCCGAGGCGCGGCGCCCGCCGGCGCCGACCGGCCCGTCGTGGTGGCGCGGCAACGCCGGCCCGACCACTTACCTGTGGGGCCCGGCCCACGCCGCGCCCGGCGACTACGCGCGCACCGGCCCGCCGGCCGGGCCGCCGGCGCCTGGCCGGCCGGGCGGCTGGGCGCCGCTGCCCCGTCCCGAGCCGAGGGAGGTGCGGCTGGGCGGGCTGGTGTTCCTGCTGGCGGTGATCGCGTTCGGCGTCGGGGTCGCGGCGTCCTGGACCAGCCAGCCGCTGGGTTCGGTGCTGGTGATCGGCTCGGCGTCGGCGCTGGCGGTCTTCGGGATCGGGCTGCTGGTGAGCGCGTTCGTCGGCCGGCTGGGGCTCGGCACCATCACGGCCGTGCTGCTGACGGGCGTCGTGATGGTGAGCGCCTCGGTGCTGCCGGACAACATCACCACCAGCTGGGAGAGCCACCGTTGGCGGCCCGACAGCCCGGGCGCGGTGCTGGCCGGGTACGAACTGGGCAGCGGTGAGGCCGAGTTGGACCTGACGGGCGTGGACCTGGCGCCGGGGCGGACGTTGACCACCGAGGTGGAGGCGGGCGCCGGGCAGATCACCGTGCTGGTGCCCTACGACGTGGACCTGAACATCGAGGTGGAGATCGGCGCCGGCGCGTTCACCTACCAGCCGCTGCGCGGCATCGGCGGGAGCGACGACCGCGACTCGTGGGGCGGCTTCGGCCAGGAGCGCACCCTGGAGTACCCGGCGGTGGTGGACGCCACCGTGCCGGAGGAGCAGGCGCCCGAGGCCGAGGCGCCAGGCGCGGGGGACCCCCGGGAGGTCGAGGCCGTGGCCGTGGAGAACCCCAGGATCGACCTGCGGCTGGAGATGGGCGTCGGCCATGTTGAGATCGAGCGCGCGGGAGAGGAGCCACGGCCGTGAAGCACCACCACGAACCGCAGCGAAGGGTGGTGCGCCGCCACCGCTTCGAGCCGGCCCGGCTGGTGCTGGGCCTGTGCCTGCTGCCGATCGCCGTGCTCTTCCTGCTCCACGCCACCGGGGAGACCCAGCTGTCCCTGGTGCTGCGCTTCCTGCTGCTGCCCTGCGCGCTGGCGCTGGCGGCGGTGGTCGCCGTCACCGCGTTGACCGTCCGCCGCGCCCGGGGCCCGCGCGCCCTGGGCGACGGGCGGGAGAACGCGAACGGGACGCCGCCCGCCCGGGACGCCGCCTAGTCACCGACCTCCCGGCACGTGGTCGGTCGCCGCGAGGAGGCGGCGGGCGAACGTGGCGCAGCCGGCGAGGATCTCCGGCGGGCCCTCGACGCGGAAGTCCGCGTCGAGGAACGCCAGCGGCAGCGGCAGCCACTCCCAGGAGTCCACGCCGAGCGTCGCGCGGGTCCGTGCGGGCCCGAGCGCTTCGAGGCGCGCGTCCTCGTGGCGCAGCGCGTCGGCGACCCGCGCCAGCGGCGCCTCGACCACCAGCCGCACCTCGCGGCGGCGCGCGTTCAGGCCGGCGCGCAGATAGCCCAGCGCCGTTTCCGCCGGCAGCGTCCGCGCGCCGTGGTGCGCGCCGGTGCGCAACAGGTCCTCGATCCGGTCGGTGCGGAAGACCCGCCAGTCCGCCCGTTCCAGGTCCCAACCCAGCAGATACCAGCGCTGGTTGAGGTGGACCTGGCGGTGTGGCTCGACCCGGCGGCGGCTGTCGGCGCCGCGCGCGTCGCGGTAGGCGAACGTGACGGTCTCCCGTTCCGCGATGGCCTCGGCGAGCGCGGCGAGCGCGCCGGGCTCGACGCCGGGCGCCGGGCGCTCGCCCGTCTCCAGGCTGGCCCGCAGGGCGGCGGCCCGGGAGCGCGGCCGGGCCGGCAGCAGCTGGTCGAGCTTGCCGTAGGCGCGCCGCGCCGCGTCGTCGAGGCCGCCCGCCTCGCCGGAGGCCGAAGCGGCGAGCGTCGCCACGCCGAGCAGCGCGGCGACGGCCTCGTCGTCGTCGAGCACCAGCGGCGGCAGGCCGCGCCCGGCCGCCAGCCGGTAGTGGCCGCCGGGCCCGGGCCGGGTGGCCACCGGGTAGCCGTAGCCGCGCAGCCGCTCCACGTCCCGGCGCAGCGTCCTGCGGCTGACGCCCAGCAGCCGCGCCAACTCCGCGCCGGTGAACGCCCGGCCCGTCTGGAGCGTCGCCAGCAGTGCCAACATCCGCCCGGTCACATCGGCCATGGCCCCCGATGATGCCCGAGCCGCAGCCCTACGCGGAAACGGCGCCCGATCGGGCCGGCCGACGCGGGAACCGCGAGTGGCGCCGGAACGCGGCCAGGTTCCGGCCGCATCCGCGCCTACCGTTCGGGCCATGGACCACCGCACCATCACCCTCAGGGGCGCCCGCACCCACAACCTCGCCGGACTCGACCTCGACATCCCGCGCGGCCGGCTGGTCGTCGTGGTCGGCGTCTCGGGCTCCGGCAAGTCCTCGCTGGTCTTCGACACCATCGCGGCCGAGGCCGGCAACCAACTCCGCGACACGTTCCCGCCGTTCGCCCGCAACCGGCTGCCCTCCCAGCCCCGGCCCGACGTCGAGCACATCGCCGGCCTCTCCCCGGTGATCGTGGTGGACCAGCGCCGGGTGGGCGGCAACGCGCGCTCCACGGTGGGCACGTTCACCGACGCCTGGAGCTATCTGCGCCTGGTCTACTCGCGCGTCGGCAGCCCGCACGTGGGCGAGTCGAACCACTTCTCGTTCAACGACCCGGCCGGCATGTGCCCGGGCTGCGACGGGCTGGGCGAGCGGATCGTCAGCGCCGTCGACCGGTTCCTCGACCTCGACCTGTCGCTGCGGCAGGGCGCGATCCGGCTGCCGGGCTTCGGCCACGGCGGCTACTGGTACGAACGGTATGCCGACATCGGCTCCTTCGACGCGGACACCCCGCTGCGCGAGTGGAGCGAACGGGAGCGCGAGGCGCTGCTGTACGGGGGCGAGGCGGCGGCCGAGCTGGGGCGGGGCGCGCCGGGGGACTACGAGGGCGTCGTCGAACGGTTCGAGCGGATCTATCTGCACACCGCCGACGACCCGTCGGAGGCCAAGCGGGAGACGATCCGCCGCTTCACCCGCACCGCCACCTGCCCCGACTGCGGCGGCGACCGCCTCAACGCGGCGTCCCGCGCGGTCACCGTGCTGGGCCACACCATCGGCGAGCTGGCCCGCCTTGAGGTCGCCGAACTCGCCCCCGTGGTGCGGGCGGTGGACGCGCCCGCCGTGGCGCCGGCCGTGGCGGCGCTGGTCGCGCGGCTGGAGGCGATGGACGCCATCGGCCTGGGCTATCTCACGCTGGCGCGCGGCACCGCCACGCTCTCCGGCGGGGAGTCGCAGCGGCTGAAGACCGTCAAGCACCTGGGTTCCAGCCTCACCGAGATGCTCTATGTCCTTGACGAGCCCACCGTGGGGCTGCACCCCACCGACATCGCGTCCATGAACGGGCTGCTGGCGCGGCTGCGGGACGCCGGGAACAGCGTGCTGGTCGTCGAGCACGACCCGGACGTGATGGCCGCCGCCGACCAGATCGTGGAGATCGGCCCGGGCGCCGGCCGCGACGGCGGGCGGCTCGTCTTCCAGGGCGGCTACGGGGAGTTGACCCGGGCCGACACCCCCACCGCCCGCGCCATCGCGCGCGCCATCGCCCGCCGCGCGCCGGCCAGGACCCGGCCGCGCACCGCCACCGGCGCGCTCACCGTGCGGAACGCCACCCGCAACAACCTGCGCGACCTCACCGTCGACCTCCCGACCGGCGTGCTGACCGTGCTCACCGGCGTCGCCGGCTCCGGCAAGTCCAGCCTGGCCGCCGAACTCGTCGAGCAGCACCCGACGCGGATCGTGGACCAGCGGCCGGTGAGCACCAACCGCCGTTCCACGCCCGTCACCTACACCGGCATCGGGGGCGCCGTCCGTTCCCTCTTCGCCCGGCACACCGGGGCGCCGGCCGCGCTGTTCAGCGCCAACTCGGCCGGGGGCTGCCCCGACTGCCAGGGGCTGGGCGTCGTCCACGCGGACCTCGCGTTCATGGAGCGTCGCGAGCTGGTCTGCGAGACCTGCCGGGGGCGGCGCTTCACGCCCGAGGCGCTGGCCCACACCGTCGACGGGCTGACCATCGCCGACGTGGACGACCTCACCGTCGCCGACGCCGTCGAACGCCTCCCTGACCGGCGGATCGCCGCCGGGCTGCGCGCGCTGAACGAGGTCGGGCTCGGCTATCTGCGGCTCGGCCAGTCGCTGGCCACGCTCTCCGGCGGCGAGTGCCAACGCGTCAAGATCGCCCGGGAGTTGCGGCACGCCGAGGAACCCGGCGTCTACCTCCTCGACGAGCCGACCACCGGGCTGCACCTGAGCGATGTGGCGACCCTGCTGCGGGTCCTCGACGCGCTGGTGGAACGCGGCCACACCGTCGTCGTCATCGAGCACCACCTGGAGGTGATCCGGCAGGCCGACTGGCTGATCGACCTCGGGCCCGGGCCGGGACGCCACGGTGGCACCGTGCTCTACGAGGGGCCGGTCGCCGACCACACCGACCCGAACACCCCGACGGGGCGCGCGCTGGCCGGCTAGGTGTTCTGACCTGGGAGGTGCGTGGGTGGGTGCGGGGTTTGTCTGCGGGCCGGTGGCCGGTGCGGGGCAGCCCGACTGGTCGCCGTCCCTCGACGAGACTCGCTGTGAGGGGTTGGGGCTCTGGCGCGGGCTACGACGCCTGGCCTACATGGCGCACGACCGGCCGGGTGCGGGCGTAACGAATGCCGGCAAGGGGCTGGCTGGGAAGGGGGGGCGCGGCTTCCGGGAGGTGGGGTTCGTTGCCGAGCGGGGGTCAGCTCTGGCGGTGCGTGCCCTCCGGGCGCAGGGACCGCGCCGAGTTCGAGGGCCGGCCGGCGGCTGGGGGCGTGCGTGGCGCGCACCGGCTTCGCCGGCCTGCCCCGGCATGTCGCCCGTCTCGGACGTGACCGATCGTCGGGCGTCTCACGGGGACGGTGCCGGTTGGTCGTTGAGGGGTGGGTGGGTGGGGTGTTCGGTCAATGACCACGCTGCCGCGCGAACATAGTCTGCTGTCTTGGTAGTCCGCGCGCCGTCGACTTCCGAGGGCGGGCGCGCGGGGGTGGGGGGACCTTTTTTATAGGTGCCCGTTTGGAAGTGAACAGATCGTTCAACTCTAGACGGGCACCTATTGAAAGAGGCCCCCCACCCCCCCTGCCCGGAAGTCGACAAGGTGCGGACTACCCAACCGGCAGGCGATGTTCGCGCGGCAGCGTGGTCGTTGACCGGCGCCCCGTCCTGCCGGTGGAGTGGAGCGGCGGGAGTTGTCCCCTTTCAGTCGTCCGACGATCGGTCACGTCCGAGACGGGCGACATGCCGGGGCAGGCCGGCGAAGCCGGTGCGCGCCACGCACGCCCCCACCCACCAACCGACCCTCGAACAAGCCGCGGTCCCTGCGCCCGGAGGGCACGGTCGCCATTCCCGACCACCCCTGGCGGCAACGAACTCCACCTCCCGGAAGCCGCGCCCCCCTTCCCAGCCAGCCTCCTGCCGGTATTCGTTACGCCCGCACTCGGCCGGTCGTGTGCCATCTAGGCCCGGCGTAGTAGCCCGCGCCAGAGCCTCCACCCCTGTGGGCGCGTCTCGTCGAGGGACGACGGCCAGTCGGGCTGCCCCGCACCGGCCACCGGCCCGCAGACAAACCCCGCACCCAACACACCACCCGCACCCACCCCGTTCACCCCTCAGCGGAAGATGCGGTCGTTGCGGTGTGGCAGGAACCACGGCCGGGAGCCCAGCAGCCCGTCCAGGGTGTAGGGGCCGCCGCCGGCCAGCGCCAGCGTGACGAAGCCGAACAGCAGCGGCAGGTCGGCGCCGAAGTAGTACGGGTCCGTCGACCAGGTGACCGTCAGCCAGAACGACAGCGCCAGCAGCGTGCCCAGCCCCGCCGCCCAGCGGGTGCGCAGCCCCAGCAGGACCGCCGCGCCCAGCACGATCTCGGCGACCGCCACCCCGTGACCCGTCAACTCCGGCGCGTCCAGCGCCCGATCGACCAGCCAGGGCACGGCCGCGTCGTCCCGGGACGCCAGGAGCATCCCCTCCATGGTGTCCGTGTTCATCACGGAGCTGAACGGTCCACCGTCCACATACTTGTCGATCCCGGCGTAGAGGAAGGTGAACCCCAGGAAGAGGCGCAGCGGCAGCATCGCCCACCGCGCGGCGGTCTCCCGGGCGCCACCCGGCCCCCCGGTCACCGGTGGATGACCGCCCAGCGGGTCCGTCACCGACATGGGCCAACGCCCTTTCGTCGCGGCTTGAAGGGACCGGTCAGTCTGCCACCGTGACGCGGTAGCGGCCAGACTCCGTGCCGGCCGCCGTGATCACCTGCACCTCGACCCGCCCCGGCTCCACCTCGGCCGGCACGCGCACCACCAGCCGGTCGTCGTGCGGGTTGTCGAAGCCGCCGCGCGCGGGCACCAGCGGCACCGGGACCGTCAGGCCGCCGATCCGCACCACCGTCTCGGCCAGCCGCCCGGCCGAGCCGGCGCCCGCCGGCACGAAACCCGAGCCCCTGATCTCCAGTTCGTCGCCCTGCCGGATCGGCGCCACCACCGTGCCGGGCTCGCGCACCCGCACCACCGACTGGATCACCGGCCGGGCGCCCTCGGTGTACTTGGCCGCCAGATACGTCAACGCCGAGACGCCCAGCAGCAGCACGACGCCCCACGGCAGGTCCGGCAGCTCCCTCGGCCCGCGCGCCAGCCGCACCCCGACCAGCGCCAGCGCCGCCGCGTTCACCAGCAGGTACTGCACATCGGGGAAGCTGCCCCGGCCGCCGTCGTCGGTCAACAGGTCGGCGGGGCGCGGCACGTCGGCCCGCACCTTCTGCATCCGGAAGCCCCGCACCCGGGTCGCCACCGTGTGCCGCACCCAGACCGTCACCGCGCAGGCCAGCGCGACCGCCGTCAACAGCCCGCCGGCGCGCGCCGGTTCCAACCCGTCGAGCAGCGCCGCCCGTTCACCGCCGTCGCCGAGACCCGCGAGGGTGAACGCCAGCATCAGCACGGTGACGCCGGACAGCAGCAGCCAGCCGGCGGCCACCGCGCGGGAGGTGGAGAGCCGGTTGTCCTCGCCGACCAGCGGGGCCAGCAGCCCGCCCCGCTCCCGGTGCGCCCGGCCGACCGGTGTCAGCAGCCCGGCGACCGTCGCGGCCGACAGCAGCGCCGTGGTCCTGGCCAGCGTCCACCCCTGGTCGCCGAGCAGCGCGGTGGCCAACTGGCCCAGCAGCAGCGCCCCGACCAGCGCCCACATCGCCAACAGCGCCCGGTCGGCCAGCGTCGCCAGCCGGAACCTGCCGTGCTCCGCGGCCCTGGCCGCCACCTCCCTGGCCGCCTCGGTCAGTTCGTCGGAGATCCACTGCCGGGACGCCTCGGGGGAGTGGGCCAGGCCCTGCGGTATGCCGTCGCCGGCGGCCAGCCGGTCGCGCAGCGCGGCCAGCGCCTCCTCGGCGCGGCGCAGCGCGGCGGCGGCCGACGCGGGGCAGCCGCCGCAGGCGCAGTCGGCGCCGTGGGCCGGCGGCTCGGACGCCGAGGGCTCGGGCGCCGGGGCCGCGGCCGGCTCCGGGGGTGCCGGCGGGCCCGCCGCAGCCGGCCCTTCCGGTGCGGCCGGCGGCGTGGTGGGCGAGGCGCCCGGCTGGGGCGGCACGGAAGGCCGCTCCCGTGGCCTCGGCGGCCTCGGCGGGGCCGAGCGCTCGGCGTCCGGCGCGCTCGGCGCGGCTTCGCTGGACGGCTCGTCGGCCACGCTGCTCTCCCCTTGTCGCGAGATTCCCCGGACCCTCTTTCGGAACGGAGCCCCGCCTCTCGGTCTCCGGTCCGGCTCCGGGGCGTCCCCGGGCCCGGGGAGCGCGGCGCGGCGGCCGACGCCCGCGTCGCCGCCGGGGGCGACGCGCCTCGATGTCCCGGGCCCTACGGATTCTGCCCTACCCGCGCGCCGTCAGGCGGGCCGGGTCGCACCGTTGAAGGGCATCGAGTCAACGTCCGCCAGCCGCACCGGCGTTCCCGACCTGGCCGCGTGCACGATCTGCCCGTTGCCGATGTAGAGCGCCACATGGCTGTTGTCCGGGTAGTAGAACACCAGGTCGCCGGGGGCGAGTTGGGAACGGGTGACGCGCGGCCCGGCCGTGGCCTGGGCGTAGCTGGTGCGCGGCAGCGACACCCCGGCCGCGCCCCAGGAGGCCAGGGTCAGGCCCGAGCAGTCGAAGGCGTCGGGCCCGGTGGCGCCCCAGCCGTAGGGCTTGCCCAACTGGGCCAGGGCGAAGCCGACGGCGGTGGCCGCCCGCGCCGTGGGCGCCTCGGCCGCACCCGCCGGCCGCGCCTCGTCCCGGCCGGCGCGGGCCGGCGCCGCGCCGTGCCCCTCCTCGGCGAGGACCCGTTCCCGCTCCTCGGCGGTGCGGGTGGCCAGCAGCTCCTCGGCCTCCGCCAGCTTCTCCTCGACCACCTCGCGCTGCTCTTCGGCGTCCCGCCTGGCCTCCTCGACGGTCTCGGCCCGCTCGTCCGCCTCGTCCCGCAACTGGTCGATCTCGCGCAGCTTCTCGGAGATCTCCCGCACCTGCTGCGCCTGCCGGTCGCCGGTGCGGCTGGCCACGTCGGCGCGGCGCAGGAAGTCGTCCGGGTCGCTGGACAGCGCCAGCGCGAGCCCGGCGGGCATCCCGCCGCTGCGGTAGCTGGCGCTGGCGTGGGCGCCGAGCGCGTCCCGTGCCTCGTTCAGCTCGGCGGTGCGCCGGGCCGCGCGGTCGGACAGCTCGGCCAGCTCCTCCTCGGCCTCCTCGGCGCGCTCGGTGGCCTCGTTGTACGCCTCGGTGGCCTGCTCGGCCTCGTGGTGCAGCGCGTCCACCCGCTCCTCGACCTCGGCGAGGGTGGGCTCGGGCTCGGCCAGGGCCGGGGTGTCCAGCGCGCCGGCGGTGGCGGCGCCGGCCAGGGTGATGCCGGCGGCGACCCGCAGCGCGGGACGGCGGCTCGACGACCAGGGTTTTCGGTAGGTGGGACGCCGCCAGCGGCGCCTGCGATGCTCGGCCATGAGGCAGGACGCTAGACCCGCCCGAGGGCCCCAACCGCCGTCTGACCGGCATTGGCGGCAAACGCCCACAGCTGACGGCAGTTGATCGAAACGATCGGTAACGACTACCGTTCGTTCGCCATTTAGGACTCAGCGTGTTCGTTCCGGCGCCGTTGCGCGCGCCGCGCGCGGGGGGCCGGGCCCGGCGCGCGGGGCCGGCTCAGGACTCCCCGGCCGCCTCGGCCAGCGGCTCGATCAGCTCGGCGAACTCGGCGAACGGCCGCGCGCCCTGCACCGGATGCCCGTTGACCAGGAACGAAGGCGGCGTGACGATCCCCAGCTCCATCGCCTCCTCGGCGTCGGCGCCCACCGCCTCGCCGGCCTCCGGCAGTTCCATCTCCGTCAGCATCAGCTCGACGTCCGGCACCCCGGCCTCCTCGGCCAGCTCCCGCAGCCCCTCCTCCGAGAACCGCCCGCTGTCCAGGTGGAACTCCTCGGCGAACGCGGCCAGATAGAACTCCTCGAACCGCCCCTGCCGGCCCGCCGCCCAGGCCGCGCGGGCGGCGGCGTCGGACTCCGGCCCGTTGATCGGGAAGTTGCGGAACTCGATCCGCACCACGCCCGTCGCCACATACTCCTCGACGAGCCGCTCGTGCACGCCCCTGGCGTGCGTGCCGCAGAACGCGCACTGGAAGTCCGCGTACTCGATCACCACCACCGGCGCGTCCACGTCCCCGATCGCCAGCGGGTCGTCCGCGTCCCTGCGGGCCAGCTCCAGCGCCGGATGCCCGTCCGGCAGCGGCACCACGCTCTCCTCGCCGCCCGCACCGTCCGACGCCTCGTCGCCGCCCCCGACCAGCAGCGCGGCGACCGAGCCCAGCAGCAGGAACAGCACCACCACGACGGCCACGACCCCGAAGACCAGCCGCCGCGAGCGCCCGCCATCGCCGGCCCCGGCGGGGCGGCGGCCCGGGGACCGACCGCCCGAGGCGGGCTTGCGGCCCGGCCCTGGGGCGCGGTTCGACTTCGGCTTGCGAGAACGGGAGACCGGCATGACCCCCAGCCTAGGCCGTGTCCGTAAAGCGCCGCCGGCGTGCGAACGCGGTGGCGGGCGATGCCCAACGCAGCGCGCCCCCGGCCGGAGACCCACGGGACCTGGGGGACCCATGGACTCCGACCGGGGGCGCGGCCGTCGCTCGCTCGGGCGTCGGTCACCCGACGCTCACGCGGTCACTCGGCGGCGCCGCCACCGAGGTCGTCGGCGTAGGAGGCGATCCAGGCCAACGGGGCGTTCCAGTTGATGGTGATCTCGTTGGTCGAGTAGGACTCGATGTCGTCGATGTAGCACATCGCCGGGGCGCAGCCCTGGAGCAGGTCCTCGGCCACCGGGTCCTGGAGCGCGCTGTTCGGGCCACCGGCCACCGAACCGGCCGCCGGGTTGGGCAGGCTCGGGTCCAGCTGGTTGGCCCAGAACCGGTGGTGCTGGTTGTGAGCGTCACGCTCGCCGTAGCCCGTCACATAGGACAGGTTCAGCGGGTTGCGGCCCAGCAGGTAGTCCAGGCCGGTCAGCACCGCGTCCCGGTAGGCGGTCTCGCCCGTCAGGTCGTGGGCGGTGGCCAGCACCACCATGTTGTTCAGCACCTGGGAGTTGGAGCCCCAGACATAGCCGTCCACGCCCAGCGGCACGCCGTACGCCTCGCCGCCGGCCAGCTCGACCAGGCCGTCGGCGGCCTCGGCCACCGTCGCCCGCACCTCGGCCAGCTCCGTCTCGCTCAGCGCGTTCGGCACCGTGGCCAGCGAGAGCCCGCCGAGCGCGGCGGTCTCGCCCCACGAGAACCCGCCGGGCGGGAAGACGCCCTCGGCGTCACCGTGCAGCTCGGAGCCGAGCACGGCCTCCTTGTAGGTGTCATCGCCGGTGGTCACGAACAGCTCGGCCGCCGCCCAGTAGAACTCGTCGGTCAGCTTGGCGTCGCTGTAGGCGCCGCCGCCGATGCCGTCGTTGGGGTCGGCCAGCAGGTCCGGGTTGGCCACGGCCGCCGCGTAGGACGACTCGGCCGCCGCCAGCAGCTCGTCGGCGAACTCCGGGTCGTACTCGGCGAAGAGCCGCGCACCCTGGGCGGCGGCCGCCGCGACGTTCAGCGTCGCGGCCGTCGAGACCGGGTGCAGCTCACGCGGCTGGGCGTCCTCGTGCGGCAGCGTCGGCAGCGCGGTCCACGCGGCGTCGTGCAGCTTGTGGTGCGCCATGCCGGCCAGCTCCTCGCCCTCCGGCACCCGCATGGAGAGCAGGAAGTCCAGCTGCCAGCGCGCCTCGTCGAGGATGTCCGGCACGCCGTTGCCCTGCTCGGGAACGGCCAGCGCGCCGTCGCCCAGCGGCTCGCCGTTCGCGCCCTCGGTGGTCAGGGTGCGCTCGTAGGAGGAGAGCAGCTGGGCCACCGAGATGCCGCCGTTGACCACGTACTTGCCGTGGTCGCCCGCGTCATACCAGCCGCCGGCCGCGTCCAGGGTGTAGTCGCACTCGTCGTTCCAACAGGTCACGCCGTCGTCGCCCTGGTTGGGCGCCACGTTGACATGGCCGGCCGGGCGCGCGTACTCCTCGCCCACCAGCTCGGCGTCGATCTCGATGCCGCTGCGGTTGTGGTAGAAGTACGCCAGCGCGTCGGAGCGCAGCGTGGAGTAGAGGTCGTCGCCGATGGCGAACGGCTCGCTGGTCTCCTCGCCGATGGTCACCGTGTAGCCGTCGCCCGGCGTGGTGACCTCGCTGAAGTCGAAGCCCTGCACGTTCTGTTCGGAGGACGGGTCCACGCCCAGCGGGGTGGTCTCGCCCGTCGCGACCTCGGCGCCGGAGGCGTCGTTGAGGGTCCAGGTCTGGGCGTCGGTGCTCTCGGTGACGAAGGTGCCCTGCTTGGGGCCCTCGGTCAGGTAGCCGACCTGGTTGACGCGGACCGGGGAGCCGGTGTCGGGCTCGTAGACCGGGGGCTCGGCGCCGCCGGTCAGCGAGATGTCGTCCAGGCAGAGGGTGAACGGGTCGGCCTTGCCGCCGACCTGGAACACCAGCTGCGCGGCGTCGTTGTCGGTGCCGGCGGTGAAGACGTGGGTGAACGTCGTCGGCTCCGTGCCGATCTGGTCCACGGTCGTCAGCTCGGTGTCGTATGGCTCCTCGGCCTGCTGCACGGCGGTGCGGCTGGACGCGGCGGCCGTGGCGGTGGCGGTGTAGGACAGCTCGTAGGACTCGCCGGCGGTCAGCGCCAGGTCGTTCTGGCCGATGATCGCGTCCCACGGGTTGGCGGTGCCACCGGGGATGTCGGCGCAGAGCTGGCCGTCCACGACCTCGCCCGGGTTGTCGGCGGTCCACCACCAGGGGTCGGTGGTGCCGTCGGCGAAGTCACCGTTGACGATCAGCTCGGGACCGTCGGCGGCGCCCGCGTTGGGCAGGGTGATCGCGCCGGCTATGAGGCCGGCGCCGAGGGCAACGCCCAGCAGGCGCTTGCCCCTTCTGGCGCGACGGTGCCCTTGGGGCGGGTGGGAAGGATGTTGGGTCACGGCTCGATCCTTCGACGGAACGGATGGGGGGTGTGCGTGCGGTGGTGCTGTGGTGGTGCGCTGTTCTGTCGGCGTACGGTTCGGGCGTTGCGCGTGTGGGAGCGCTCCCAAAAGCTCCCACGGCATCGTCGAACGAATGGCAGGAACTCGTCAACCCCCCGTGACCCACCGGTATCGCCCGGAGTTGCCGTCACTAGACTCCGGCGGCATGGGAGTAACCATTGATCTGGTCCTCGCGCTGCACATCATCGGAATCGCGGCGCTTCTCGGGGGTGTGCTGGCGCAGTTGAAGGCCCTGCGGGCGGGCGACGCCACCGTGACGCCGGGGATGCTGCACGGTGCGCTCACCATGCTGGTGACCGGCGTCGCCCTGGTCGGCCTCAACCAGGCGGACGACCAGGAGGTCAACAACACCAAGATCGGGATCAAGATGGCGGTGCTGATCGCCATCCTCGTGCTGGTCTACATCAATCGGGGGCAGAAGGTGTCGACCGCGATCATGGGGGCGATTGGGTTGTTGACCGTCACGAACATTGTGATCGCCACGGTTTGGTAGGCGGTTCGGTAGTCGGTTTGGGCGGGGGTGGGGGCGTCTTCGGGCGGCCTGCGGCGGGTATGCGGCGGGTCGTTGGACGAACGGCTTATGTCTTCGCGCGAACGTTGACCGAACGTAGGCGTTGGGTGCTCCGGAGGCGAACGTTTTCGGTCAACTGACGGCGGGTGCGCGGCCGTTGTCCGGCGTCGGTCCGCCGGCGGGAGAGCGGCTCGCGTCCCCGCCGGCGGGTGCCGTTCGGGTACGCGTCACGAGGCCCGTCGCAACGGTCCGGGCACACGGTTCACGGCTCGGCGACCCAGCCGTGCGAATGCTGTGCGGTGGGTTGCTCCCAGCGGAGGGTGGCGGCGATCTGGTCGGCGTGTTCGATCATGGTTCGCTCGGGATGGCGGTTGAGGTAGACCATCTGGTAGTAGATGCGGGCGGCTTCGCCGGCCGGGAGCGTGGCCCTGCTGGCGGTGGGGCGGTCGCCGATCACGCCCTTGCGTGGCTGGGTGTACTCCTCGACGAGTCCGTCGAGCGTGGTGAAGCCCTCCGTGAAGGGATGCCACTCGGTGTAGACCATGGGGAAGTCCGCCATCTGCTGTGGCCGTTCGCGGGAGAGCCAGACGGCACGGGGGCCGACGGTGGAGTCCCGCAAGGTGCCCCAGGCATCGACGAGTTCGGGGTGGAGCGCCCGGGCGTAGGCCGGTCGCGCAGTCCACGGCGTTGGGCGACGCGTTGGGCGACCTGCTTGGGGGGTTCCTCGTCGTGGACGTCCAGGGGCGCCCACTCGCCGCCGGGCGAGGTGAGGACGGGGACGGGGACGGGGACGGGGAGAGTCATCGTGATGTGCTCCCGGTGGGAAGGGGCTCTGCGGTGAGGCTGTGCACCAGGGCCTCGGCCAGTCGGTGAATGCCGAGGGCAACGGCCGGGCTTGCCCAGGTGATCGAGAGCCGCACCACACACCTCGGATGTGGGGGCGGACAGACGAAGTAGTCGAGGTGCCCGGTGATCAGCTCCTGGCCCGGCGTCTCGGACAGGTTGCGCAGGGCGCCGTGCACCCCGCACGCGGGTCCGAGGGGCAGTTCGATTTCTGTCACGTCGGGTGGTCCGACGGCGGCGGGCCCGGGTCGGCGGAGGACGTCCACGAGTTCGCTCGACCCGCTGATCCCGGACCGCCGCGCCCCTGAGGGCCCTGCTCCCATCGTCGATGGAGGTGGCACCGAGCGTGCCGCGCAGGCCCGGAAACCCGAGGGAGCCGCCGAGCGAGGCGAACGGTGCCCGGAGAGAACCCACGATGTCGGCGCCCAGCCCGTTGAACACATGCCCGCCGCTCCCCAGCCGCCAGGGACACCGCCGTCGCGATCAGGGCGTCGGCTCCGAGGGCGGCGCCGACGCCGGGGACGAAGACGCCGCGACCTCGGCGAACTCCTGGAGGCTCCGCATCAGCTTCCGCCTCTGGTGCTTCCGGTTCGCCGCGAACTGCTCCACCTCGTGGCGGAGGTCGTCGTGTCCCATCTGCTCCGCGTAGTCGTCGGCGATGGACTGGGAGTCGTCGAACTCGGCCGCGATGAAGCGGAGGCGTTCACCCAGCTCCCGCACGTCGTCCACGGTCACCCTGAGGTCAGACACCGGCCCGCTCCTTGTCCCCGGACCAGCGCAGTGAGCGGGCGATGGCGTCGAACATCTCGGTCAGCGGGTCCGCCAGCTCCGGGATCGGGGTGCTGAAGGTCAGCACCGGCCAGCCGCCGCTGCCCGGCACGGGAAGGGTGAAGTCCACGATCGTGCCGGGGCGTTCGGGCGGCTGGCCCCACTCCGGCGCGTCCTCGGGCACGCCCCGCCGGCGGCAGCGCACCGCCTCGCCCGAGGGGAGGGTGACGGTGGTGACCTCGGCGGGGGCGCCATGCCTCGCGGCGATGGCCTCGGCCATCAGCGTCAGGGGCACACCTGCCCCGGCGGCTGAGGGCGCCCGGCTCCGCGCTGACCAGCAGCGTCGCCGGGACGGCAACGCCCGGAACCGCCAAGGGAGCCGGTGCCGCCTAGGGAGCCGGCACCGCCAAGGGAGCCCGGCGCCGCCGAGGGGACCGTGACCCGGCCCGTCAGCCCGTCACGTAGTGGGCGGCCAAGGACTCGGCCCCGGCCCAGACCTCGTCCGACGACGCGCCGTCGAGATGGCGGGCGAGCACGTCGAGGATCAGGTGCCAGCCCAGGGCGAAGTCGCCCGCCGCGTCCCGTGGCGCCTCGCGGTGGGTGAGCAGCAGCCGGGTGCCCTGCGGGGTCGGCGTGAGGCGCCACTCGACCACGGACTCCGGCAGCCCGTCCCACCGCCAGGTGTGCTCCAACGCGCCGGCGTCCCGGGGCGTTTCGGGGGCGTGCAGCGAACGGACCGCGCCGGTCGCCGTGCCCTCCTCGCCGAAGTCGAAGCGGACCTGCCCGCCCACCCATGGCTCGATCAGGCAGCCCGGCAGCCAGAACGTCAGTCGGTCAGGGTCGGTGAGCGCCCTCCAGACGTCGGTGGGCGAGTGGCGCAGCGGCCGGTCGAAGCGGATGCCGAAGACCCCGCGTTCGTCCAGCCCCAGCAGGCCGGCCCCGGCGGGCGGTCGGTCGTTTGTCGCCGTCATGGTCAACCCGTTCCCTCGTCGAGTGCGGACTCCAGCGCGTCGAGCACGCGTTCCCAGCGGTGCGCCTGCGCCGAGAGCCAGTCGCTGGCCTCGGCCAGCGAGGCGGGGTCGATCCGGTAGAGCCGCTGGGTGCCGACACGGCGCACCGTGAGCACGCCGCCGTCGACCAGCACCCCGAGGTGCTGGGAGATCGCCGGCCGGCTGCTGGCGAAGCGGCCGGCGATGGTCGTCGCGTTCAACTCCCCGCCGGCCAGCAGTTCCACGATGCGCCGCCGCGTCGGGTCGGCGAGAACGTCGAGCGCTGACATGGAGTGAGTGTAAGTGATTGCTTACGAACGGGGAAGTGGCCCGGCGCCGAGACCTCAGGCGGCGTCCGGGGTCTCGAACCGCCCGTTCCGCAGGGACAGCTGGCGGCCGGTGAAGCGGGCGCGGAGGCGGCGGTCGTGGGTGACCACGACCAGCGTGCCGTGGTAGTCGGCGAGCGCCTCCTCCAGGCCCTCGACCAGCGCCGGCGACAGGTGGTTGGTCGGCTCGTCCAACAGCAGCACGTCGACCGGCTCGGTGACCAGCCGCGCCAGCTCGATGCGCCGGCGCTGGCCGTAGGACAGCTCGCCGATCCGCAGCCCCAGTTCGGACACCTCGAACAGGCCGAGCGAGAGCAGCGTTTCGATGTGCTCGTCCAGGTCGCCCGGCCCGCCCCGCCCGTGGGCGAAGGCCCGCAGCACGCTGTACCGCTCCGGCCACGGCGTCTCGCGCTGCCGCAGATGCCCGACGCGGCCCGGCACGGCGACGGTGCCCGCGTCCGGGGTCAACTCCCCGGCGATCACCCGCAGCAGCGTCGACTTCCCGGCGCCGTTGGGCCCGGTGATCAACACCCGCTCGTCGTGCCCGAGCCGCAGCGAGGGAACGGAGAGCCGGCCGGCGACCTCCACGCCGCGCAGCTCGACCGCCGGCCCCTCGGCCACCTCGCCGGCCTCCTCGATCCGCCCGGTGAACGTCAACGGCTCGGGCGGCGGAGCGACGGGATCGGCGGTGAGCCGTTCCACCCGCTCGCGCGCGTTGCGGATGCGGCTGGCCGCGCCGTGCTCGCGGCCGCGCTGGCGGAAGGCGCCGTGGCCGAACGCCGCCATCGGGTTCTTGCGGGGGATGGCGTCCAGCCGGTCGACGTTGGACTCGGCGATCCGCTCGTTGCGCTCCAGCTCGGCGAGCCAGTCCTCGTACTGCTGGAGCCGGCGGCGCCGCTCGGCGGCCTTGGCGCGCAGATACCCGGCGTAGCCGTCGCCGTGCCGGGTGACGGCGCCGGCCTCGATCTCCAGCACGGTGGTGGTCAGCCGCTCCAGGAACACCCGGTCGTGGGTGACGGCGACCACCGTGCCCCGGTGCGCCCGGAGTTGGTCCTCCAGCCAGCCGACGGCCTGGTCGTCGAGGTCGTTGGTCGGCTCGTCCAGCAGCAGCAGCTCGGGGCTGGCGGCGAGGGTGGCGGCCAGCGCCAGCCGGGAGCGCTCCCCGCCCGACAGCGTGCCGATCCGCCGGTCCCGCGCCAGCTCGGGGAGGCCGAGGGCGTGCAGCGCGATGTCGACCTTCGCCTCCGCCTGGTAGCCGTCGCGGGCCTCGTAACGTTCCACCAGCGTCGCGTAGTTGGCCATGGCCGCGTCCAACTCGGGCCCCTCGGGCCCGGCCAGCGCGGCCTCCGCGCGGCGGATGCGCTCCTCCAGCTGGCGCAGGTCGGCCAGCGCCTCGTCGATGGCCTCGGCGACGCTCGCCTGGGGCGGCAGCGCCAGCGTCTGCGGCAGATAGCCGAGGCCGCCGGGCGCGGAGACCGTCAACTCGCCCTGGTCGGGCCGCTCGAAGCCGGCGATCAGCCGCAGCAGCGTGGACTTTCCCGAGCCGTTGTCGCCGATCACCCCCACCTTCTCGCCCGGGCTGACGGCGAGGGTGACCCGGTGCAGCACCGTCTTGGCGTCGTAGCGCTTGGTGATGTCACGCAGGGTGAGTTGGGAGGCGGTGGCGACGGGCATGGATCTCCCCGGGGCGGTCGGGCGAGGGCTGGGTGGGCGCGGGCGGCGCGGTGGCCGGGTCTGGGGTTCAGGGAGAACCTGGGCGAGAGGAGTCCGGGCAGCGTAGACGCACCGGCCGGAGCCTGGCAACGGTCACGGACGGTGACGCCCGGCGTTCGGGGGCCGGGCGCACCCTGCCCGGCCGGGGCGGCTCGGGGCTCAGTCGGCGTCGAGTACGGCGGCGACCGCCTCGATCTCGACCAGCTGGTCGTCGTAGCCGAGCACGGTGACCCCGAACAGCGTGCTGGGCACGTCGTGTTCGCCGAACGCGTCTCGCACCACCTCCCAGGCCGCCACCAGATCGGCCTGGTCCGCGCTGGCGACCAGCACCCGGGTGCTGATCACATCGGTCAACGTCGCACCGGCGTCGGCCAGCGCCGTGCGCAGGTTGGCCACCGCGACGGCGGCCTGTCCCGCCGGGTCGCCGACGGCGGCGGTCGTGCCGTCGGCGTTCAACGGGCAGGCGCCGGCGAGGAAGATCAGCCGCGCCTCGGCCGGCGCGGTGGCGGCGTAGGCGTACTCGGCCACGTCGGAGAGCGAGGCGGAACGGATCAGGGTGACGGCCTTCGGCATGGCGGCACTCTCCTTCGGCGGCGGGTCGCGAGAACGCGTGGGCGCCTGGATCGTCGCACGGCCGGCACCCCGGGCGGGCGGGAATCGCGTTGCGCGCGGCGCCCGGAGGCGGTGGGCTTGCGCCCATGCGCGTGGGAGTGGTGGGACTGGGCATGGGGCTGCGGCTGGCGGACGGCTGCCGGCGGTTGGGCATCGAGGTGGCGGCGGTCTGCGACCGCGACCCGGCTCGGCTGGCCGCCGCGCTGGCCCAACTGCCGGGCGCCACCGGCACGGACGACTGGACCGCGCTGCTCGACGCCGGCCTCGACGGGGTCGTGCTGGCCAACGACTTCGACGCCCACGCCCCGCTGGCCACCGCCTTCCTGGCACGTGACATCGCCGTGCTCTCCGAGACCGCCGCCTGCGTGGACGAGGCGGAGGGTCGGGCGCTGATCGCGGCGGCCGAGTCCTCGCGGGCGAGCTACTCCTTCGCCGAGAACTACGTGTTGCTGCCCCAGACCCGGCTGCTGCGGGCGGCCGTCGAGGCCGGCGAGTTGGGGCGTCTCCAACTGGTCGAGGCCGACTACCTGCACGGCCTCTCGCCGGCGGCGCTGGCCGAGCTGACCGGGGACCCGCGCCACTGGCGTGGCCGGATCGGGCCGACCGCCTACTGCACCCACACCCTCTCGCCGATCCTGGCGCTCACCGGCGCCTGGCCGGTGGAGGTCTCGGCGTTCCCCGTCGACGAGGGCGACCGGAGCACCGCCGTGGTGCTGGTCGTTCGGCTGTCCACGGGCGCGCTGGCCGTCTCCCGGTTCTGCTTTCTCCAGGGCGAGCCGGAGAGTCACTGGAGCGCGCTGTCGCTGCGCGGCACCCGGGCGCTCGCCGAGTCGGTGCGGGCGCCGGGCGAACGGGCCTGGGCGGTGCGGTTCCGGCGGGAGGCGTGGACCACCCCGGACGGCGCCGGGGCGCACGAGGAGGAACGCGTGCCGCCGCCGCTCGTCCGCGACGGCGCCGTGGTGGAACGCGAACGGGAGGCCACGGTGCTGCTGCTGGAGGGCTGGCGGGCGACCGTGGCGGAGGGGCGGCCGCCGCTGGTGCCGGTGCGGCCGGCGGTCGCCGCCTCGCTGGTCGGCGTCGCCGGCGCGGTCTCCCTCGCCGAGGGCTCCCGCCCGGTGCCCGTCCCCGACGTGGCACCGGACAACGAACGTACGCCGCCCGGTCGTTGAACGGACGCCGCCCGGTCGCGTCGAGCGGGAGCCGGCGCGGGCTCAGGCCGGGCGGACGGCGCTGTGCCAGGGCATGTTGTCGATCGACTCGTACTTGATGACATCGCCCGGCTTGGGCGCGTGGATCATCTGGCCGTCGCCGACATAGAGGCCGACGTGGCTGATGTCGTCGTAGAAGAAGATCAGGTCGCCGGGCTGGATCTGGTCACGCGGGATGGTGGTGCCGATGTTCACCTGGTCCCAGGTGACCCTGGGTATCTCCACGCCGGCCGCGCGCCAGGCGGCCTGGGTCAGCCCGGAGCAGTCGTAGGAGTTCGGCCCGGTGGCGCCCCAGACATAGGGCTTGCCCAACTCGCCCTCGGCGAAGGCGATCGCCGTGTCGGCCAGCGTGGCGTAGTCGCCCGACTCCGGCGGGGCCTCGGGCTGTTGCTCCTGCTCGGCCTCCTCGGCGGCCCGTGCCGCCTCCTCGGCGGCGGCGCGCTCCCGCTCCTCCTGCTCGCGCCGCTCCCGCTCCTGGCGGGCCTCCTCGGCGGCGCGGGCGGCCTCCTCCTCTTCCAGCCGCTCCAGCTCGGCCAGCTCGGCCTGCTCCTCCTCGTCGAGCTGGTCGAGCAGGGCCCTGGCCTCGGCGAGCCGGTCCTGGACCGCCTGCCGCTGGTCCTGAAGCTCGGTCTCCCGCTCCTCCAGCTCGGCCAACGCCTCGGTGGCCGCGTCCTGTTCCTCGTCGGCCGCCTGCTCGCGCTCGGTGAAGGTGTCGAGGGCGTGCTGCTGGAGGCCGGTCAGCCGGTTGAGGGTGTACCCGGTGTCGAAGAAGCTCTTGGGGTCGTCGGCCAGCAGCAGCGCCGCCGCGTCGGGCAGCCCGCCGGTGCCGGCGCGGTACTGCGCGGCGGCCATCGCGCCCAGCGTCTGCCGGGCCTCGTTCACCTGCTCGGTGGCGGCGGCCGCCGCGTTCAACGCCTCGTCCACCTGGGCCTGTTGGACGTCCACGTCCTCCTGCGCCGCGTTGTAGCGCTGGGTGGCCACGCCGGCCTCGTGGTAGAGGTGGTCGACCTGTTCGCGGACCTCGCGGGCCCGCTCGGCGGCGGAGTCGGCGCGGTCCCGCTGCTCCTCGATCGCCGGGGGATCGTCGTCGTCGGCGAACGCCGGGTGGCTGAGCAGGGTCGCCGAGGCGAGGGCCGCTGCGCCCACGCTCATGGCGCCTCGACGCGCGGACGGGGACTCCAGAAGGCCGCCGCGCGGCTTGCGGTGAGTGCCCAAGGCCGGTGTCTCCAATCCCTGGCCGAACGCGGGCTGCCACGGCGGCTGGGCCGCGCGGCGACGGGGACGCCCTACGAACGGAGGCGGCCCGTGCCGCCGGGTGCGGCGTCAGGGGAGCGAGCCACCTGGCGCTGCACGGTAGTCACTTGGCGGGGCCTTTGGGAAGGCTGGTGTGCGATATGACCGAAACCAATTTGTGATCTTTGCCTCGTGATCGAGATCGACCGGTCAACTGTTCGGTGACCGGCGTCACTTCGATCGGGACCGGTCGGGGGCGATGAGTTCGGCGACCGACCGTGGTCCACTCACCCGACGGGCCGAGCGCGAACCGCGGCGGACCCAACGAACCGAACGAACCGAACGAACCGAACGAACCGAACGAACATGGAGCCAGAACCATGCGTGTTGTCGCCCTCTCCTTCGTCAGCCTCGACGGCGTGGTGCAGGCCCCCGGCGGTCCCGATGAGGACACCGACGGTGGCTTCGCGCACGGCGGTTGGGCTGGCCCCTACTTCGACGACGCGGTGGTGGGCGGCGCCTTCGACGAGGCGGTCTCGGGCGCGAAGGTGCTCCTCTTCGGCCGCCGCACCTGGTCCGTGATGGCCACCGCCTGGCAGCAGCGGGCCGGCGACCCGTTCGCCGACCGCCTCACCTCCCTGCCCAAGTACGTGGTCAGCGACTCCGTCATCGACCCCGACCGCACCTGGGCGAACACCACCCGGATACCCCGCGACCAGCTCGTCCCGAAGATCGAGGCGGCGCGCGGCGCCGGCGAGGGCGACATCGTGGTGCAGGGCAGCTCGACGGTGGTGCGCGCCCTGCTGGACGCGGGCCTGGTCGACGAACTCCGCCTGCTGGTGATGCCGGTGCTGCTGGGCGGCGGCAAGTCGATCTTCCCCGAGAACGGCCGGCACGCCCCCTTCGAGCTGGTCTCCACCAGGCCCAACCCCGCCGGCACCGTGGTCAACGTCTACCGCAGCGCCAACCGCCCCTGAGCCGGCCGGCGCGGCTCAGGCCGGGTTGTCGCGCAGCTTGCGCCGCTCCCAGCGGTTGGGGTGGCGCACGGTCGCGCCGCCCATCCCGCAGCTGCCGGTCACCCACACCGTCGGGGCGCTCTCCGGCGCCTCCCCCGAGGTGCGGTCGCGCAGCCCGCCGATCGACGGGTCCACGCCGCTGGTGTCCACCCGCCAGCCCTCGGGGACGACGACGGTGACGCCCGCCATCTCGCCGTGCACCTCCACCTCGACCTCGCCCAGCGGCAGTTCGGTCCTGGTGAAGTCCACCTTGACCCCGCCCATCCCGCCCTTGGCGATGATCTTCGACGGCACCTGCCAGCGCCCCACCCGCTCGGCGCCGTGCAGCCCGCCCTTGAGGAGCAGCGGTCGCTCGTCCTGGCGGCTCGGCGGCGGGCCCAGCGGAACGGGGCGCTGCTGGTGCGGGCCGGGCAGGTCGGCCGTCAGCGGGATCAGTTCGCCATAGGTCCTGGCGGTGAGCGCCAACTCCAGCCGCTCCTCCAGCTCCTCCATGTCGAGGCGCCCCTCGCCGGCCGCCTCCCGCAGCCGCTCGGCCACCGCCTCGCGGTCGGCGTGCGAGGCGCGCAGCCCGGCCCTCGGGTCGGCGGGCGCACCGGCCGGCGCGGCCTTCCGCAGCGGCGCGGGCTCCGACGAGGTGGCCGGGTCGGGCTGGCTTTCGGACGTCATGGCGGGCGGTCCCTCTCGTACACGGTGCTCGACAACGCCGCGGGCGGGGGCCGTTCCACGACGCCCCGCCGGGCTGCGGACCGGCGGCGCCGACCCGTTCCACCAACATAGCCAGGGCGAACGGCTCCGTCCCGGCCCGAGCCGGGATCTCGGGGGCAACTCCGGGTGAACCCCTCCGGCGCGCGGCGGGGTCGCCCCGGGACCACCGGGGTTATCCCGGTCGGGCCCGCGCTGTCAGAGGGGGGCTCTAGACTCGGTGGGCGATGAGCGGCCTCTTCGACGACCAAGCCCTGGCGGACCTCGACCCCACCCCGGACGAGGAGCCGCCACCCCCCGAGCCCGAGGACACACCCGGCGGCGCCGGCCAGGAGGACGTTCCCGACGACCTCTTCGCCGGCACCTTCGCCGAGCCACGGGCCGCCGACGAGGACGCCTACTACCGCAACGGCGCGCGCAAGCCGATCAGCGACCCGGCCGTGCTGCTGGACGGGCTCAACGAGCAGCAGCGCGCCGCCGTCACGCACAGCGGCGGGCCGCTGCTGATCGTGGCCGGCGCCGGCTCGGGCAAGACCCGGGTGCTGACCCACCGCATCGCGCACCTGCTGTCCGCCCGCAACGCGCACCCGGGCCAGATCCTCGCGATCACCTTCACCAACAAGGCCGCGGGCGAGATGCGCGAGCGGGTCACCGAGTTGGTCGGCCCGCGCGCCAACGCGATGTGGGTGATGACCTTCCACAGCGCCTGCGTCCGCATCCTCCGCCGGGAGAGCCGCCAACTCGGCTTCACCTCCAGCTTCTCCATCTACGACGCGGCCGACGCCAAGCGCCTGATGGCCCTCGTCTGCCGGGACCTGGAGCTGGACCCCAAGCGCTTCCCGCCCAAGTCCTTCAGCGCCAAGGTCTCCAACCTGAAGAACGAGCTGATCGACCCGGAGGACTTCGCCGCCCAGGCGGGTGGGGGCACCTCCCAGACGGAGTCTGGGGGATCTTTCGAGAAGACGCTCTCCGAGGCGTACTCGATGTACCAGGCGCGGCTGCGCGAGGCCAACGCGCTGGACTTCGACGACATCATCATGACCACGGTCCACCTGCTCCAGGCGTTCCCCGACGTCGCCGAGCACTACCGCCGCCGCTTCCGGCACATCCTGGTCGACGAGTACCAGGACACCAACATCGCCCAGTACACGCTGATCAGGGAGCTGGTCGGCGAGCCGGGCGGGCCGCTGGAGCCGGCCGAGCTGTGCGTGGTGGGCGACGCCGACCAGTCGATCTACGCGTTCCGTGGCGCCACCATCCGCAACATCCTCCGGTTCGAGCAGGACTTCCCGCAGGCCGCGACGCTGCTGCTGGAGCAGAACTACCGCTCCACCCAGACGATCCTCTCCGCCGCCAACGCGGTGATCGCCCGCAACGAGGACCGCCGCCCGAAGAGCCTGTGGACCAACGCGGGCGGCGGCGCCCGCATCGTCGGCTATGTCGCGGACACCGAGCACGACGAGGCCCAGTTCGTCGCCGACGAGATCGACCGGCTGACCGACGCGGGCGACGCCAGGCCCGGCGAGGTCGCCATCTTCTACCGCACCAACGCCCAGTCCCGGATCTTCGAGGAGGTCTTCATCCGGGTCGGCCTGCCGTACAAGGTGGTCGGCGGCGTCCGCTTCTACGAGCGGCGCGAGGTCCGGGATGTGCTGGCGTACCTGCGGGTGCTGGCCAACCCCGAGGACACCGTTCCGCTGCGCCGCATCCTCAACGTCCCCAAGCGCGGCATTGGCGACCGGGCCGAGGCGATGATCGAGGCCCTGGCGCTGCGCGAGCGGATCTCGTTCGCCCAGGCGCTGCGCCGGGTCGACGAGGCGTACGGCATGGCGGCCCGCTCGGCCAACGCCGTCCGCCGGTTCAACGTGCTGCTGGAGGAGCTGCGCACCGTCGTCGAGTCCGGCGCCGGGCCGGCCACCGTGCTGGAGGCCGTGCTGGAACGCACCGGCTATCTCGCCGAGTTGCAGGCGTCGACCGACCCGCAGGACGAGACCCGGGTGGAGAACCTCCAGGAACTCGCCGCCGTGGCCCTGGAGTTCGAGCAGGAGCGCGCCCGGGCCGAGGAGGAGTCGCCCGGCACGCTGGCCGACTTCCTGGAGCGGGTGGCGCTGGTCGCCGACTCCGACGAGATCCCCGACGAGGCGGACGAGGGCGGCGTGATCACGCTGATGACCCTGCACACCGCCAAGGGCCTGGAGTTCCCCGTCGTCTTCCTCACCGGCATGGAGGACGGGGTCTTCCCGCACATGCGGTCGCTGGGCAGGACCAAGGAGTTGGAGGAGGAGCGCCGGCTGGCCTATGTCGGGATCACCCGGGCCAGGCAGCGGCTCTATGTCACGCGCTCGGTGCTGCGCAGCGCCTGGGGCCAGCCCCAACACAACCCGCCGTCCCGGTTCCTGGAGGAGATCCCCGAGGAGCACGTCGAGTGGCGGCGCACCGGCCCGGTCGCCAGGACGCCGGAGCCGCCGGCCCCCGTGGCGGCCCGACGCGGCGGCGCCACCGGCGGGTTCGCCACCGGCCGCTCCTCCGGCAAGCCGGTCGTCTCGCTCGCGCCGGGGGACCGGGTGACGCACGACACCTTCGGCATGGGCCGGGTCGTCGCCGTGCAGGGCGAGGGCGACCGGGCGGAGGCCACCATCGACTTCGGCGGCGAGAAGCCCAAGCGGCTGCTGCTCCGCTACGCCCCCGTGGAGAAGCTCTGACGTCGCCGCGACGTCGGCCCTGACCTGCTGGGCGGGCCGGCCCGAGTGTCGCCGTCGTGTCACAGAGCGGGGAAAGGGGTTGTGGTCGGGCTGGGGGAGCGATGAGATGCTTCAGGCACTTTCGTACTCCACTTCCTTCCTGTCCCCGGAGTACGTATCCCTTTCACTTCCCCAGGGGGAACCACATGAGCCAGCCCTGGCAGCAACAGCCGGAGGGTGGGTACGGCGGTCAGCAGCCGCCTCAGCAGCCCGGTGGCTATCAGCCGCAGTACGGCCAGCAGCCCCAGCAGCCGCCCAACCCCTACGGCCAGCAGCCTCCGCAGCCGGGCTACGGCTACCCGCAGCAGCCGCAGCCGCCCCAGCAGGGCCACGGCTACCCGCAGCAACAGCAGCCCCCGCACCAGCCGGGCCCCTACGGCGGCCCCGGCGGCGGCTTCCCCCCGCCCCCGCCGTCGTCCGGCGCGACGGGCAACCCGGCGATCGCCATCCTCGCCGCCGTCGGCGCGATGCTGGTCGTCGGCTTCGTCTACGGCCTGATCTACAACGGCATGTTCGACGAGGAGAAGATGGAGTTCAGCCAGGTCACCTGGCTCTCGCTCCTCGTGGGCGCCGGCGTCGCCGTCGGCCCCGCGTTCCTCGCCAAGAAGAACTACGTGGTGTGGGGCGTCGCCGCCGCGCTCGCCCTGGTGGCGGCCGTCTTCGGCGAGCTGTGGGGCACCGCGATGGTGCTCAGCGAGTATGTCTACGGCAACGAGATGGCCGCCGAGTTCGGCCTGGAGTCCAAGGGCACGCTTGAGGTCTTCTTCAGCGACTTCGGCGACGTCTGGGACGCCTGGTCCGACGGCATGGAGGCCATCAACTACCTGATGCTCCTGCTGGCGCCGGTCGGTGCGCTCGCGGTCTGCTCCTCGGTGAGCAAGCGCTCTTCCTGAGCCCACCTGGCAGTTCGCGCGTCGCGGGCCACACCGCCGCGACGAGCACCAGAACGACATCGAGCGCGCCGGTCCCCAACGGGGCCGGCGCGCTCGGTCGTTGTGCTGGGTCGGGCGGGATCAGGTGGGTTCCAGGCCCTTGCCGCGCAGCCAGGCCAGCGGGTCGATCGCGGAGCCGCCGTAGGGCCTGACCTCGAAGTGCAGATGGGGCCCGGTGGAGGTGCCCGAGTTGCCGGAGTAGGCGATCACGGTGCCGGCCTGCACCCAACCCGACTGGAACACCGTGCTGTCCAGGTGCGCGTACCAGGTCTCGGTGCCGTCGGCGGCGGTGAGGATGACCATGTTGCCGTAGCTGGGGTTCCACTGGGTGCGGATCTCGCCGTCGGTGGCGGCCATCACCGGGGTGCCGTAGCTGACGGGGAAGTCGATCCCGGTGTGGGTGGACATCCAGTTGACGCCGGCCTGCCCGAAGTAGGCGCTGAGGCCGTGCTGTTCCACGGGGACGAAGAACTTGGGCCGCAGGGCCTCCTGCCGGGCGGCCTCCTCCTCGGCGGCCTGCTCCTCGGCCTCGATCTGCGCCTCCAGGTCCATCCGGCCCTGGGTGCGGCTGGCGCGGTCGGCGTAGTCGTCCACGGCGGCCGACAGCCCCTGCAACTGGGTGTCGAACTGCTCGTTGGCGGCGATCTCCTCGACCTCGGCCGGGTCGGGCGCCGCGACGGGCGGCGGCTCGCCGGTGTCGGACGAGCCGGAGACGGTGGCCGCGGTGGCCGCCGCCGTGACGCCGAGCACCGCGAGGGAGGGCGCGGCCACGCTCAACAGCGCGGAGCGGCGCGGCCGTTGCGAGCGCCGCCGACCACGGCCGACCGGTTTGCCGACGACGACCGGGCGCGGCGCGGGAACGAACGCCTCGACGGGGTCGGGGTCGGGGTCGGGGTCGAGTTCGAGGTCTGAGTCGAGGTCGGCGAGGTCGTCGGCGGGCGCGGGGCCCGGCTCCTCGGCGTCGGCCTCGTGCGACGGCGGGTTCAGCGGGTCATCGGCCGGTCGTTCGGCGGCCGGTTCGGCGGCCTCGTCGGGCGTGGCCTGGTGTTCCACTCCGCCGGTCTCCGCCCACGGCTGCTCGGGCCCGGCGGCCCAGCCGCCGTGCTGGTTCTGGTAGCCGAACGGGGCGTGTGACGCCGCGAGTTGGTCGACGAGTTGGTCGGCCGGTTGGTCCACGTAGTAGCCGACGTGTTGCTCGCTGTGCTGGTCGGCGTGCGGTGCCGCGTACTGCTGATAGGTCCCGTACTCCCCTTGGTGCTCGGAATAGCCGGCGTACTCCCCGTACCCCTGGTCGTATCCCTGGTGCTGCTGGTGGTACTGGTGCTGCTGGTACGTCGACGGGTCCTGGTGGTCGTCCTGGCCCGCGAACGCGGTGGCGCCCCAACCGGCGTCCGGCGTCGCGCCGTACCCCTGGTCGTGCCCGTATCCCTGAACGTACCCCTGGTCGTTGCCGTATCCGTACCCGTAGCCGTCGGCGGGTGTCGGGTACCCGGCCATCGCGCCCGTTCCCTGGGCCGTCGCGTAGTGTCCGGCGTAGGCGTCGGTCGGGCTGCCGAGCGGGGTCTCGCCGAAGGCGGTGGGAGGGAAGGAGCCGAGGCCGGAGTAGTCCAACTGGTCGGGTTCTCCCGACAACAGACGATCGCTCACCGACCATGCCTTTCGGCTCGACAACAGGAGCTGGGGTGGGGACCCGGCGGCTGCTGGACGGTGACTGTACCCGGGGGTACGCGAGCCCCACAATCTTCGGCCGGTTGTTCTTGGGTTTCCAGACATGAGGAAACGGGCAATAGGTCGCCTTTCGGTGGCGCGGCCATCGAGACCGCACTTTGTGTTCGAGTCGAGTTCGAATTCCGGGCGGTGGTCACCGGCGGCTGACGGGCGGCGGGTGGGTGCGCGATGCTGTGGTTAACGTCCGTTCGCGTCGTTGCGGCGGCGCGTTCCTTGGGAGGCAGTCGATGGGTGATGCGGGACCGATCAGGGTCGTGGTGGCCAAGCCGGGACTCGACGGGCACGACCGGGGGATCAAGCTGATCGCCAGGGCGCTGCGGGACGCGGGGATGGAGGTCATCTACACCGGGCTGCACCAGACGCCTGAGCAGATCGTGGCCACCGCCATCCAGGAGGATGCCGACGCCATCGGCCTGTCCATCCTCTCCGGGGCCCACAACACCCTCTTCGCGCGGGTGTTGGAGCTGCTGCGGGAGCAGGACGCCGCCGACATCACGGTGTTCGGCGGCGGCATCATCCCGGAGGCCGACATCCCGCCGCTCAAGGAGCAGGGTGTGGCGGAGATCTTCACCCCGGGCGCACCCACGGGTGAGGTCGTGGAGTGGGTGCGCGGCCATGTGCGCGCCGGCTGATCCGCGACCGCGCGGGCCGGTGGCGCGCCGGCGCCCGGAGCGGCCCGTGCGCCGCTTCGCGCGCCGGCACGCCGATTCCGGGCCGATTTGTGACAGGTCTCACCACGCGCGGGTGACCCGCGACCCCAAAGCCCCGCATGGCCACCGATACGCTCGACTCCGGACATGCCGCGTGCGCGGTTTCGCCTCGCTTCAGCGCCTCGCACCGCGGCCACGCGGCACGCCCACGTCGAGAACGAACCGCGAGATTCACTGACTGAGGACGGACGCGAGCGTGGACCTGTTCGAATACCAGGCGAGGGATCTCTTCGCCAAGCATGGCGTGCCGGTGCTGGCCGGCGAAGTCATCGACACGCCGGAGGCGGCGCGTGAGGTGACCGAGCGGCTTGGCGGTCGCGCGGTCGTCAAGGCGCAGGTGAAGACCGGTGGTCGAGGGAAGGCCGGCGGCGTCAAGCTCGCCTCCGACCCGGCGGACGCCGTGGAGAAGGCCGGGGCCATCCTCGGCATGGACATCAAGGGCCACACCGTGCACCGCGTGATGCTGGCCCAGACGGCGGACATCGCTGAGGAGTACTACGTCTCCTTCCTCCTGGACCGCACCAACCGCACCTTCCTGGCCATGGCCTCGGTCGAGGGCGGCATGGACATCGAGGAGGTGGCCGCCACCAAGCCGGAGGCGCTGGCCCGCATCCCGGTGGACGCCGTGGACGGGGTGAGCGAGGAGAAGGCGCGGGAGATCGTCGCCGCCGCGAAGTTCCCCGCCGAGGTCGCCGAGCAGGTGGCCGACGTGCTGCGCCAGCTGTGGCAGGTCTTCATCAAGGAGGACGCCCTCCTCGTCGAGGTCAACCCGCTGGTGAAGACCGGCGACGGCCAGATCATCGCGCTGGACGGCAAGGTGTCCCTGGACGCCAACGCCGAGTTCCGCCAGCCCGACCACGCCGCGCTGGAGGACCGCGCCGCCGCCAACCCGCTGGAGGCGGCCGCCAAGGAGCGCGGCCTCAACTACGTGAAGCTGGACGACGGCAACGTCGGCATCATCGGCAACGGCGCCGGCCTGGTCATGAGCACCCTGGACGTGGTCGCCTACGCGGGCGAGAAGCACGGCGGGGCCAAGCCGGCCAACTTCCTGGACATCGGCGGCGGCGCCTCCGCCGAGGTGATGGCCAACGGCCTGGAGATCATCCTCGGCGACCCGGACGTGAAGTCCGTCTTCGTGAACGTCTTCGGCGGCATCACCGCCTGTGACGCCGTCGCCAACGGCATCGTGCAGGCCCTGGAGCTGCTGCGGACCAAGGGCGAGGAGGTCAGCAAGCCCCTGGTGGTGCGGCTCGACGGCAACAACGCGGAGCTGGGTCGGAAGATCCTCACCGACGCCAACCACCCGCTGGTCGAGCAGGTCGACACCATGGACGGCGCGGCCGACCGGGCCGCCGAGCTGGCCGCCAAGTAACCGTTCCCACGGGGTCCGTGACGAGACAACGAGACAGACGAGAACAGACGAGGACAGCGAGACTCACACCATGGCTATCTTCCTCACCAAGGAGAGCAAGGTCATCGTCCAGGGGATGACCGGCTCCGAGGGCCAGAAGCACACCCGGCGGATGCTGGCCGCCGGCACCAACATCGTCGGCGGCGTCAACCCGCGCAAGGCCGGCACCAGCGTGGACTTCGACGGCACCGAGATCCCGGTCTTCGGCGGCGTCCGGGAGGCGATCGACGCGACCGGCGCCGACGTCACGGTGATCTTCGTACCCGAGAAGTTCACCAAGTCCGCCGTGATCGAGGCGATCGACGCCGAGATCCCGCTGGCCGTGGTCATCACCGAGGGCATCGCGGTGCACGACACCGCCGCCTTCTGGTCCTACGCGGGCAAGAAGGGCAACAAGACCCGCATCATCGGTCCCAACTGCCCGGGCCTGATCACCCCCGGCCAGTCCAACGCGGGCATCATCCCCGCCGACATCACCAAGCCGGGCCGCATCGGGCTGGTCTCCAAGTCCGGCACGCTGACCTACCAGATGATGTACGAGCTGCGGGACATCGGCTTCAGCTCCTGCGTCGGCATCGGCGGCGACCCGATCATCGGCACCACCCACATCGACGCGCTGGCCGCGTTCGAGGCCGACCCGGAGACCGACCTGATCGTGATGATCGGCGAGATCGGCGGCGACGCCGAGGAGCGGGCCGCCGACTTCATCAAGGCCAACGTCACCAAGCCGGTCGTCGGCTATGTGGCCGGGTTCACCGCGCCCGAGGGCAAGACCATGGGTCACGCGGGCGCCATCGTCTCCGGCTCCTCCGGCACCGCCCAGGCGAAGCAGGAGGCCCTGGAGGCCGCCGGCGTCCGGGTCGGCAAGACCCCGTCCGAGACCGCCCGGCTGGCCCGCGAGGCGCTGGCCGCCTGAAGGTCCGGACGCCGGCCGGGTTCAACCGGCCCGTTCCACCGCACCGTTGGGGCGCCCCTCGGCCCAGGCCGACCAGGGCGCCCCTCGGCGTTCCCGGGTTCTTCGGGAACGGCCGGCTACCCGAGGCCGGCGAGCGCGCCGGCGCCGGCCAGCGCGAGGGCGGTGCCGGCGAAGAGCGCGGCCGAGCCGCGCACGATCCGGCGGGTGGTGCGTTCGCTGGCCCGCAGCGCCTCGGCGGCCGGCGGCGGCACCACGCGCTGCGCCCGCAGCGCCCGGCACAGCGCCTCCCGGCGGTCGGCCAGCTGTGGCAGCCGCTCGGCCAGCGCGGCCCTGGCGTTCACCAGCCGGCCGACCGTGGCCGCCGTGCTGGCCTCGCACTCGGCCGCCACCGCCGCCTGGCCGAGGCCGAGCCCGTCGGCGAGCAGCAGCGCCCGCCGGTACGCCGGCGGCAGCGCCCACAGCGCGGCCAGCAGCGGCCCGTCCTCGCCGGCCGGCTCGGCCGGCTCCCGCCAGCGGCGGGGCAGGTAGCCCTGCCAGGGCGCGAGCGCGTGTTCGTGACAGACCGCCCGCACCCAGCCGGCCGGGTCCTCGTGGGCGGCGACCTCGGGCCAGGACTCCCAGGCCAGCCGGAACGCGCGGGCCACGGCGCGGCGGGCGACCGCATGGTCGCCGCCGAGCACCACGGCCTGCCGCAGCAGCGCGTCGGCCTGCTCCTCGTAGAGGGTGAGGAACGCGGCGCGGGCGTCGACGGGTTCGGGCTCCTCGACGCGCGCCGGCTCCTCGACGGGTTCGGGTCCCTCTACGGGTTCGGGTCCCTCGGTGCGTTCGGGCTCCGGCGCAACGGTCTCGGTGCCGGCCTCGGTGGTCGGCGGCGGGGTGCGGTGGGCGGGGGTTCGGACGCGGCTTCGGATTCGGGCTCGGGGGCGTTTCCGGTGGGCGCGATGGCTGCCCCGATGGCGGGGCAGATAATCCTTAAAACTGGACATAGGGGAATCGTGGCCGACACTGCGGCGAAAACCCATTACCGTGACACTTCGGGTGTTGTTGGGAGCATGGCCGGGTGCCCCACCTCACTCAGCCGGCCCTGCGGCGGATCGCTCCCGTCGGCCGCAGCCAGGGCCGATGGTTCTTCGAAGGAATGCTCGCGGCCGGGCTCGGGCTCGGCGGCCTCGCCGTGCTCGTCCTGCTGTTCTGGGTGATCTCGCCCTACCCCGACCAGGGCCCGACCGGCGCGCTGCGGATCGCCGCCGACCTGTGGCTCCTCGCCCACGGCTGCGAACTCGTGCGCGCCGACACCCTCTACGGCGCCACCGCCCCCGTCGCCCTCACCCCGCTGCTGCTGGTGGCGCTCCCGGGCTGGCTGCTCCACCGCGCGGTCCGCGTCACCCTGCTCCCCGAGGCGGACCCCGCCCCCGAGCACGCGCGGGCCGCCGCCGCGCCCCACGAGGCGTTCCCCGCCGCGCTGTGGATCTGCGGCGGCTACCTCCTGGTCGGCGCCGCCGCCGCGCTCTTCGCCGCCCCGGCCGACATCTCGCCCGAGCCGCTGTCCACCGCGCTCCAACTGCCGCTCTTCGCGCTGCTGGTGACCGTCCCCTCGGCCTGGGTGATCAGCGGGGTGCCGCCAGGGCGGCTGGCCCGCGCCTGGGCCCAGGCCCGCTGGGTCAGGCCGTTCACCCCGGAGCGGCTGGCCGCCGCCGGCCGGGCCGCGCTCGGCGGCGCCGCCGCCTGCTGCGGGGTCGGCGCGCTGCTGGCCGCCGGGGCGCTGCTGCTCCACGCGCCCGCGGCGCAGAGCACGCTGGTCACGCTCAGCGGCGACTGGTCGGGGCGGCTCGCGGTGCTGCTGCTCGGCTGCGCGCTGGCGCCCAACGCCGCCGTCTGGGGCGCCGCCTACGGCCTGGGGCCCGGCTTCACGCTGGGCGGCGGCAGCCTGTTGACGCCGCTGGCGGTCAGCGGCGAGCCGACGCCGCCCCCGTTCCCGCTGCTGGCCGGCCTGCCGCACGGCACGCCTGACGGCCCGCTGCTGTGGTGCGCCGCCGGGGTGCCGCTGGCCGGGGTCGCGGTGATCGCCGGGCTGGTCGCCCGGGCCGCCGTCCCGGTCCCGGGCCAGCGGGACGCCGCCTTCGGCTGGTGGGGAACGACGTTCACCGCGCTGCTGGCCGCCGGCGGCACCGGGCTGGCGCTCGGCTGGCTCGGCACGTTCGCCGGCGGCGCGCTGGGCGAAGGTGAACTCGCCGCGTTCGGCCCGCACGGCTGGCTCACCGGCCTGGCCGCCGCCGGCTGGGCGCTGGTGGCGCTGCCGACGGCGCTGGCGCTGCGGCTGTGGCGGCTGCACCAGCCGAGGCTGCTGCTCGCCACGGCGCTCGGCCGGGGCCGGCCGGCCGAGGCGCCGCCGGCGCGGCCGGTGCCGGCGGCGCCTCGGCCGCGCCGCTCCTGGGTCCCGGCCCGCCTGCGGCGCCGCCGCCGGGCGCCGGTCCCCGAGTGGCACACCACCGACGCGCGGCTGGCCCGCTGGTCGGCGCTGAGGAAGAAGTCGGGCGAGCTGGTCTCCCGCATGGACGAGTAGCCCGTTGCGCGCCCCACGCCCCGCGCGCTACCGGGCGAACGCCCGGAGCCGCGCCTCGCTCGCCAACCCGCCGCCGAGATAGAACCGTTCGGCGTCGAACGCGGCCAGCGCCTCGACCGTGCCCCGCTCCAGCGGGAACGGCACGGTCCCGGCCCCCTCCGTGGCGCCGTCCGCCAGCCCCAGCCAGCTGAGCGTCAACTGCCCGCCCTCGCCCTGGGCGTAGGCGTAACTCCCCAGCAGCGCCCGGCCGGTCGCGGGGTCGGCGCCCAGGAACGCGGTGCCCTCGGGGAACGTGCCGCGCCACAGCCGTTCCCCGTCGTCCAGCGCATAGCCCTCGAACGTGACGCCCGCCGACTCGTCCGCCCCTTCGTCCCCTACGTCGTCCGTGGGAAGCGACTCGACGACCAACACCCCGTCCGTCACCGCCCGTTCGACCAGCCCGCGCCCGTCGGCGGCCAGCCGCCACAGCTCCTGCCCGGCCTCCGAGTACGCCACCAGCGCCTCGCCCTGGGCGACGACCAGCGGGCCGCCGGCGGGCCCGGCCACCACGTCGGCGGGAATCACGGCCAGGTTCTCCAGGGCCCTGCCCCACAGTGGCTCGCCGGTCTCCGCGTCGTGCACGCCCATCGCGAGGCGCGGCTCGGCCCCCGCCTCCGCCGCGTCCGCGCAGCGGGCCAGCGTCACCAGGCGCGCGTCGGCGTGGTCGACGGTCACCGGAACCCAGCCCGTCGCGCACCCCTGCCCCGGCACGTCGCCCGGCGCCGGCAGCAGCTGCCCGCTGGCGAGGTCGAGGCGGAAGAAGCCCTCGGGGATGTTCGCCGGCGAGAGCTTGACGGTGACCGTGGTCGCGCCGACGGCCACCGTGGCGGACTCGCCCGGCGGGGACGTCAGGGCCGGGTCGAGCGCGCCGAAGTCGTGCGACCACAGCAACGCCCCGTCGCCGGCGTCGATCGCGGCCAGCACCGTGCAGCCCCCGGCGTCCGGCGAGTGGTAGAGGACGACCCCGACGCCCTCGGCGTTGACGCGTTCGCTGGCCGCGCAGGGGCCCTCGGTCCCCTCGGGCGCGGGCAACCGCCAGCGGGCGGCGCCGTCCGCCGCGTCATGGCCGACGATCGCGCCGACGCCGGTGGGCCCGACCCGGGCCACCACCCCGTCGTGCACCCACAGCGCCAGGTCCGACGCGCCGTCGCCGCCGGTGTCCGCTTCGGCGGCCCGCCAGCTCTCGCGCGGCCCGTCGTCCGCGGCGCCCGCCCACACCAGCCAGGCCGTGCCGCCCAGCGCCAGCAGCGCCGCGCCGCCCACCGCCGCCCACGGCGCGCGCCGCCGCCCGTTCCTCGCCATCCCCCGACGTCCCCCGTCCCCGCGCCGTTCCCGCCGCTCCCGGCTGGTGACGCGTCCCCGCGCCCGGCCGGTTCCGCCGGCGGGAGGCCGAGGCTCAGTCCTGTTCGCCGAAGATAGAACGGAGTTGACTCGGCAGGTGCTCCTCACAGGCGGCCTTGGACGGCGCCGTCAGGGAGTCGGAGACGCAGTCGAAGTACTCCTTGTAGACCAGCTGGGCCGAGTAGCTCACCGCCACGATCAGCAGCGACAGGCTGGCCAGGACGACGCCGGCGATCGCCGAGCCGCGCTGCGGGCGGCGGCCGTCGGGCGTGGGCGCAGGGGGCCGGCCCTCCGCGTCGCGGGGGCCGCCGCGCAGGGCGCTGATCCCCCAGTACAGGGCGAGCGCGCCCAGCAGCAGGCCCAGCCACTCCCAGGAGAGCAGCCCGGCGAAGACGCCCCACATGCCGGCCAACACCGCGTACCGCGCGTGCCGTTGCACCGGGTCCTCCGGGTCCCAGCGGCGGCCGTTGCCGCCGTCCTCGCCCTGCCGGTCCCCGCCGGGACCGCCGAACGGCCCGCCGCCGCGCCCCGGCTGGCGCCGGCCCCACTGCCCGCCCCAGCGCGGCCGCTGGTCGGAGTCGTCGCCGAGCCCGTCGCCCGAGCCCCGTCCGTTCCCCGCTTCGCGTCCGTTCCCCGAGCCGCCCTCGGGGTGGCGCGGCCGCCACGGCTGTTCGGGCTGCCCCTCGGGCGGCGGGGCGAAGGGGTTGTCCTCCTCGCCGGGCCGCTCCTGCTGGCCTGATGCGCGGGGTCGGTCCGTCATCTGTGTGGTCGCATCTTTCTGTCGGGCCCGCGCGCCGGGATTCTCGCGGTGCCGGTGGCTTCCGACCGTACCTGCCCGGCGCCGGACCAGGGCACGGGGGGACCCAGCCGTGCCGGTATCGTTGCGGAGGGCCGGCCTTTTCCGTTGGCCGGTGCCCTCCGGGAGGAAGACCCGGGAGGAGAAGACTCAAGGAAAGACCTCGTCGTGGCCTCTGCCCCCGCCGCCCCCGATGCCGTCGACTCCCCCGAAGGAGCAGCCCAGCCGGGCGCCGGGTCAAGGCCCCCGGCCCGCCTGGTCGTTCTGGTCTCGGGCTCCGGCAGCAACCTCCAGGCGCTGTTGGACGCCGCCGCCGACCCGGCCTCCGGGTTCGGCGCCGAGGTGGTCGCCGTGGGCGCCGACCGGGGCGGGATCGAGGGGCTGCGGCGGGCGGAACGGGCCGGGGTGCCGACGTTCGTCCACCGGCTGCGGGACTATCCCAGCCGCCCCGACTGGGACCGCGCGCTCACCGACTCGGTGGCCGCGCACCGGCCGGACCTGGTGGTCTCGGCCGGCTTCATGAAGATCGTGGGGGCGTCGTTCATGGCCGCCTTCGCCGGCAGGTTCATCAACACGCATCCGGCGCTGCTGCCCAGCTTCCCCGGCGCGCACGGGGTGCGCGACGCGCTGGCGCACGGCGTCAAGGTGACCGGCTGCACCGTCCACTTCGCCGAGGCGGAGGTGGACAGCGGCCCGATCATCGCGCAACGAGCCGTCGAGGTCAGGGACGATGACGACGAGGACACCCTGCACCGGCGGATCAAGGAAGTGGAACGCGGCCTGCTCGTCGACGCCGTGGGCCGACTGGCCCGGGACGGCTACCGCGTAGAGGGACGAAAGGTGTACATCCCGTGACCGCCGACCAGCAGAAGACCGCGCAGCAGTCCGCGCACCGGAACGAGCAGCGCGACGACCACCAGCACGACCAGGAACGGGCCGAACTGCCCACCGCCACCGCGCGGTTGGCGGCCAAGGCGGCGAAGCGGTTCCGGCAGGACGAGAACCCGCACGGCGACCCCGATGGGCGCCGCCCGATCCGGCGCGCGCTGATCAGCGTCTACGACAAGACCGGCCTTGAGGAGTTGGCGAGCGCGCTGCACGACGCCGGCGTGGCCCTCGTCTCCACCGGCAACTCGGCCCGGCGGATCGCCGCCGCCGGGGTGCCGGTCACCCCGGTCGAGGAGCTGACCGGCTTCCCCGAGTGCCTGGACGGCCGGGTCAAGACCCTGCACCCCAAGGTGCACGCCGGGCTGCTGGCCGACCAGCGGGTGGCCGCGCACCGGGCGCAGCTGGAGGAGCTGTCGGTCGAGCCGTTCGACCTGCTGGTGAGCAACCTCTACCCGTTCGAGCAGACCGTCGCCTCGGGCGCCGGCTTCGAGGACTGCGTGGAGCAGATCGACATCGGCGGGCCCGCGATGGTGCGCAGCTCGGCGAAGAACCACGCGACGGTGGCCGTGGTCACCGACCCGGCGGGCTACGACGAGCTGCTGGCCGCCGTCGCCGATGGCGGCTTCACGGCGGCGCGGCGGCGGGAGTTGGCGGCGGAGGCGTTCCGGCACACGGCGCGCTACGACGCCCAGGTCGCCGGGTACTTCGCGGCGCAGGACGGCGCCGAGGAGACCTTCCCGCAGAGCCTCAGCCCGGTCTTCGGCCTGGGCCGGGTGCTGCGGTACGGGGAGAACCCGCACCAGTCCGCCGCGCTCTACACCGACGGCAGCGGCACCGGGCTGGCCTCCGCCGAGCAGCTGCACGGCAAGGAGATGTCCTACAACAACTACGTGGACACCGAGTCGGCGCGGCGCGCCGCCTACGACCACGCCGAGCCGTGTGTGGCGATCATCAAACACAGCAACCCGTGCGGGATCGCGGTGGGTTCGGACGTCGCCGAGGCGCACCGCAGGGCGCACGCCTGCGACCCGCTCTCCGCCTACGGCGGCGTGATCGCCGTCAACCGGCCGGTGAGCGCGGAGCTGGCCGGGCAGATCGCGGAGATCTTCACCGAGGTCGTGGTGGCGCCGGCGTACGAGGAAGGCGCCCTGGAGGCGTTGACCAGGAAGAAGAACATCCGGGTGCTGCGCTGCCCCGAACCGCCCACCGCCGTCACCGAGTTCCGGCCGGTGGACGGCGGCGCGCTGGTGCAGGTCAGCGACCGGCTCCAGGCCGAGGGCGACGACCCGGCGCGCTGGCGGCTGGTCGCCGGCGAGGCGCTGGACGAGGCGGAGCTGGCCGAACTGGCCTTCGCCTGGCGGGCCTCGCGTGCGGTGAAGTCCAACGCGATCCTGCTGGCCAAGGGGCTGGCGACGGTCGGCGTCGGGATGGGGCAGGTCAACCGGGTCGACTCGGCGCGGCTGGCGGTCGCCCGGGCGGGCGCCGAGCGCGCGGCGGGCTCGTTCGCGGCCTCGGACGCGTTCTTCCCGTTCCCGGACGGGTTCGAGGTGCTCGCCGAGGCGGGCGTGAAGGCCGTGGCGCAGCCCGGGGGTTCGGTCCGCGACGAGCAGGTGATCGAGGCGGCGAACAAGGCCGGCGTCACCATGTACCTGACGGGGACGCGGCACTTCTTCCACTGAGGTTCCTCGCGCTGAGGTTCCTCGCGCGGAGCGCGAGGGGGCGCCGTCCGCTTCGGCGGCCGGCGCCCCGCCCTCGCGGCGGCCTCAGGCCGGCGGGCGGTGCAGCATCGCGACCAGGATCTCGTGCAGCACCTCGTGGTCGCGCGCGTCGTACAGCCGGTAGGGGCCGCCCTCCACCGTGTACCACTCGTCGGCGCCGGCGTAGCGGATGCGCAGGCTGAGCGCACCGTCCTCGTCGATGGCGCTGTGCAGCTCCAACTCGCCGGTGATCGCCCCGACTTCGCGGGTCATCACGCCGCCGGCCGGGCTGCTGAAGAGGGAGTAGCGTTCGTTCATGCCCCGTATTCCAGCAGCTTCCCCCCGATCCGGTGGACGCCGCGCCGGGTGGGGAGCCGGTGCCCGGATTGGTGGGCAGGGGGGCTCATCGGGGAGGATGGGGCCATGACTGCCCAGACACTCGACGGCCAGGCCACCGCGGCCGAGATCAAGTCCGACCTGCGCACCCGCATCGCCGCCCTCAAGGGCAGCGGCCATCTCCCGGGCCTGGGAACGCTGTTGGTCGGCGACGACGTGGGCAGCCAGAAGTATGTCGCGGGCAAGCACCGGGACTGCGCCGCCGTCGGGATCGCCTCCATCCAGCGGGAGCTGCCGGCCACCGCGAGCCAGCAGCAGATCGAGGACGTGGTCACCGAGCTGAACGAGGACCCGGCCTGCACCGGCTACATCGTGCAGCTGCCGCTGCCGCGCGGCATCGACGCCAACCGGGTCCTGGAGCTGATCGACCCGGACAAGGACGCGGACGGGCTGCACCCGACCAACCTCGGGCGGCTGGTGCTGGGCGAGCCGGCACCGCTGCCCTGCACGCCCAACGGCGTGATCCGGCTGCTGCGCCGCTTCGAGGTGCCGATCGACGGCGCCGAGGTGGTGGTCGTCGGCCGGGGCGTGACGGTGGGCCGTTCGCTGCCGCTGCTGCTGAGCCGCCGCTCGGAGAACGCCACGGTGACCCAGTGCCACACCGGGACCAGGGGCCTGGCCGCGCATCTGCGGGCGGCCGACATCATCGTGGCGGCGGCCGGCGTTCCGCACCTGGTCAAGCCGGAGCACGTCAAGCCGGGCGCCGCCGTGCTCGACGTCGGCGTCAGCCGCGACGAGACGGGCAAGATCGTCGGCGATGTGCACCCGGGCGTGGCCGAGGTCGCCGGCTGGCTCTCGCCCAACCCGCGCGGTGTGGGCCCCATGACCCGGGCCCTGCTGCTGAGCAACGTGGTCGAGGCCGCCGAACGCGCGGCCGCCCAGGGCTGATCGGAAACCGGAACCGGACGAGGGGGCGAGCGGCCGTGAGTGGCGTTGCCTGGCGCAGGCGTTGGCGGGTGCCGGAGAAGTACCGCACCAAGGGCACGGCGCGCCCCGAGGGCGGGGGGCGCACGGCGGGTGGTGACGCGCCGGCGCCCATCCGGCAGTGGCCGCTGCTGCTGGTGCTGGCCACCACCCTGGTCGGTCTGGTGGTGACGCTCGCCGACTTCCGGATCGGGCTGCTGATCGTGGGTTGCGCGCTGCTGACCGGCGCGGTGCTGCGGGCCTGGCTGCCGGCGGTCGGGATGCTGGCGGTGCGCTCCCGCTTCACCGATGTCGTCACCTACGCGGTGCTCGGCACGGCGGTGGCGCTGCTGACGCTGATGGCCGAGCCCCGGCCGTGGCTTGAGGTCCCGTTCCTCAGTGACATCTTGCGCTTCTCGGTGGACTAGGGCGTTTCTCTTGGAGCGGGGTGGGGGTGGTGCGGGTGGTTGGTGCGGGCCGGTGGCCGGTGCGGGGCAGCCCGACTGGTCGCCGTCCCTCGACGAGACGCGCCCACGGGGGTGGAAGGTTCTGGCGCGGGCTACGACGCCGGGCCTAGATGGCGCACGATCGGCCGGGTGCGGGCGTAACGAATGCCGGCAGGAGGCTGGCTGGGAGGGGGGCGCGGCTTCCGGGAGGTGGGGTTCGTTGCCGAACGGGAGTCAGCTCTGGCGACCGTGCCCTACGGGCGCGGGGACTGCGGCTTGTTCGGGGGTCGGCTGGCCGCTGGGGGCGTGCGTGGCGCGCACCGGCTTCGCCGGCCTGCCCCGGCATGTCGCCCGTCTCGGATGTGGCCGATCGTCGGGCGTCTCGCGGGGGCGGTGCTGGTTGGTCGTTGAGGGGTGCGGTGGTTGGGGTGTTCGGTTAACGACCACGCTGCCGCGCGAACATCGTCTGTCGTCTTGGTAGTCCGCGCGCCGTCGACTTCCGAGGGCGGGCGCCGGGGGGTGGGGGACCTTTTTTCTAGGTGCCCGTTTAGAAGTGAACAGATCGTTC